>JACMJM010000052.1 GCA_014380615.1 Sphingobacteriaceae bacterium
CCGGGAGTAGGTGGTACCTGGAAAGATTTAACGGATTCGGTAAACCAGATGGCGGGTAACTTAACCGGTCAGGTGCGTAACATTGCTGAGGTAACAACAGCGGTGGCGAAAGGAGATTTATCCAAGAAGATCACGGTGGATGTTAAGGGAGAGATGCTCGAGCTTAAAGTCACGATCAATACGATGGTGGATCAGCTGAACTCGTTCGGTTCTGAGGTAACTCGTGTGGCGAGGGAAGTAGGGTCTGAGGGTCAGCTGGGAGGTCAGGCGAACGTACCGGGAGTAGGTGGTACCTGGAAAGATTTAACGGACTCGGTAAATAAAATGGCCGATAACTTAACTTCACAGGTACGTAACATCGCCGAGGTAACAACAGCGGTAGCAAAAGGAGATTTATCCAGAAAGATTACGGTAAACGCCAAAGGCGAGCTTTTGGAGCTGAAGAATACGATCAATACGATGGTGGATCAGCTTCGGGGATTTGCTTCCGAGGTAACCCGTGTTGCACGTGAGGTAGGTTCGGAAGGGCAGCTTGGAGGTCAGGCGAACGTACCGGGTGTGGATGGTACCTGGAAAGATTTAACGGATAGTGTGAATAAAATGGCCGGTAACTTAACGGCCCAGTTAAGAAATATAGCCGATGTATCCATCGCGGTAGCGAATGGGGATTTGTCGAAAAAGATTACGGTTGACGTACGAGGCGAGATTCTTCAGTTAAAGGAAACCATTAATACGATGGTGGATCAGCTGAGAGGTTTCGCATCCGAGGTAACACGTGTGGCAAGGGAGGTAGGTACGGATGGTAACCTGGGTGGACAAGCCTTCGTGCCGGGGGTAGCCGGAACCTGGAAAGATTTAACGGATTCGGTGAATCAGATGTCGTCTAACTTAACATCACAGGTACGTAACATTGCCGAGGTAACAAAAGCGGTGGCGTCGGGCGACTTAAGTAAAACGGTAATCATCGATGCGAAAGGTGAGGTATTGGAGCTTAAGAACACCATTAATACGATGGTGGATCAGCTGAACTCGTTTGCATCCGAGGTAACTCGTGTGGCGAGGGAGGTAGGAACCGAAGGTAAGCTGGGTGGACAGGCTCACGTAAAAGGTGTGGCTGGTACCTGGAAAGATTTAACGGATTCGGTAAACCAGATGGCATCTAACTTAACGGTTCAAATCCGGGGTATCTCTAAAGTGGCAACGTCGGTTGCGAAGGGTAACCTGAAGCAGCGACTCTCCATCAACGCCCTCGGTGAGGTGGCCCAGTTAACGGATACCATTAACGAGATGATTGATACCCTTGCGGTATTCGCTGAGCAGGTTACTACGGTGGCACGTGAGGTGGGTGTACAGGGTCGTTTAGGTGGTCAGGCAAGTGTACCGGGAGCATCAGGAACCTGGAAAGATTTAACGGAAAACGTAAATCAGTTGGCACAGAACTTAACGGTTCAGGTGCGTTCAATTTCTGAAGTGGCATCAGCCGTAACCAAGGGGGATTTAACAAGAACGATTCGTGTGGATGCGAAAGGAGAGCTTGAGGCCTTGAAGGATACGATCAACCAGATGATTGCCAACCTGAAAGGTACAACACTTCGTAACCATGAGCAGGATTGGTTAAAATCCAACCTTGCGAAGTTTGCTCAGATGCTTCAAGGTCAGCGCGACAGAAATGCGGTGGCAAATAAGATTCTATCCGAGCTTGCAGAACTAGTAAATGCGAAATACGGAGCATTCTATATATTAGAGCAGCCAGAGAGTGCCAATGATGACGAACCGATTTTAAAGCTATTTGCGGGTTACGCTCACAACAGCAAGAAAACAATAAACACAGAATTCGCGCTAAGCGAAGGATTAGTTGGACAGTGCGCCACCGACAAGGAACGTATTCTTTTAACAAATGTTCCGGGAGATTTCTTGCAAATTACATCAGGTATCGGAACGGCTAGTCCATCAGCACTGGTAATTCTTCCGGTACTCTTCGAAAATAACGTTAAGGCGGTAATTGAGCTGGCATCGTTTGATAACTTCAGTCCAACTCACTTAGACTTTTTGGATCAGTTAACAGAGTCTATCGGTATCGTATTAAATAACATCGAAACGAATACCCGTACAGAAGAACTTCTTTCTCAGTCTCAATCACTTTCTGGTGACTTGAAAGCACAACAGGAAGAGTTAAGACGTGCCAATGATGAACTTCATGATAAAGCGCAACTTCTTGAGAAACAAAAAGAAGAGGTGGAGCAGATCAATAAAGAGGTGGAGGAAGCAAGAAGATCTCTGGAGGAGAAAGCCGAGCAGTTAACTTTAACATCTAAGTATAAATCTGAGTTCCTTGCAAACATGTCGCACGAGTTACGTACTCCGCTAAACAGTTTGTTAATTCTTGCGCAGCAATTGTTTGAGAATCATGAAGGTAACTTAACTGAAAAACAGATCAGGTATGCAAAAACTATCCACTCTTGTGGTGATGACTTGATTCAGTTGATTAATGACATCCTCGATCTTTCTAAAATTGAGTCTGGGGTTATTTCGGCAGATATTATGCCGGTTAGCTTTAAAGAGATTGCATCTTTTGTTGAATCAACCTTTAAGCCGATCTCTGAAACGAAGAATCTGGTATTTGAAATTGATGTTGATGTGTCGCTACCAGAAATTCTTGAAACGGATATTCAGCGTTTGAACCAGATTCTCAAAAACTTACTATCCAATGCCTTTAAGTTCACAGAAAAGGGCAGTATCAAGCTGAAAATGCAACGTCCTAAAGCGGGACAAAGAAATCCTTTAGCTGGAATAGATGAGGTAATTGCCTTCTCTATCGAAGATTCGGGAATCGGGATCTCTAAAAAAACACAGGGAATTATTTTCGAGGCGTTCCAGCAAGCGGAAGGTTCTACCAGTCGGAAATACGGCGGTACAGGACTTGGACTTTCCATCAGTAAAGGTTTTGCTGAGTTATTAGGCGGTACCATCACGGTAGAAAGTGAGCTTGGAAAGGGTAGTACATTTACCTTGTTCCTGCCTCTTAAATATCAGGAGGGTACAAAGGCGATAGCTGAAAATACTAAGCTGCAATTACCGTATATGGCAGCCGCTACAAAGGCCACCATGACGGCAGAGATAACCGAGCCGATGATTGATGATGACAGACATATCATCCAGTCGGAAGACCGTGTTATTCTCGTAATTGAGGATGATATTCGCTTCACTAAGATCATGATCGATAAAGTGCATGATCGCGGGTTGAAAGCTATTGTTGCTACCAATTACCTCGAGATCTTTGATTGTATCACCAATTATCATCCTATAGCGATTACTTTGGATGTAAATATGCCGGAGTCGAACGGATGGAAGATTTTAAGATTGCTGAAAAATGACCTAAACCTTCGTCATATCCCGATTCACCTGGTTTCCGGTGAAGATAATAAGGCCCTGGCAATTAAGAGCGGAGCAAAAAGCTTCCACTTGAAGCCTCTTTCGAACAAGTCGTTGGATGAATTAATTTCCAGCATTATCACTTTCGAGGAAGCTAAGGTTAAAAAGATTCTTCTTATTGAGGAGGACAAGGAAGAGCTTAAACATCTTTCAGAACTCCTTAATAACGATTCCGTTGCTATAACTGCGGTTCCATCAGCTAAAAAAGGTGTAGCATTGCTTAAAAGTGAATCGTTCGATTGTATCATTATTGATTACGCTCTGGCTGATGCTAAATTGTTGCCGAACTATTTGAATCTGCATAAGCATACCCAGACTTCAATAATCATTCACTCGGCTAAAGATTTTACTCAGGAAGAACTGATTAATCTAAAACGTCTGAATTATAAATCAATTAACAAGAATCCTGATTCTTACATCGATTTGTTAGACGAGGTGATGCAAACACTACATGTGGAAACAAAAGTGCTTCCGGCAGATAAAGTGAAGATGATTCAGAACTCCAAGTACACCGGAGATATTCTCGATGGAAAAAAAGTACTTGTAGTAGATGACGACGTAAGAAATCTATTCGCTCTGACTGCTGCGTTTGAGCGTTCTAAGCTAGAAGTAATAACCGCAGAAAGCGGCAGGGAGGCTCTTGAAATTCTGAATGCCAATAAGGATATCGACATTGTGTTAATGGATATTATGATGCCAGAGATGGATGGTTATGAAACCATTCAATGGATCAGAAAAGAAAGCAGGCATAAACAATTACCGATAATTGCAGTTACTGCAAAAGCGATGATTGGTGATCGTCAGAAATGTATTGCATCTGGCGCATCGGATTATATAACTAAGCCGGTAAAAACGCCGCAGTTGTTATCTTTGATGCGGGTGTGGTTGTGTTAGGGCCTCACCCCATCCCTCTCCAGGGGAGAGGGGGCTGAGAACAGGGGGATGTTTTTACTTTTTAATTTTTACTTTTTAATTTTTACTTAACATTGGCCAGCGATACTACAATAAAAATACTTCTGGTTGACGACAGGCCCGATAACCTGATGTCGATGGAGATTGTTCTTGAGAATCAAGGCTACCAGTTCTATAAGGCAACTTCGGGGAAAGACGCTTTGAAAATTCTTCTTAAAGAGGAGGATTTTTCGTTAATTCTGTTGGATGTACGTATGCCTATCATGGATGGCTATGAAACCGCCGAGCTTATTTATCAGCGCGAAAAGTTAAGACTTGTTCCCATTATATTCATCACGGGCCAGGATTATGAGGAAGCCGCAATGTTTAAGGGCTATCAGGCGGGAGCGGTAGATTATATCCGTAAGCCTTTTAATCCGCAAATATTGCGTTCAAAAGTGGCTGTGTTTGCAGAGTTACACCGTAAAAATCAACTGCTAAGCAGGCAGGAAGAAAAGCTGAGGGTAATCAATGAAGATTTAATGCGCCTTAACGCCGATCTTGAAAATCGAGTTAAAGAACGTACATCACAACTCGAACTTTTAAATTCAGAATTAAAAGACTTGAATCTTTCTAAAGACAAGTTTCTTTCGGTTATTTCGCATGACTTAAGAAATCCGGCAACGGCATTGATAGCAACTTCGGAAAAGCTGAACAGAGATGTAGGAAAATTAGCACCCGGTGATATTAAGAACCTTTCGAGTATTATTCACCGTACAGCCCATAAAATCGTTCAGCAATTAAATGAACTGGTTGACTGGGCTAAAAAGCAGCGTGACAAGACTAGCTTTTCGCCCGAAAAGATTCACCTTCTTGAAGGTATGAACGATTCTTTAGAACTTTTGAAGGTAAATGCGGCACAGAAAGAAATTGAGCTAATTAATGATGTTGCCGAGGAGATTTATGTATATGCTGATTCATTAATGCTTCGGTCTATTGTACAAAATCTGGTCACAAACGCTATCAAGTATACTCCGCAACACGGTGTCATTACTATCAGTGCGAGTCAGGTTGATCGGATGGTCGAAATATGCGTTGCCGATACCGGAATAGGTATGAACGCCGATACGATGCAAAAGATTTTTGACGAAGTAAATTCATCGTCAAAAGGCACAAATAACGAATATGGAACTGGATTGGGTTTGATCCTGGTAAAGGATTTTGTTACTCAACACGAGGGAATCATCGGTGTGGATAGTAAAGAAGGTACGGGTACTTGCTTTAAGTTTACTATACCAGCATTCGTACTAGAAGAGGTAAACTCATAGTTTTCAAAGCTTAATGAAACTGGCAACACAGATCTTTCTGGGGTTTTCCGTTGTAATTGGAATCTCTCTTACAGATTCGTACGTAAATTATAATCTGTCGCAAAAAGTTAATCGAAACACAGATTATGTAGCCAAATCTGAAACGATAATTCGAAATTCCAGCCGCCTTCATAAAAGTATCATTGAGATGCAAAGCGCATTCAGAGGGTTTCTTTTAACCGATGACAAAGCTTTTCTTGATTCCTATCATGAGGGAGGCAGGGTTATTCCTAAGCTTTTTATCGAGCAGCGGAGTTTACTGTTGAATTCTGCCTCTCAAGCCGCCAAATTAGACACCATTACAAAGCTTCACCAGGAATGGATTATTTACAGTAATAAATTAATTGAAGCTAAAAAGAGTGTTAAGATTAATCCGTCCCTTTATGTCGACTTATTTGAGAATAAATTACGAAAACAGGTTGGTAAGAAAATAAACGATCGTATTAGTTTGATTTTCAGGGCCTTTGATCGGGCTGAATATCGCTTAAGAGAAAGCCGGAGGGATGCTCTTAACCATTCTGTAGAACGTACCCGTACCTATTCAGTTATCTTTTTAGCTCTTACGGTTTTTATCGGAGTTTTAAGCACAGTATATATTGTACGTCTAATTACCCGGAGAATCGCGTTGATGGTAAACCTTGCCGATAATATTTCGAAAGGCGAATTTGCGGTAGTAAAAGATGATAAAAATGATGAGTTAACGAGCCTTTCTGTTTCGTTAAATTCCATGTCAGAAACGCTTGATAAAAACATTAAGGAACTGGAGAAACGGAATAAGGAATTGAACCAATTTGCCTACGTGGTTTCGCATGATTTAAAAGCACCCATAAGGGGAATTTATAATGTAACTCAATGGATAGAGGAAGATTTAGGTAACGAAGTTTCTCCGCAAATGCGAAACTATCTTAATATAATTCCCGACAGGATCAAACGGATGGAGGACCTGATTCACGGGTTATTGGATTATGCTCGTATCAGTCGCGAAAAGCCATTGAGGGAAAAAGTGGATGTAAATACTTTGGTTAAAGATATTGCCGAGCTTATTATACCTGAAGATTTTAAAATTCAAACTTTCGGTTTGCCCGTTTTAATCACTGAAAAGATAAGGTTGGAACAGGTATTCAGTAACCTGATAAGTAATGCGGTTAAATATTCTAAATCAGATGTGGCCGGCGAGATTGTAATTCGCTGTAGGGAAGTAAATCAATTTTATGAGTTTAGTATAAGAGATAATGGCATTGGTATTGAGCCTCAGTTTCATTCGAAAATCTTCGAGATCTTTCAAACTTTGAGAGAAAAAAACGCAAAGGAAAGTACCGGAATAGGTTTAGCTATTGTAAAAAAAATTATTGACGATCAACATTGTACAATAGGAGTAGAATCTGAGTTAGGGAAAGGTTCAACCTTTGTATTCACTTGGCCAAAACATTAATCAATGGAATCAAAGAATGTTATTTTATTAGTTGACGATGATGAACTGGATGTAATAAGTGTTCAACGCTCATTAAAAAAGTTAGACAGTGAATACGAGTTGTTTACCGCATATAATGGCATCGAAGCTCTTGAAATGCTTCAAAAACAAGTTAATGAAGGAGTCCATCATTTGCCCGATGTGATTTTGCTGGATTTAAATATGCCCAAGATGAATGGCATAGAGTTTCTGAGGGTAATAAGGGCAGATGAAAATTTAAAGCATTTGAAAGTGTTTGTAATGACTACCTCTGGTGAGGAGGCCGACAGAAAAACAACAGAGCAGCTTGGGATTTCGGGTTATCTGATAAAGCCACTTAATTTTAATAATAATACAAAGCGATCCGACTCTATGGATGGTTTTGTTCAGTTTCACCTTAGAAAAATATTGGCTTCAAAACACCTACAGTAAATTTCGGCCTGTATTAGGATAATCTGAACGGTGTATCGAAGGGAAATCTAAGTGTTATCCGAGATAAATGTCTGACGTATTTATGAAAAAATAAAACCCGGGTGTGTGTTGCGCCGGGTTTTAACAATTTTTTGAGATTAGATATTAACCTCAATACGTATTAATACCAATTTGGACACATTAAAAAACAATAATCTGCTTATACTGCTAGTTCATCAATGTAATTTGATAAACGCGGCAAGTAAATTACATTACTTTGTTGTCCTAATTCTGCAGACCAGAAGCTGCCGGCCAATTTAAAAATCCTGAATAACTGGTTTGACTCGTGTAATAAGAAAAATTCAACCCATTGGCTAATATTCATCCTTCCTAAAACAGCGTGAGTACCAACACGTGCGAAGTTTTCTGATGGAAGTGCTTCGATTTGTAATAAAATATCGCTTCTTAATCGGTATAGCTCATGAAGTAAAGAACCAGTAGACTTAGCGCAGGTGAAATGGAACTCAGAATCTTCATCGGGCTTATAAACTTCAAACAATGGGTTCACTTCCTCCATCATTCTTCCAAGACGATTCAAAAAAATATGATGATAGCGGGTTAGATAAGAGATAGTTTCATGGATAGAAAATTTGTCGGAGCTTAACCTCGTATATATCGCTTCGGGCGGAAGGTCGTCTATATAACTTTTTAAGGTTTTGTGCTGATGGCAAAGCCGATCCACTGTATGCGGATTTAGGTTCATAGTAGAAAGGTTATTTTGAGATAGTTCATTGACTAACATAAAACATAGATATTTTGTTTAATTCTTCCACGAATTATGCCAATATAGAGTCGCTATGTTAATCGAATATTGTATTTAGATCATCATAAAAAAAATCAATAATCCCTGATAATCATTCAAGGATTGTTGATTTTAATTAGGAGTTTTAAAATAGCAGCAAAAAGCCTGAATCTAACCTGTCTGTAGTAGCGATCATCTAAACTAAAAAACAGGACAGTGAGGGATTTAATCTCCCTTTTCGAGCAATTCCCACATTCCAATCAATAAATATTTGGCCGTAGCCGGGTTTGTGGCCAGGGGAACATTGTGTACATCACAAATTCGCATCAGCATCTGCACATCCGGCTCGTGTGGGTGCTTGCCCAGCGCATCGCGGAAGAATATGATGCCCGCCAATTGTGCTTCAGCCGCCATCGAAGCAATTTGCGCGTCTCCACCTTTCGGGCCGCTTAGTTTAAGATCTACGTTTAGTCCGGTACGTATGATATGCGAACCCGTGGTCCCGGTAGCCACAAGGTGAAATTTTTTGAGTATTTCAATATGGTCTTTAACGAAAGCTACCATTTCGGCTTTCATGCCATCGTGAGCGATTAACGCAAGTGTTTTTGTCTCCATTTATTTAAAAAACATATAACCGATGAAAATTGCCGCAATTAGTCCAACGAAATCTGCAATTAAACCGCATGCTATAGCATAACGTGTTCTTTTAATTCCAACCGAGCCGAAGTATACAGCGAGTACATAAAAAGTAGTCTCAGTTGAGCCCTGGATAATACAAGCCAGCCGGCCCTGAAACGAGTCGGCCCCGTAGGTTTTCATCACATCTATCATTAATCCTCTTGCACCCCCTCCACTAAGACTTTTCATTAATCCAACTGGCAGTGCTGGAACGAATGATGTATCTAAACCAGCGGCGGCAACCACTGAGGCAATTCCATTAACAAGATAATCCATACAGCCGGTAGTTCTAAACGCACTAATGGCTACAAGAATGGCTATAAGAAAAGGTATGATCATGATAGCTGTGGTGAAGCCTTCCTTAGCTCCGTCGATGAAGGCTTCATAAACATTTAATTTTTTAATTGCGCCGTAAACTATAAATAGAATAATAATAGAGAATATTACAATGCCACCTATTAAACCGGTGGTGAGTTCCATGTCTTTTGCGTTAAGTCCTTTCATGGAATAATAGAGTGTAAGCATTATCCCAACGAAAAAACTAATAAATACAAGAACCGGAAGCTTAAAAAGATTGATCTTTTGATAGAGGGCGACTGCTATCATGCCCGATATGAACGATATAAAAGTGCCTATTAGCGAGGGGATAAATATGTCGGCCGGATTTGCCGCTCCGGCAGCCATTCGTAATGCGATTACCGAAGTTGGAATTAATGTAAGGCCAGCGGTATTTAGCACCAAAAACATGATCTGTGCATTACTCGCAGTTTCCTTTTCTGGATTTAACTCCTGCAATTCCTTCATAGCTTTTAACCCCAGTGGTGTAGCTGCATTATCAAGCCCAAGCATATTTGCTGAGAAATTCATAATTACGGAGCCATTTGCCGGATGTCCTTTAGGAATATCTGGGAATAGTTTACTGAAAAAAGGTGCTGCTCCCCTGGCAAAAAGACTAATCATCCCGGCCCGTTCGCCGATTTTCATTATCCCCAACCAAAACGTCATAATCCCGATAAGGCCTAAAGAAATTTCGGCACCTGTTTTAGCGCTGTCGAACATTCCGGTAGTTACCGCTGAGAATATGGCGGTATCGCCTAGTACAATAAGTTTAAACAGCGCCACAATAAACGCTATTACAAAAAAGGCAATCCAGATATAATTTAACGCCATATACTTTTCGGTTGTGTTTGTGCCGTTGAATTTACATTTTTTAAGACAATTTCAAACTTAACAGGCAAAACTCTTACGAGTTTGACTCATAAAAAGAGGCTGTCTCAAAAGGATAGCCTCTTTTTTATTTCAAGCGGTTTTTGTATTTTAAAGGCATGGGAACCACGCCTGTTTTTAAGCCCTACGATTCCGATCAGTTGCAATTGCTTCCACCCAGCCTGGAAGAAC
>JACMJM010000053.1 GCA_014380615.1 Sphingobacteriaceae bacterium
CCAGTTCTTCCAGGCTGGGTGGAAGCAATTGCAACTGATCGGAATCGTAGGGCTTAAAAACAGGCGTGGTTCCCATGCCTTTAAAATACAAAAACCGCTTGAAATAAAAAAGAGGCTATCCTTTTGAGACAGCCTCTTTTTGTTTTATACCATGCTTTTTATAGTTTTAAAGCATGGAAACCTATAAAGACAAAATCACAATTAAATCATGGGCGGAAGAAGATCGTCCGCGCGAAAAGCTGCTAAGTCTTGGTCGCAGAAGTTTAACCGACGCAGAGTTGATAGCCATATTGATTGGCTCTGGTAGCCGTCAGGAAACTGCGGTAGAGTTAAGTAAACGTATTCTTCATTCATTTGATAATGATTTAGATAAGCTTGGCCGCCTATCGGTTAAGGAACTGTCTAAATTTAAAGGAATTGGCGAAGCAAAGGCAATATCCATTATCTCGGCAATGGAACTTGGCCGCCGCCGCCGCGATGCTGAAATTCGCAAGGTTGATCAAATATCCTGCAGCAAAGATATATTCAACCTGATGCACAGATATTTTGCCGATTTAAATCACGAAGAGTTATGGATAGTACTTTTGAACAGGGCGAATAATGTTCAGTCGCAGCATTTAATCTCAAAAGGGGGGCAGGCGGGAACAGTAGCGGATCCTAAAATTATCTTCCAGGCGGCACTGGAAAATCATGCGGCATCGATCATTTTGTCGCATAATCACCCCTCGGGCAATTTAAAGCCCAGCCAGGCAGACATTAATCTAACCAGAAAGCTAAGAGACGCAGGTCAATTATTAGACATTTCCGTTCTCGACCATGTGATTTTTACCAATACATCCTATTTCAGCTTTGCTGATGAGGGCATGATCTGAAAAGGATGGAAGTGAAAAAACAGATAGTGCGGTAACGGACTTTAACCTTTTAACCTTTCCCCTTTAACCTTTTTACCTTTCTGCTTTAACCTTTTTTCTATCTTTGCCTTCCATCATTTAAAATTCGAATGAAGATTTCATATAACTGGCTAAAACAGTTTATAAATACCGAACTAAATACTGAAGAGATCTCACAAATTTTAACAGCGATTGGCCTGGAAGTAGAAAGCGTTGAAAAGGTACAAACCGTTCCGGGTGGCTTAGAAGGGCTGATGATCGGGTATGTTAAGGAATGTGTACAGCACCCCAATGCCGACAGGTTACGGATTACAAAAGTTGATGTAGGCGCAGGCGAAGACTTACAGGTGGTTTGCGGAGCTGCGAACGTGGCGGCTGGTCAAAAAGTAGTTGTAGCTACAGTTGGTACCACTGTTCATCCTCTCAGCGGCGAGCCGTTCAAAATTAATAAATCAAAAATCAGAGGCGAGGTTTCCGAAGGTATGATTTGCGCCGAGGACGAAATTGGCCTGGGAAGCTCGCATGAAGGGATTATGGTTCTGGATAGCACAGCTCTTGTAGGAACCGCCGCAAAAGAATATTTCCAGATCAGCGATGATTATTTATTTGAGATAGGTTTAACGCCGAATAGGGCCGATGCGGCTTCTCATTTAGGTGTAGCCAGAGATTTGGCGGCATATCTCCGAACTGGTATCACATTGCCCGATATTTCCGCATTCAAAATCGAGAATACGAGTTTAAGCATTCCGGTTAAGGTTGAGAATCCGCAGGCATGCGCACGGTATACTTCTGTAACCATAACTGGCGTAGAGGTAAAAGATTCTCCTGATTGGCTGAAAGATAAACTTAAAGTGATTGGTGTACGTCCGATAAATAATATCGTAGATGTAACCAATTATGTATTGCATGAGCTTGGGCAGCCCCTGCATGCGTTCGATGCGGATGAAATTAAAGGCGGAGAAGTAATTGTTAAGAATTGTGCAGATGCAACCAGCTTCATTAGTCTGGATGAGATAGAAAGAAAATTATCATCAGAGGATCTGATGATCTGTAACGCAGAAGCACCGATGTGTATCGCAGGTGTTTTCGGTGGAATCGGCTCTGGTGTTAAAGCTTCAACCACCAAAGTTTTCCTTGAAAGTGCCTATTTTAATTCCGTTTCTGTAAGAAAAACTTCGAAGAGACATGGTTTAAAAACCGACGCTTCATTCCGCTTTGAGCGAGGTACAGATCCGGAGATGACGGTTTTCGCCCTTAAAAGAGCCGCCTTGCTTATTAAAGATGTAGCCGGAGGAGAAATTTCGTCGGAGATCAGCGACGTTTATCCATCGCCGATTTCAGCTTTTAAGGTTTCGGTGTTCTATAAAAATATCCATCGCTTAATCGGAGAAGCAATTCCTGAGCAAACTATTAAAGATATTATCAACGCTCTGGGAATTACCATAAAGGAAGAAAATACAGATGGCCTGGTTCTCGAAGTACCTTCATTTAAAGTCGACGTAACCCGCGAGGTTGACATTGTCGAAGAAGTTCTTAGAATATATGGTTATAACAACATCGCTATCCCTTCACAAATCCGGGCTTCGCTCAACACATCTGTTAAGCCGGATAAAGAAACTGTTCAAAATCAGGTTGCGGATTTACTTTCCGCAAATGGATTTTCAGAAATTCTGTCAAATTCACTCACAAAAGCGGCTTATGATCAAAACCCGGATACGGCGGTAAAGATTTTAAATCCACTGAGCAGCGATCTGGATACGATGCGCCAAACGCTTCTTTATTCTGGATTAGAGGCGATATCTTATAATCAAAATCGTAAAAAAGCTGATCTGAAGCTTTATGAATTCGGAAAAGTATATTCGGTTGCCGAAAACGGCTATGATGAAAGTTTCCGCCTGGCCATTTTTGTAACCGGTAGAAATTTCACCCAGCAATGGAACCATAATAATTCTTTAGTATCCTTCTATAATCTAAAAGCCGCTGTAGATGCTATCGTTAAACGTTTGACTGTTTCGGGGCTAACCGAATCTGTATTTGAAAACGCGAACTATCAGCAGGGCCATCAGTATAAAAAAGGGGAACAAACCTTGGTATCCTTCGGAGCGGTATCTAAAGCTGTTTTAAAGAAACTGGATATTGATAAGGAAGTGTTTTTTGCCGATTTTAACTGGGATTTAGTACTCAAGGCGATTAGAAAGAATAAGATTGTATTTAAAGATGTGCCAAAAACACCTTCTGTTCGAAGAGACCTGTCTCTGTTGATTGATAGAAACATCACTTTCAACCAATTACAATCATTGGCGTTAAAAACTGAAAAGAGTATATTGAAAGAAGTAAATGTATTTGATGTGTATGAGGGAGAAAAGCTTTCGGGTAACAAAAAATCGTACGCTTTGAGCTTTCTTTTGCAGGATGAAGAAAAAACTCTTACCGATAAGCAAATTGATTCTGTAATGAGTAGATTAATCAGTATTTTCGAAAAAGAACTTGGAGCGGAAATTAGAAAATGACAAGTTTGATAATGATTGATCATTTATCCTTTCATTCATTCAATCATTCTTTCATTCAATAACAAGAAAGCATGTCCTTAACTGGTCAATTAACGAATGTATTAGACAGCACCCAACGACTTATTGAGTTGTGCGCTACTTTACAGGAAGAAAATAAACTCTTAAAGAGAGAGAATAATGCGTTGCAAAGTAATGCTGATGCGGGTAAATCTAAAATCTCCGAACTTGAAGAAAAGCTAAAAGCATTGAAGCTTGCGAGGTCTTTAGAGGGTATACCGGTAGCACAAATTGCAAGTGATGAAAAAACGCTTGACATAAAGCAAAAAATTAGCGATTTTGTGCGTGAAATAGATAAGTGCATTGTATTGCTAAAAAAGTAATATAACGTGAAACTAAAAGCCAAATGGGAGAAATCTCCATTAAAATAAATATTGCGGACCGTGTTTATCCTTTAAGGGTAAATATGGAAGAGGAGGAAGTGATTAGGCGGGCAGCTAAGATTATAAACGACCGTATAAAAGAGTATCAGGACAATTATGCGGTTAGAGATAAACAGGATTTATTATCAATGTGTGTGTTGCATTATGCGACAGCTACGTTAAAAGCCGAAAAGAAAAGAGTGGATGAAGATACGGAGGTGGCAGATAAGGTTTATCAATTGGATCAGTTGCTTAACAATTTCTTTTCAAAGTAATATACGTTCTTTATATTAAAGCATTAAGGTACAAAACCGCTTTAAATTAAGTTTCACTATTATTAAACTTAACACTTCAATATTTACGAAGTCGAATGGTTAATCACCTGTTTTTCAGTTGATAAAGACCCAGACTCAATCGTGCTCAATGAAGTTTTACAATACATGAAGCTTATATTTTTTGCGGTTTTTTTTATTTAAAACAAATGGAAATAGTAGGATACATTTTATTAGGGCTGGTAGTAGGTATCGGTGTGGGGCGTTTCATGCTCCGGTCGTTATTGAAGAACCAGGAAGTTTCGGCGCAGAACAAAGTAAAAAAAATACTTAAAGACGCCGAAAATAATGCGGAGATATTAAAAAAGAACAAACTTCTTGAAGCGAAAGAGAAGTTTCTTCAGCTTAAGGGCGAGCATGAGCAGGAAATAAACGCTAAAAACAATTCAATCAATCAGCGCGAAAATTCAATCAAACAAAAAGAGCAATCGCTTAATCAAAAAGTCGAGAACCTTAACCGTAAAGAGCAAGATCTGGACGGATTGCGGAAAAATCTTGAGCGACAAACCGAAATTGCTGTAAAGAAGCAGGAAGAGGTAGAAGTGCTGAAAAATCAGCATATCAGTCAACTCGAAACAATAGCGGGTTTATCGGCCGATGATGCCAGAAACCAATTGGTAGATTCATTGAAAGAGGAGGCTCGCTCCAAGGCGATGATGCAAATTAAGGATATTGTTGATGAAGCGAAACTGACTGCCAATAAAGAGGCCAAAAAGGTTGTAATTCAAACTATTCAACGTACCGCAACCGAAGCCGCGATTGAAAATACCGTTTCGATATTTAATATCGAGAGTGATGAGATTAAAGGTCGTGTTATTGGAAGAGAAGGGCGTAATATTCGTGCTTTAGAAGCGGCAACCGGTGTAGAGATTATAGTGGATGATACTCCTGAAGCAATTATACTTTCAGGCTTCGATCCCGTAAGGAGAGAGATAGCACGCCTTGCATTACACCGCCTGGTTACCGATGGCCGTATTCACCCTGCTCGTATTGAGGAGGTGGTTGCCAAAACCCGCAAGCAGATTGAAGATGAGATTGTTGAGATTGGAGAGCGGACTGTTATTGACCTTGGAATACACGGACTTCATCCCGAACTGATTAGAATGGTGGGCAGAATGCGTTACCGTTCATCGTATGGGCAAAACTTATTGCAGCACTCGCGCGAGGTTGCGAACTTCTGTGCTACAATGGCGTCAGAACTTGGTTTAAATGTTAAGCTGGCTAAACGGGCGGGCCTATTACATGATATTGGTAAAGTGCCTGATGATAATCCGGAACTCCCTCACGCAATATTGGGAATGCAGTTAGCTGAAAAATATAAAGAGCATCCTGAGGTTTGTAACGCTATTGGTGCCCACCATGATGAGATCGAAATGACTTCTATGATATCGCCGATTATACAAGCTTGTGACGCTATATCAGGCGCAAGGCCTGGTGCCCGTCGCGAAGTGGTAGAAAGTTATATCAAAAGATTGAAGGAGCTTGAGGAACTTGCTTTGTCGTATCCTGGCGTTGAAAAGACTTTTGCTATTCAGGCTGGCCGCGAACTACGTGTAGTGGTAGAAAGCGAACGTGTTACCGACGATCAGGCTGAGATCTTAGCCGCCGATATATCCAATCGGATCCAAACCGAGATGACCTATCCGGGGCAAATTAAAGTTACGGTGATTAGAGAAACAAGGTCGGTATCTTACGCAAAATAAGGACTATAGAGGCTATATAAAAAAAGGTGCTGCCGAAATCAGTACCTTTTTTTATAGCCATGCTCCACCAATATATTATTGACTTATCTTTGCGTATGGCTTCTGGAACAGAAAAGCGTAAGATTAATAACATACTGGACGATTTTGATAAAGCTCATACAAGTCCCTCCAATAGGTTTCTTCAATGGATTTATATTCCACTGTTAACTTTCGGTCTACTAGGCCTTGTTTGGTCAATCCCGTTTCCCCATCTGGAATTTCTGGGACGATACAATGGCTTTGTAAATTGGGCATCTTTTCTTATAGCTTTTGCTATCTATTACTACTATAAAGTATCGCCTCTTCTATCTTATGGTATTTTATTAATAGTATTCGCCTTCTCCGCCGGAATTGTTGGGTTGGAAAAAGCCCACATCAACAATAATTGGCCAATGATGGGTACAGTTTGCCTCTTGATCTTTACGCTTGGGCTGATTTTGCAATTTGCCGGATCCGGAAGTGAAACTAAGCCGACAGGCTTTTCGCCTCAAATGAAAACTTTACTTGACAGCCCGCTTTGGCTAATGAGCCTGATTTTTAGAAAAGCCGGAGTAAAAGTTCGATAGATTCTCCAAGGGCAACGTATTTGATAGATACACTTCAGGCAGTGAAAGGACTATTGTTAATGATACGAGTAAGCGGGTAAATGTTTGATAAATAAACGAGGAGCAAACCCCACCTCGCTCCTTTTTTATTTACATTTTAATAATCTTACCACAATTCGTAGTTAACAGGAGAGGAATAGTTTTGTACTAAGTCAATACATTATGAAACTCATTACTAAGGGAATTCTCACATCTATCAGAAGATGGCTATTTTTAAAAGCTATGCAATCTTCCTTTCTTCATTAATTTACCGCATTTTAGGGGTAATTAAAATTACCATGGTAAATTCTTAATGAAAGATTTAGGGCAGGTTGATTTACATCCAAATAATTTTGGCCCTGATTTTCAATGGGGCGTATCTACCGCGGCATACCAGATTGAGGGGGCGCATGATATTGACGGCAAAGGCCTGTCGATATGGGATGTGTTTACATCTCGACGAGGGAAGGTGAAAAATAATCAGCATGGCCAGGTTGCCTGCGATTTCTATAACTGCTTTGAAAATGATATCCGATACGTTCGCGACCTTAATATCCCAAATTTTCGTTTCTCCGTCAGTTGGCCCCGGATTATGCCAACGGGCCGGTATCCGGTAAACCAGCCTGGTATAGATTATTACAATCGCGTTATCGATTTCTGTCTTGAATGCGGGATCGAACCCTGGCTTACTCTGTATCATTGGGATTTGCCTCAGGCTCTTGAATTGAAAGGCGGATGGACAAACCGAGAAATAATCGATTGGTTCTCTGATTATACAGAACTTTGCGTTAAAAGCTTTGGAGACAGGGTTAAAAACTGGATGGTGATGAATGAGCCTTCAGTTTTTACCGGAGCCGGATATTTTTTAGGGATTCATGCACCCGGTAAAACCGGTTTGAAAAACTTTCTCCCTGCTATACATCATGTTACCCTGTCAACATCAGCTGCAGGAAGAATTCTTAAAAATATTTTGCCGGAAGCCAAGGTCGGAACAACTTTTTCCTGTTCGCATATCGAACCCAACACCTCTTCGTCCAGAGATCTTGCCGCGGCTAAACGTGTAGATGCTCTGCTCAACCGAACGTTCATAGAGCCTGTTTTGGGATTAGGTTATCCGATGGAAGACTTGCCTGTTCTGCGTAGGCTCGAAAAATATATTAAAGCCGGCGACGAGGCCTTGATGCCTTTCGACTTCGATTTTATCGGATTGCAAAACTATACACGCGAAATAGTAAAGTCGTCGTTTTTTACACCTTACGTCTGGGCCAGTCTGGTAAAAGCGGAGAAAAGAAATGTTCCTATAACCGAAATGAAATGGGAAGTATATCCGCCTTCCATCTACCATATTATAAAAAAGTTTAATGCTTATCCGCAAATTAGAAAGATAATAATAACCGAAAACGGTGCTGCCTTTACAGATGAATTAAAAGACGCTGAAGTTAGAGATATTGAACGCACCGATTACATCAGGGAAAACCTAAAGTATGTATTAAAAGCGAAGGATGAGGGCTGTAAGGTTGACGGATACTTTGTTTGGACATTAACGGATAATTTCGAATGGGCCGAAGGTTATCATCCCCGGTTCGGGCTAATTTATGTCGACTTTGAAACCCAGGAACGGGTAATAAAGCATTCAGGGCTTTGGTATAAAAGTTTTCTAAAACAGAAAACCCGGTAGACCAGGGCTTTCTGTTTAGATGAATAGTTATTTAAAAAATCTTAGTGAGGTCCCGGTAGTGTACAGCAGTATTGCTGTACCAGTCTGTAAACAAACCACCGCCAGAGGTTGCCCATTCACCGAAATGCAGGTAGGCTTCATTAATTGCCGCACCCTCTTTAGGGTAATTAAACGTCTCAGTGAAACTTAAAGCCCAGGGCCAGTTTTGCGCAGACAGGTAATACTTACTGTTAGCCGGGTTTGAATCATCGTGACTAGTGCCAAGTAGGTTTAAATTAGCCTTGTCTGTAGGCAAGTGTCCGGCCAGGTGAACTTCTACTCCGCGAGACTTGTTACTTATAACGAAAGGATTGTAAGGGGCACCTGTTATTGTTGATACTGGAACAGGGCTTGTAAAATTTATATTCACGTTTACGGTGTCTTTAAAGCCGTTTCCTGCATTAGTTAATAATACTTTGTGATTTTCAAATGGAAGAATTACTGTGTTCGTTTGGCCAGACTCGGTTCCGTTGGCGTTTAACGTGGTGTAATTATCTGTTCTTCGTTGTCCGGTAACACTACTTACCAGGCTTGGAGAGAATGGTAGCTGAACCCCAAACCCATTGCTGAAAGAAGCCATTGCATTCTCTAATACATACTTTCCGGCCATTTCTACTACCTGATTACCACCATTGTGAATATAGCTGTAACGATATTTCACCACTATGTCGTTCATGTCATAATCGCCTTTTGCGGGCCAGTTGTCTTCGAAGGCTAGCGTCCCGTAAGTGGTTTTTGACGGGTAATAACTTGTATAGGCTCTAGCCGGATCGTTTGGAAATTCATCGTTGTTGTCATAAACTCCGTCACCGTCAGTGTCGGTTGCCGGGCCTAAAGTGTTAATTCCGGTGGTAGATATTGCGGTTACCGGATTTGAAGTTGCGAATAAAATTACATCATTAAAATCATGATCACAGGTTGGGTCTTGCCTGTGGAGGTCTTCAAAGCCGATAATAAACTGGTTTTCCTGGGCATAATTTAATAATACAGTATGGGTACGAAGTGCCGGATCTGATTCGGGGTTGAATTTCGACTCAGAGTAGAACTTTCTGTTTTGTGTAGAAACCGTATTGTTTTGCCAGCCATTTTCAAATAGTACGAAACCGATTGAAGTACCAGCGGGAAACTGGCCTATATGAACTTTATCACCCGCCTCCATACTGCCGCCAGTACCTAACGCCGAAGCATTGGGAAATAGTAATTTAATCTCTGTTATATCACTTACCAGGGCTGGTGGATTATTTGTGGCATAAGTATAATATCCGATCGTGTTTAAGTACCCTGCGCCTTCAGCAACAAAGGTGATCCATACATCCGAAAGCTGAACAATGTTAAGATGTTCGGTTGCGTTATCTGATACAAACTGTGGATGATGGTTCCTAATATCCTGCTGATCTGGTAAAGCACTGGCAAGGAAGTTTAACAAATTGGCACTAACGATCGACTTTTGAGGTTCACGATAACTTAATGGCCTTCCCAGGTTGTCAATAGTGCCCATATAAGTATAGGCAACCGAAGATACCCGGGTGCTTTTGTTCTGAAGCACCTTTCCGTTTATTGAAGCCGATTTAATAACGTTGCCCGATAAACCATCTTTTCCTCCGATAACACATTTAATCGAGCTATTTAAAATCAAGCCGGTAATGTTACTGCTAAGTCCGGGATTTTTCGGGTCAATGATTAATGTTTGCAAGTATGCCGGAATGTTAACCGAACTTTGAAAATAGCCATTCTCATCTGTTAATCCTCTTAGTAATACTTCCCCGGTAGTGCTTGATTTAACACTCACCATAGAACGCTTAATCGGCTCATCAATATTTGATAAAAGCCTGATGTTGACATCAACTTTTTTATGAGTTGAAAAATTGAATCCGTCAGGTGCTATTTTTCCCTCATTTAAAGTCTTGTTGGGATCTCCGACATTATCCTTGTTACACGCAGAAAGGAAAGCAAATAGGAAAATTGAAAAAAGTAATTGAAAACAAAGTTTCATTCAGATTGTTTTAAAGTTTAAGGTGTTTATTTAATAGCAAAAATCATACTAGTTTTAATTGTCAGTTAAAACGTGTTTAAACACATTAAAATTTCTGATTAAATAATCAGGTGAGGAAATTTACTGAAAGTTCGAGGAAAAATTACGCACATGCAATCGATGAATGCTAACATGCCCTGCGAAGTGCTTACCGGATCTTTAAAGGATCGCGATAGCCCGCAGCGGTGTTTTTGTACCAATCAGGAAATAACGTACCCCCCGAGCTTGCCCATTCGCTAAAATGAAGATACGCGGACGTTATCGCATTGCCTTCAATCGGGTAGCGGAACACTTCGGTAAAGCTTAGAGCCCAGGGCCAGTTCTCTTCCGATAGATAAAAGACATTATTTGCCAGATTCGTTTTGTCATGTGCCGTGCCAAATAAAAATGGGTCGGCTTTGTCTGTAGGCCTTTGCCCGGCCAAATGAGCTTCGGCGCCCCTTATTCCGTTAGAAATCAGGAATGGGTTATAAGGCCCTGTGCCAACTGTACTTAAGTCGACAGGCGATGTAAATGTGATTTTAAGAACGGCCGAATCAATGATGGTTGTTTGATCTGTTACAAGTTTGGTATGGTTGTCGAAAGGAATAATAACCACATTTGACTGCCCTGCCTCTGTGCCGTTCGGGTTAAGGGTAATATAATTTTCAGATAATTTATATCCGGTTACACTGCTTACAATATTAGGCGCAAAAGGCAATTGTACCCCAAAGCCGTTTTTATTTTGTGCCCATGCGGCTGTTGCCTGGAAACTGGCTGACATTTCAACTACTTTATTGCTTGCGTTACTGATGTAACTGTAACGGTAATTCACAACAAGGTCATTCATGTCATAATCACCTTTGCTCGGCCAGTTGTCTTCAAATACCAATGTGCCTTTGGTTGTTGCCGAAGGGAAATAGGTAATGTATGCTCTGGTAGCATCGGTCGGAAATTTATCATTAGCATCCCACACGCCGTCTCCGTCAGTATCTTTAGGTGCCGATATGCCTTCTACCCCGGTTGTAGAAATACCGTCAACAGGATTTGATGTAGCATATAAAATGAGGTCGTTAAAATCCTGGTCGCAGGCTGCGTCATCGCGTTTAATGTCTTCGAATCCGATAACGAACAAGTTTTCTTTTGCGAAGTTTAAAAGAACTGTATGTGTTTTTAGTGCGTCTGAAGATTCAGGGTTAAACTTCGAATCCGAATAAAATTTAGTCCCGCTGGTATTTACCGTGGTAAGGTTTTGCTTCCATCCATTTTGAAATAAAACGAAACCAACTGATGTTCCCGCAGCAAATCTTCCGATTTTTACTCGATCGCCCGACTGCATGTTACCGCCAGAACCCGCTCCTGATGTATTCGGGAAAATCATTTTTACCGTATCAATTTTATGTACCTGATTAGGAGGGCTGTTTGTTGGGTAAGTATAATATCCAACAGCATTGGTATATCCCGCTCCTTCAGAAACGAATGTTATCCATACATCCGAAGTCTTAACAATATTAAGGTGTTCGGTAGCATTGTCTGATAGATATTGAGGATGGTGAACTCTTACATCCTGTTGATCGGGTAAAGACTCTGCAAGATAAGTAAGAAGGTCGGCACTAACTGTTCCTTTGGGCAATACAAGATAGTTGGTAGGCCTTCCGAACTGGTCGAATTGGCCCATGTTAGAATAAACGGTATTCGCGAAAATTGAGTTTATATTACGTCCCCCGAATATCTTTGAATCTTTTCCCGAAAGTGCGATATTGCCCGAAGCTCCCTCTGTTCCGCCGAGTACACAATTAAGAGAGTTGTTTTGTATAAGACCCTTTACGTTTTGAACTAAACCGGTGTTATCCGGATTGATAAGAAGAGTATCAATGTAGGCCGGAATAGTTACCACTCCCTTAAAAAAGCCATTTATATCGCTTACTCCTCTTAAAAGAGTTTCCCCTGAAGTGGTATTGATATTAACGATGATACCTTTAAGAGGTTCGTTTATGTTGGATAACAATCGGATACTAACGTTGATTTTTTTAGCGGTTTCGAAATTGAATCCGTCAGGCGCAATCTTGCCTGACCCGTTTTTATTTTGATCTTTTTTTTCACCGAAATCCTTATTACAAGAAACAGCTACTACACAGAACGATAAAAGTATGATTATACAATGTTTCATAATAATTATTTGCAAAGTAGCAAAAATCGTTCATTTGTTAAAAGGCCCTTCTATGTACACCCAAGCTACTCTATACGTTGGGGTATGTAGAAAGGTTGTGTCAAGTTGAGGAATTATTGCTCAACTTTTGTTGATAATCAGGCCCTTCTGAGTAATGTGAAATGCCCATATAACTTTTCAACACATGGTTTCGCACCAAGTTTTTTGCTTAAATTCGATTTCTCTTTTTTGAAGCTAAGCTGATGCCGGATTTTTCACATTTACACGTACATACACAATTCTCTCTGCTTGATGGTGCTGCCGACATCTCAAAGCTTTATAAAAAAGCCGCCGCCGACGGGATGAAAGCTCTCGCGATAACCGATCATGGCAATATGTTCGGGGTGTTCAAGTTTGTGGCCGAAGCGGGAAAACATAACGTGAAACCTATTGTAGGTTGCGAATTTTATGTAGTTGACGACAGGCATAAAAAGCAATTCACAAAGGAAAATAAAGACGTTCGCTGCCATCAGCTTTTTTTGGCTAAGAATGCCAAAGGTTATCAGAACCTGGTAAAGCTGTGTTCTTACGGGTTTATGGAAGGGCTTTACAGCAAGTGGCCGCGTATTGATAAAGAGCTTATCTTAAAGTATCACGAAGGTCTTATCGCTACAACTTGCTGCATTGGAGCCTCTGTTCCTCAGGCTATTTTAAAGCAGGGAGAAGAGGAAGGTGAGAAAGAATTTAAATGGTGGCTGGATATCTTTGGCGAAGATTTTTATATAGAACTCCAGCGTCATAATATTCCTGATCAGGAGAAGGTAAATCATGTACTTTTAAAGTTCGCCAAAAAGTATAACGTTAAAATAATCTGCTCCAACGATTCTCATTACGTAGATCAGCAAGATTCAAACGCCCACGATATTTTGCTCTGCGTTAACACCGGCGACATGCAGAGTACGCCCATAGCAACAGATGAAGAAGGTGGTAAGGGCTACAGGTTTGGTTTTCCAAACGACCAGTTTTATTTTAAAACCCAGGCAGAGATGGGACAACTGTTTCACGATCTGCCTGAGGCCCTTGATAATACAAATGAAATCGTTGATAAGGTTGAACACCTGAAACTAAAACGGGATATTCTACTGCCCAACTTTCCCATATCTCCGGAGTTTAAAATCCACCCTGACGATGTTCTCAATCAGTGGGAATACCTAAGGCACCTAACCATGGAAGGAGCCAGGGAACGTTATAAAGACATTACACCCGACGTGCAGGAAAGGCTCGACTTTGAGTTAAATACCATCAGGATTATGGGTTTTCCCGGCTATTTTCTAATCGTAGCCGATTTTATAAAGGCAGGCCGGGATCTGGGAGTATTTATTGGTCCGGGTCGGGGCTCGGCAGCGGGTTCTGTAGTTGCTTATTGTATCGGGATAACTAATATTGATCCCATTAAATACAATCTCCTTTTCGAGCGTTTTCTTAATCCCGATAGGAAGTCGATGCCCGATATTGATACGGATTTTGATGATGAAGGCAGACAGAAAGTAATTGATTATGTAGTTGATAAATACGGAAAAAATCAGGTAGCTCAAATCATTACCTATGGTTCTATGGCCGCCCGAACCAGTATACAGGACGTTGCGCGGGTTCTTGATGTGCCATTGTCTGAAGTTAATCTTCTGAAGAAGCTGGTACCAGAAACTCTGGGAATTACCTTGAAAGAGGCCTTTGAACAAGTGCCGGAACTAAAGGAAATCTTAAAAGGGAATGATATTCGGGCAAAAGTGCTTCGTGAAGCTGAAAAACTTGAAGGTTCTGTACGCAATACAGGTATTCACGCCGCCGGGATCATCATTGCTCCATATGATCTGACTGATATTATCCCGGTAGCTACCATGAAGGATTCCGACCTTCTGGTAACTCAGTTTGATGGCCGGGTAATTGAAGATGCCGGAGTTATTAAAATGGACTTTTTGGGCCTTAAAACCCTTACCATTATAAAAAATGCGCTTACGCTGATAAAGGAAAATCATGGTGTTGAGATCGACATAGATTACATTCCGCTCGACGATCAGAAGACTTTTGAGCTTTATCAGCGGGGAGACACCAACGGTACTTTTCAGTTTGAAAGTGACGGTATGCAAATGTATCTCAGGGAACTGAAGCCCGATAAGTTTGAGGATTTGATTGCGATGAACGCCTTGTATCGCCCCGGTCCGATAGAGTATATTCCCAAGTTTATATCGCGTAAGCATGGCAGAGAAGAAGTAACATTTGATCTGGCCGATATGAAGGAGCATCTTGAAGAGACATATGGAATTACAGTCTATCAGGAGCAGGTGATGCTTTTATCGCAAAAGCTGGCAAATTTTACCAAGGGTGATGCAGACGTGTTGCGGAAAGCGATGGGTAAAAAGCAAATCGAGGTTCTGAACAAGATGAAGGCCCAGTTTATGGAGGGTTGTAAAGTAAACGGACACGATACCAAGGTCGCAGAAAAAGTATGGACCGATTGGGAAGCTTTCGCTCAATACGCATTCAATAAATCGCACTCTACGTGTTATGCTTTTGTGGCCTATCAAACCGCCTATCTAAAAGCGCATTATCCCGGCGAGTATATGGCTGCGGTACTCAATAACCAAAATAACATCGAAAAGATTTCTTTCTTTATGGAAGAAAGTAAAAAGATGGGGATACCGGTACTCGGCCCGGATATAAATGAATCCAATCTTAGTTTTGCTGTTAACACGAAGGGCGAAATCCGCTTTGGAATGTCGGGGATAAAAGGGGTTGGCGAGAAGGCCGTAGAAAGTATTGTTGAAGAACGCGTGCTAAACGGCCCTTTTAGCAGTATTACTGATTTTGCGAAGCGTGTTAACTCGAGAACTGTAAGTAAAAAGGTTTATGAAAACCTGGTTTACAGCGGGGCTTTCGATTGTTTCGGGTACAATCGTTCCCAATTCTTTTGCAGGCCCGATAATATGTCGCACAATGGTATTGAGCGAATGATAAAGTACAATAATGACTATCAAAATAGCTTAAATTCATCTCAGGTATCCCTTTTTGGCGGCACAACAGATGCCCATATTTCTGAACCGCAAATGCCGGAATGCCCGGAGTGGGGTTTAATAGAGCGGTTGAAGTACGAAAAAGATATGATCGGGATTTATCTTACCGGCCACCCTCTCGATAATTACAAGTTCGAGATGGATCACTTTTGTACCCACCAGGTAAAACATCTGGCATTAATTAATCGGGCCAAAAGCGGCGAACTTAATGAGAGTGATACCGAAGAGTTTAATAAAATAAGAAACCGGGATTTGGTAATCGGGGGCCTGGTATCCAACTCACAGCATCGTACCACTAAAACCGGGAAGCCTTTTGGATCAATGATTCTTGAGGATTATAGCGATTCCTTCGAGGTCGTTTTATTCGGCGAAGATTACGTAAAACTCAAGCAGTTCTTTACCGACGGATACTTTATCCAGGTGAGAGGGAACGTGTGCGAGCGGTTTAAGCAAAAGGATAACTGGGAATTTAAAATAACCAGTATTAACCTGCTTTCCGAATTGCGGGATAAAATGTCTAAATGTCTCACGATTCAGTTCCCCTTGCATCAATTGTCAGAAACTTTTATCACTGAGATGGACGAGTTGTTGAGGATAAATACGGAGCAAAATTCTCAAAGAAACTGTCAGCTAAAGTTTACTGTTTTCGATTCGGAAGATACAATAGCTATTGAAATGCCCTCCAAAAGTGTGAAAATCTTTCCGAGTAATGAGTTTTTGGAACATCTTCACAAACTGCAGAATATCACGTATAAGTTGAATTAGCCTTTCACGAGAAATATCACATTTTTAATCATTCCCCTGTCAGAATGTCTCGCAAAATTTGTGGTTAGGTTTTTGTATGTGTAAGTTTGGATCATAAATACATATATCATGGCTTTAGAAATAACAGACGCAAATTTTGATGAATTAGTGTTAAAATCTGATAAACCGGTTCTTGTAGACTTTTGGGCAGAATGGTGCGGTCCGTGCCGGATGGTGGGGCCTTTAGTTGAAGAGTTGGCTAAAGAGTACGAAGGTAAGGCCGTTATTGGAAAAGTAAACGTTGATCATAATCCCGGAATTTCGATGAAATTCGGTATCCGTAACATCCCTGCTTTATTATTCTTTAAAAACGGAGAAATAGTTGACAAGCAAATAGGAGCTGTGCCAAAATCAGTTTTGGCTGATAAGTTGAGTAAGCAAATAGCTTAGTAAAAAATACAGGTTTGAATCCATTCGTTGAAAAGCGGATGGATTTTTTTTGCCCCATCCATGCCCAGGCATATCTAAATTCGTAAATTGCCTTATGCTGCCAGATATTAATACCTATACAGATCTACAAGATTTCGGGAACCTTGAATTACTTGCCCGACAGGTGGTAGAGGGTTTTATAACAGGCTTGCATAAAAGTCCTTTTCATGGTTTTTCGGTCGAATTTGCCGAACATAGGCAGTATAACAGCGGAGAATCGGTAAAGAATATCGACTGGAAGCTTTACGGAAGAACAGACAAACTATTTGTTAAGCGGTTTGAAGAAGAAACCAATCTTCGCTGCCAGATAGTGCTGGATATTTCTTCGTCGATGTACTTTCCCGAAAAGAAGTTTAATAAGCTTATTTTTTCTGTCTATTCGGCCGCTTCTTTAATGTTTCTGTTTAAGAAACAGCGCGATGCCTTTGGGTTAAGTTGTTTTTCTGATAAACTTGAACTCTCTACTCCGGCAAAATCCACGGCGGTTCATCAAAAGTATTTGTTCGCAGAACTCGAAAAGTTAATGTATTTCGAAAGTAAGCGGGTTAAAACCGAAGTTGCTTCCTCTCTTCATGAAATCGCCGAATTGGTACATAAACGGTCATTGGTTATCATCTTCAGCGATATGTTTGAAGCGGGCACCAATGAGCAAAGCTTAGATGAGATATTTTCCGCTTTGCAGCATCTTAAATACAATAAACATGAAGTGGTAATATTTAACGTGCTTGATTATAAAAAGGAATTGGATTTCGACTTCGAAAACCGCCCTTATCATTTTATAGATATGGAAACCGGCGAAGAGTTAAAGGTTCATCCCTCTCAGGTTAAAGAAACCTATACTAAATCTATAGAAAATTTCCGAAAAGAACTTCAGGAACGATGCACCCAGTATCATATCGATTTAATTAACGCCGATATTAACGAAGGCTTTTATCCGGTATTGCATTCGTATCTTATCAAGAGGAGTAAGATGATGTAGCTCTTATCCGGATCTCTGTTATTATAGCCAGTTCTTTTTTCTGAAGAAAATCAACGTTATGATGGAGGATAAAAACATCAGAAGAATGGCGAATAAATATCCATAGTTCCAATCCAGTTCGGGCATAAACTTAAAATTCATACCATAAATACTTGCAATAAGAGTAGGGGGCATAAATGCTACGGTAGCAACCGTAAAAATTTTTATAATGCGGTTTTGTTCGATGTTCACAAAGCCCATAAAGGTATCCTGCAAATATTCCAGACGCTCAAAGGCGAATTTATTGTGTTCGAGTATTGAGCTGATATCTCTAATCATAATCCGTAAAACACCTTTATATTCTTCCGGAAAAATGTTGCTTTTCATTAAAGAAGAGATCAGGCGTTGCTTGTCGATTATATTTTCTCGCAAAGACATCGTTTCGTTTTGAAACACAGATAACTGAATGAGAATTTCCTCGTCGGGCCGGTTCTTTTTTAAAATTAACTGCTGATTTAACTCAGCTATACGTTTTGCCAGGCCCTCAATTAAATCGGCGTCGAGGTCGATAGATGTTTCAAGAATAGTTAGTAAAATCTGGTATCCGTTGTTGTATGAGCCCGGACTTGCTTTAATTCTCTTTACCGATTCGCTGAAGGTTTTTAAATCGTCATCCCGGTAGGTAAACAATATGCCTTTTTCTAATACTACAGATACCGGACAATATGCGAACCCTTTTTCGTGAAACGATAAGAAGTTTGAATTGATAATAATCTCTTCCTCCACCTCGCTAAATCGGGAAGAACTTTCAATCTCTTTCGATTCTTCTTCTGACGAGTATTTAATATCAAAATACGATTCGATGGTCGATTTTTCTTTTACTGTAGGATTCTGCAGGTCTACCCAGATCAGGTTTTCTACAGGGATATCTTTTAGAAGATCAAGATTTGTTTCTTTTGCTAATCGTCGTTCTTTCTTATAATATATGCGTAACATCAGAGCCCTTCTAAAATTTTCACCGAATTGAATATGTATCTTTGCAAAAGAAGTTAAAAGTATATAAAAGTGGCAATAAATCGTAACCAATGCCGCTTAATTCAGGAACATCTTTAGATTATGGGTACACCGGTAGATTACGGACAGAAAAGTTATAATTTTTATGGTGCCTACCTTAAAAACAGGTATGAGGGTAAACGTGTGTTTAAAATTATTGTTGACGGCGGCTTTACATGCCCTAATCGTGACGGTAGTAAGGGATATGGCGGTTGCTCTTATTGTAATGTTGATTCTTTTACTCCCGAACTCTCTAGAAGTACCCCCGATATCCGCGAGCAGATAGAACGTGGCATTGACAGAGCGAGAACAGGTTATGCGGCAGAAAAATTTATTATTTACTTTCAGCCGAACACTAACACCTATGCTCCGGTACATTATTTAAAAATGATGTATGATGAAGCTTTGGCCATAGCTCAACAGTTAGCTCCGGGCGATATTGTCGGTTTGTCGGTTGGTACAAGGCCTGATTGCATAGACGCCGAAAAAATCAAATTGTTAGAAAGTTATTTCGATTATGGATTAGATGTAGACTTAGAAATGGGAATGGAATCTATTTATAATGATACTTTATTGCAAATTAATCGCGGCTGCTCGCACGAAGAGTTCGAACAGGCATTAAATTTAGTCCGTGATTCTCGTTTGGATGTATGCGTTCATACCATATTCGGATTTCCCTGGGAAACCAAAGAGATGATGCTGCGCTATGCAGATGAAATTAATCGCTTCCCTCAAATAAAGTTTGTCAAACTCCATCATTTGCATATCGTTGAAGGCTCGATAATGGGAGTGTTGTATAAAAGAGAGCCGTTTAAAGTATTTAGTCTGGAAGAATACACCGACTTTCTCGCCGAATTTATTCCCCTGTTAAGGCCCGATATAATCCTTCAGCGTTTATTTGGTATCGCCGATTACGATTTATTAATCGCACCCAATTGGGGGGTTAAGAAGTCACAGATTCAAACATTTATCGACAAAGCTTTAGAGAGCAGAGGAGTGAGGCAAGGCTCCCGCTATGCGCCCTTAGTTGTATAGATACTAATCTTTATTGAATTCTCCGTATAACCGGCTACGTTCTGCGCCACATCACATAATTAATTTTCTTAATTTATTTAATCAGTACTAGCGGCATCTCCTAAAGGGAAGGATGTTGGCTGTTTGTTCTGGTTTATTTGAATATTTCCTTAATTATGGGCTGTGGTCGCTTGTTTTTAGTAGTTTATAGATGTGAATACTCCATTTTAATTGTTATTAATTATAATTAGATAGATTTTCATGTAATTATTAATTTTAAGAATGGTTTTTTAATTATTTTTTGATAAATAATTTGTTTTTATTGATTTTTTTCTAATTTTATCAATTATATGTTCAATTGGTAATAATATTTACCTTAATAGCTATTAAAATATCAATTTTTATTAAAAAAATCTTTTATTAACAACAACTAAACCCTTAAATGATGAAAAAAAATAATTATTCCTCGGCTTAATCGCTGGTTTTTATCGCAGGTATTTAATTTATTCACTAATCCTAACACAATAAATTTAAAATGAAAAAAATCTTACCCTTTTTACTTTTGGTTATAGCTGTAGTGCTGGGCCTTTTGTATCCTTCTGTAGAAGTAGTAACTGTCGCTGAAAACAAAATCGACACTGGCGACACGGCATGGCTGCTTGTGGCAACAGCTTTAGTATTATTAATGACCCCGGGCCTCGCCTATTTTTATGGCGGTATGGTTAGAAAGAAAAATGTTATCTCTACCATGCTGCAAAGTTTGGTTTGTATGGGCTTGATTACCGTTTTATGGGTAATATTCGGATTTAGTTTAGCCTTTGGTGATGATGTGGGCGGATTAGGTATTATTGGCGATCCCAGTACTTTCTTTATGATGAAAGGGATGGTTGGAAATGCGGTTTGGCCCCTGGCACCCACTATTCCTTTGGTGTTATTTGCCATGTTTCAGCTAAAATTTGCGGTTATTACTCCCGCTTTAATAACTGGTGCCTTTGCGGAGAGGATCAAATTCAATTCTTATATGATCTTTATCTGCTTGTTTATGATTCTGATTTATGTTCCTCTGGCTCACGCTACATGGCATCCTGAAGGAATACTATTCAAGCTTGGCGTATTAGATTTTGCCGGTGGTACTGTTGTGCATATGTCGGCTGGTTGGGCTGCCTTGGCATCTGCTTTGTTTTTAAAGAAACGTACCACTGCTGAGCATACTCCCGCCCGTGTTAGTTATGTAATTCTTGGAACTGGTTTACTTTGGTTCGGATGGTTCGGTTTTAACGCTGGTTCGGCTGTAGGTGCGGGTGCTTTAGCGGCTACCGCGTTGGCAACTACAACTACCGCTTCCGCCGCCGCCGCAATGGCCTGGATATTTTTTGATATAGCAAGAGGTAAAAAACCATCGGCTATGGGGGCATGTATTGGAGCCGTAGTGGGCTTGGTAGCCATAACTCCTGCCGCAGGTTTTGTAAGTGTATCTCATTCTATTGTAATTGGCGTGGTAGCGGCTATTATAAGTAATCTGGTTATACTATGGAGAAGCCGGACTAATATTGATGATACGTTGGATGTATTTCCGTGCCATGGAGTTGGTGGTATGGTGGGTATGCTTCTTACCGGTGTTTTCGCTAACCAGGGAGTAAACGCGGCAAATACAACCGGTAACGGGCTTTATTTTGGCGATACGAAATTGTTTTTCGTGCATTTAATCGCTTTGGTAGCAGTTTCGGCTTTTGCCTTTATTGGCGCATATATTTTATTGGTTGTAACTAACGCAATAAGTCCTCTGCGTGTAACTGCGGAAGACGAAGAATTGGGACTTGATATGAGTCAGCATGATGAAGAGCTTTAGAATTAAAGCGATTTTGACCTAAAATCTTATTTTGGTTTAGTGTTGGGAGGGTTTGGCGCAAGTCAGCCCTCTTTTTTGTTTTAGTTTTTTATGTCTTTTGAATATTTGCAGATTTTTCGGTGTCTTTAAAGATAATTTCAGCTATTCTTATGCATTTAATATTAAATGCGGGGTTGTTTTCATGGTTTTTAGAAAAAATATTTATTTTTTTATGATATTTTAAAAATATCGTTAACTTTATTGCAGAATTTATTCTAAACACTAAACAACTAAACAAAATGAGTAAAAATTCAATGAAAAAAACGGCGCCATTCGTGATTTTGGCAATTGTGGCCCTGGCCTCAATATTTATTCCGGTTTTGCCCAACTTCGATGATGGTGGCAAAATGTATAATGGTGCTGATATCGCTTGGATTGTAGTGGCTACAGCACTTGTGTTTTTAATGACGCCCGGACTGGCTTTCTTCTACGGAGGAATGGTTCATCGCAAAAATGTAATCTCAACCATGATTAAAAGCGTGGTGGCCGCCGGTGTGGTAAGTGTGTTGTGGGTAACAGTAGGATTTAGCTTAGCATTCGGAACGTCAATAAATGGTTTCATCGGCGACCCTACTACTTTTCTTTTCTTTAAGGATGTAAATTCAGGTGCCCCATGGAGTCTTGCGCCTACAATTCCATTAACCCTATTCGCCCTGTTCCAATTAATGTTCGCCATTATTACACCCGGACTTGTGGTGGGTGCAGTTGCGGAGCGTATTAGATTTACCTCTTATATTTTGTTTATCGTCTTATTCAGCTTATTCGTTTACGCACCCCTGGCACATTGGAGCTGGCATCCTGATGGATTCCTGTTTAAACTTGGAGTACTTGATTTTGCGGGTGGTACTGTAGTACATATTTCTGCTGGTTGTGCAGCTTTAGCAGGGGCAATGGTGTTAAAACGCCGTATGTCACATCTCGAGCAAAGAGAGATTCCACCAGCTAACATTCCTTATGTTTTAATCGGAACCGGTTTGTTGTGGTTCGGATGGTTCGGCTTTAACGCAGGTTCGGCATTAGGAGCTAATGCTTTAGCGGTTTCTGCTTTTGCTACAACCAATACGGCTGCAGGTGCGGCGGGCCTTTCCTGGATGTTTTTCGATGTGATAAGAGGTAAAAAGCCTTCTGTTTTAGGATTCTGTATCGGTGCCGTTGTCGGACTTGTAGCTATAACGCCGGGAGCTGGTTTTGTAGCAATTCCGCAAAGTATTTTCATCGGTTTCATCGCAGCCATCATTTCAAACATTGCGGTTCATTACAAACAAAAATCTTCTCTGGATGATACATTGGATGTTTTTCCTTGCCATGGCTTAGGCGGTATTGTAGGCATGATACTTACAGGTATTTTCGCTACCAAAACTGTAAACGGAGCAGGCAATGATGGTTGGTTCTACGGAAATCCGGAGTTTTTCTTTACTCAGTTAAAAGGCCTTGCTATTGTAGTAGCATATAGCTTCACCGTTTCCTTCGCCATTTTTAAGCTTATAAATTTAATTCAGCCCATTCGTGTAACTGAAGAGGAAGAAGAAGAAGGATTGGATGCGTCTCAACATAATGAAAAATACGTTCAGGGAACTCTTTTGGTAAATAATAACGGAAGAACAGTTGAACGAGATGTGAAAATCCTTGAAAAAGATGTAATTGAACACTAATCGAAATAATATATATACAAACCCTATTTAATAAAGCAAAATTTTAAAACAAACCTTATTTAACATCAAAAAAAAGCAACATGTTTAAAAAACTACTTTCATTAATCGTATTAGCAGGTGTATCATATGCTAATGCTCAGGATTCGACTTCTACTCCTTTATCAATTTCAGGATCAGTAGATGCTTATTACAAGTATGACTTTTCAAAAGTTCCGAATATAGGAACCAGCTTCGCATCAGATCAAAACTCTGTTTCTCTGGGTATGATTGATATCGCCTTGAAAAAAGCAACAGGAAAAGCTTCTTTTGTTGGAGAAGTTTCTTTTGGTCCAAGAGGACAGTATCAATCTGTTCTTAATGGTGATGGTGCTGGGTCAAATGCAGTTAATTCTTTTCACATTCAAAACCTTTATGCTACCTACGCTTTCACAGATAAATTCTCAATGACAGCAGGTTACATGGGTACCTTCGTGGGCTATGAAGTAATATCTCCGGTTGGCAACTTCCAATACTCTACTTCTTACCTGTTTACAAATGGTCCGTTCCAAAATGCCGGAATTAAAGCAAATTATGCTGTGTCTAGCAAAGTGGGTGTAATGGTTGGAATGTTCAATAATACTTGGAATACCTATACAGCTGATCCAACATCGGGTGTTAGCACATTCGGCGCGCAGTTATCTTTAACGCCTGTAGAAGGATGGAGTGCTTATATTAACTTGCTAACTGGCTATGATTCAGGAACAATTATAGATTTAACTACCGCTTATCAGATTACTGATAAATTCAAATTGGGTTTAAATGTAGCTGATTGGTCTGCTGGTATGGGTGCTGATGATGAAGGGTATTTTGGTGCCGCATTATATCCGTCGGTTGCTATAACATCCGGATTTGGTTTAGGCCTTCGTGGGGAGTACTTCAAAACTAAGAAGAATGGCGGTGCTGCTGTTGGTGCTCCAGGCGATGAAAGTGTAACTGCACTTACCTTATCTGGAAACCTTAAGGCAGGAGGATTAACTTTTATTCCTGAGTTTAGAATGGATAGCGGAAGTGTTGACTTGTTTTTGAAAGAAAACGGTAATGCCACTAAATCAGCTTCTCAATTTTCATTAGCAGTTGTTTACGCATTTTAATTAAAATACATTTCGATTAGAGTATTAGCGAGGCCGGTTTCCGGCCTCGCTTTTTTTGTATCTATTTTATCTCAATGCAACCTTTTTATACCAAATCATATCTTCTTTTAAACACTTAGATATGAAATGGGCCTTACTGCTTTTATTACCTGTATTTCTAACCACCGCTTCCTGCAAAAAAGAATACATCGTTCCTGCTAATAAAACTATCGTCGTTAATCTTCAGGCAGGAAGTTGGATCCCCTTAAACGGAGGTAAAAGCTATACCGCGGCAATCAACGTACCCGAGCTGGATGATTATTTGAATGAGAGGGGAGGAGTGCTGGTTTATATCTCTTTCGGCGGTAGAACCTACGAACAGATACCACAGCTTTATAATGGCGAATCTTACAGCTTTGTTACCAGGCCAGGTCAGGTGGTTTTGGAAGTACAGGAATATGATGGCTTGGTACCCGTTACTCCTCCGGGTAGTATGACAGTAAAAATAATTCTTATAGAGTCAGACTTCTAATAAAAAGAGCGGCTAATCACTTTAATCTGATCAGCCGCTCTTCTATATTTTAGAACCAGAATTATTTTTCCATCAACTCGATCACAGCCTGGCTTACTCCCGTATAAGAGAATCCACCATCGTGAAACAAGTTCTGCATCGTAACCATGCGGGTTAAATCAGAGAAAAGAGTCACCGTATAATCTGCGCATTGATCCGCGGAAGCGTTTCCAAGCGGTGCTATTTTATCCGCATAAGATAAAAATCCGTCAATACCTTTAACCCCGCTTCCTGCGGTGGTTCTGGTAGGCGACTGGGAGATGGTATTTACACGTACCTTTTTTTGAACTCCGTAATAGTATCCAAAGTTTCGGGCTATGCTTTCGAGCATTGCTTTGCCGTCTGACATGTCGTTATAATTTGGGAACACCCGTTGTGCCGCGATGTAGCTTAATGCCACTACCGAACCCCATTCATTTATAGCATCATATTTCATTGCCGCCTGCAATACTCTATGCAAGCTAATTGCAGAAATGTCTAGCCCCTTATGTGTAAAATCATAATTGTTCTCGGTGTACGGAATTCCTTTACGCACGTTTATGCTCATCCCGATAGAATGTAATATAAAGTCTACTCCACCGCCGAAATGCTCCTTTGTTTTCTCAAACAAGTTATTTACATCCTCCTCACTGGTAACATCAGCCGGAATCACCGGAGCATTACATTGCTCTGCGAGTTTGTTAATCTCTCCCATGCGCATTGCGATGGGAGCGTTTGTCAGAACAATTTCCGCCCCTTCTTCTACACAGCGTAATGCTGTTTTCCATGCGATAGATTTTTCATCTAAAGCACCGAATATTATTCCTTTTTTACCTTTTAGTAAGTTGTAAGCCATATTGAAAATTTGGTGGGCTAAAATAATGAATTAATTCATTTCTGTTAGGTATATGTGAGTAAATTCAACAAAGTATTGGGCTTCTATGAATATAATAACTCTTTTGCGTGTTGTAAAGCTGCTTCACCCGGATTTTCACCGCTTAGCATCTTGCCGATCTCCAAAATTCGTTCTTCGGGTGTTAATAAGCGAATTCTCGTGCGTGTTTTATCTTCATGATCGTCTTTAAATACCCAATAATGAGTTTTTCCTTTACTGGCAATTTGCGGGAGATGGGTTATCGCTATAACCTGGAGGTTTTGCGATAATCGCTCCATTAGCCCTCCAACTTTTAAAGCTACTTCACCAGATATTCCGGTATCAATCTCATCGAAAATTATAGTTGGTAAAGCAACATGGGTGGTAATTAACGATTTAATACTTAGCATAAGTCGCGAAAGCTCTCCCCCCGACGCCACTTTATTCATCGGGGCCGGTTCCTGGCCCTTGTTTGCCGAAAAGTAGTACCCGATCTTATTTCTCCCGTAAGCGTCAAACGAATGTTCATCCAAAAGTTCGTTGTGAATCTTTAGAAACGAATTCGGCATCCCTACTTCCGCAAGCGTATTCTTAACCTTTTGTTCGATTACAGGAATAATTTCATTTCTACTAGCGGAAAGCGTTTCTGAGACTTCCAGAAGTTTGATGTGGATTAGCCTAGCTTCTTTTTCTAATTGTTGAATCTCCTCATCAGCAAACGAGATCGAATCGATCTTTTCTTTAACCGATTGAAGAATTGCCAGCAACTCACTAACTGTAGTTGCATGATGCTTTTTTTGTAAGCTATAGATGGTACTTAAACGGGTGTTTATTTCAGATGAGCGGAGTTCATCAACCACCGTTTTCTGCTCCAGTAATTCAACCTCAGTGCTGATATCTTTTAATTCAATTAAACTACTTCGAAGCCTCTGAGCTAAGCCTTCACAATCGGATAAATATTTCCCGGCCTGGTTAACCTGGCTAAGCGATTCTTTCAACTGACTCAGTACCGCCTGTTCGCTTTCAGTTAATAAAAACGACGCAGCTAAAAGATTTCTTTTTATTTCTTCTGCATGAGTTAATCCCTGCAGCTCCTGTTCAAGTACTTCCTGCTCATTTTCGATAAGGCCAACTTTTTCGAGTTCTTCGTATTGAAATTGAAGGTAATCTAATTCTAATTTATTCTTTTGAGTGGTTGATTTTAAGGAATCAAGCCGGCTGCGTTTCTCTTTATAATCTTTAAAAAGCTTTTGATATGCGTTCAATAAAGGTTCATTCGCAGCTAAGGTATCAACAACCAATCGTTGAAACCTTTCGTCATTTATTTCGAAGGTGGCATGTTGCGAGTGGATGTCAATTAGTAATTCGCCCAATTGCTTTAAAATAGCAAGGTTTACCGGAGTGTCGTTTATAAAGGCCCTTGATTTGCCCTCCGAAGAAACCTCTCGTCGCAAAACTGTTTCTACCTCGTAATCCAGCTCGTTCTGCTCAAAAAAGCTTAAAAGGTTATAGCCGTCAATCTTAAAGTGCCCTTCTATGATACACTTTTTTTGCTGGTTAAAGAAGTATCGACTTTCTGCTCTATTGCCTAAAATAAGCGATAATGCCCCCATTATGATAGATTTACCCGCGCCCGTTTCTCCCGTAAGGATATTTAATCCCTCAGAAAACGATATGTCGAGATCCTCTATTAAAGCATAATTTTGGATGATCAGGCGATTAAGCATAAGAACAAAGGTAGTTTATCGCCGGTTGCTTTTTAGCATTTCGTACTTGGTTGCATTGGCCGGATCTAAAACCGTGAGGATATTGTACGCATTCATCTTATCCCGGGGATCAGACTGACTTAACAAATTAATAAATTCATCAGCCTTAGCCGTGAAAAATATTTGGGTTAATACGGAACCCTGTTTTTGCTTATCAATTTTTTGTAATTGCGGCAGGGTACTCATTATCTCCTTTCGGCCCTTCGACTGGTTGTCGTGCATAATATCAAGCCCCTGGCGGTGATAGTTGTATAAAACCTCACGTATCGGGTTGTATGCTTTATTGGTTAGGTTTTCAGCCAGCCAATAACGATTTCTCAGACTTTCAAAAGCTTTCCAGCCCGGAAAAGGTGCGTTTTGAGTATTATTTACAATTGTTTGAGCTTTCGCGAATAAAGGGCTTCCGCCGTATTTCGAAAAACTATCGTAATCTAAGCCGATAATAATGTTAGCGTAAAATGCCAGTAATGAACTTAAATTGTTGAGATAGTTTTGATCCGAATAATCGAGCGGCTGGCCTTCTGTGTAATTAAAGCCAAACTCTTTATCACTATAGTTAAATATAGTACTGTTAAAGGTGGTTCCGTAAACCGGCCTGCTTGATTGAATCTGCGCCTCAGCCTTAAAATTAGAGCCGCCATCCCATTCGGTTATGTTAATGATAAAATTGCAGTCAATCCGTTCTTGTGCCTGGAAGTTATCTGTTGACCACCGCCTTGTATTTAAGAAATCTCTCACCGAAGTAGCAAGTACATCTAGCACCCGTTTATTAGTGTTTTGAATTTGCGGAGAAAGTATTTGCACTCTGGCATTTAACTCTTGTGCCTGCGCATAACTCACAAACGTTACGATTAGGCCAAAGCCTATAAAAATCCGTTTAAGCATTCAATAAATGTATTATTTTTTGGCAAATATCTTTAGCAACCTCAGGTTTAGATTTTAGCGCGAAACGTTCAGTTACTAAATTCTTGTCAATTATTGTTACCTGGTTAGTATCGCTTTTAAAACCTGCGCCCTTATCCTGCAAAGAGTTTAGTACTATAAAATCAAGATTTTTCTTCGTTAATTTCTGTTTAGCATTGTCCTCCTCATTTTCAGTTTCAAGGGCAAATCCAATTAGTAACTGGCCTGTTTGTTTGATGCTTCCCAGTTGCGAAAGTATATCCACTGTTTTAACCAGATCAATACTTAATTCATTGTCATTCTTTTTTATCTTATTAGCGGCCACTTCTTTTGGTCTATAATCGGCAACAGCTGCGCTCATAACGGTAATATCACTTTCTTTAAAATAGAGTTCAACCGAAGCCGCCATTTCCGACGAAGATCCCACATCAATACGAACGATGCTTTTGTTTATTGTTTTTTCGTTGCTCGGCCCGCAAATTAATATCACTTCAGCTCCCTGTTTGCTTAATTCCTCCGCAATCGCAAAGCCCATTTTGCCCGACGAATGATTGCCTATAAAACGAACCGGATCTATAGGTTCGTAAGTTGGACCCGCAGTAACCAACGCACTTTTGCCCGATAACGGAAGATTGCTTTTTAGCTGTGCTTCCAGAAAATCGAGTATCTCTTCCGGTTCAGCCATCCGCCCTTCTCCGATTAGTCCACTCGCCAGTTCACCATGCCTGGGTTTAATAATTATGTTGCCGTATTCTTGTAACCGAGAAATGTTTTTTTGGGTAGACGGGTGCTTCCACATATCAAGGTCCATCGCCGGGGCCAAATAAACCGGGCATTTAGCAGATAGGTAAGTCGCGGCTAGTAAATTATCGCATAAACCGTTAGCCAGTTTTCCCAAAGTATTGGCGGTAACTGGCGCGATAATCAAATAATCCGCCCATAAGCCGAAATCTACATGATTGTTCCATTCGCCGGTAGCCTCATTAAAATAATCAGAATAAACAGGGTTTTTAGAAAGGGTAGAAAGCGTGAGTGGGGTAATAAAGCTTTTAGCTTCATTGGTCATTAGAACCTTTACATTTGCGCCCCCTTTTACCAGCAATCTTACTAAAGTAGCTGATTTGTAGCTGGCTATACTGCCGCAAACACCAAGTAGTATATTTTTTCCTTTAAGCATGTATCTATGCTCAAACTTACATAAAAAAATGCCTTTTAAATTTAATAGATAAATTCAAAAGGCATTTTTAAGAAGGTTAAAAACTATCCCTGCTCTTTAGACGGATTTCTGTAATACACCTTGTCGTTCAAAAATTCATCTACAGCAATTAGCGTAGGTTTCGGCAAACGCTCGTAGTGTTTTGAGATTTCAATTTGTTCGCGGTTTTCGAATATCTCCTCCAGATTGTCATTTGACGACGCAAATTCTGATAGTTTACCATTAAGCTCTTCTTTTAGATTATTTGATATCTGATTCGCTCTTTTTGCGATAATCACCAATGATTCATAGATGTTATCAGTTTTAGTATCCAACTGGCGAACATCTCTGGTGATAGTACTTGTTGGTATTGTATTTTTAGGAGTATTCATATCTTAATTTTTTTGTGTTGTATCAGTCTGTTTCTCTTTATCCTGCGGCGTCATCATAGACGCTAATAGTTTTTTTACTTCAATAATCTTTTGTTCAGATCTTCTTTTAATATCTTGAACCTCTTTTAAATATGAACTGGCCGGATGATCTTCTTCAAACTCACCAGCTAAATTAATGGCCTCATTAAAGCGTTCTTCCTGGCGTGTCTCTAAACTGTTTTGCGCATAATGCTGCTGAGCTTTGATAGCTAAAAATTCCATCTCTTCAGCATATTTGGTATCCGGGAAATCCCTTAGCGAATTCCTAAAAGCCACTACCGCCGACTTATAATCACCAATATCGTAATAAAGCCTCGCATTCGCATACGATTTCTTTTCCAGTTTATCTCTCAGGTTATTTATAAGCGTGCTAGCCTCAGCAACCTTTTCACTTTTAGGATAGAGGTTAATAAACAACTGTAAAGCCTCTATCGCCCTTACTGTATTATCCTGATCCAATGTAAAGTTCGGAGATTCGAGGTAAAAACAATAAGCAGTCATAAAACGGCTTTCCTCGGCTTTCGGACTGCTAGGGTATGTGTCGGCAAAAACCTTAAACTGGTATCTTGCTGTAGCGTAGTCTTTTAACTTATACTGGGTATTCGCAAAATAAAATGCCAGATCTTCAGCCTCGGCGCGTCCCCGATAAGCTCTCATTAAATCTTCAAATAGAATTAGGGCTTTATTATAATCTCCTTTATTGTATAAGCGTACGGCTTCCTGATATTTTTTGGCCGTATTAGTGCTCTCCTGCAGCTTTTCGAACTTGCTTTTGCAGCCGGCCACCAAAGTTATCAGCAGAATTAAACAATACGTTAAAAATTGCTTGTTTTTAAACATCGCGCAAAGATAGGTTAAATTCAATTTAATTTCAATATTTTATATAGGGCTAAAGTATTCTAAAATCCTGGTTGCCAAACTTCCTTTAACATTCTTTAACAACCTCATAACGTATACATATATAAGGAGTATGTTTTTTTTTTCTTTGAAGCGGATCATTAGCGTCATTCTATAGAGGATTTCACCCGCTATCCACTTTTACACCTCACTCCGGGCGCAGTCCGAGCTTCGTTTGGTGGTAACCGTTACTATCGGGGCTATGCCGATAGGCCTCTGCATGTAACTTCCAAAAAGCGCCCTCGCCCTACCAGTCCCTATAAAGCACTCCGTTAAGCTCATCCGAATCCTTCCAGGCAGCCATCTCCGATTAAAAGTTAAAAAACCTTTTGCCGGGGAAGCAGAAGGGCGTATATTTGTAACCCCGTAGTCGCAAGGACGAAGGATGTTGAATCAAGGGAAGCGTTTCACAGGGATTTCAGTCAAATTGTGCTGCGCTTTAAAAAATAAAGCACTGATAAACAGGGAAGAAAGGCAAGGGTTTTAAAAACTTTCAAAAAGCACTTGCGTAGGATCAAAAAAAGTCTCACCTTTGCAATCCCAAACGGAAACAGCGGGTAAAAAGCAAAGCGGCGCAAGGCCTCTTTGAGGTTTGAAAAGAGAAGGAAGAAGCGGAAGAAATTGAGAACGAAAGGCCTCAAAAAAAATAAAAAAAACTTCTTGCAGAAATCAAAAAAGATTCTCACCTTTGCAGTCCCAAAACAAACGGGAAATACAGCAGACAGCGCAAGGCTGAAAGCTTACAAAATTGAAATACTTAATCGGATCACCCCCAATAGTGAAAACACCTTCATCGGTGCAATCCTTTTGACTCGGTGCCATCCCAATTAAATATAGCCGAACCGCGAAGGAGAAGCGCTCAAGTTCTTTAAAGAAAAGTCAAATAGTATAGCGAGTAAGAACGGAAAGTTCGTTACTCGTAACGACAAGCAATCCTAGTCAAATCATACGAATAGCAATACAAAGATTACCGGTTAAACGGTAATCACAATATCAAACGATTCTATTTGAGATATAATAGGGTCAGTGATACAAAACTTCATTACAATGGAGAGTTTGATCCTGGCTCAGGATGAACGCTAGCGGCAGGCCTAATACATGCAAGTCGAACGAGATTGAGGAGCTTGCTCTTCATGAAAGTGGCGCACGGGTGCGTAACGCGTATGCAATCTACCTTAATCAGGGGGATAGCCCGGAGAAATCCG
>JACMJM010000006.1 GCA_014380615.1 Sphingobacteriaceae bacterium
AAGCCGCTGGTATCAACGCGAAAGTAACGGTCAAATAGGTACTGCTGTTTTTCTTGTGGAATACCCTTGCCTTTATCAATTACTGATATTTTAACAAACTCGGCCTTCTTTTCTACTCGGATTTGTATTTCTTTAGACTCCGGCGCATATTTTATCGCATTATTAATGAAATTCGTAATCACCTGATCGAGGCGGCTGGCATCCGCATAAACCTCCATGTCAACATCTTGTTCGATGCTAATAGAATGGTCATCCGTTAGGGGGATATGACTAGAGCACTCATTGATTAGTTTTGAGATTTTAAATAGGGTTTTATGCAGCTTGAAAGATCCATCTGTTAAATTTGTGGCATTGAGTAAGTCTGCAATCAGGGTATCTACTCTGCTTATGCTCTTATTGGCTTTTTGCAAAAGCGCGGGCAGTCTTTCTTCCTGCATATTTTCCGGCATCCTGTTTAACAGTTGCAAAGATGCTTTAAGGCTTGTGATGGGTGTGCGAAGCTCGTGACTTGCTACGCTGATAAATTCATCCTTTTGCTGGATACTCTTCCGGCGGTTGGTAACATTCATAAACGTACCCACTCCCCCAACTAAATTACCGTGTTCATCATGTATAGGTGCAGCATTAATAGAAACATAATATAGTTCGCCATTTGCGGGTTGTACCGCAATTTCGTGATCAAATATTTGTTTTCCTGTAGCCATCATAATGTTCATGGGGTGTTCCTCGGGCGGCAATAGTGTGCCGTCCAGGCGCATATTTTGCCATTTTATGTCATAAAATGTGCGGTTTCGGATTTCGCTCTCATCGAGTCCGAGTATTTTCTGAGCCATTTTATTAGCATAGGTAAGCTGCCCGTTCTTATCGATAATACCCACACCTTCTGCCATCGTATCCAAAATACGGGCAAGGTGCTGCTGGCTGCTCCGTAGTTCTTCCTGTATCTGGTTAGAACGTGCTAAAGCTGCTTTAAGATGTTTTTCGTTTTCCTCAAATTCTTTGCGATAGCTGATATCATCAAGTATCGAAAAACCATAAGTTTCTCCCTTGTCGTGAAATAATATGGTAGTCACATGTACCCAGGCAATTGATTTATCCCGTCTGATAAGGCAGACTTCCAGCTGTAGAAACGGCAGCTTGTGCTCCCAAAGCGCTATCTGTAAATCAAGCCAGTGCTGCTTATATTCAGGACAGGCATAATCAACTATTCTGGTTCCTTCTATTTCTTCTGCCGGGTAACCTAATAGTTCGGTAACTGCTTTATTTACTTTAAGAATAGTTAAATCGTGACCAATAACCTTGCTGGGCACACTAGTTAATTTAAATATGGTATCGAATTTAGCGTTGCACTCTTCAAACCGTAGTTTGAAATCGTCAATATTATTTTTCATAGTAAAGGCTTTGAATATTAACCTTTTATTCCATTAGAAGTTTAGGATTATAATCGAATTTCAATTTAATCTAATCACGAGTACCCATACCTGCGGTCAGCCCTGCATACTTGCGCCAAACCGCGGAAAGATTGTTGGAGTTGGCGCCTTAGTGGGGGCAAGCTAGGCATCTTCTCGTACTTGCGTAAGCTTAAGCGAGAGGGAGGCAAAAGAATCTTCAAATATTGAAGGGTTGTCTTGTCCACCCCCTTTTATGCCCCCGCCAGACGGGGGACACCAAGTGCCTAGGCATCCATGTAGTAGAAAAATTTTCTTTTAATCCACACTTGTCGTTTTACCGGAATGTCTAGGGCGTTTAACTGTCCCCCGCTGGCGGGCGTAAGGGGGGTGGTTAGAGGCCTTAACTAAGTTGTTTTTTTAAAAGCGCGTGCTAGACATACGTGTAGTAGAAAATTTTTCTTTTAATCCACGCTTGTCGTTTTACCGGAATGTTTAGGGCGTTTAGCATGGGTAAGTTTCAAGTTTCGGCATCCAGCCGTCAATGAAAAATAACACTTGCGTTTGATGAGGCTATGGAAGAGATAGCTTCAAAGCTTTAAATTATCGGGCGGAGCGATATTTGGCACAACTTGCATCGAACGCTACCCTGAACTCCTAAGCCCTGCAGCTATCGAAAGATTGCAAAGACCACGAGAATATATCGAAATAGTTGAATATTTTTGATTTATGGAGACGCTTTGGGTAAGCATGCCCATTTTACGCAATATTGTACTAGGTGCGGCTGGCACCAGGGAAGAATTACATCAAATTTGTTCGCAGGGTGGCATTACTGTTACCGATCTGGACGATCCGGATATGAAGCTTTCGCTGGAACAGAACTGTGCCCTGATGGATGCTGCCCTGCAGTTGTCCGGCGATCGTAATTTAGGACTTCATATTGGTGAGCGTACAACTGTTAATGTACTGGGCATTACGGGCTACCTGATGGAAAGCAGCGAAGACCTACTGACTGCTTTGTATCACCTGCAACAATTCACCGCTTCTTTTAGCCGCTTATATTATTTCGGGTTGGAGCTTAATGGCGATGAAGCAATTTACTTGTGCGAGCCAGTGCCTGTATGGAACGATCTTTCGCCAGAAACAGCCAGGCAAAGTGTGGATATCGCTTTTGCCGGCACCTTGCATATTCTCCGTTTGCTTACGGGCGCACAACTTCAACCGCTTCGCGTTTACTATCGTTATCCGCGAATTGCTGATACTAGCGAACACGAACGCATTTTGAAGTGCCGGCCACAATTTAATCAGAGCTACAATGCGCTTATCTTTTCCAAACAGGATTTACAGCGAAAAATTATTGGCTACAACCGGGGGTTAAATGAGGTGTTTATTAAAATGCTTCAAGAAAAACTGAGAGAAGAAAATCAGTCGTTTCTTCAGCAGGTACGAACGCTTATTTTAGAAAGCAGCAGAATCTCTTTCCCTACGCTGGAAGAAGTTGCAGCACGTTTGGCTTTGACCCCGCGCACGGTGCAGCGTAAACTGCAGGAGGAAAATACTAGCTTTAGGGCAGAGAGCGAATCTATTAAAGCTGAGCTGGCCCGTAATCTTCTAATATCCAAAAGCCTCACTATTTCCGAAATTGCCGACCGTCTGGGCTACGCTGATCAGGCAGCTTTTCAAAGAGCCTTTCGGCAATGGACCGGCACAACTCCTAATGTTTATCGAACCGAGGCAACAAAAAGCTATTAGCTACTTTATACTCTGCAAGTAGCTTTTAATGGATTGTAATTCAACGTCAGAAAAGTGCTGCATATTCTGCCAGGGCATAAACTTGTTTCGTAGTAATCTGCCTTCTGGGGTTTTCCCCTTGCGGATGGTGGAGATAAATTGTGCCTCGCTCCAATTACCAGGTGCACCGGTACCGCTAATGTCGGGTATTGCCGGATAGCCTGGTGCCAGGGCTGTCCCCCCTTTCATATTGGGTCTGTGGCACCCCTCACAGGTCGAAGCGAGGTATTTTCCCAAGGCCACAGCATTGGTTGGAGTGGATGTAGTTAAAGTGCTTTCGTGGTTGATACGTTCTGCCGGTAAAACTGCAACTTTATCCAATACTATCAACACACGGCCAATTGGTCCCATTTCCTTAAGCTTTTCTTTCTTCGTATCCACCGGTGGCATACTTTTGCAATAAGCGATCAGACTGGCGAGGTCTTCTTTACTTAATACAGAACTTTCATGCGCGGGCATCATCCAAAGTGATCTCCCTTTCTTATCCACGCCATGGCGTAGCACCCGCACCCAATCTTCTGTTGTGTAAGCAGCAGATAGCCCACCT
>JACMJM010000054.1 GCA_014380615.1 Sphingobacteriaceae bacterium
AAATCATAAGTAAACGTCACTTTGTGCTTACCAATAAAACAGGCCCATTCTGTACCTGCTTCTTCTGGTGTCCAGCCCATCATAAAACTTTTATTTTTTGATGGTATAAGTGCCATGTTACTATACTTTTTAACTTTAGGCACTTTCCATTGTATGGACAATCCTACTGCTAAAACAAGTACTATAAAAACAAATGCCTTTCTTTTCATCACTAATTTTTGAAATCGAAATAAAGAGTACCGCTTATAACACCAGTAGCAGGCTGATTAACCTGACTTTGCGGCCCCATAGTACTCGCTGATCTGAATTTATTGCCAATCGGGGCAATAGCATCTAAAAACCCCAGGTTTCCTTCGGGGAATGGTGGATTTACATGCGGGATAAATACAGTTGAGTGCCGTTGAGGCTTTAGCATTTGCAAATAAAGGTTGGGCTTATCGGTATACACCGAGAATGATGATTCGCCCGCCTGAATTTTAGCCCAGGAAATATTGGCATGATATCCTTTAAACTCAGGATATTCGAATGTTTCTCCCGTTACTGTATTGTTATATTTCTTTTGCCATACATTAGTAGAAACGCCATGCATACGATTTTTCCAAACACGGTATGGCCCGTCGCCCAGCCATTTCATCCCGGTAACTTTTGATTCATCAATAGTAAACGTTATACCATAGAAATTTGCGGGAGCAGTTTGTGTGTAATTGTATTCCAGTTTTACAGGCGAACCAGGTGAAAATGTCCATTTTACATTCAGGTTTGCCTCTCCTGAATATACCGCATCAATGATATAAGAATCGCCGGATTTTTGATGATTAAAGCTTTGCAAGGTTTGTTTTACACCAGCCAATACTGGCCCGTTACCAAAAGAAACAGGTTTATTGTTTTTAATTACCGAAGTAAGATATCCGCTGCCTGAATCGAATTTGTATGTAATTCCATCACTTACAATACTATACAAACTTCCGTCTGTATTTTCGCTTATTGGTGTAGTTGCTTTAAGTGCAGGCAGGTTTTTTTTCAAGAATTCGGCAGTTGTTTTGATGGGCCATGTCCAGGTATATAATTCTCGTCCGTACAGGTCAACGGCGGTAAGCTGTAAAGCATCGGCTTTATTCCATGTTGGAGGTAAGGGCAGTTGCATAGCACCTGTTTTTCCGGGAGCCAGAGCCTGAGTAAACTTACCTGATGCCAAAACAGTAGCAGTTGTTTTGCTTTCTTTAGCTAATGGATAATTGATAAGCTTCCAGCTAAACCTGCAGGAAGAAAGATCGGTATAGATATAACTATTCTCTATCTCCAGTTTTCCGGTGAATGATTGATCAAAAATGGGTTTCTTAATCTGTACCGGACTCCAAACTTCTTTTATGGTATAGAAACTCCCCTCCTTTTCACGATGAGGCCCTACTATGCCGTCCGCTCCGTGATTTCCATCTGTATCGATGCTATCTTTCAAATCGCGCCTTACTACTCCCTCGTCGGACAGCACCCACAAAAACCCTCCGGAATGAAGGGGGTTTTGGCGAATAAGCTGCCAGTTATCATACAGACTTGCGCCGTGGCCGCCATCATAAAGACCATGAATCATTTCGGTGTGAAGTAACACATTCTGTTTTTTAGCGGCATTTTCTATATATGAATATTCCGGGTAATGTTTGGTATCCAGATTATTAAAAGTGTTCCATGGATGGATTACCACACGTTTTTGTGGATCAAGGGGAGCATAATCATCATCAAGCTCTGTGTTCCAGCCACCCTCGTTTCCATTGGCCCATAATATAATTGAAGGATGATTTACATCTCTCGCTAACATTTCTTTTACAAGTTTCTCTCCAACAGGTGTTCCGTATTTCTGGTGCCATCCGGTTAGTTCGTCGATAACGAATAAACCTATCGAATCGCAGAGATCCAAAAATTCCGCATCGGGCGGATAATGCGACATTCTCACCGCATTCATATTCATATCTTTAATTAAACCAATATCCTGAAGATGGATTTTACGGCTTAACGTTCTACCGGTTTCCGGCCAGATACTGTGGCGATTAACACCCTTAACCAAGATCTTTTTATAATTCACATAGATTCCGTCTCCCGGTTTAACTTCAACAGTTCTGAATCCAAATCGCTGAGGAAAAACATGCTGAATTATATTTTTACGTTTAATACTTACTTCAACATTATACAAGTTTGGAAATTCGGGACTCCATAATTTAGGATCGGCAAATGATTGAGATAATGACGCTTTATCTAAAGGGGCTGAAACAACTGATTTGAAAACCGGCCCGATTTTTTCGCCCTTTAATGTTTTAACCTGTGCTGTAATCTCATCACCCACCTTTAGATTTTCGGCAAAAACATCCATATAGAACTTGCCATCCGCCCGAGCATCAATAGCCACCCGCTGAACAAACGTTTGCGGCATAATTTTTAAATACACCGGCCGGTAGATGCCGCCAAAAATCCAAAAATCGCCTTCTCTTTCTGCTTTGTTAACCGTACTATCCGCACTCACTTTACTTACAGTAACCTCAAGCAAATTTTCAATACCGGGTTTAATACAGCCCGTAATGTTGTATTGAAAGCGGTAAAAACTACCCTGGTGAACGGGCCCTGCCGACTGTCCGTTAACTTTTACTTCGGTATCGGTCATTACCCCTTCAAATACTATCTCAACTTGCTTGTTGGCCCATGATTTATCGGCCATAAAACGATATTTATAGAGACCTTTTTCTGTGCTCTTCGGCTTTTTCCCTCCATCCGGGCGTTTGGTTGCATCATGTCCATAATTATAGTCGCCAAAACCCTGTAGTTCCCAGTTGGATGGCACCGGAATGGTAGTCCATTTATTACTATTCATCCCGCCTGTTACAAAGAAATCCCATTTCACGGTACGATCTTTATCCTTTCCTGATAAATATTTTATTACAGTTTGCTGAGCCTGGGTTTGATACGCTCCCGACAGGATAATCAAGGCTAATAAAAATTTGATTCTACGCATTTTTAACATATTTGAACATCAAAGATATAAATTAAGGAGCCGACTAAGCGGGCTCGGGATTATTGTACGGTAACTATGCCGCCAAGACCGGCACGTTGACCTGGTTCTGATTCGATTAAGATATTTAGAGTTTGCTCACCACGTGAAGCAGGAATATTGATCTTAATATCTTCGGCGGCTGCATTGGCCTTTGTAGCAATTAGTTTTTTATTTAAATATACTTCGGCTTTGCCGGTAACACGTTTAATAACCAATTGCCCGCCTGCCTTCTGCTGCTCGGCAAAAGGAGTAAAGCTTGCCCGGTAAACTACAAATTTTCCGTTTGTCATAGTTTGTAACTGCCCTGCTCTTATGGGAGCCCAACTGTTCATATCATTCGCGGCAAGTTCCTGATTAGGATCTGGTTTTGTTTCTGAAACCGGCGAAATCCTCCAGCCCTCAACAATTAACGAAGGAGCAACCAAAGGAACGAAGGGTACTACAGGCTTTGGCTGTACGGCTATGGTTGTTGTAACAGATTTCAGTCCCGGAGATTTCGCGGTAAGTACCAAGGGTTTAGAAGCCTGAGGATTGGTTTGTAAAATAACCTGTGCCAGACCGTTATACAGACTTCTTTTATTTCCTTTTTCCGCTTCGTGCGAATTAGGATCGCCATTACCCAAACCAATTATGCTGCCGGGCCCGCTAAGCTCAAATTCAACAGGAATATTTGCTGTTGGAACCGCACGGCCTTTCGCGTCTAGTGCCTGTACCGTAACCGGGATAGCATCCCAGCCATCGCCCGACATGGAGGACCTGTCGGGAATTAACTGCATACTTACCGGAGCGCCGGTAGTTTCAACCGCATAGCGCGATACTTGCTTACCATTCTTATATCCTAACGCTTCCAGTTTGCCAGGCTTATAAGACACCATCCAGGTATTCATTTCGTATTTATCAGCTTTTTGACCACCAATTAACTGGCCGTTCAGCATCAGTTTTACAGAATCAGCATTGCTGACAACAAAAACTTTAATAGGTTTTCCAATAGTATCCGCAGGCCAGTTCCAATGCGGAGCAATATAGAGTGTATTAACCCCTTCCAGCCACTGGGCCTTATGAATATAAAACGCTGTTTTAGGGAAACCACAGAGATCCATTATACCAAAACTCGACCCTGCGGTTGGCCAAACGTAAGGAGTTGGCTCTCCACGGTAATCAAATCCCGTCCATACAAAAGCTCCGGCAAGATAAGGGCGTTCGGCTACCGCTTTCCATGCGTTACGATGCGTAGCACCCCAGGAAGGCTTTTGTGTATCATAGGAGTCAAGTATGTTTTTTGATTTGTCGGTTTTATATTCTCCACGCATCATTAAGCCCGAAGCATCTTCAGAGCTGGTTAAGGGCAATGTGGGATTAGCTTCGTGAAAGCGATCGTAACTTCCGATCTGATAGTTAAATCCAACCACATCTACCGCCTGAGAAACATTGATAGACGAAAATAATCCGCCATTCATTGCGGCCGTAATAGGACGACTGGTATCCAGCTTCTTCACCTCCGCACTCATTCTGCGAACCATTTCATACCCGCTTTCTGTACCCTGCATAGGCTCTTCATTAAATACCGACCACAGAATTACGCTGGGGTGATTGCGGTCGCGTCGAACCATCCATTCTAGTTGTCTTACATATTCGGGAGAGGAATTAAAGTTCCGGTTTTCATCCATCACCATTATCCCCATCCTGTCGCAAAGATTAAGTAATTCTGCATCGGGCGGATTATGAGAACAACGATAAGCATTAACACCCATCTCCTTAAGTTTTCTTAAACGAAACTCAAGAATGGAATGCGGAACCGCTACACCAACACCCGCATGGTCCTGGTGATTACAAACGCCTTTCAATTTTACGCTTTTATCATTAAGGTAAAATCCGGTATTGGTATCAAAACGGGTAGTGCGGAAACCACAAAAAGTGACCAATGAATCGCTCTGCCTGCCGTTTTGTTTAACCCGTGTGATTACTTTGTATAAAGCGGGGTTCTCGGGCGACCAAAGCTCGGGATTGGAAACCGACAGAGATAATTTTGCCGGAACTTTATCGAGCGCGTTCACCGTGGCTGAGGTTTTAGCATCGGCCACCATCTTCCCCGATTTATCGAACACTGCCAGTTCCACAACTACCGGAGCAGCTTGCTTGCCCGAATTTTCAACCGTAACCTCGGCCGGAATTGTCCAGGTACCGTTAGCACTTTTTATCGGATGCGCGAATACCCCGTCAGTCATAATATGAACCGGGGAACGTTTTACCAGCCAGGTGTGACGGTAAATACCCGCTCCTTCATACCACCAACCTTCCTGATCTATCGCGTCTACTCTTACTACTACATTATTTATTTCGTCGCCATACTTCGCTAAGGCGGTTATGTCTATATAAAATGATGTATATCCGCTCCAGTTGCGATGTACCACCGTTCCGTTTACCCAAACCGTACAGTGAGTGGCGATACCGTCAAATTGAAGTTCAAGATACTTTCCTCTGTCGGACGACTCCAGCTTAAAATTCCGGCGATACCAGCCGATACCTCTTGCCCTGTAACCTTGAGAAAGGTTTTCATTCGGATCAAATGGAGCTTCTACCGCCCAATCGTGAGGCAAATTTAAAGTTCGCCAGGTTTTGTCATCGTAGGAGGGAGAGGCAGCGCCATTGGCTTTTCCGGCTTTAGCGTTAGCATAGCTTTCGTTATGGCCTTTAACAACAGGGAAAGGAATATCGCCAAGATGAAATTTCCAGCCGTTGTCCAACGATAAGCGTTCGTGGTTTACCTGGACTATCTTTTCGTTAGGCAGTGATTGCGCAACTAGCTCCACCGAACAGGAAGCAAAGATTAATAATCCGAAAAAGAGTAGTTTTTTTAAGTGCATGTGTATTATTATTAAAGTTCAGAATATTAAATTGGGTGAATAAATGTACTAATTTTTACTATTGCGGCAACCGATCTGCCGCTTACTAAAAGATTAATAGCTCTTTAAGCATTTATCAAATTCGGTATTTATATGTTTTAAGCTTAGCGCATAATTAAAAAATCAACCCTTTTATCTGATTTTAAATCAACCGCCTTTCCTGCTATAGTTACCTGGGGCGTAGTTCCGTTGTAAGAGCGAATATTGGCTTTTTTAAGCTTGTTATTTTCCCATTCAATAGCAATTTCATAATTTCCCCTTGCTCTAAGTCCTGCGACTTTCCCTTTTTTCCAAGCTTTGGGCAAGGCAGGCAAAAGATCAATAGCATCTGTATGACTTTGCATTAGCATTTCGGAAAATCCGCCGAAAGGGGCATCGTAAACAGCAGGATAAGTTAACCGTAATGCTTCTCTGGCTTTGTCGCCATCCAACAACCTCGACCACATACCTGCCTTATCGGGATGATAGCCGCCCGTTTTACGCAATTCGAGCGACTTACGTGCGGCAAGCAATAATTCTGGAGTAGTTCTGTTAATTTCACCAAGGGGCCATACTGCGATTACATGCGATATATGCCGGTGATTGGGTTCCCACTCTTTTAACTTAGCCGAATAATCAAACTCCCATTCATTAAGTTGCCCTTTAGAACCAATACCGTACGGAAGCAGTTTCGATAAAGTGTGCTGCAACCTGGTTTTGAATGCGGCATCGGTTTCTAATACATCGCTTGCTTCTATGCAATGCTTAAAAAGAGTACGTATTAAGGCCATATCCATGGTTGTACCCTGACTTACAGCAACACGTCGGCCTGTTTCGTCGAAGAAATGATTTTCAGGAGAAGTTGAGGGAGAGGTTACCAGGTACCCATCTTTATTAGCTACCAATAAGTCTAATGCAAATTGTGCCGCTCCCTTTAAAATCGGGTATGCGGTATTTCGCAAATAAGATGTATCGGCGGTAAATTTATACCTGTCCCATACATTTTCGCAGAGCCACATTCCGCCAACTGGCCATAATGCCCAGCAAGGATCTCCGGGAGCCATAGTTGTCATAGCCCATATATCCGAATTATGATGGGCCACCCAGCCATTAAAACCATAATTAATTTTTGCGGTAGAAGTGCCGCTTTTAGCAAGCGCGCCCACAAAATTTATTAAGGGTTGGGTAACCTCGCCAATGTTTCCTGGCTCAGCTATCGCATAATATTTATTAGGGTTTTCATTTAATGTATAATTAGAAGCATACTTGGGAAAAAGATCCCGATTCCATATTCCCTGCTCATTTCGGGGTGCGCTGTGCCCGGGCCTTGAGCAGGAGATGAGGTTATAGCGAGCATACTGGTAAGCCAGAGCATAAGGATTTGGTTTCTCTTTGTTGATCTCTACCCAAAGCCTCCTGAAAAGCAAGCGATAGTCTTTAAGATGGTTTTCTAATAAAGCATGGTAACTTTTCGTTGCTGCCGCATCAATGTATGCTTTAACAATGTTTTTAAAATCTAGTCCTTGTGTTACAGGATCCTTATCAAAACCATTAAAACTGGTAACCGAAGAAAAGATCAGAATAGCTGTATCGGCATTGGCTATGATTAAACTAGAATCGGGGCCGGTTGCCACGCGGCCCCCACTGCTTCTGATATGTAGCCTTGATTGATATCCAATACCTTTGTTTTCATCCCATAAAACTTCCTGAGGGTTTGCGTAAGTATTAACGTGGTATGGCGCCCGGCCATTTTGAATAATAGTACTTCCTTCTATCCTTGTTTTACCCTGCATTTGGGTTTGTAAATAAGATTTGAAATTCACCTTACCCTTTTTATCGCTGTATATTCTCATTACGATTACCTGATCGGGATAGCTTGCGAAAAATTCGCGTGTGTAATTCACGCCCTCCGAACGATAACGCACCGTTACCAAAGCACGATCGAGATCAAGCTCCCGGCTATAATTGGTGTAATCCGAACTGTTATCAAAATCAAGATGAAGATTACCTAGAGGCATATATGCCTGATTATTTTTTCCCTGCATCCCTCTCGACAATGAATCTGCCCGTTTATATTCGGCTTCGGCCAAGGCCTTTCTGGTTTCGAGCATGGCAGTTAACGCATTCGGGTTGTTATAAGAACGTGGCATACCCGACCATAACGAAGCTTCATTTAGATTCAAAACTTCGTTAGCTACCATTCCGTAAAGTTTTGCGCCAATACGGCCATTCCCGATAGGAAGAGCGGCACCGAAATTTTTTATTTCCGTAGGTCTGTTATAACTAAGTTTAAGTGTTTCCCAGTCACCTTGCTTTTGGCTTGTCTGCGCATGCAGCATACCGGAGATAAGTAGTAATGTAAAAATCGCGAAACGTTCAATAAATAGGGGTGAAGAAATTCGCAAAATATGGGCGTACATGGCAGATACTATTTCTATTAAAGGGTAAAAAAACCGGGTTATTAAATTACTATTAAGTAATTCAATACTTAAATTACTGATTTACAAACGAGTTAATCTTAAACAGGCACTGACTATAACCTTGCTACCGATGAAAATCAATAAGATTAATAAGACTGTATAAACCATTTAATACAACCCTATTACCAGACTCAAATAAAGCTTGCTTATACTCATAAAAAACAAATTAATATTAAAGAATTATTGCACTAAAGGGCAAGGTGTCGCTATCTGATTTAAGCCCCTCGCTCTTGTTTAAGCCCTCTATCAGATCCGGAGTTTTGGCCGCCGGTGCCACCACGGTAGTAGTAGCAGGCAGCTTTATTCCCGTGATATTACTTTCGATACGAACAACTGAACCGGGCTTTACCGTTACTTTCCTGGTTTCCAACTCCTTACCGATTGCGAATAATCTGACAGTGGCTGTTGCCGGAGTTATACCGTGATTATAAACATAAGTATCGGCGGTTGTGGGCGGATTCGGATCGCGCTCTACAAAATATGGCTCGGGGTTACTAATTACTAAACCTTCTAATTGAATTTTGAAAGGGTACGCGAATTTTCCGGGGTTTACTTTAGGAAAGGTAATTTTGAGGCCCTCATCTGTTTGCTTCCATGCAATTTTTTCTTTGGAGCCGAGCATAGTTACACTCTTCACTTTAAGATTTTTCGAGTTCTTGTTCGACAGAGAAGTTACGGTTATCGTCCCGTCTTTCCATGCCAGAGGTATTGCATATAAATCGCTGCCTTTGGCAGTAAAGCGAATATCCTGTGCGGTAAAGGGAATCTGCGCCGCGTCAGACCGTGAACCTACGGCTGCTTGTACGGCACCTTCGCCAAATTTTACCCAGGGACGGGTTCCGTAAATGGCTTCGCCATTTAATTTAAGCCAGTCTCCTATCTCCACTAAGGTTTTTTTCACTTCTTCGGGGATAGAGCCATCAGCCCTTGGCCCGATATTTAATAGAAAACTGCCGTTTTTACTCACGATATCTATCATATCTTTCACCATCTGCTCAGAGGTTTTATACTCTTCACCATCAATGTACGACCATGATTTCTTTCCTACCGAGCTATCACTCTGCCATGGATTTCTGCGGATGCCCCGAAGTTTGCCCCGTTCTACATCGTATATCGCAATATCACTCGGGAAACCGATCTTATAATTTACGCCCACTTGTTGTTTCCAGTCTATCGCGGAATTGTAGTAATGCGCCATAAATTGAGTAAAGGCAGGTTTGAAAAATTTATCGCCCGGTGTACCGTCGAAAAAGATCATGCTGGGTTTATACCAGTTTACCAATTCATATAAATGTGTAGACCATTCGTGCATAAACTTTGCGTCAGGAGCCCGGTTCGGGCCATCTGGAGAGCGTGTTCCGTAAAGTGATAATGTTGTATCCTGCACATCCGAAGAGTACTTCATCCCACCATTGAAGAAATAATAATTTTCACCTCTGTGTGTAGATAAACCAAAAGTCAAGCCTCTTTTTAAGGTAGCCTCTCTTACCAATGCAACAATATCTTTTTTGGGCCCCATCTTTACCGAGTTCCAGGGATTTACCTGGCTATCGTACATAGCAAAGCCGTCGTGATGCTCGGCTACAGGAACTACAAATTTTGCCCCTGCTTTTTTAAACAGGTCTACCCATTCATCGGCATTAAATTTTTCTGCTTTAAACATGGGGATAAAATCCTTGTATCCGAATTTAGTATGATCGCCCCATTTCTCTTTGTGATGCCTGAATTCACGGGTTCCTTGAATATACATTTGCCTCGGGTACCATTCTGTACCAAAAGCAGGTACCGAATACACTCCCCAGTGAATAAATATTCCGAACTTATCATCCTGGAACCACTTAGGAAACGTGTAGCTTTTGCGAATGCTTTCGATACTCGATTCGTAAACTTTTGTTCCTTTTATTGAGGCCGGAGAATTAATATCAAATTTTGGCTGTTCCTGCGTAAATGCGCCAGAGACACAGCTGAAAACTAATCCCGCTGTTAAAACAATCCATTTCAGGTTCATAATGGTAATTTTTGTTTATTTCTTTTTCTTTGGTCCGGCGTAATCATAACAAAAGAAATCTACATCGATATACCCCGCTTCTGCCTTGTTGTTATAATTGTAAACCCCCAATCTATCGCCCCGGTACGATCCCCAGGCCATTTGATAAGGCCCCCCGAAAGAAATGTATTTTTTCCCGTCGGTACTGTAATAGTATTGACTTAAGCCATCCAACCCCCATGTTGATTTTAGCCAAAGGTTATTTCCGGTAAGCACGGGCCCGATAGTGCTTGTGCCTTTTACATTAAACTCCAGTTTTTTCGTTGTTCCATCGCAAATTGCTCCGATGGCAGAATAGCTGCGTCCAAAATGTGTAAGGCCCGCCTTTTGCCCGTCGGCCATTCCTTTTAAATCCAGCTTTATAATTACTTCATTCGATTTAGTGCGCATAGAGCGCTGGGTAAGCGTGTTGCCGGCTTTGAGTAAATCGTTTTGAATAATAGGTTTAAAAGCATGCAGCCTAAGCCATCCTTTTCTTTCTGTTAGCGACCATTTATCATTACGAGGCTGATAGTTCCATTCCCATTGCTGGGGAAGTGTTGGTTTGTCAAACTCGTCGCTTGATTGTGGAGTAACGATCTCTTTACCCATTACAGGTTTCTTAGCAGTCCAGGGCATGGTTCCAATCTTATCTGGCCCAACCTCGCCAAGGATCGGCCAGCCGTCTACCCAGTTAACCGGGATCAGACTCATGATTCGGCCAGACCAATCGCCGCCAGAGCCGTGGTGGGTCAAAAAATACCAATCGCCCTTTTTGGTTTGTACAATACCGCCCTGATTGGGTTCATTAAATTGCTTTTGTGCATGACTTAACTGTTTTGGCCCTTCATAAGGGCCCCAGATGTTTTTCGAACGTTCCATCATCACTACCCTTGCGCCAGATTTAACTTCAGAGAAGAAATGATAATAGGTGTCTTTGATTTTAAAAAGCTTGTTGGCTTCGCTGCCTTTGGTGGAATAAATAACTTTATCCGATTCTTTAATCAGCTTTTTTCCATCAGGGGTCATTTTCCAAAGATGAATCTTGTATCCGTCAGCAAAATTCGTCCCGATAAAGTATCCCTGGCCATCGTCGTCCCAAAAGGGGCAGCAATCGTCCCAGCCTTTTTCAGGTAAAATATTAGTCAGCGGCTCCCATGGGCCCTCGGCCTTTTTAGCGGTAGTCATAAAATATCCCATGTCAGGATCACCGAAATAAATCCAGAACTTATTATCGTGATAGCGAATGGCTCCTGCCCAGATTCCTCTTCCGTAGCGGTCCATTTTATCCCAGTTCATTTCGGAAGCAATGGCAGAGATATCGTTTACCGCATGACTCAGGATTTTCCAGTTCACCATATCTTTGGAGTGAAGGATGATAAAACCCGGAGAATAATGAAATGTGGAGGAAACCGCATAATAGTCATCTCCAACACGAATACAATCAATATCGCTGTAATCTCCCGGCAGTATCGGATTACGATAAGTCCCGTTTCCCTGATCACCCCATGTTTGCCAGTCGCCCCATTTCGGAACATCCGCTTTTTGGGCTCTTACCTTTTGAGTAAATACAAGGCAAAAAAGAATGGTTTTTACTAATGATTTGAACATCGATTATATACTAATTATATATTTTTTACCCTTTTGTGTCGGAAAAGCGGAGATAAAATAAGCTCCGTCTCTTTGAGATTTAGCCGCAATACCATTCACCTTTACTGGAGATGAGGTGCGTATTTTACATACTCCGCCAGCATTGGATACAATGGTGGCTTTACTAAGCTGTTTATTTTTCCAATTAAGATCAATTGTAAAATTACCTCTGCCTTTAAGTCCTGTTATACTACCCTCGGCCCATTCATCGGGCAAAGCTGGCAACAAATGCAATTCGCCAAGATGGCTTTGCAGCATCATTTCGGTCATTCCGGCAATGCTTCCAAAGTTGCCATCAATCTGGAATGGTGGGTGCGCGTCGAATAAATTCGCGTAAGAACCTCCCCCATTAGCATAATTAGTTCCTGCCTGTCCGGTAGGCCGCAGTATAGTTCTTATCATCTTATAAGCATGGTTTCCGTCCAGTAATCTCGCCCAAAAGTTTATTTTCCATGCCAAACTCCAGCCGGTACCATCGTCGCCTCTTAATTCCAGTGTTTTTTGTGATGCTTGCGCGAACTCAGGTGTGCTGATCGGGGCGATTTGCCTGCCGGGATATAAGCCGAATAAGTGAGAAACGTGCCTGTGCTTAGGATCAACATCTTCCCAGTCTTTATACCATTCCTGTAAATTTCCTTTTTTGCCGATTTGAAGCGGAAATAATTTACTGCGCTTTGCAGTAATTAACTCGCGAAAAACTTTATCCTCGTTTAGTTCTTTTGATGCTTCTATGAGATTGGTGAATAAATCCCAGATTATCTGCATGTCCATTGTGGTAGCGATTGAAACCGTTCCGCGTTTACCTTCATCATCAATAAAAGCATTTTCGGGAGATACCGACGGAGCGGTAACGAGGCGGCCGTTTTTATCTTCTACCAGAAAATCAATACAAAATTCGGCTGCACCTTTCATTAAAGGATAAGCGGTTTCTCTCAAAAACTTTTTGTCTTTTGTGAATTCGTAATGCCACCATAAATGCTGAGACAGCCAGGGGGAGCCCATCGTCCAGTTTGCCCACATGGGGTCGCCTTTTCCAAGATCTCCTACCGGGTTGGCCAATGCCCAGATATCACTGTTATGGTGTACCGCCCAACCTCTTGCACGATAAAAATCCCGGGCGATATCTTTACCTGTAACCGCTGTGTTTTTTATAAACTGTATAAAGGGCAAATGCATTTCCGACAAATTGGTCACTTCCGAAGGCCAATAGTTCATTTGGGCGTTAATATTAGTGGTATAATTTGCGCTCCATGGTGGCCTTACTTCCTTGTTCCAGATTCCCTGTAAATTTGCCGGTACACCGCCCGGCCTGGAACTCGAAATCAATAGATATCGTCCGTACTGATAGTATAATATTTCGAGTGAGGGATCTTTAGCACCTTCGGTATAACCAATCAATCGCTCGTCGGTGGGTAATACGGCATTTGCGTTATTAGCGGGAGTAGGCAAACTAAAAGAAACGCGGTTGAAATACTTTTGAAAATCAGCACGATGAGCATTAAACAATGTTTGCCAATTCTTTTTTATGGCCGAGTTTAAATATTGAGCGGCAAGTTTTTTTTCATCCTTTCCCTGCGAATCGGGACATTTATCGAAGCCGTTAAAGCTTGTTGCTGCCGAAAGGAAAATCATCACTTCTGAAGCATTCGCTATCGTTACCCCGCTAGTATCACTCTTTACGCTTCCACCGGTATTCAGTGCTTTTAATCTTAATTCGTAACGCATACCACGGCAACCCGTAGTGTCATCGGGAGCCATCGGAGAGTTGGTGCGAATATAACTCGGCTCCAAATGCGATGGGGTTTTGCCTCTCATGGCAATTTCACTGCCGCTGATTACGGTATTGGTATACTTTAATGGGTTTTTAGTTTTAAGCTTTAAATTAAGCTGTCCGGCTTTGTTTGCCGTAAGGCGAATTACGATTACCTGATCGGGGGCCGAACTGATAATCTGCCTGGTAAATTCAACTCCGTCTATTGTAAAACGGGTGGTTGTAATAGCATCCTTTATGTTCAGATCACGATAATAAGCTGTGGGCTCTGAAGATTTAAAATTCTGGCTCATTAATAAATCGCCTAAAGGGAAATAAGATTCCGAATAATATCCCTGCATTTTCTTGGCATACTCATTCGCTTTCGAATAATCCTCATCTTTGAAAAGGGCCTCTCGTGCCAATAACAAGTTGGCATAGGCGTCGGGATTTACATTTTTTCTTACCGGCCCCCCGGTCCATAAAGTACCCTCATTCAATTGAATCAATTCTTCCCCGACACCGCCAAACACCATTGCCCCAAGTCGGCCGTTACCCACAGGCAAGGCATCTGTCCAAACCTTCGCAGGTTTTTTATACCAAAGTTTCGAGTTGGTTTGGGCCAAACCTGCAAGTGGTAATATCGTCAAGGCAAAAAGGATTTTTTTAAACATAAACATTAAGCTATTTTATTATAACCGCGCCATTTTGCACTTCAATACCGGTACGGATCTTATTTTTATCGTTTGATAACAGATCAGCCGCTATGATAATATTTTTACTGTCGGCACCCGCTACATTAAAGAATAAAGCTGGCTCGGAAGGGATTGTGACCTTATTAAAATTTGCGTTCTTCACGGATGCTAAACGCATAACAGGCTCCGCAGAAACTGAAGCGGGTAATACCCACTTGCTAAATACCAGTTGATTAATGTCCTCTGCTAGTACCGCAGGCCGTGCATCAGGCTTATCGGTACTAAATTGAATGTTTTTCAGAATAATATTTTCCGCATGCCGCAAGAAAAGGCCGTAGGAAGGAAAAACTTTTCCAAACATTCTTACCTCGGGGTAGTCTGCGATCTTTTCTTCGAATCTGATCTTAGCATCCTCAACACTGCCGCCACCTTCCAGGTTAATGTTGATATTTTGCAGGGTTATTCCTTTAACAGGATGGCCTGGTATCCCGCTGATAAGAATTCCTCCGGTGGTAGCATGTTTAATTTTCACATTGCTTATTTTAATATTGTCTATTGATCCGGTTGCCTGTTTTACATCCTGGGGGCGGAAAGTTTTTAACCTTCCTCCCAGCCTAATCATTATCGGAACATTTACTTTATCGCCGCTAACATTCGAAATGTTGATATTTTTCATGTTCGAGCCGTCTACCGATAGCAATTTAACAGCTCCTAAACCTGCTGAAACCACATGTATATCCGAAACTGTAATATTTTCAAAATTCCCGGCCGATTCGGTGCCCATCTTAATAGCGGCACAATTGGTGCTTATGGTAATATCGCTTACGCGGATATTTTTGCAGGGATAAGGGCTTGTTGTTTTAAAGCATATCCCATCGTCGCCGCTATCAATGTTACAATTCTTAATACTCACATCTTCGCAGCAATCAACATCTATTCCATCATTATTAGCTAAGCCGCGGCTTTGAATGGTAAGGCCCTGTACCTTAACCCCCTTACACCGAAACAGATGCATTGTCCATGCGGCCGATGCCTGCATTTTAACCCCTTTAACACTCACATCAACGCAACGCACAAAACGAATCAAAAAAGGCCGCCTTGCGCGGCCACCCGATGCGAGTACCGCTTTTCCGCGTCCGTCGATGGTTCCTTTGCCTTCAATTCCTACATTTTTCGCATCAAGGGCACCAACAAAGCAATAACCCATTTCCTGCCCTGTTCCATCTTTAAAACCATCTACTATGCTGTAATCCGAAATATCTTCACTTCCCAAAAAGATGGCTTTTTGATCAAGCGACAGCGTTACATTATCTTTAAGTAGAATAGTTCCGCTTACCCAAACACCTTCGGGAAATTTAACTTTTCCTCCGCCGGTTTTGCTGCATTCGTCTATTGCAGTTTGAATGGCCTTAGTATTTACCGTCTTTCCGTCGCCAATAGCACCGTAACGGCTAATATTTATATCAGCTGACGATACATAGGTAATATTAAAACAGGCTGTGATACATAAAAGAAATAATTTAATTCTCATAGCGGTTTTGAGGCATCATTTAAAGTTTCAGATTTTAACTCCTTAAATATCGAATACATTAAATGCAGGTTATAAATTGAACTTCAAAATAAAAGAATTACTTAATATCAATGTTACAGCTATTATCTAAAACCTATGGGATATTATCCTAATTTGCAACATTTAAATGACAAACCAGAATAGGAACCATAATGAAGCCTCAGTTATTAAAAATTACTCATCAGCCTGTAACTTCATTTAGTGTGCGCCAGGATATTATTCCGAATGTAAATAGCCGATGGCATTATCATCCGGAGATTGAACTGATATGCTTTAATAAAAGCGGCGGCACACAGTTTATCGGAGACCACATCAAAAAATTCGCTGCCGGCGACGTAGTATTATTGGGATCAAATCTTCCGCATTACTGGATGTTCGACGAATATTTAGCGGATAAAGACGAGCATATACCCTACTCTACGGTAATTCATTTCCAGGAAAACTTTATCGGCGAACGTTTTCTACTTTTACCCGAAAGCCGCCCCTTAAAAGTGCTTATTGAAAAGTCAAGGCAAGGCATTTTAATTTCGGGAAAAGCGGCAGAACCTATACTTTCCCTGATGGATAGGGTTTACAAATCTACTGGCTTTAAACGAATTATAACACTTATGGAGTGCTTATCCGCATTGGCGGATATTGAACAGTTGACACTTCTCTCGTCAATTGGTTTCAGATACCATGAGTACGATTCGGAAAATGAACGCCTGAATGCCATTTACAACTTTACGCTCAAAAACTTCATGAAGAAAATAGAGTTGAAAGAAATTGCGGCGATAACTGGTTTAATTCCGAATTCTTTTTGCAGATACTTTAAAACGCGTACCGGTAAAACCTATAATCAATTTTTACTCGAGATAAGAATTGGCTATGCCTGCAAACTTTTGCTTGATAATACCCAGAGTATTAAACAGGTATGTTACGAATCTGGTTTCAATAATTTTTCGTGCTTCCATAAAAGCTTTAAAAGTATTACGGGCTATACGCCCCAGGGCTACCAAAATGCTTATATAAAGAAACATATTCCGATAAAATCATTTCAACCTGAAAGGCAGCTCCAAATAGCTGATGTAGATGTTTAAACAGCGATTAATGCTTTTTTTTAAAATTATCACACAAAAACATTTGTTCTTTACAACAGTTTATCTTTTATTAGAACTTTTATGGACCAATCTATATTTCTATTAGTAAAGGATTCTCAGGATGATTGCAAAGATGTTATCCGCCACAGAGACGGTGATTTAAAAGTTAGAGTATATTGTCTGAGTAAGGATAAATATGAACTTGACCCCTCTGAACTACAATTCTACGGAAATGATAACGGCGAGCTGTTGGCTTTCGAAACAATAGGTTACGACGGCTCGGACCCTTTGCTGGTTATTGAGGCGATAAGATGGTATGCTGATTATATTGACAATCCAAAAATGGAAATAATGGCCGAAAAACCAGGCGTATCGGGCCCTGGCCATGATAAATTTTTCTTTAATTAAACCTTCTCAGTTTTTAACCCGAATATAAGCCATAACCTTCCAGTAAACGGTTAGGGGATGATAAATTACGGGTGCTACAAAGATAAGTGCCACTATTCTGAAAATATCTGTTGAAGAGGAATACTGGCGATATGACTTCTCTTCGTATAAAACCGATATGGCGGAAAGCAGCACAGCAAAAAAGTAAATCATCAGGAATAAAATACACAAGTATTCCCAGTTAATTTTACCGGTAACAGCCAAAGCACCAAGAAGAAAAAGCGTTATTACCTTAAAAAAGGGAGTTATCCATTCGTGCAAGAACCAGTAAGGAAAATGCACTAAACCTAAAAGGCCGTAATTCTTGTTAAAAAAAAGATCTTTATTCAGCCAAAAGATTTGCGAATTACCACCCGCCCATTGCTTTCTCTGCTTTGCGAGAGCTTTTAAATTAGCCGGAGCCTCTACCCAGCAAAGCGGATCGGGAATAAACACGACACGATATTGTAAGCCATTGTCGTGCATATAGCGGCACATGCGAACAATAAGCTCAAATCCTTCCTTTAATGCCTTCAAACTATAACCCCCGCTCTGAATCAGTATTTCCTTGTCGAACAAACCCGCCGCACCCGTTATAACATGGGCTCCGTTTAAACTGCTGGAGGTAAGACGTTCGATTAAGAACCACTTAAAATACTCAAGAGCCTGTAAGCCGGGAAGTAATTTTCCCGGAAACTTTGCGTTAAGCAGATGCCCTTTGTTTCGGCCAGACGAGTTTGCCACATGAACAGCAGTGCCCGCGGCTATTACCCGCTTTTTATTTTCAAGAAAAGGTTTAACTAATTTTAATAGTGAGTTCTTATCAAGAAAGCAATCGACTTCTATACAGAGTGTCAACTCTTTTTCGGAGGTGTTAAGCCCGGCATTTAAAGCGTCTGGCTTGCCTCCGAAAGCCTTATCGATAACCGTTAGTTTAGCGAAGGCCGGATTTTTTGATTTATAATACGAATGAACCGCCTGAGTTTTAAGCTGCTCGTATACCGCAAAGTTTACGTTTTCGAGCTGATAAAATTCCTTCAGCTTTTCGAGGGTATTATCGGTACTCCCGTCGTTAACAATAATTATCTCGAAGTTATTATACTGCAAGGCAAACAGGGCCCTTACATGGTTTACAACAGCTTCTTCTATGTTAAAAACCGGCGATATAACAGAGATGGAGGGGGCATGCGGCGAAACCAGCAGCTCTTTATAGTTTATATAACTATTTGTCCGTAGATACTTATTTATTTCAAAAGATGAAATAAATACAATAGTCACAACCGATAAAATCAGTAACAAAGCATAAAAGAATATGCTGTTATTTACTATCGATTCGAAGGTTGACATTAACACTATACTTTTATCCTTTCGTCTAAAACATGTTTAATTATGGCCTTATCTTGTGCTATCGCTTCGTTAAACAAAGTATCAAGCAATTCGCGGCCGCTTTGTCTGTGTGCTTTTATAGCCCTTATGGCAGCCATGCGCACAGGGAACTCTTTATTTTTTGCATGCGAGTTAAGGAAAGCCAAACATCCGCCGGAGGCTATGAGGCCCAGGGTATTTAAAATTTTAACTTTAATTTTAGTAGGCTGATTAGTGAAGGCTGCCACCAAATGACTCTCGGCCATCTCAGCCTCCATACGCCCTAAAATTTCAATCGCGGTTGCTCGTATTGTTAAATTATGATGGTTGATTAAATAAATAAGATTAGGTAAGGCGTCGAACTGCTGATAATATTCAATAAGCTTTAAACAGAAAGACACCACCGAATCGTTTTCTGAGTTGAGCCAAAACGCAAACCTGGGCCGGGCCATGGTTTCGGTTTTTGTTATAACTTCAAATAAAATCAATTGGTGCCAGTCTAAAACCGGCTCTTTTACAATATCAAGAAATCGAAACGGATTATCTACACACAGCTTAACAAAAGCTATCTGGGCTTCTATACGCAGTTGGGGCTGACGATGATTGGTGTATTTCAGTATCCTATCGCACTCATCTTTTACATTCATTTCCGTTAACTCCCTAATGGCCTCTATTTGTTTATACCAGTGTGGGCTGTGAAGGTTTTTCCGGGCTCTTTTATCCAGTTTAAGCTGCATATACAATTCTGTAAGCACTTGGGCGGTTCGGCCGCTAAAATTTCGGTGATTGCTTATCAACTCTGATACAAGAATCCGCCTGATAGAGGAACGGTATAAAGGGAGTTTGGCGAAACGCGGAATAAAATGTGATACCACAAGTCCGGGATCATCGCTATCATGAAAAACCAAAATATTCGCGAGCATGGTAATTATTCGCTCCTTAAGATCGGCATCGCGTTTAAGTTGATAAAATTCCGTGGCTCTACGGATCAGGATATAAAAGAGAACTTCTGCGATACCAATTACACACAGAAGCATTATTAACAAGGAAAGTGTTATATATAGGGGATGTGCTGAGAAACGGGATATAAATAGATCATGCAAATAGTTGCCGGCAGAAACAAATATATCCATCTAGTTTCTCTCAATTAAACACGTCTCTTTGTCGTACAAACTTTTTTACTCTTATCACTAATTCACCCAAATTAAACGGCTTAGTTATAAAGTCGTCTACACCTAACTCAAAAGCCTCCATAACCACCCTCTCTAAACCTATAGAGGAAAGAACAATTACGGGTGTATCCTTCATTATAGGATGGCTCTTGATATAGCTAACCACTTCCAGGCCACTAACAAAGGGCATCATAATATCAGTAATAACTAAATCGAAGGTGTTATTATCCAATATTTCAATCCCCTGTGCACCATCTCTCGCCAATTGCACGTCGTAGCCGTCTTTTTTCAAACGGAACTCAAGAGCTTTAATCATCAGCTCTTCATCTTCAATAACCAGAACTTTAGCCATCTCAGTAATTTTTCTATAACTATGCAAAAATGCTACCAAGCACAATATTGCCCCGCTTTAAAGAAAACATGGTGTATACTGTTATCTATAGCGATATAACAGATTATCAGAAAATAACGCTATTTTCCCACAAGGCAACAAACGCCACAAAGTGTACCACAAAAATCCCCACCGTACACCTATTCACTGTAGAGCAGCAATTACTTCTACAATGAGGTATGATATATTCAAAAGCTTGCTATATTTGCACCCTCTGCCCGGGTGGCGAAATTGGTAGACGCACTACCTTGAGGTGGTAGCGAGTAACATCGTGCTGGTTCGAATCCAGTCTCGGGCACATAAAAGGGGAATGTATTCCCATATTTTCCCCTTTAAATAAAAATATTTACCGGGCAACCAACCTAGCGCTGTAAACGTACCTGCAAATAAACAATCAGGTATATGAAACACATTGTATTAAACCGCTTCTTTACTGCTTTGGCAGTAATCGCCGCACTTACTTTTTCGTCTTGTAAAAAAGATAAAGACCCGGAACCCATCGATCTTACAAAAAAAGCGACCGTTCAACTATCGGGTGCCCAGGAAGTGCCTCTAAATAACAGTTTAGGTACCGGAACCGCGCAGGTGATATTTGATCCCACGCCCAAAACCATCGCCTACACCATTACCTGGCATCTTGGAAACGACGCCGCAACAACCACCAATATGCATTTTCATGGCGCTGAAGATGGTTCGGACACTAAAAGCTCGGCTGTAACCATTGGCATTACAGGCTTTTCTACTTCACATACAGGAACAATATCCGGAGTTACAAGAGCTTTAACCGATGCCGAAGTAAATCAGCTTTTGGCTGGTAAATGGTATATAAACGTCCACAGTTCTACCGTAGGAAGCGGAGAACTTAGAGGAAATATAAAATTTAATTAATATCGGAAAAGCAGGGTCGGCAGTACTATTTACCTGCGGCCCTGCTTTACATTACAATTGCCTGTTAGCGAAAAGCACAGGCAATTTTCATTTCAATCAGGTTTAAAATTTAGGGCCGCCTCCCTGTGGGGAGATGCCTGAAAACAATCTTCTATTGTATTGCTACATTAAACTATATCGATCCTTGTCACTCTTCGCCTGTCTACCATCGGCATTCCTTTTCTTACCAACTTTGGTTCCTTTGTGCTTTTTCGACATGGACTTTCCTGCTTTATACTTTTTATAACGGCCTGGTTTTGGCTGGGCCGCTTGGTTATAATTGAATTCTAAACTCTGATAAACTTCATGAAATAAAAAAGCCGACACTCGTTACAATGTCGGCCTGTTTCGTCTAAAACTTAGCTTTATATTCTTTCGAGCGTTAAGAGAGCTGTGCCGCCACTACCGCCACTTACATGCTGCATTCGAATTTTTTTAGAGGTTAGCTCTAATACCTGCCAATCCTCAGAAATTTCTTCGAATAAAGAACCCGTTCCAAAGTTTAAAATAAGTTTAGATTTACTGACATCATCGCCGCCGCTCCAGGTGCCGGAAGCGGTTGCGGCAGACTTGGCAGCTACAACGATACCGTTCGGGCTAAATGCTAGCTCATAGCCGGAAAAACTACTGGTTTTATCCGTACCGTTATCGCTAAATTGAGTAATTCGCCATTTTCCGTACTGAACTACATTACTGGTTAACAAAGGCTCTTCTCCCTCTTTTTCGCATGACGAAAAAGTGAATAAGGCAACTACCAAAAGAAGAATTGTGTGTTTTAACTGAGGCATAGCTAGATTTTTAACTTATATATGCCTAAAACAAGCAGATTGTTTTTTATTTTTAAATTTTGAATTTAAGGCGGGGGTGGTAATTATGGTGTAAACTCCAGTTGATAAGCCTTAACCGCATTTACAATCGCCTTTGCTATCTCTTTATAATTATCAGGATTTGTAAGGTAGGCCAGATCGTCTTTATTGGAAATAAAACCTAACTCAATTAAAATTGCCGGCGACTGGTTTTTATTTAAAACAGCAAGCGGCTTTTGCCTAACTCCCCGCATTTTTACACCTTGCAACCCCGCCAAATGTATTCGGAACGCGGAAGCCAGTACCTTACTCCTGTTCAGCAATTCAACCGTTTCCATACTTTTATCGGTATAAATCTCCATGCCTTTTATCATTGACCTCACACTCTCGCCTATTGTATCGGCAACAGTATTGGTATGGAGTGAAATAAAAATATCACCCTTAAACGCAGCGCGTGCGGGTAAAGAAATAAACTCATCTGTTTCGCGGGTCATTATCACTTCAAAGCCGCTTTCTTCGAGGTAGTTTCTTACCTCCATGGCAATACCGAGAACAATATGTTTTTCCTGATAACCATCAGATCGGGTAACACTATCTTTTCCGCCATGTCCGGGGTCGAGTACTATGCGAAAAACAGGGAGCTTATTCTCAGTTAGGGGAGCTTGTGAAAAAGCTGAATGAAACGAAAAGTAAAGAAGATAAGTAAACGCTAAGCAAACAACATTTTTCATAAAGTAACACATGCACCATTTTCAGGTTTCCGCTAAAGATACTAAAATGCCTATCTATTTGCCTAAAAGCCGGGGATGTGGGCAGGGATATTGCTTTTAGAATTTGAAATAATTAAAACAGGACAACCCTCCCGCTAAACCGGGATAAGCTGAGAAAACTTCCCAAAAGTTTTTGAAATTTTTGGGAAGTTAGTAGATAGGGAAATTAATTCGATTTGTGGGTTTTAAAGCAACAAACTATTTATTTTACTTCATATACAGCCGTACCTGTTAAGGGCACCCCTGTCTCACTAATTCCTTCGGCGATGATTCTGATTTTCGTTTTTGAATCTGCGTTGTAATAGGATATTATTGCTTCCCCTTTTTCATTTGTGCTTACTTCAGGCTCCCAATATATCGTAAATCGGCCATCGTGCTTGGTGGAAGCAGCCTCATACTTCGGACTATAAAATACCCGTGATTGGTAATATCCGTTTATATTCAAGGTGAGTTTATCTTCCTGAGCCCAGTCTAAAGCACCGGGCTTTGTGGTGATATACAGCAAATAACCCGTTCCCGGCATACTTACTCTCCCCATCAGAGGAACTGATGACTCTATTATTTTTTTTATAGTAACGGATTTAATCAGGCTCATCGGAAGATTAAGATAACGTTGGTATTGGTCATCCTTAACATCTTCGTTATCCTGATCATAAATTGGTATTTGCTTTTGATTTACAAATATTTTTGGCATAATTAACGAATCATCCCCCCTAAACATAACCCTGTTGCGATCTGCAGTATAGGTGGGTTCTATGTTCTGATAGGTCGGATCGCAAGGACAGATTGTAGTATTTTTTTGAATGATGGGGTCATGTCGGCACTCCTTATGTAAACCCATATCTGGCTCACCCATACAAATATAGATCTTTTGAGACACGTCAGCTGTAGCATAGTTTGACTTCGTCAGCAGATAATGTCGCAAATCTTGGAAATTATAATCTTTCGGGGTGATTTGAAAATTCTCATCGGGGTAACCAAAATCTGTAGCGCTGCCCTGTAGTAATTGTATCGTCTTGCGGCCCCTTATCTTAACCGCGTCAAGCTTTATGGTATCGGCTAAACGAAATTCCCTTTTCCGCTTAATTATGCTCTCGTGCTGTTTTTCAAGCCTGGTTTCGGTGTTATTTGTGCTTGCAACTCTGCTGCTTCTAATTTGAAGTGTATCCTGAAACAAAGAATCCAGGCTAATCCTTCCCAGTGGTTCGCCACGCCCGTCTCTCGACGCCACTATTATACTCTGGTGTCCGAACAATTCGAGATTATTGATATAAAATCGTCCTGATGAGTCGGTTTGGGTGGAATAAAATTTGATAGCAGCCTGCGGAGTTCGTAAACTTATATTGGCCCCCTTTATGGGCTTGGCTGAGTTTTTTTCCATCACCTGGCCGCTAATGTTAATGCCCTGCTCGGGCAGATACGAAATCTTCAGTTCCGAATTTTTATACCGTTTCCAAACAAAATCTCTCCAGCCCTGGGTAAGCAGCAAAAGTTCCAGGTCGTGTTTTCGAGTGAGGTTTTGTGGGTCGAAGTATTGAAACGGATTTTCAATCTCACCTTTAACTTCAGATTGAAGATAAAGGTAACTTTCGATGGTGCCAGCTTTAGTTAAAGCTATGTCATCAACCGCAGCGATTGAGAATTTCGCCTTCACAGGCAATCCATAACTGTCTTTAGCTTGTAGAATAATTGTGGCTTTTTCTTTAGCCTGATAACTGTTCTTATCCGTGTTAACACTTACATCAATTTTAGAAGGTTCGATAAATACCAATCGCTCGCAATGCGGCTTCTTCTCTTCGTCGTACAGGGTTATAGTATTAATGCCGGGCGAAAGTGTATTCTTCCTGATCCGGATTATTACCGGTGAACTGCTAAAAACAATTTGTTTGGCCATAATAAGCCGTCCGGCCCGCTTTACGGTAACAATTAAACTTTTACCCCGGCTTTGGCTTAAAGCAGGCCGATTAGCCGAAATAAGCAGAGTAAGAGTTGAGTCTTTTTCCTGAACATGTAAAGCATATCCCTCTTTGATTGCTTTCGGCAGGTTTGATTTAAAACGAGTGCCGTCACTTAAAACCCCGTAAGCGGTGTATGCGGTTCCTGCATCCGGAGAAAGCATAAAAGTTCCCATTCCCCCGCTATTGGAAATAAAACCGGTAATACTGTCTCCTTTTGAATTAACTATTTTCCCCTTCGCTATTGCTCCGCCACCGGGGCTTTCAACCTTAAAAGCTATTCTTGTTAAAAGCCCTTCAACAAGTGATCCCCCCTCGGGGAAAAAAGACATGGTATAAAAGGATTCTATGTTTTTAACCGCTTCCGCAGATACCGGACTTATGGCAACGGCGACATTTTTTTGATCGGGGTTGGTAACACTATATTTAGAGTTGCCTTCAATTCTTTCCCCAAGAATGGTAAGTCTCTTTTCAAAAACAAAATCGTACCCATAGTTTCGCATCCAATTGGTATACGCACGCATCCTATAATTCCCTGTTTTCAAGTTATCATCTAATTTAAAATCTCCCTTGCCTGTGCCGGCGACAAGTTTTGTTACCTGTCTTGAAACAATGCTATCATTGGGCGCAATCAACTCTACAAATAGGTTATTACTGTATAAAGAGGGATAATTATTTTGAGCGTTTACAAGGTAGGATTGAAACCATACATCATCGCCTGCTGTGTAAACATCTCTATCAGTGCGCAGGTAAACTTTTTCGAAAAATAGGTTTAATTGCTTGTCGGGTACAATACCAGAGCCTTTGTCATGGATAGTTAAGGCCAGCTGCTCTTCCTTATCGGGCGTATAATCGTCAGGGAGTTTATCCGCTATCTTTTCAATCATTCCTCCCTCATAAAAAACATCCTTCCCGTTCAATAAGGTACCGTTCAAATCAAACAACGCTCTATTATTTGTAAGGGTTAAGATAGTACTCGCGGCAACTGATTCAGACATTCTTTCTTTCGGTCTTTTTTTAGATATCAGATAAATGTGGCGGTCGAATTTAAGTTCAAAAATACCCGGTTGATTAGTGGGTTTAATCAGATCATCTTCCTTTAGAAAAAAGTTTCGTAATACCCTATGGCTAAACTCGGGAAGCTGTTGCTGGCCCAGCCAATAGTTTAATGAGTCGGTGTTTAACGTTTTGAATAAAGCTATTTTCTTATCCACTACAGCCTGTGAGGGCCTGTCGGAGTTGACTTCTGTGAGGATAGGATGAACAGTAAAGCCACTTTTAGTTAAATTATTTTGATACAGTGAACGATAAAAATGCCTGATGGATCCGTTATAAGTTTCAAAACGCCTTCGCTTCCAGCGGCGATAATCCGCTGACGAGCCTTTCAGTTCTGAGAAAAAGAATTTCCCCCGGTAAGTAACAATGCGTGTTGAACTTTCATATTCGAATTTATCCAACAAAACATTTAGCTGGTAACCAAGAGCTTTATTCGAAATTTTAAGAAAGCTCTCCGTCGAAGCCTCAAGCACTTTAGTTTCCTTATCGTAACTTAAGGTGAGTTCCCTGGGATTAAGTATTACACATCTTGACGCATTTTCTGAGGTACCAACAAAGGCCGACACAAACATTTCCATCAACCTCCTTCTGTCAGATTCGGCTTGAGGTTTTATTATTACTGATTTTAATATATTGCGTTTGGGAGTAATTTCTATTACCAGCGAATGGCTGAGGCCGCTAACCAAAACTTTTTGTGTATGAAGCTCGTAGCCTACGTATGAAACCACAAGCTCATACTGTCCCGGCTTTACGCCCTTAAGTGTAAACTTTCCATCTTCATCTGTTTGCGCGCTTTTTGAAGCATTGCTTAAAAAAACATTTGCGAACAGAATGGCTGATCGCGAAACACTATCTATTACTTTACCACTAAAGGCATACTCCTGGCCTTGTGATACAGAAGAAAAAAAAAGAAAAATGAGCAAAAAGCAGCCCCAGATTCCGGACATGATGTTACTAAATATTTTCGAAACAATCATCTAAATGCGATAGACGTATGAACTACTAATATAAACTTAATACTTAGTTTAACAATTCTCATTTACTCATCTTAACCGGCACTTAATCGTATAATCGCCAACCACCAGGTAAAACCGGCAATAAGTTGTGTTCGGGCAGTTGGGCTCACAACCAACGCGTCAAATTGTCAAAGACGGTTTAGCCATTTTAAATCAACCAGCGGTTATCTGCAAGTCACAAATCAGGTAAATAGATTTGCGTTAATCATTAAAAAAACATGTAACCTTTACCCCGAAAACCCGTTCAAGAAAATTGTATAAACCTAATAAGATGTTATGAATTTCGGCCACAATTTGCATAGAATAGTGTATGTGAGTACGTCTATTGATTTACTGTCGGAGCAAGAACTTCAGAAAATTCTTTCAGTAAGCAGAAAGAATAACGCACAGAAAAACATCACAGGAATTTTAGTTTACAACGACGGTAATATTTTGCAGGTATTGGAGGGTGATAAAAAAGATATCCATGCCCTGTTCGGGGTGATAAGTCAGGATCACCGCCATTACGGATGTATTATTCTACAGGATACCCATTCCGAAACCAGAAGCTTCGCCGAATGGTCGATGGGATTTAGATCTGTTTCGCATATTGAATTTATACAACTTGAAGGCTATTGGGATTTAAGAAGCAAAAACATGCCTCTTATTAATAATGAGTCGGAGGGAACAGTTAGAAATATACTCAACATGTTTGTGGAACACAACCGGTATTAATTCACAAACATTTACATCTCAAGCTTTTATATAAAACCAGCTTATACTATAACTTACCGCCATTATATTTGTAAAACGTTTTTCTTAGCCTTTGATGAGTAGTAAGAGATAGGATTTTCCGTATTAATCTCAGCAAATTTATTATTAATACCCTAAGGGGATTTATTAACTTTTTAAATTGAAACTAATATTATTTAGCCTGATATGGGCCTGGCTACTATTGAGGTTTGCGCCGATGTAATTAATGTAGTGATAAAAGGTCAGTATGAAATGGTTCAGAAGCAAACCATCCGCCGTCTGCTTTATTACATCGGCATTCCCATAGAAGTAGTTCTTTTTGTAATCAACGTTCTGGTATACAAAAAAACAGGTATTGTTTTGTTGTAATTTATCTCGCCTTTACCACTAATTATTAAGGTTTCTTAGCTGATATTTTTACGTTAACGAAGTTGTTACCATTGCAATACAGCATTTATAGTTCGAGAAATCTAGCTTAGTAACTCTTTCAAAAGAAATAGCCGATTTACATGAAAAAATCACCCATCAGCCGTCGCGACTTTGTCAAAACTTCTGCGGTTATAGCAGCATCCCTGCCTTTAAGTTCAGCATTCGGATCTCTCGCAGAAAGCCAGCCATATATTCCTGTTGCCGACCCGGTGAAACTTAAATGGCTGGATGGAAAGTTTCCCGCCCTTTCGGCCGGAGCAACCTGGGGCGTGCCATGGCCACAAGGACAATTTAAAAAAGCAACAGAGTTTTCGATAAAAACGTCGGCAGGTACAAACGTACCCCTACAGTCGTGGCCCCTGGCTTATTGGCCTGATGGATCATTAAAATGGACAGGGCATGCCATACCCGCCGAATCGGGAAAAACAGATCTGCTTCAACTTCAGCAGGAAAAAACAGCTATCACCTCTACCCCCTTAAAACTTTCGGAAACAGCGCAAACCATAGAGGTTAATACCGGGGTTATAACATGCCTGATCGAGAAGAAAGGCAAGACTGTAGTTTCATCTATTCTACTTAATGGAAAGGAAACCGCACGAGACGGCCGACTGGTTTTGTTATGTCAGGACAGGACAGAACCTGGCGAAGACGGAAATATACGTACAGAACAATTCCTTGGAGAGATCTCTTCCGTGGTTGTTGAACAAAAAGGCGATGTACGTTCTGTTATAAAGCTGGAAGGAAAACATACCAATGCTGAGGGAAAGGGTTGGCTTTCGTTTATTTTGCGGCTTTATTTTTATGCCGGAGCCGAATCCATTAAAATAATGCACACCATTATTTATGACGGGGATGAGAACAAAGACTTTATAAAGGGCCTTGGCTTACGATTTTCTGTACCCTTAAAGGATGAATTACATAACCGCCATGTGCGCTTTATCGGCGAAGGAAATGGTGTATTCGCCGAAGGTGTAAGAGGATTAAGCGGACTAAGGCACGGGCCGGGGGGCGATGCCTCAATAAACCAGGTTAACGGCCAGAAAGTAACCATAACCGGAGCTGCAACAGACGATCTTCAATATATTCCCGCCTTTGGAGATTACACACTGTTTCAGCCCAATGCCGATTCGTTTGAAATAAAAAAGCGAACTAAGGCAGGCCATGCCTGGTTAAATCCCGATCAGGGACGCCGGGCCTCGGGCAGCGCATTTCTTGGCACCCCTTCGGGAGGATTGGCCTTTGGAATCCGTAATTTTTGGCAAAGCTATCCCGCACAACTGGATATACGGAACGCCGCTACTGATAATGGTGAGATTACGATGTGGCTTTGGGCACCCGATTCGACCGTTATGGACCTCCGCTTTTACCACGATGGGATGGGCCAGGATACGTACGCCAAGCAATTGCGGGGCCTCGATGTTACTTATGAAGATTATGAGCCGGGTTTCGGAACGCCAAAAGGCGTTGCCCGTACCAGCGAAATGATGATATGGGCCCTACCCGGAACACCCAGCCGCGAAAAGCTGGTAGAAATTGCCGAAGTTATAAAGACACCGCCTATGGTACTTTGCGAACCGGAATATTATAAAAAGATGGAAGTATTCGGCGGTATCTGGAACCTTCCCGATCGATCGAGTGCCGGGAAAAAAGAGATAGAAGATAAGCTCGACTGGTATTTTGATTTTTACAAAAACGAGATTGACCAGCGAAAGTGGTATGGGTTCTGGAATTACGGAGATGTGATGCACAGCTACGACCAGGACCGCCATGTTTGGAAATATGATATAGGCGGTTGTGCCTGGGACAATTCCGAACTTTCAACTGATCTGTGGCTCTGGTATTATTTTTTACGCACAGGGCGTGCAGACGCGTTTAGAGTTGCTGAAGCAATGACACGGCATACCGGTGAGGTCGATGTACACCATACAGGGCGTTTCGCCCCGCTGGGGTCAAGGCATAATGTAATGCACTGGGGCTGTAGTGCTAAACAATTGCGTATCAGCACCGCTACCAACCGCCGGTATTACTATTATCTTACTGCCGACGAACGTGTAGGAGACTTGATGCGGGAACAAGTTAACGCTGATAAAACCTTGCTTGTGATTCAGCCAACCCGAAAAGTGCGGAGAGGGAAGCCGATAGCTATCGACCCTCAGGGATCATACGCTCACATCGGCTTTGGCACCGATTGGGGAGCCCTGGCAGGTGCCTGGCTTACCGAATGGGAAAGAACAGGAGATAAAAACATTCGCGATAAACTGCTTAACAGTATGCGCACCATCGCCGCCCAGCCTCACGGCTTTTTTTCATCGGGGGCAATGATGGAACTTGCTACCGGGAAATTTCAGATCGGCGAAGGGAATCAAGTCGGGGCTTCACATCTTAGCGCCGTTTTTGGTTTAGTAGAAATTTGCGCCGAGTTGGTTAGAACTGTTAATGTTCCCGAATTCGAGAAGGCCTGGCTGCAATATTGCGAGTTGTATAACGCATCGGGAGAAGAACAGAGTAAAGAGTTGGGCAGAGAGCTGGGCTCTTTAAACCTTGCCCAGAGCCATTCAAGGTTAACCGCTTTTGCCGCCAAACGGAAAAAAGACGACAAGCTGGCTAAACGGGCATGGAATGAGTTTTATAACTCTACAGGCGGTATTACACGACAACAAATACCAGAAATACAGCGCATCAGCGGCCCGCTTGTATTAAATCCGGTTAACGAAGCTAAGGGAGTATCGACTAACGGAGTAGCTCAGTGGGGTTTATCAGCAATACAATGCCTGGCCCTTATCGGGGATAAAATGTAGTTCATCTCTGTTTCAAACGATCCAATTAGTGCCTTTGTGCCTTTGTGGCCTACTAAATTTTCAACAACGGAGGCCCGAAGTCACTAAGTAAACCCGGATTTCACAGCTAATTGAGTAGTTCAGGTAATTGCTTTGCGATCTTTGCGCCTTAACTTCTGTTGCTTCGCGTGAAATAAGCTCTTAATTTGCACACTACGGAATGCGAATCAAGTAAAAGGCGGTTTTTCGATCTTATGATTTTTTTCACGCAAAGATCGCAAAGACAAAAACACGCAAAGAAGGGAAGTGTATATCGTTTCCTTCAATTATCCAAGCAAATAACGCACATCGCCCCTCTCCTTTGGGAGAGGGATCAAGCCTGATGGTTTTTAAACCTGAATATCTGAGACAAAAACAAAGAACATCCTTACCTCGCTACCTCGATCTTAATTTTTTTATTCTTAATCTTCTCTCCCTTTATAGCACCCAATACCTTGTCGGCCAGATTACGTTTAACGGCAGCGTACGAGGAATGATCCAGCACCTCTATCAAGCCTAAATCTTCTTTCTCCAGCTTCCCTTTTTGCAGCATCAAACCTACAATATCAACCTTGTTAATCTTATCTTTTCTTCCGGCGGCTATGTACAATGTAGCCCAGGGCGTAGGTTGCGGAATCAGATCTCTCTCGGGTAATGTTTCTATTTCAGGTTCTTGTTTTAAATACGGAAGCTTTTCATCTTCTGTTAAAATGAGATAGGAAGTCCCCTTGGCGTGCATACGGGCGGTACGTCCGTTGCGATGCAGAAATGCCTGCTCATTGTGAGGCAATTGATAATGAACGATATATTCAATTTCTGGTATATCCAGCCCCCTCGACGCCAGATCGGTGGTTATCAGAATATTATGACTACCATTTCTAAATTTAATTAATGCAAGCTCTCTCTCCTCCTGCTCCATCCCTCCGTGAAAAATATCATGAAATAATCCTTTTTCATAAAGCAAATCGCTAATTCGTTCCACTGCTTCGCGATGGTTGCAAAATACAAGCGTCGGGGCTCCTCCTATTTTACAGATCAGCGAAAATAGTGTATCGAGCTTATCAGCCGCTTTTGAAATAACCGCTTTTTGCCGCAAATGCTGTGCAGATTTTCCAGTCTGGAGAAAATTAATCTCCGTGGCATTTTTTAAACCGGCAAAAGCAGGCACCTCCTCCATCTGCGTAGCTGAAGTGAGGATGCGCCTTTCAAGCCCGGGGAGACTTTTAATGATATAGGCCATATCATCATGAAAGCCGAATTCCAAAGCCTTATCAAACTCATCAAGCACCAGAACCTTAATTTTAGATCCGTCAAAACTTCTGCTACGAATATGATATGTTAACCTTCCCGGGGTGCCGATAAGCAGTGCGGGCGGCTGTGAAAGATTATTCTTCTCTATTTTAGTGCTGTGCCCACCGTAGCTGCAGTTTACCTTAAAACCAGTGCCCATAGCTTTAAACACCTGCTCTATCTGTAATGCCAGTTCACGCGAAGGAACCACAACTAATGCCTGTATCCCCTGAATATTGGGGTCTAATGCTTTTAAAACAGGTAATAAGAAGCCAAGTGTTTTTCCCGAGCCTGTGGGTGAAAGAAGTACGATATCACTTTTATGCGGGGCATTTAGTGAAGCATGCTGCATTTCATTCAGACTGCTTATTTTAAGATTTTCGAGTACTTTTTCTATCATGTGATTTAATCTCCGCAAAGGTAGGGCAAATCAATTTATCGGAACGATTATTATTACCCTACCATTTACACCGATTTGTATTCATTTTACCCAGCTAATTGCCAAATTTCCAATACTTAGGCATTTGTCTCAGATTCAATCCAAATTTAGCAGGGTGTGGCTAATCTGGTATAATTGTTTAACACAAATAGCAGAATACTATTATATTGCCTCATTATCTTGTTAGTTTAAAACAATGATTTGGTACGAAGAAGAAGTTAAACATTTAGAGAGAGAAGGTAAGAACCTTAAATACCGAGCCGATACTGCATTTTACGGAAGCTCCTCAATTAGGTTATGGACCACAATATATTCTGATTTTCAGCGCTATAAGCCGGTTAATCTGGGATTTGGAGGCTCAACACTAGCGGCCTGCGTATGGTTCTTTGATCGTATATTTTCCAACTATAATCCGGGTTCGATTATAATTTATGCCGGAGACAACGATTTAGGCGACGGCAGGCACCCCGAGGAGGTCTTTATATTTTTTCAGCAGATGGTACAAAAAATCAACGCCCGATACGGGGATATCCCCTGTTACTATATCTCTATTAAGCCCAGCTCAAGCCGGTGGAACATTATAGAAAGTTTAAAATTCACCAACTATCTTATTGAAAATGAGATTAACAGAATGAATAATAAATGGAGCTTCGTAAATATATACAACCGCATGGTTGATAAAAACGGTTATCCTAAGAAAGAATATTACGATAATGACGACCTGCATTTAAACGCCGCCGGTTTTGATTTGTGGAAACAGATTTTATTGTCTAAGCTATCTAGCACTATCTAAAAATTACTCATTAACCTAAACCAGTCTACTAACCTAATGAACAGAGAGTACTATAAATGGCACAGTCCGGCACTTGATAAAGACATGGAACTTTTAGTTTTCGGGCATGCCGGGGCAACTGTTCTTTTTTTTCCTCCTCGTACAGGACGGTTTTACGAATATGAAGACTGGCGTTTGATTGAAACTCTGCAACCCAAAATAGAACAGGGGTTTTTACAGGTATATTGTGTAGACAGCATAGACGTGGAAAGCTTTTACAGCGAGGGTACTTTTCCCGATCAGAAAATGGCCCGACACCTGCAATATGAACAATATATACTTAATGAGGTATTGCCGCTAATGCACTATAAGAACCCCGGTTCGTACATGATAGCCGCCGGATGCAGCATGGGAGCATATCATGCGGTAAATTTCGCCTTCAAATATCCTCAATATTTCAGCAAAATAGTAGCCATGAGCGGCCGGTACGACCTTACCCAGCAGTTAAATCATTACAACGATTTGCTCGAAGGGTATTGGGATGAAACCATCTATTTCAATATGCCCTCTCAATATATCCACAATATTTCCGAACTGGAACTTCTAAACGCGTTAAGGAGGCTGGAAATAGTACTGGCAGTAGGCCATGAAGATCCCTTTTTCGAGAATAACCGTCTGCTTAGTGAGGCACTTACCAATAAAGGCATTAATAATCAGCTTTTCATCTGGGATGGAGAGGCTCATAAAGCTAAGTACTGGAGAAAGATGCTTGATATTTATTTATAAGCCGACAATCTACCTCTAACATGCTATCCAACAAGAACTTACATCAGAACCTAGGCCGAGACCCTCAAAAAAATCCATAAAAAACACTCACCAAAAACTTTTTTTCAACAGCGGTAAGATTTTTGTATTAGTACTTATAAACGTGAATTGGATTATCATTTTTGGATAACCTCAAATCTGCACTATGGAATATCAAACTACTATCGAAATAAATAATTGTATTAAACAGATTACCCTAAAACCGGCACTCTACATGGACGTACCGTTATGGGAAATTACACTTGACGGAAAAAACCACATCATCAGAAAGAATGCTGATGGTTGGGATCAGAGTTCGGACAGTGATCTCAATTTTGACTTACTAGACAAGATAGGAGATGCGATAGATTACCTGAGAAGTAAGGATGCGAGTTAGCATTGAATCAGGCTGTAGCTAAGTCGTTATTGTCTCGATCCGCCAGCTGACGGATCGAAATCACAAAAGGCGAATAATTCGACAAGTAATATTTCAACCGGAAGCTGTATAGTAGATCTATTTCAAAGATACTTACCCGTGTCGCCTTTTTAGTCAGCTCATTTTGTTGAAAGGGCTTTAACTTCTTTATTTAAGAGGCTTATGCTATCCGACAGAATTTTATTTCTTGCCTTCAACGTGTCTAATTGGCTTTGAATCGCGGAAACTTTATTCAAACTGTCGAGTTCTTGTCGAATTGTTTCAAGTTTCATGTTCATACGCCCTTCGGGAGATGAACCCGGGCCGCAGGATACGAATGCGAGAATGAAAATAAAAAATATAGATTTCATGTTCTTGTTTTCGGGTTAGTCGCAGGATTGTCCAAAAACTTACAAATTATTTTCATTCCATCCCATCAGTAGCATCACTCGTTCAAACTCTTGCTGCAAAGGGGCCTGTATAAGCACATTCTCTTTGGTAAACGGATGTAAAAAAGAAAGTTCGGAAGCATGAAGAAGCATAGTTGTCATATCCCAGGTTTCTTTAAACAGCTTATTTTGCTTATTGCATCCGTGAGGCCTATCCCCAATAATGGGGTGATTGATATGCGCGAAATGTTTTCTTAACTGGTGCATACGCCCGGTTTCTGGCCTTGCCTCAATTAAAGAATATCTTGATGTTTGATGCGCACCAAAGGCTATATTAAGCTCGGTACGTTTCAATGTAGTATAGCGTGTAAATGCTTCCTGTAAAACGCCGTTCTCCTTCCTCAGAGGATAATCAATCTCACCATTGTCGGGAGTATGGCCTCTCACTATAGCGAGATACTTTTTGCTTATCTTATTCTCCGCGAAAAGATGTTGAACCGAAATTTCCGTTTCTTTATCGAGCGCAAACAACAACACTCCGCCAGTTTTTCGATCCAGGCGGTGAACCGGATTCACCCAATGATTAATTTGATCCCTTAGTATTTGAAGTGCAAATTCGCCAACATCCATCGCAATGCGTGACCGATGAACCAATAAATCATGCGGCTTATTTATCGCTATTAAATAATCATCGCGAAATAAAATTTGTAACATAACGGCGAAGGTAAGCAAACGGATAAGGGGTGTAAACATATAAACACTGTTATTTATTTTTTAAATTTGATGGATATTATAATCTGAAAATGAAGAAAGTTAGCTGGGGAATATTGAGTACCGCAACTATTGGTTTGCAAAAAGTTATCCCTGCCATGCAGGCCGGAGAGTATTGCGAGATTAATGCTATAGCGTCGAGAAACCTTTCGCAGGCACAATCAGCAGCAAAATTATTAAATATTCCAAAAGCTTATGGAAGCTATGAAAGCCTTCTTAACGATACATCCATTGATGCCGTTTACATCCCGCTTCCAAACAACCTTCATATTCCCTGGACGGTAAAAGCCTTACAGGCGGGTAAACATGTATTGTGTGAAAAGCCTGTCGGCCTTAGTGCCAAAGAGGCTGCCGAATTAATTGAAACCGCGTCGGCTTATCCGAATTTGAAAGTAATGGAAGCGTTCATGTATCGTTTTCATCCTCAATGGCAGTTTGTAAAAAAACTAGCAGACGATGGAAGCATCGGCACCATTAAAACTATCCAGGCCATTTTCTCTTATTTCAATATCGATCCGCAGGATATCAGAAATAAAAAAGAAGCGGGCGGAGGGGGATTGATGGATATAGGCTGTTATTGTATTTCACAATCGCGTTTCGTTTTGGGTAAAGAGCCACTTCGCGTACAGGGATTAATTGATTACGATGAAGTGACCGGGGTAGACCGCATGGCCTCGGCCATGATGGATTTCGGAACAAGTACCTCCTCCTTCACTTGCTCAACACAACTGGCACCCTTCCAAAATTTTAGAATCTTCGGAACAAAAGGCTTAATCGAAATTGAAATTCCGGTAAATATTCCACCCGACAAAAAAACCCGCATATGGGTTGAAATAAATGGAAAGAGGGAAGAATTTTTATTTGAACCGCATAATCAGTATACCCTCCAGGGAGATCTGTTTTCGAAAGCGATTATGGATAATAGCCCTGTACCCACATCTTTACAGGATGCGCTTTATAACATGAAAGTTATTGAAGCTATTAAAGAGAGCGACGCAAAAGGGGTATGGATAAACTTATAATCCCATCAACGCCATTCATCTCCATAGGTGCTTAAAGTTTCAGTTTGAAGCCTCCGTTAAAAATAAAACCATCGGTGGGGGTGTAAATTTCAAAGAAATCGGGCTCAGACAAAGATCCGGAGTATGAAGGCTGCCACCTGGTTTGACGGGTATCTAAAAAGTTTTCGAGATTAAAAAAGATGCTGAACTTTTCAAATTTTCGCTCGGCAGAAAATCCCATTACCCAAAAATCTCTTACTCTTTCTCCCGAACTTAAGTATTGGCGGCCCGTGTAAAAGGCTTCATACGCAATCCGCAGCTTGTCTTCTATTTCGTACATAATATTCGCGTTCACCCGGCTTTTGGCTGTAAGCGGATTTACAGAACCAGTGCCATTAAAGTTTCGTTCGGCATCAATAAAAGTATATCCAAAATATCCCGAGAAATCTGAATAGCGTAATCTGATGTTAGTTTCAAATCCTTTTGAGGATAAATAGCCAGATGCGTTATTAAGAGAAAACCGGGTTGAATTAAGATTAGGCCGCAACACAATCGGGTCCTGCAATCGGGTATAAAAAAATAACTGGTTGGCAGATACGATCAATTTATCCCAAAAGGTTATCCTGTAATTTATATCCCCGTTCAAACCATAGGATCTCTCGGGCTTAACCTGTTCGAAATCGATAGGGTCAATATCCTGAAAAGCCCTTTCTTCAGTTTCTTCCGAAAAAACGCCGGGCGTTTTATATCCCAGCCCCCCGCCAATTCTTACCGACAGATCTGAATTAAACTTAAAAAGCGAGGATAAACGCGGCAGGATGAATACATCATTTCGGTTAGTAACATCCATCCGCATGCCAGCTTCCACAATAATTTTATCCGTAAAGGAATAACTATTTTGCGCAAAAAGGCCGAAAACCGAATTTTGATAATTAAGCTTGGCGGAAGTTTCATTCAGCTGTTTGAAATCGTCGCTTACATAATTCGCTCCCAAATTCCACTCCGACTTTTCAAGAGGGATGAGGTAGTTAAGTTCTGTAAATGTAGCAAGCTGGCGGCCTTCGAAAATATAATTACTTCGGCTCAGGTTTCGGTTAAAATACCCGAGGCTGTTTTTGGCCGTAAAAATCTTATCGCCTTCTAAACGTTTTTCGAACTTTGTCTGGGTAGAATAACGGCTGCTCCTATTTCTTTCAAAAAAACCTCCGGTTAAATCGTCTTCTATTCGTTTAAGATTACCGCCTATTCTATTTTCGAAACCGCTAATCAGCCCGATACTTAAAGTGGTTTTAGGGTTTGGATAATAAAAGAATTTAGGATTAAAGGTAATCCTGTTGAATTTAGGAATATCCGAAAGCGCATCCTTATTGTTATCAAAAGCCTTTTGCGAATTACCGGCGGTATATACCGTGAGGCCGGTTTTGTTAAATCTTTGCGAATAAAACGAACTTAGATCGACCGCGCCGGTTTGATTGCCGTTAACTAAAAAGGAAATTTCTCTTTCGTCCGAAGGCTCTTTTGTAATCAGGTTTACCAGTCCTGCTATTGCGCCGCCGCCATACAATGTAGACGAAGAGCCCTTAATAACTTCTACTCTTTTTAGATTTAAAGGCGGAATTTGAAGAATACTAAGGCCACTGGAAAAGCCCGAATACAGAGGGAAGCCATCTTGTAAAAGCTGTGTATACTTACCGTCTAAACCCTGAATTCTGATGCTTGCGTTACCCGAAACCTGAGATGTTTGCTGTGTTTGAATACCAGTGCTTTCGGTAAGCAGCATTCGTATATTTCCGGGCTGCATTACCGATTTTTCATCCAGTTCTTCTCCGATAATAGTTTCTACACGGGTAGGAATATTAGCTATCGAGCGGCTGCTTCGGGTTGATGTAATTACCACCTCCTCTAAATCTTCAGCTTCCTGAACTAACAAATAGGTAAGGCTATTAGCATTTACGAGCGGAATGGCAATAGAGTCATTATGTGTTTGATAGCCCGCAAAACGAATTTCGAGCAAATATTTTCCGATCGGCAACTCTCCAATATTGGCAAGGCCGTTCGCATCGGCAGAGAAGCGTTTGTTTAAAGCCTTAATTTCGACCGTTGCACCCGCTAAACCCTTGCCCGAAACAGAATCTTTTACGAAAACGGCAATTGGGTTTTGGGCCAGAGCAGGTGTAAATAAGATAGAAAAGAGGGCCAGAAGTAATAATTTCATTTTTCAAAATAATGAAATTAAACGCAGGAATCTTTTGTCGGAGTATCATCCGAATGAAACAATATCAAAATCCGGCCTTCTAATTATTCTATAAGCTCTCTTTAAGTTTTTTGGGAAGCCCGGCAAAAACCAGTTGGTACGAATGGTCAATCAGATCTTTCAGTTGTGTGTCTGTTAATCTTCCCTGCATGTTTACAGTATTCCAATGCACTTTACTCATATGATATCCGGGGCGTATCTCTTCAAATTCCTCGCGCAAAGAAATCGCCCTTTCCGGATCGCATTTGGCATTAAAGCTTGTAGAATTTTGTAAGCTGGTAAGAAGAAACATTTTCTCGCCTACTTTAAAAACCAGTGTATCCTCGCCGAAAGGAAATGATTCGGTAACACCTTTTTTTCTGAGACAGTACACTCGTAAGGTTTCTATATTCATACTGAAAAGAGGCTGGTAAATTGCCATATTCTGAACCAGGTGGAATGAAATGGCTTTAGCCAGCCTTTAAAATATATCTAAACCTCGGCCTGTTGCACTTCCTCTGCAACAAGTGCTTCCTCTTTCGGATTTGGGCCATATTCATTTTCGCCCGGCTGACTATCTGTACATGCCAAAACAAGTAGCCAAATAGCACCGATTAAAGGTATTAAACCGATGAAAAAGAACCACCCGCTTTTGCCGACATCATGCAAACGCCTGACAAACACCGCAATGCCAGGAATAAGCATTGCTAAACCATAGGCAAGATACAAGTATCCGTAGGGAAGACTGGTTTCGCCAATGCTAAATGTAAGGCCAAGTAAATTATCAAGTACGGCTGCCGCCCCGGCAAAAATAATTTGAAACAACACAAACATCCAATACTCAGTACGCCGTGCCCGGCCACTAAAAACAGCATAATTCTTTAATACTTTTAAATACCAGTTCATAATTTTTAAAGGTTTAGTTTTCCCTACTCATGTGGCTTTTCGGATCGCCCCTTTTTTTGACAGGTTAAGGCTCCAGTTAACTAATATAGCAATTGTTTGTATTCTCAATGAATGACTTAATAAAATTCTTCAAATAATTTGGATTAATCATTTTAAACAATACATTTGCACTGTACTATTTATCTAATACAGTAGCATGATAGAAATTAACAACCTAAACTTTGGATACAGTAAAAAGAAGCTGTTATTCAAAAACCTCACTCTTTCCTTAAAAGAGGGGCACATTTACGGACTCCTCGGCAAGAATGGCGCGGGAAAGTCTACCCTTTTAAAAAACATTGCAGGCTTGGCGTTTCCGCAGTCGGGGGTTTGTAAGGTAAAAGGTTATACATCATCAAAACGATTACCGGCATTTTTACAAGAGTTGTTCTTCATTCCCGAAGAGATGTATCTTCCCTCGCTAACTGCGGTGCAATTCGCGAAAAGCACGGGGCATTTCTATCCGCATTTCAGCAATGAACAATTTATCGCTATGCTTTCGGAATTTGAAGTTCCGCTTGACAGTAAGCTAAACAAGTTATCGTTCGGGCAGCAAAAGAAAGTAATGATCGCCTTTGGCCTGGCTACCAACACGGCTTTACTTATCATGGACGAGCCTACTAACGGACTCGACATTCCATCTAAAAGCCAGTTCAGGAAAATAATTGCCTCAGCCCTTACAGAGAATCGCTGCATCATTATTTCTACCCATCAGGTAAGAGATCTCGACAGCTTAATCGATTCGCTGATTGTTTTGCATAAACAGGAGATTGTATTAAACAGCAGCCTGGATACCATAGCCGAGAAATTAAAATTCACAAGTTCGGCATCCATAAACGGGAAAGAAGTTTTATATACAGAAGAAAATCTGGGTGGCATAAATACAATTATCGCAAATACGGAAGAAAGTTACAGTAAGGTAGATATGGAGCTTCTGTTCAACGCCATTATAAGTGATAATAAATCCGTAACAAACCAATTAAAGTAAAACCTATGAATCAGACATTTAACTTAAATCGTTTTTCGAATCTCTTTATTAAACATACCGCTGATAATTATAAGACTTACTTAATGGCCTTCTCTGTACTTCTAGGCGTACTGTTTCTCATTATGGGTTTTACGGCCTATGTAAGCGGGGGCCAGATTGGCGAAAGGGCGCAAATTCCGGTTTTCCTTTTTGTGCTATTACTTTCGGGAACGATTTTCACCAGTATTGTATTCGCCGATCTGGGAAATAAAAAAAAGGCCATTTCTATTCTCACTTTACCTGCTTCTCATTTTGAAAAATACCTTATCGGGTGGTTGTACTCCTTTGTAATTTTTCAACTGCTTTTTATACCCGCGTTTTATTTAATGGTGATGCTGCTTAATCATTTAGGATCATTATACTCAACGGCAGATGATGCGCAGCTGCTCAATCTTTTTGATGAGGAACATAAGGTGTATTATGTATTTTATCTCTACGCCGTATTACATGCGATATGTTTATGGGGCTCAGTATTTTTTGAAAAGCATCATTTTATTAAAACAGCGTTTTGTTTCTTCATCGGGATGTTTCTTTTGATGTTCCTGAATACACAATTGATGAGCCTGTTGCTTGATGACAAAAAAATCCTTAGTGCGGTTCCCTTTACCCAAGTAGATCTTTTGGACATCTCAGGTGAAAACTACAGGGTAGAAACGCCCATCGAAGAGTATATATATATAGGTATTATTATTTCGGTGATTGTAGTGATTTTATGGGCCTGTTCTTTTTACAGGTTAAAAGAAAAGGAAGTTTAGATGGAATTTAGAGATAATGAAGCAATATACCTGCAAATTGCAGGATTTGTAAGCGAGAATATAATGTTGGGAAAATGGCCCATTGGCCAGAAAATTCCCTCGGTAAGAGAATTGGCGGTAGAGCTACAAGTTAATCCGAATACCGTGGTACGAACCTATGAGTTTTTACAAAACCGGGAAGTGATAGCTAATAAACGGGGAATAGGCTTTTTTGCTACCGATAACGCACTTGAAAAGATAAAAAGCTATCGAAAAGAGCGTTTTCTGAAGCAGGAACTCCCGGAGTTTTTCAGGAATATTTACCTTCTGAATATCAGTTTAGATGAGATAGCGAATCGTTTTGAAGATTTTAAAAATGAAAATTTTAAATAAGAATTATGAAAACCAGTAATATATTATTGACCGTTGCCGCTGTTATTTTCTTAACTACCCTGGTGGCTTTTGATTTAAGGTTAAAAGGCAAATATCTTGAAATGAAGAAACTGGGCTTGGGCAAATACCACCGCCTTAACCGTTTTAATGACTATGATGAAGTGAAAATTAAACAATTCACCGAACTAAACCTTCAGTCGGCAAATACCCTAAACGTAAAGATTGAATATGGCGAGAAACAAGCCGTTTGGGTAAGAAAACGGTCTAAAGAAAGAGTGGCGGTTTCGCAGAACGGCGATATTTTATCAATTGATCTTAACAAGATTAAAGATACCACCGACAGGGACTGGAGCGATATTGTTATAATAAGCCCTACCCTACGGAAGATTCGTACCACTGCTTTTAAATTTTCTAAAACCCGTGGCAGATATTATGAAGAGTTTGTAACAATGATTGAAGGATTTAGAAAAGATTCACTAACTATTATCGTCGGGGCTTCGACCAAGGTTTCTCTTAATAGAAATAGGATTAAATCGCTTAACTCGAGTGTCGGAGATAATACAGGCGATGCAAAACTAAGCATCGAGTCAAACAATGATATAGAGGCGTTAAAACTCGATGTTAAAGGAAAAAGCAACGTTGAGGTGTTAGACAATGAAGTTAACCACATTGAACACAACATCGCAGATAGTGCGATAGTTACTTTTAGAGGTAAAACGTTGGAAAAACTTTAGGTGTCGTTATTATATACTTTGGACAGTTAAGAGTACGATGTCAGGCTGAGCGGAGTCGAAGCCCATGTTAATTACCCTTCGACTCCGATCAGGGTGACAATCGAAATGTAATTTTACCCTTTACATATACGAGAAGAGGCTGTCTCAAAAGGATAGCCTCTTTTTTATTTCAAGCGGTTTTTGTATTTTAAAGGCATGGGAACCACGCCTGTTTTTAAGCCCTACGATTCCGATCAGTTGCAATTGCTTCCACCCAGCCTGGAAGAACTGGT
>JACMJM010000055.1 GCA_014380615.1 Sphingobacteriaceae bacterium
CTTAGAAAATGGAAGGCATAAGCCTTTTTGATCTTTTGCTCTGCCGCCAGCCTATAAAACTTACCAGAATAACATTAGCTAACACTAATAACGAAAATGCCATCGACGTGGAATCTTCAAAATCAAAGCATAAAAAAACCATCTCATAATTGCTTATGAGACGGCCTCTTCTTTTATTCCAGTAGAAGGAAACCGCGAAATGTCGAACCTTTTTGTTGAGGATTGGATTAAGCTCATCGAATACCAACATCTGTAATACAATACTTTTTTTATCTTAGGTCAAACTTTAACTTATCACAATGAAACAAATTATTACAACTGCCTTTGCAATCCTGTTAGCTATGTATGGATATTCGCAAGAAACCATTAGCGGAAATCTTACCATTAATGGTAGTGTAAGTAAGCGATTAACATTAAACTCTACAGGAGGCGATGGCGGTTATATATCATTACAAAAAGATGGTGTTGATAAAGGCTACTTACAATGGAATTATAACTTTCTAGGCCAGGCTGCAGGTAATAATTTGCTACTTACCAATTCAACACTTGGTGGTTCCATAGCTATTCAGACCAACAGTGCAGGAAACGTTTTCAAATCTACAGCTTTAGTTGTAGATGGAGATGGAAATACTACATTGGGGGGTACATTAACCGGCACATCTGCGACATTCACAGCATCCAGACCTATTACAGCAACTGGGGATGATGTATTGTTATGTAAATTAGGTGGCCCATTTAATTTGATTTTTGGAGATGGTAATGTGAGGTATTATTCCTTATATACTCCTGCAGGTGCAGCAACTGGCAGTATTAGAAACTTTAGTACATCAACAGATATATTAAATTGGACAGCAGGTGGAAATGTAGGTATTGGAACAGACGGTCCGAACGCCACATTACATATAGTTGATGCAGGCAATTCTGGTGTAACGACTTTAAATCTAAACAATAGAATGACTTTTCGCGGTGATGGTGTTTTAAATTGGGGGGCCAGTGCTGATCATGGAATTCTATCGTGGGACAGTGGTAAGGCAATTGTTGGCTCTCGCGGTGGTATGGCTCTGGCGTTGTATGCTAATGGTACAGAAAAAGCGATTATAACCGCAAATGGTAATATGGGTATTGGTACATCAAATCCAATTTCTATTGGCCCAGCTGCATCTACTTTAGGAATAAATAGTTCGAATTCTTCTTATAGTGGAGGTGTGTCATACATGGCTGATGGCGTAGCTAAAGGGTACACTTATTATGATTATGGAGCGATGGCACTTCAAGGTGCTGCAGGTGTTCCTATTAAATTTATGACTAACAATCTTGAAGTAGTACGATTAACTACAGAAGGGAAGTTTGGTATTGGAACAAACTCACCTTTAGAAAGATTAGTGGTAAAAGAAGAAACCGGTAGCGACGCCATTGCCATATATGATGGTCCAGGTAATAAACGCCTCGGTATAGGTCAAGAAGCCTCATATACAGGGAATTATATTGATAGTAGAAATATTGATTTTAAAATCAAATCTGGTTTTGCAGGTGGGTCGGGTGGCAATATCATTTTTATGACTCAAAGTAATGGAATCACAAGTCATAATGAGCAAATGCGGATCGATAAAAATGGAAGTGTTTCTATCGGCACAACTAACCCTCAAGGCTACAAACTCGCCGTAGCTGGTAACGTAATAGCCGAATCTGTAAAAGTAGCCCTTCAAGGTACTTGGCCCGATTATGTGTTTAAATCAGGCCATAAGCTTTCTTCTTTACAGGAAGTCGAAAAATATGTTCAGGAAAATAATCATTTACCAGAGATGCCGTCAGAAGCAGAAGTAAAGAAAGATGGAATTGATCTTGGCCAAATGGATGCTAAGTTGCTTAAGAAGATTGAAGAGTTGACTTTGTATATGATTGATTTTAAAAAGGAGATGGATGTAATCAAAGCTGAAAATCAAACTCTTAAAAAAGAGGTAGCTCAACTAAAAACTGACAAATAATTAATTGTAGAGTCTCATAAAACCAACAAAAGCCGCTCATCGCGGCTTTCTTTTTATTCCAGTAGCGGGGAGCAGGATCGAACTGCCGACCTCAGGGTTATGAATCCTGCGCTCTAACCATCTGAGCTACCCCGCCATTTTTATTTTCGCTTACCCTGAAAATTGGTTTGCAAATATAGTTTAATTTACTTTCCTTTAAAAAGAAATCTAAAAAACTCCCCATTAGATTTAGAAAAGGAAATAAAGAATGTCAGAAAAGAAGAAGTTTAGTCTGGAATACGAAATAAAATCATCTCCCAAAATATTGTTTGGTTTTTTGAATGAGCCTAATGGCCTTTCGCAATGGTTTGCTGATGACGTTCATTACAGAGATCAGATTTACACCTTTGTATGGGACGGGGAGGATCAAAAAGCCAAACTCCTCTCTATTAAGGAAAATAAACTGGTAAAGTTTAGATGGTTAGACGACGATCCTTCCTGTTATTTTGAAATGGAAATCCTTCAGGACGAATTAACAAACGATGTTGCTTTGTCGATAACCGATTTTGCCCCTGCCGAACTTATTGAAGAACGTAAACTGATATGGGATAATCAAATAGAATATTTGATTAGTGTGTTAGGAGCTTAGGGATATAAAATCCCTATTTTTGTATTGTGAAAAAAATACACGTATTGGTTTTGAAGGCCTTTATCCGGCCTTTCATTGTTACCTTTTTCATAGTAATGTTTGTGCTGTTGATGTTGTTTTTATTCAAATACATCGACGACCTTATCGGAAAAGGATTTCAATGGTATGTTATTTTGCAGTTAATGTGGTACGCATCGGCCACTAATGTTGCCATGGCATTGCCGCTCGCCATGCTGTTATCTTCCATCATGACTTTTGGCAGTTTAGGAGAGAATTATGAATTGGTAGCTATAAAAGCTGCCGGTATTTCCCTCCAAAAAGCAATGGCACCTCTGGTGGTATTGGTTTCTATATTAAGTATTTGCGCCTTCCTTTTCTCCGATTATATGCTTCCGGTAGCCAACCTCAAATTCGGTTCATTATTATGGGATGTAAGAAATCAAAAAAGTGCCTTTCTTATTAAGGAAGGGGTATTTAACAGCAGTATTCAGGGATATTCAATTCGCGTTCAAAAAAAGGACCCTGATGAAAGAACGCTTCATAATGTTATTATTTACGACCATAGTTCGAACGGAAATATAGTGCTGCGGGCGAGGTACGGAACAATGGACAAAACGCCCGATGAGAATTATTTAATCCTGAACCTGCACGACGGGGTGCGATACGAAGAAACTACGGGCGACGGAGCTTACAATCCAAGGCAGCGGTTTACCCGGTATAAGTTTAAAGAAACCACTCAAAAGTTCGACCTTTCGGCCTTTAAGCACACTCGAACGGATGAAAATCTGTTTAAAAGCAGTTATGCCATGATGAATCTAAAGCAGCTTAGCCATTTCAGAGATTCGACCGAAAGAGTAGCAGACAGTACCGTAAAATCCTATTCAAAAGTAATTCTTCCCATGTTCAGACTTTATTCAGGTGCGGCGCAGGTTTCTGGCGTGCCTGTAAAGAAGGTTCCGGAATATAAAAATACCGTACTTGATGTTATACCCAAACACGAACGGTCAAATGCTATTTCATCGGCTCAAAACGAAATCCGAAGCATGAAAGACATGGTAACTTCAAAAGCCATCGAAAAAACTGATTACATAAAAAGTATCCTGAGATTTATAGTCGAATATCAGAAAAAACTTACCCTTGCCGCATCATGCCTGGTGCTGTTTTCTATCGGTGCCCCGCTGGGCGCGATTATACGAAAAGGAGGTTTAGGACTGCCCGTAGTAATGTCGGTTATCTTTTTCCTCTTCTATCATATTATCTCCCAGATTGGTGAAAAATCGGCGAAAGCCGGAACCATGGAGCCTATTTTAGGTATGTGGATAGCAATACTCGTTTTAGCCCCATTAGGTATGTTTCTTACCTATAAAGCAGCTGTAGACTCGGCTATATTCGACGTAGATTCTTATAAGCGTAAGTTCCTGAAACTCTTCAAAAAGGAAAAGGAATAATATCTTTTACCCCCAGATTATATTCTAAAGGTTCGGAATTAGTTTCAGAACTGTAATTTTGATTCATAATGGAGATTAAGCTCAATACAATTGAAGAGGCTGTTGAAGATATAAAAGCCGGAAAAGTAATTATAGTGGTTGATGATGAGGACCGGGAGAATGAAGGTGATTTTTTAACGGCCGCCCGTAACGCCACACCAGAAGTGGTAAACTTTATGGCTAAGTATGGCCGCGGACTGATATGCGTTCCTCTTACCGGTAAGCGTTGCGATGAACTGAATCTGGAGCCTATGGTGGGCAAGAATACTACCTCACACGAAACAAACTTCACCGTTTCTGTCGACCTGATGGGCTATGGCTGTACAACAGGTATTTCTGCGTCCGACCGCTCGAAGACTGTTCATGCTTTAATAAATACTGATACGAAGCCGGAAGAGTTAGGAAGGCCGGGCCATATTTTCCCTTTAAGGGCGAAAGAAGGAGGAGTTTTACGTCGCGCCGGCCACACCGAAGCTGCTATCGATTTAGCGGCTATGGCGGGGTTTGAACCTGCCGGTGTTATTGTAGAGATTATGAATGAAGAAGGCGAGATGGCACGTCTCCCGGAGTTGATGGTTATTGCTAAACAGCTCGACATGAAGATTATTTCTATTAAGGATTTAATCTCTTACCGCTTATGCAAAGAATCACTCATTAAAAAAGAAGTATCAGTAAAGCTGCCTACAGAATGGGGCGATTTTGAAATGGTAGCCTATACACAAATAGATTCTGGCGAACATCATATAGCATTGGTTAAAGGGAAATGGAACGAGGACGATCCGGTACTTGTTCGCGTACACAGTTCTTGCATTACAGGCGATATTTTTGGCTCATGCCGATGCGATTGCGGCCCCCAATTGCACAAAGCCATGGAGATGATTGATAAGGAAGGAAAAGGTGTGATTATTTATATGAATCAGGAGGGACGAGGTATCGGATTAATTAATAAACTACATGCCTACAACTTGCAGGAGAATGGATTTGATACCGTAGATGCCAACCTAAAGCTCGGATTTAAAATGGATCAGCGCGACTACGGTTTAGGGGCACAGATTCTGCGAAGTCTTGGTATTAAGAAAATGCGCCTTATGTCTAATAATCCAACAAAAAGAGCAGGATTAACGGGTTACGGCATCGAAATAATTGAGAATGTGCCGATTGAAATTAAATCCAATATTCATAACGAACTCTATTTAAAAGCAAAGAGAGACAAAATGGGGCATACTATTATGAATAGTTCTGATGCGGATAACTAAGGTGTAGCTGATTGTTTCGGCACCCTGCTTTCCCTTGAAGGAGAAATAACGATGGATGGATTAGTATTAACCGGCGGTGGCGGAGCCTGAGGTTTTTCCTGGCCAGCCTTTTCTTCATCTGTTCGTTTACCCAGTATCGCCCTTAAAAATTCGCCGAGAGTATCAAAGTCTTTTCTGTAAGCCAATCCCAGTGCGCTAACATACTCCTGAGTGGTGTTTAAAACCACCCTGTTGTTACGGCGGTTTGATGCCCGGGCTATTAAACTTCCGTCCATCTTAATTAAATATTGAGCCTCAACATCGTGAGCGAACGAATTACCTACTTCAAAGGCGTTTACTTCCGCCCGGTTATCAGGTGTAATGCCCCCGGTTATTTTGAGCCTGTCTTTAAATAAGCTGAAGGTAGCACTGGCATCATTAAATGAGCGCACGTTTAAATCCACCGATTTAGACCCTATTGTTTGCCCCAGAATGTTGTTGATCTGATTAAACGTTAATTCGGTTATCGTGTTTTTTAAAGCGTCTGTTGCGGCGTCTAGTTCAAGTCCTGTATTCGATGCGAAAGAGCCTCTGGCTATAAAGCTTATTGCTTGCTGGTTAACGTTGTTTACATCGTTAAAGTAGCTCTCCAGCTCGGTTTTAATGTAAGGTTCTTGCGGGAAATTAATATCGAATTTAATGCCCGGGCGGGTTAATACACCATTTAACGTCATTATAGCCTCCGATAGTACGGATCTGTTAGGTACGGTCCTATTATCGGCCCTGTATAGTTTTGCGATGTTGGCGTTATTTGAATAGATAGCGGTCATATTTATTTCCGCTTCCACGGGATCACCGGTCCAGCGGATAGAACCACCCTGACTAATCTGAAAGATTTTACTGATATACTCCTGTGCCGTGTACTGAAATTTTCCGCCGGTAATAAGGTAGCTTCCGAACATCCGGAAATCGCCCAGACTGGTAATCTCCAGCGACAGGTTATTGGATGTTCCCCTTCCGCTAAGTTTGCCCAAATCGGTAATAATATTTACCTGCGAAGCTTCATCAACCGTAAGGTTTAAAGTCATTTCTAATCCGTTAAAAGAGTTAACTTTTTTAGGAGTTAACGTAGAATCCCTTGCGACAAATGTTATCATGTCGTTACCCGACACTCGCTCGGCGGCATTCAAAGGGATATTAAAAACGGTTCCTTCTTTCGTTGTAGCCGTAATATTTATCCGCATGTTATTAGTAGGCCCCTTAAACGTGAAAACCCCTGTTCCATAGGCGGTTCCATAATATAGCGGATTATCTTTCGACGTAGTATTCAGTGCCATAAACGGGGTTTCAGCATAAATAACCACATCAATTATAGGCACTTTCGGATTTTTGAGATTAATGGTACCAACGGCCTCGGCGGTATTGTTCCTTACGTCGGTAAGCTCTAACCTGCCAAGGTCGATAATGCTGTTGCTGATGGTGATGTCGTCGTTTATCCGGTAAGGCGTTTTAAGATAGTTAACCACTAAATAGGCGTTTTTTAATCTTGCCGAACCATTAATCTTCGGATCGAAAATACTTCCCGTAACTTCCAGATCAGCCGATACATTGCCCGAAACATCCGATACTAAATGTTTCATAAAAGGCTGGAAAATAACCAGTTCACTTTCGTCCATCTTCATCCGGAGATTTAAAGTGTTTTTATCCGAATTAGCGTTGTAGTCGCCATAAATATTCATGGTTTCCTTTCCGTTCTTTTGAATGTTGAGAACCATGTCCACCAGCTTGGTACGGTTGTCCATATTGGCAACTAACGTAAGTTCTCCTATGGGGATATTGTTCATCACCAGAGAATCCACAATCAGATCCGACTCTAATTTCGGAGTCTTTGTTGTTACGGAAGAAAGTATAATATTTCCGTTTAATTCTCCGCCAAGGGTAATTTTCTTGCTTTGAGTTAAAGGATTAAAGGTTTCGAGTTTAAATTGTTTAAAGCCTGCGTTCAGTTTGTCGTTAGGGTCGTTCGAGATGATACCATCCAACGTTAAATATTGATTATCGCGATACAGAGCAAAGTTTTTTACCGCAACCTTCCCTTTATCGTAGCTAATCTGCACCTGCTCGGGCACACGCCATACCTCACTGTTTATCACCACGTCTGATGGCAGGAGGCTTAGATTAGCGAAGTTCTCTGTGTCGAATTCTATAAGTCCGTTTAAATCGAGCTGGTTAATCGCGTCTTTGTCTGATAGTTTTACGTTTAGTGATAAACTGTCATTCTTCAACACGTTGGTAATGTTTACATTTTTGATGTAAAGATTGTCGTTTAAATCAACCCTGTCTGATGTTAAAAATACGTTTAAAGCAGTAGCGGTTGTAGATTCATCAATAATTAAATTGTTGATCTTAATGTTATTATATTCAATTAACGAACTCGAACCGGTAAGGGTAGCTACATTCTCCGCCGATACGAAATGTCCCTGGAAATCTGCGCCTTCAGGTATTTTTAAACTCGGAATAAACATTATGCTGACGGGTTCAAAGTACTTCAGGTTAAGTGTAAAGTCGAAGTTTTGAATACCCCGCGGGCCTGGTTTTGCTTTTAGCGAAGGGATGTATTGCTTTACTACCGATGTAAAATAATTCGGTAGTTTATCTAAATCATACTGCCCTTTTATTCCCGCATCCAGAATATCCGAATTTATAGTCAGAGAGCGGGTGTTCCCCAAGCCTTTCGCTAAAACGTATACCGAATCAACCACCATCGAATGCTGAGGAGTGCTTACTCGTATTTTACTTAATTGCAGGTTTCCCTGGATGTTGTTTAAGTTATTCCCGGTAAAAGCGGTATGAAAATCGGCGTCTATTTGTACCGTGTCTTTAGTTAAACCAAGTTTATGCAGATTGGTGCTGCGTAATGTGGCGTTAAAGTTAAAAGCAGGCAGCTTGGAGGTAAAGTTGATGCCGCCTAAGAATTTGAGCTTAACATTTCGGTCGTTTATATCAATCTTGCCATTAAATAAGCTTTGATTATAATTGCCGTCTACTTTAACATTAGAATACCGGTATCCTTTATAGTCGAAATAAGTAATGTCAGCCTTTATGTTTTCACTGATGTTTTTTATACTGAATCCTTTGCCCGATACATTTGCCGAAAGGGTTGTGTAGCCCAAATCCTTTCTGTCAAGAAGCTCAGCCAGATTAAAATTGTACGCTCTTATTCTACCCGAATAGCGGGGGCCACCGCTCATTACCAATTTGGCATCTGTGTTTACTCTGCCCAGTGCTGTTTTAAACTGCCCGTTTACATCGGCTTTTTCAAGTTCAGTTTTAAGTTTTCCGTTAACTCTATACTGTTTAATGGACGTAACAATATCGCCTCCGAAAGATATATTTCCGAATTTAGAAACCACTGCCGGAATTGTGTTGCTTTTACCTGTAATTAGTTTTGCCAACCTTTCCGCATCGCGGGCGTTGCTGTGTAAATGCTGGATTTTCGACCGGATGAAAATGCCGGTGTTGGTGGTAATTCCCTTAACGTCGAAATTTCCTTTTACGTAAGTAGCCTGCCCCGAGGATATAGTAACATTCTGCGCTTTTAAATCAGTTACATATCCGCTTATGTTTCCTTTAAGCTTAACGTCGAGGTTTTTGGGTAGGTTATCCGAAAAAAATGCAAGGTCTTTTGTGTGAATTCGCGTATTTCTCAAACGGCCATTAAAGTATACTTTGCTTACAAACTTGTTAAGGTCTTTAAAATTCTTGTATTTAAGAAGGATATAATCTGACACGCGGCTGTTAGGCGTTTGCAAAACCAGGTTTTTAAATTCCATTTGATTCGTATCAATGGCTGCCAGTGTACTTAGGTTCTTTAGCTGGAACCCGCTTTTTTCCCGGAAGTTTAAGTTCCGTATTTCCGCCTGAAATAAATGTGTCTTGGTATTGATGTTTAAAACGGTTGTGCTAAGATTGCGCAGGTGCAAATCGTCAAAGTTTATCCGCTTTAAAACACTTGTGCGGTTAAAGTTTTTATATCTGAAGTCGATATTATTTAAAACAACCTTGTCGAAACTAAGATCGTAACGCTTTTTTTTCTGCTTCGTCGAGTCTGTGGTACCAGTGTTAAAATAATTGATAATAAACTGCAGATTCGTTTTTCCTGTCTTATAAGTCTTCAGATAGAACTTTCCGTCGTCCATCTGCACTGTATTTACCGAAACTACCCGCTCTTTAAGCGAAAAATAGTTTAGATCGACAGTAAACTTTGGCGAATGCAGAAGAGTATCTTTGTCGTGGTCCTGAACGTACAGGCCTTCCAGTACTACAGATTTGAAAGGCTTGATGTATAAGCTTTCGATGGATATGGTGGTATTAAGTTCTTTCGACAGGTATTTAGCAGCTCTTTTGGCAATGGCGGTTTGTACTGGTTTAAATTGCAGCGAAAATATCAAAGCGGCGGCCAGTAAGATTATTACTGTTAAGGTCCAAAGCGTTATTTTGAGTACTTTTTTAATATTTTTACAGTTTTAAAAAACAAACAAATAAATCATAATACAGTTTGGCAACTATCCTCGGTATTGAATCTTCTTGCGACGAAACCTCGGCATCTATATGTAAAGACGGTAAAATACTGTCTAATATTATAGCAAATCAAACGGTGCATCACAAATATGGTGGTGTTGTGCCCGAACTTGCGTCCAGGGCACATCAGCAAAACATAATTCCTGTTGTACAAGAGGCTATTGCGGCAGCAAAAATAAGCAAAAAAGACGTTAGCGCGGTAGCTTTTACCCGTGGCCCGGGATTGCTTGGTTCATTACTTGTAGGTACGTCGTTTTCTAAAGCCTTTGCACTGGCTAATTCTATCCCGCTTATTGAAGTAAATCACATGCAGGCGCATATTCTGGCGCACTTTATTGATCAACCGAAGCCAAAATTTCCCTTCCTCTGCCTCACCGTTTCGGGCGGGCATACGCAGATTGTGCTGGTTAAAGATTACTTTGAAATGGAGATAGTTGGTGAGACTACTGATGATGCCGCGGGTGAGGCCTTTGATAAGACGGCTAAGATCCTGAATTTGCCTTATCCGGGAGGGCCGCTAATAGATAAGTACGCCCGCGAAGGAAATCACCTGGCGTATACATTTCCCGAGCCCCAAATCCAGGGCCTCGATTTCAGCTTCAGCGGCCTTAAAACGGCGATATTGTATTTTATTCGAGATAATAAAAAGCTCGACGAAGCTTTTGTTGAAAATAATCTCGCTGATATTTGCGCATCGGTACAATATCGTATCATTACCATTTTATTGAATAAGCTTAAAAAGGCGGCTCGAGAATACAATATTTCGGACATTGCCATTGCGGGTGGCGTTTCAGCAAATTCGGGCTTACGTAATATCTTACAAGAAGCTGCCGGGCAGTACAACTGGAATGTGTTTATTCCGGCGTTCGAGTATTGTACCGATAATGCCGCAATGATAGCCATTGCCGGTTATTATAAATTTCTGGCCCGGGATTTTGTAGGGCAGGATATTTCGCCGCTGGCTAGAATGAGTTTTTAGAATACAATGATAAAGAATGGGCCTGCCGTTAATAGCGAGATGAAGATTTTGCAGGCATCATCACCATTAATAAAAATATATTATAATGAAAATCACATCACTAATTTTCGGACTTGTATTTGTAGTTCCTCTAATCATTGTTATTTATTCTATCGTATTAAAAGATAAACAGAAAGGCAAATTAGGGGCACTTGTAGTGGGAGTGATATTTGTTATGGCGATTATCATTTCATACTATGTAAACCGGAATAAATAAGGTTATTAATCAGTCTATGAAGCAGGCAATAGTAATAGGAGCCGGAATCGCCGGAATTGCTGCTTCGATCAGATTGGCTGTAAAAGGGTATTCTGTAACAGTTTTTGAAGCAAATGCCTATCCCGGCGGTAAATTATCAGAAATACAAACCGAGGGATATCGATTCGATGCCGGGCCTAGTTTATTCACCATGCCTCAGTATGTTGATGAGCTTTTTGTTCTGGCCGGAAAGCAGCCCCGGGATTACTTCAACTATCAGCGTCTCGAGAAGCTGTGTAACTACTTTTACGAAGACGGGACACAGCTAACTGCCTGGTCAGATTCGGAAAAATTCGCAAAAGAAATAGCTCGTAAAACAACCGACACGGCCCAATCGGTAATCAATTTTCTGAAAAAAAGCGAAAAAATATATTCCATCACCAATCATGTTTTTCTCGAAAAATCGTTGCATCGGTTACAAACGTATCTCAATACTGATACTTTAAAATCGCTTGCTCAGGTTGCCGAAATTGATTCTATGAGGAGTATGAACAAAGCAAACGAATCCTTTTTCAAGGATAAAAGAACCGTTCAGCTGTTTAATCGTTACGCAACTTACAACGGATCGAATCCCTACAAAGCACCTGCCACGTTAAACGTTATTCCTCATCTGGAATATCATTACGGGGCATACTTTCCGTCGGGAGGGATGAGTGCGATTACGCAAAGCCTGGTAAATCTGGCGAAAGATTGCGGAGTTGAATTTTTGTATAACATGCCGGTTGATGAGATCGTTATCGACAATAAGTCTGTTAAGGGAATAACAGCCCGGGGAACGACTTTTTCCAGCTCCGTGGTAGTTTCGAATATGGATGTTTGGTTCACTTATAAAAAGCTACTGCAAGGGCAAAAGGCTCCCGAACGGATCTTAGGGCAGGAGCGAAGTAGTTCGGCATTAATATTCTACTGGGGCATTAAAGCTCAGTTTCCTCAACTCGATTTGCATAATATTTTCTTTAGCCAGAACTACCAAAAGGAATTTGAATTTATCTGGCAGGAAGGAAAAATCTTTAGCGATCCTACCGTTTATGTAAATATCAGCTCGAAATATAAACCAGATGATGCTCCGGATGGATGCGAAAATTGGTTCGTGATGATAAATGTGCCCTCTAATTCGGGACAAGATTGGGATGGTTTGATACTGGAAGCGAAGGCAAATATTCTATCTAAGTTGCGCAGAGTGTTAGGATTGGATATTGCGAGTTTAATACAATGCGAAGAAATTCTTGATCCCCGGAGTATCGAATCGAAAACAGCATCGTATCAGGGATCTTTATATGGTACAAGTTCAAATGATAGGTTCGCGGCTTTTCTCCGGCATCCCAACTTTTCATCCAAATTAAAGGGATTGTACTTTGCGGGGGGAAGTGTACATCCGGGCGGAGGGATTCCCTTAGCACTTTTATCAGCAAAGATTGTAAGCGGCCTGGTAAACTAATTTAAATCACAAATTCTACCGACAAAAACACACAACTTACCGACTTCTCGCTCTTGCCTGCCTAATAGCTGTTGTATACATGTCTAAACTCATATACATTTGATTAAAATAATTTAGTAATGAACGGAATAAATTATAAAAACAGAAAGCCCGGAGCCGCCAAGAAATGGGTAGGAATTGCGTTGTTGATTTTTGGTGCGATTTTGCTTTTACAAAGTCTCGGACTTTTTATCCCCGATTGGATAATCAGCTGGCCAATGTTTTTAATAGTGGCCGGGATCTTTACGGGCCAACGCCACCAGTTTCGAAATCCTACATCATATATTATGATAATAATAGGGGTCATCTTTCTGGGCGATGAAATCTTTCCCCGTGCTGATTTCGACGACTTTGTGTTGCCTGTAGCCATTATTGGTGTGGGGATGTATCTGATAATAGGAAAAAAGAAGATCACCAATTGGGGTAAGGAGGGAGATTTTAGTCGGCCGGTGGATGTTGGCTGGGATAAACGCGTGAATGAAGATAATGAACCTATCGTTCCCCCGGTTTCATCGGGCGATGATTATCTGGATATCGTATCCATATTCGGAGGAGTAAAAAAAAATATCGTCTCCAAAAACTTCCAGGGGGGCGAGATAGTAACCATTATGGGCGGGGCGGAAATTATTTTAACTCAGGCAGATATGGTTTCTACACGGGTCGAGCTGGAAATTACACAGGTTTTCGGTGGCACTAAAATCATTGTACCACCCCATTGGAAGGTTTCTTCTGATCTGGTTGCTGTGTTTGGCGGAATAGAAGATAAGCGCCCCTTTATGGCCGAAAACGCACTTTCGCATGAGAAGCATTTGGTTATCAAAGGAACCTCGATTTTCGGGGGGATAGACATACGCAGTTTTTAAATTATACCTGTGGCTGTATCATTATTATCATCAACCAGAGTGTTAAGTTTCCTGTTAGCCGCATGGCTAATTTGGATGGGGGCACATGCCGCAACATTGTTTTGGCTCGGATTTGATTTTAAAATGGCCGCAATTGATTCGGCTATAAGCAATGTTGTAATTTTACTTGCCTCACTTATCGTAAGCAATACATTAAGGTATTATCAACCCGGCCGGGGAAAGTATTTTTACATTGTTACCTGGTGCGCCCTGCTTGCCATTCTGGCTGTTTTTTTAACCCGCTTATTGCTCCTGAAACTTTATCCTCAGGACGCTGTGTACGAAGGGGTAATCAATAAATCATTAATCATCAGGTGTTGTGTGAGCTTTTTGCTGATTAGCGGGATGGGTTTAATCAGTATGCTATGGTATACACAGCAAGAACAGAAAGAAAACGAACGTCGGAAAACCGATGCCGAACGGTTAGCGCGCGACGCAGAGTTATACAATTTAAGGCAGCAGTTACAGCCGCATTTTCTGTTCAATAGTTTAAATTCTATAAGTGCTTTAATTGGCCGGAGGCCCGATGAAGCGCGAACAATGATTTACCAGCTTTCTGACTTTTTGCGCGGAACGTTAAGAAAAGAGGAAAACGAATTTGTAACGCTTGAAGAAGAGCTGCAGCATTTGCAGTTGTATCTCGATATAGAAAAAGTACGATTTGGTCACCGTTTAAAAACAGAGATACGGAAGGAGGAGGGCTGTTCCGAATTAATTCTCCCGGCAATGCTTTTGCAGCCTTTGGTAGAAAATGCCATTAAATTTGGCTTGTACGATACCACTGGTGAGGTAACCATTACTATCGATGCGAAATGCCTGCAAAATTATCTCCGGCTGATAATTAAAAATCCTTATGATACCAATACGGTAAGGCCCAACAGCGGCACAGGCTTTGGTTTGGGAAGTATCAAACGCCGATTGTATTTGTTATTTGCGAGAACCGACCTTCTTGATACCAACGGAGAAAATGATATTTTTACAACTACTGTTAAAATTCCGCAACTATGACAAAGGCAATACTGATAGATGATGAACCTTTAGCCCGGGAAGTTGTAAAAGAATACCTGGAAGATTACCCTGAAATACAGGTAATTGCCGAATGCGGTGATGGTTTCGAAGGTGTTAAAGCGATAGCACAGCATCAACCCGACCTAGTGTTTCTGGACATCCAAATGCCTAAGATTACTGGTTTTGAAATGTTGGAGCTTATAGAGCATCGGCCCGGTGTAATTTTCACCTCGGCATTTGATGAATATGCGATAAAAGCTTTTGAGGCGCATGCGATAGATTACCTGCTTAAGCCCTTTTCAAAAGATCGTTTCAAAAAAGCGGTAGAAAAGTGGATGGAGAAGCAAAATCTTTCGGAGGTGAAGCAGCAGGTTCAGGAGTTATTGCAGAACGCGCCGGTATCTCCGGCTCATAGCGAACGTATTGTGGTAAAGGCCGGAAGCTCTATAAAAATAATCCCTACTACAGATGTACTCTATCTGGAAGCTTACGACGATTACGTCAAGATTCATACCCCCGAGGGCGTATTTTTGAAAAACAAAACCATGCAGTTTTTTGAGAACAGCCTTGACGAACGTCAATTTGTAAGGGTGCATCGCTCCTTTATCGTTAAAGTACCCGAGATAACCAAGCTGGTTCCTTACGAGAAGGACTCGTACCGGGTGGTAACTAAATCGGGAGCGAGTTTGCCTGTAAGTAAAACGGGATATGTGAAGTTAAAGGCACTGCTTCAATTATAAAAGATATTTCTTATCAACAATAGAAAATCTTATTTTTAAGGTTATGGATTATAAAAACCGGATTGTCTCAGATCATAAGATATTATTGGGGAAGCCAGTAATTAAAGGGACAAGAATTTCAGTTGAACTGATACTAAAAAAACTGTCACAGGGAGCATCAATGGAAGAACTATCAGAGATGTATCCGCATATCACTCAGGAAGATTTGTTGGCTGTACGTACTTATTAGAAATTTGACTTCCCCTCGGCGAGGGCTAAAACTCCACAAATTTTTCTATCTGCTGCTTAGTGAATTTCAGCGTATCTTCTTTAAAAAGCTCACCGTTTTCATCAAATTCTTTATGGATATTGGGGATATGAAGTTTTAGTGACATTACCTCCAGATTCATATAATGACAAATACCCGTTAGGTGGTCAATCCCTCTTATGTTCCCATATTTACCGGTAGATAAGCCTACTAAAGCCGCCTTTTTGCCTTTAAAGCTTGACGGAAATTCGCATGCGTCAATAAAAACCTTTAAAATTCCCGGAAAACTGCCGTTATATTCCGGAACCACAAAAATAAACTTCCGGGTTCCGGTAATCAGAGTCTGAATCGGCTGCCAGTCTTCAATCTTCTGGCTTTCGTACATCGCCGGGTGAATTATCTTCTCAGGGAGGTTAGCCAGTGAGAGTATTTCGCTGCTTACTCCCAGATTAAAAAGGCACTGTTTGTAGTATTCAGCAACTTTTAACGTATAGCTTTCGGGGCGGTTTGTACTTGCGATTATGGTTGTCATTTGTGGATAATATGTGCAAAACCAAAAGGTGCCGCGCTTATTAAATTGTTTAAAGTTTGTATCTTAGGCGATTGTTAAAAGGCTTTCAGAAGCGCAAAAATAGTATTTTAATTTGCTAATAATCTTTCTGTAAGCACAAATTACCCTTGAAACCAGGAGATAGAATGAGTAAGATTATCGCGTTAGCTAATCAAAAAGGGGGAGTTGGAAAAACTACTTCATCAATTAATCTGGCTGCGAGTTTAGCTGTACTTGAATACCGCACGTTGCTGGTAGACGCTGACCCGCAGGCCAATTCAACTTCCGGGATCGGATTCGACCCCAGAACCATAAAAGCAAGTATTTACGAGTGTATCATTAATGATGTTGAACCTCGTGATGCTATTCAAAAAACCGAAACCCCGAATCTTGATTTACTGCCTGCTCACATTGATTTAGTAGGTGCCGAGATTGAGATGATCAACCTTAACGAGCGTGAATACAAAATGAAGTTGGTGTTGGATAAGGTGAAGGATGATTATGATTTTATAATCATTGATTGCTCCCCTTCGCTTGGTTTAATCACCATAAACGCCCTTACGGCCGCTAATTCGGTAATTATCCCTGTACAATGCGAGTATTTTGCGTTGGAAGGGTTAGGAAAACTTTTAAATACCATCAAAATTGTTCAGAATCGTTTAAACCCAGATCTGGAAATTGAAGGCATCCTTTTAACCATGTATGATGTACGACTGAGACTATCTAACCAGGTTGTTGAAGAAGTTAAAACGCATTTTCAGGACCTGGTTTTTGAAACGATTATACAGCGAAATACACGGTTAAGCGAAGCTCCCAGCTTTGGAGTATCGGTAATTATGCACGATGCTAACTGTAAAGGGTCTATCAATTACCTTAATCTGGCCCGCGAAATTATTCGTAAAAACGGAATGGTTGACGAGGCGGAAACAAAACAAGAAACCGTTATTTCATGACGTATCAAAAGAAAACAGGATTAGGGAGAGGATTAAGTGCGTTATTAGATGATACAGAAGCGGTACAATCAAAGCCGCAAAACGCCAATGCTAACGAGCAGCAGCCAGTATCTTCTCTTGGGTCTATATCGCATGTAAAAATCAGCGAGGTTGAAGTAAATCCATTTCAGCCCCGTACCGAATTTGATCAGGAAGCTTTACAGGAGCTTTCAGAATCCATAAAACTTCAGGGATTAATACAGCCTATTACCGTTAGAAGGGCCGGCGCCAATTCGTATCAGTTAATATCCGGAGAACGACGTTTACGTGCGTCTAAGCTTGCGGGCTTAACGGAGATTCCGGCATACGTTCGTACGGCTAACGACCAGCAAATGCTGGAAATGGCACTTATTGAAAATATTCAGAGAGAAAATCTTAACTCTATCGAGGTTGCGCTCAGTTTTCAACGGATGCTTGACGAATGTAATCTTAAACAGGAAGAACTTGGAGAACGGGTTAGTAAAAACCGTTCTACCGTTACAAATTATTTAAGGTTGTTAAAGTTGCCTCCCGCTATTCAGGCTTCCATTCGCGACGGGCAGATAACCATGGGGCATGCCAAAGCTATTTTGGGTTTGGAGGAGGTTGATAAGCAATTATACGCCCATAAAGAAATTATAGCTAAGGGACTCTCTGTTCGCAAGGCGGAAGAACTTGTACGCGACATCCAGCAATGGGGCCAGAAAAAAAATGAAACCAAAGCACCGCCGGTTTCTTTTGAGTATAAGAAGATTCAGGATGATCTGGCGTCTAAATTTGCTACAAAAGTTTCTCTGAAAGTGCAGAGTAACGGTAAAGGTGCCATCGAAATTCCATTCGTTTCTGAAGATGATTTAAGTCGTATACTTGAACTATTGGATTGGTAATGTATCGTTTTTGTTTTTTTTTGTTTGTAATTAGCTGCTGTTTTGCGCTGTCAGGCTTTTCGCAAATCGACTCGGGTGCTGTAGCAGATTCGCTGCGTAAACCTATTCGGGGACAAGAAATAATCAATCGGAAAGATACCACAACGAATTTAAAGACTGCCAGCGAAAGCAAACCCACCATTTTCAAAGATTCGGCCAGGCTTGCTTTGGAGCGGTTACCAAAAATTGCGATCAGGCGTTCGGCTCTAGTGCCGGGCTGGGGGCAGGTTACCAATAAACGCTGGTGGAAAGTGCCGATTATATACGGTGGCTTTGTGGGCTTAGGGCTCATTTTCGAATTCAACCAACGCTATTACAAGCAATTTTTAAGCGAATTGCAATTCAGAGATGCTAATCCCGGACAAGTGCGTGATTCTCAACTTGTCGTTATTCAGGATCAGCAGGGACTTATACGTTATAAAGATTATTACCGGCGAACCCGGGATTTAAGCGTACTCGGTATTTTGGGTTTATATACCATTAATATAATCGATGCTTACGTTGACGCCAAATTCTTTAGATTCGACATTAGCGATAAACTGGGGCTGCGAGTTACACCCTCACTTATACCCTCTGTATCTCATGCGTATTCCTCGCCGGTGCCTGCAATAAGGTTTCAATTAACTATGAACCATAAAGTTCATCCCTTTAAATAAGAAATGATCCGTATTTTGGTAGCCTTATTTCTTTAATAATAAATATTCAAATGAACCTGCATGAAAGCTTGCCGCTAAAAGAGAGTGGAAAAGACCACGCAAGCTTCATAACTATAAAAAAAATATATTCTAATGAAAATTGCCCTTCTTGGTTATGGTAAAATGGGCCGCATTATAGAGCAATTTGCTTTAGACCGCGGCCACGAAATAGTTTTGAAGATTGATGAAAATAACATTGATCAAAAAACAACCGACAATCTTCAACTGGCTGATGTCGCGATTGATTTTAGTACCCCACATTCTGTTCTCGGTAACATCGAAATCTGTTTCGAAGCTGGCTTGCCGCTTGTTGTGGGAACTACCGGATGGTATGATAGGATTCCCGAAATTAAGTCCCGATGCGAAGCCGGTAACAATTCACTTCTCTACGCATCTAACTTTAGTGTGGGTGTAAACGTGTTTTTCTTTGTGAACCAAGTGCTCGCAAAGATAATGAACCGATATCCTCAGTATGATGTGCTGGTAGAAGAGATTCATCACACACAAAAGCTCGATTCGCCAAGCGGTACAGCCATTACTATTGCTGAAGGAATACTTGACGGGCTTGAAAGAAAAAATGCCTGGGTAAATGAACTGGTTGATAACGGGGATGACGTAATCGCAAAGCCAGAACAACTGCTAATCGAATCGCATAGAATCGAAGATGTACCCGGCACCCATACAGTGGTTTATAGTTCGGAGGTTGATGATATCGAATTTAAGCACAAAGCCCATGGCAGGGCCGGGTTTGCATTGGGTGCTGTGTTGGCCGCCGAATGGTTACAAGGAAAAAAAGGCTTTTACTCCGTAAAAGATATGTTTGATTTTAATATCTAATTAAATTAATGGAAAATCTTGGTTTGAATATTTCTATACTTTTAATTCTCATTGGCTATCATGTAGGCCTATGGAAACTGTTTATAAAAGCCGGTCGGCCGGGATGGGAGGCTTTGGTTCCTGTCTACAGCTTTTATATTATGCTTAAATTATCGGGGCGGCCAATCTGGTGGATGGTTTTATATTTTATACCAGTCATCAATGTAATTGTTTACATCAGTATCCTTATCGATTTCGCGAAAAGCTATGGAAAATTTGGTTTTGGAGAGCATGTAGCAAGTATCGCCGTGCCATTCATCGCCTATCCGGTTTGGGGGTTTGATAAAGATACCAAGTACTTGGGCCAGTCTGCCACCGAAGAGTTTAAAACAAAGTTCCCGTATAAAAAAACCGCCACGAGAGAATGGGCCGACGCGATTTTATTTGCCGTGGTAGCTGCTACACTTATTCGAAGCTTTATTCTTGAAGCGTACACCATTCCCACCGGCTCTATGGAAAAATCTCTTTTAATAGGCGATTTCCTTTTTGTAAGTAAAGTGGATTACGGGCCCAGAATTCCTATGACTCCTGTAGCATTTCCTTTTGCTCATCATACCATGCCGGTTACCGGAACAAAGGCCTATTGGGATGCTATCAGTTTAGATTACCGCAGATTGCCCGGGTTTGTAGATATAAAAAGAGGAGATGTAGTAGTATTTAACTATCCTGAGGGCGATACGGTAGTGTTAGAAACACAGGCCGAAGCAAGTTACTACCAATTGGTAAGACAAATGGGACGCGAAGAGGTACGCAATAATCCTAATTTTACTATCGTAGAACGCCCTGTTGATAAAAGGGAAAATTATATTAAACGTTGTATGGCCATAGGCGGCGACAAACTGGAGATCAGGAACGCTCAGGTTTATATCAACGGAAAGGCCGCGGAGAATTCACCTACCAGCCAGATCTCATTTCAGGTAAATACCGATGGGACGACGCTAAACCCGGAGGCTTTGTTGGATATGAATATCTCTTATAAAGAAGAGGCTTTCGGTGTATATTCTTTACACATGACATACGAACAGGCCGACATTGTGAAAAAATGGTCGAATGTAAAGCAGGTTCGCCCGCAAATTACACTGGATAACATGTCTAACCCGATGATTTTTCCTCACGATTCGCGCTATAAATGGAATGAGGACAATTTTGGCCCGGTTATAGTCCCCGGAAAAAATCTTAAGATTCAACTCGATACACTAAACCTGCCTGTATACAAACGGGCGATTGAAGTTTATGAGGGTAATAAAGTTGAGCAGCGGGGAAACCAGATCTTTATTAATGGAGAATTAGCTGATTCGTATACCTTCAAAATGAATTACTATTGGATGATGGGAGATAACCGACACAACTCTTTAGATTCGAGGTTTTGGGGCTTTGTGCCCGAAGATCACATTGTGGGTAAAGCCAAATTTATCTGGATGAGTTTTGATACAAACGGATCGTTCTTAGGGAAAATCAGGTGGAACAGGTTGTTTAAAGGGATTCATTAATTAATGATTGGTTATAAAGGTTTAGTATATTTATACGTTAAGGGGCATTAATCATTTGTTCTAATGATTAATCTACATTGAATTTAATATTAAAACATGAATAAAGCTATCCTATTGGCCACTGTCGGTTTATTTTTCTCACTGGGTGTTGTCGCTCAGAAATTACCTTCTATACAAAAAGAAAGTATAAGGACTCCGCAAGGAATAAAAATTGATGGTAAGTCTATAGAGTGGAAAAACAATTTTCAGGCCTACAATGGAAATACCAATATTTTTTATACGCTTTCAAATGATGATACAAATCTTTATCTGGTAGTTCAATCCAGGAATGCTGGCATTAACAGCAAGATATTGATTGGTGGTCTTACATTAACCATTAATACGTCTGGCGATAAAAAGGATAAAAACGGGGTTTCAGTAATGTTTCCTTTCCTGAACGAAAAGGCTAAAAGAACTGCCATCGGCAGAGCGATGGCTGGGTTGAAGTCCTGGGAGAGAGAAACTAATCCTGAAGTAAAGAAGAGACAAATGGACTCGGTAAGCTATGCGATGAACAGGACACAAATCGATAAATTAAAAGAGATCAGAGTAATAGGCATCAAAGAAATTCAGGATACTGTGATATCCATTTACAACGAGCAGGATATACTTGCCAGGGCTCTTTTTGAAGATCAAAATACTTACACTTACGAGTTGGCTCTCCCCTTAAAGTATTTAAACTTGTCTGCTAAAAGTGCTAAAACATTTGTCTATAACATCACACTAAATGGCGTTCTATCTGGTTTCGGAGACAGAGGTCCTGGTATAATCGCGGCGGGCAGTGAGGGCGGCAGACCAGCTATCGTCGGACCGGGAGGTATGGATGTACGCGTATTGGCACTTCCTACAGATTTCTGGGGAAAGTACACCCTTGCGAAATAGGTGATTAATAAATGTATCACGAGCTGACCAAATCATTCTCCTGTTGCATGAGGGCAGAAACCGGGGCTTGAGGGAAGCCTTGTCTCATCCTTGGTCCTCATCCTTGATCTGTGTCCCACAAGCCAATCTATAGACTAACCTGTCATTAATTTTTTCCTGGTTTTCAATCCACATTCCGTGCTGTTTTTAAATTGAGATGTTCTGTGAGGACACAGACCAAGGGGCTAGGCTGTAAGCCTTGTGCCGATGCCTGCAACTATAACGCTATAATCAAAGAAAATAAAACAGTAAGCTTCAACAAAGAAGAGTGGATGAGTTGCGGAGAATGTGTTGATGCCTTCAAACTAACGGCCATGCGGTTTGGCAATAATAAAGACCTGGATTTCATGGTCTCGTTTTATGAACCAAAGGATAGAAAATAAGCTTCTCTGAGCCAACCAGAGCTTCAATTTGGAAACTTGTTTTTTGAGGGAATGATCGCCTATGCTGAGTTCTCGTGCCGATTTTACTCTATACTTTCCCTAATCTTTCTCAGGATCTCATTTGGACATAATAACATTTCTCCAGCAAAGGGTTCGATGATTTTCATCATCTAAAGCCATGACCACAATCACCATTGCTATGTGACAATTGTCACCGAACTCCCTTCATTATAATAGGGAGATTTGAAGAAATAAAGAGAATGTGAAATATATTATTATAGGCGCTGTAGCAGGTGGAGCCAGTACAGCAGCAAGGTTAAGAAGGTTAGACGAGCATGCGGAAATCGTCATTTTTGAAAAGGGAAAATACATATCATACGCAAATTGCGGACTTCCATATTACATCGGGAATGTGATTAAAGATAGAAATAAGCTGTTTGTACAAACCGCTATCTCTTTTTCTACCCGCTTCAATATAGACGTAAGGGTAAGCACGGAAGTAATTTCTGTTAACCGTTCGGGGAAAACAGTTACAGCTATCAATCATCTAAGCGGAGAGGAGTATACCGAATCTTACGACAAGTTGGTATTGTCGCCGGGTGCGGTCCCTATCCGGCCCTCTTTACCGGGGATTCAGCATGAGGGAATTTTTACCGTAAGGAACGTAACAGACACCGACTATATAAAAGAATATATCCTTGATTCGAAAGTGAAAAAGGCTGTAGTAATCGGAGCAGGTTTTATTGGTTTGGAGATGGCCGAAAATTTTCATGCGCTGGGCATTGAGGTAAGTGTAGTTGAGATGAGCAATCAGATTTTGGCACCCGTGGATCTCCCTATTGCCGCCATTGCCCAAAAGCATCTTAAAGGAAAAGGTATTCGGCTTTATTTAAACACCGCCGTAACCGGATTTGAAAAAGAAGATGGCCGGTTAAAAGTTCAGCTGGGAGATAAGGCAGTGCTGGACGCAGATTTAGTTATCCTTTCTATCGGGGTTAAACCCGACACCCGCCTTGCCGAAAACGCAGGTTTAAAATTAGGACAGGCCAAAGGAATATGGGTGAACGAATACCTGCAGACTTCAGATCCTGACATCTATGCGGTAGGCGATGCCATCGAATTTCCTAATCCGCTAACCGGGCAGCCAACGGTTACTTATCTTGCTGGCCCCGCTAACAAGCAGGGACGGATTTGCGCGAATAACCTTGCTTTGGGGAATCAACAAAAATATACCGGGTCCATCAATACGGCGATTGTTAAGCTTTTCGACCTTACTATAGGAGCAGCCGGTATGGCGATTAAGCATTTAGAGCGAAATAACATTCCTTACCTCAGCGCAACTATTCACGGTAATTCTCATGCGGGCTACTATCCGGGTGCTCAGCTGATGACGATACAAATTGCTTTTTCTCCGGAAAACGGTCAATTGCTAAGTGCTCAGGTTATAGGCGGGGATGGGGTAGATAAACGCTTGGATCTGCTTTCTTCTGTAATAAAAAATAAGGGAACTATATACGAACTCACCGAGATTGAACAGGCGTACGCCCCGCCTTTTTCTTCGGCTAAAGATCCGGTGAATATGGCAGGTTTCGTAGCGGAGAATATACTGCTCGGCCGATTAAAGGTTATTGATTGTTCACAGCTGAGTTCGATAGAGGCTAACGCGGTATTGGTAGATGTTCGTAATCCATCTGAGTTTGCCGGAGGAACTATTGAAGGGGCCGTAAATATTCCTTTGGACGAAATCAGAAATCGCTTAGCGGAGATACCCCAGGACAAGCCTCTGTATATTTTCTGCCAACAGGGAATGCGGGGATATCTGGCACAAAGAATTCTGGTTCAGCACGGTTTTGATAACGTAACTAACCTCTCCGGTGGATATTTATTATGGAAGGCCTACCATGATGAAGTTTCCTTACAGATGGAGTACCTGGTATAAGTTCGCTGAAAACCTTCTTATATTCCCATCTGTGATGAAAGTTACAAAGTACCTGTATAGTTCGAATTAGCTTTGTAAAAAAAATTGAATATGGAATTTTTAAAAAGAAACAAGGTGATGATTTTAGGGGCTCTGCTGGGAATGATCGCCGGTTATCTGTACTGGTATTATGTTGGCTGTTTAAGTGGTACCTGCGCCATTACTTCCAGCCCTGTAAACAGCACTCTGTATGGCGCATTAATGGGAGGTTTAATAGGTAGTATCCTTAAAAAGGAAAAGAAAACTGAGAAATCGGAAGGTAATTCTTAAAAAATTCTGCTCTTGATTTTCATTCTAAGCCTAAGCACAAGCGCGGATAAAATGGTTAGTACGCCGATTACCCAGATTGCTGAAGAAAGGCCGTAAGCATCAGCAAGAACTCCCGAAAGGATTGCCCCGAAGGCATAGCCGGAATCCCTCCATAACCTGAATACTCCAATACTTTCAGCTCTTTGTTCGGGCCTGGTTTCATCTGCGATTGCAGCCAAAAAGGTTGGGTAAACAACGGCTGTTCCGATGCCCAGCATTATTGATATAAGTACATAATGGCTTATTTGAACCGCCGGAATTAACAGCAAAAGTGCCGCGCCCTGAGCAAGCATCCCCCAAAACAAAAGCGTCCGTTTACATATTTTGTCTGCCAGTTTTCCCGTAAAAAGTTGACTCAAGCCCCATGTCGCGGGGTAAATCGCGACAATTAATCCTGTTTCTTTAAGTCCGTAACCCTGATTGCTAAGTAGAAGCGGGAGCAGCCCCCATACCATTCCATCGTTAAGGTTGTTAACCAGGCCTGCCTGGGTTATTGATGAAAGATTTGGATGCCGAATAGTAGTGTCGAGAAATACTTTTTCTAAGGGCCTTACAAACGATGTTTTTTTCTCTGTTTGAACAAAGTTCCTGGTATCTTGTATTAAAAAAATACTTCCCGCAAGGCCCAAAAAAGAAATAGCGATGCCGATATAAAATGGATATGGCCTGATTCCATAGTTGGCAGCGATGTAAGCTGTTAAGAGAGCTACCAATGCAACCGCCAGGTAGCCAGAAAATTCATTCAGGCCCATAGCAAGGCCCCGGTTCTTTTCGCCGATCAGATCAATCTTCATCACCACTGTGGATGACCAGGTTAGCCCCTGACTTATTCCCAGAAGCACATTTGAGGCAATAATCAACTGCCAGCTATTTGCGTAAATTAAAATAAAGGGCACCGGAATAGCAAATAGCCATCCGTAAACAAGGAGGTTTTTTCGGCCGACTTTGTTAGCCAACGTTCCGGCGAAGTAGTTAGAAATAGCTTTGGTAAAGCCAAAAACAACAATAAAAGAAAGTAGTGCCGACTTAGCGACAACACCGAATTCTTCCTGGGCCAACTGCGGAAGAATGGATCGTTCTAAACCAATCATCCCACCTACAAAGGCGTTTATAATTACAAGCAGACTGAACTGTTTCCAATTTTGCCGAAGCCCAAGTTCAAATTTTTGGTTCATTCTACCGGATATCCCTTATTCATCCAATCTACTTTAATATTAGTCGGGAGATTGAGAAGTTTGCCGTTTTTAAATCCGGCAGCTTGTAATGCGGCAAAGGCGGGGCGAATATTCGGACAGCGATCAAAAGGACAACAGCCGCAGTATATTACAACAGTTGAGGTTTTAGGGATCGAGGATAATGCCTTTTTAAACCGTTGCAGGTTTTCCTTCTTGCCGGCTCCGCCCGTGTTTCGGGCCCCCTTAATATTTTCAACTACGCCTATATTAAAAATGACCGGCTTAGTGGTTTTTTTATTACGGATTAAAGCAGCCAGCGTTGAAGGAGCCATTAGCTGGCTGCTTGCCCATGGATCTTTTACTAATTGCGGCCTGGCTGAAAATTGAGCCTGGGACGCTGCCGCTACTAAGAGCAAAACGAGTAGTATTAATGTTCTTTTTAGCATTTAATGAGGAAGTTTGTCTTTAATCAAACCATAAAAATAGGTGCCCAAAAGTGCCCCGATAACTACTATAATCATTGCCCAGTAACCATAACCTATATTTACGAACATCGGCCCGGGGCAAGCTCCTGTTAATGCCCATCCCAGTCCGAAAATAGAGCCGCCGATAATATAACGGGGCCAGCTTTTATCCTTATCCTGAAAAACAATAGGGTTTCCACGGGCGTCTTTTATCCGAAATTTCTTAATGATAAATACCGCTAACACTCCAAGTGCCACTGCCGTACCGATGATTCCGTACATGTGGAACGATTGGAAACGAAACATTTCCTGAATGCGGTACCAGGAAATAGCTTCCGATTTTGCCATTATCACTCCGAAAACCAGCCCCGTCAAAATATATTTTAATCCTTTCATTTCTTTCTCCTAAAAAATCAGTGGTAACAGCAGATGCGTCATTGCTAAACCGCCTATAAAAAACCCGACAACCGCAATAAGAGAAGGTATTTGCAGATTCGAAAGACCACTGATGGCATGTCCTGATGTACAGCCACCGGCATATCTCGTACCAAATCCTACCAGTATACCCCCAAGCAATAGTATTGCAATCCCTTTCGGGGAAGTGAAAAGATCGGCTCCAAAAAGCTGCGCAGGGTTAAGTCCGCCGTCGAATGCTATTCCCAGTCCTTTCAGGTCTTCAATAGTAGCGGCCGACAGCCTTAGTGGTTCGTTGTCTCGCAAAAGTGTTGATGCCGCTATTCCTCCCAGTACCGATCCGAAAAGGAAAAGCAAATTCCATTTCTGAGTCTTCCAGTCAAATTCAAAAAACTTTACTCTCTTTCCCGCACCGACAATGGTACACATGGTACGCAGGTTTGTTGATACGCCGAAAGATTTGCCAAAAAACAGGAGCAATACCATAATGAACGCAATGGCCGCACCTGATATATACCAGGGCCAGGGCTGTCTAAGGATTTCAAGCATATTTTTGTTTTAATTGAAATGTTAATAATGGCTTGATGCAATGATTTACCAGGCGCTCGGCAATACTGCCAAACAGCAATTGATTAATTCCCCTGCGTCCATTCGTTCTTATACATACCAGGTCCATTTCAGCCTCGCGGTTAAAATTTCGTACACCTTCGGCCACTTTATGGTCGCGATACAAATGTATTTCATATTTTTCTAACTGATGTTCTTCGGCAAAGAAATTCATCTGAGCTTTAACCTGGTCCGAAGATTTTTCCTCTTCAATCGTCAGGATTTGCAATAAATGAATGGTGCTATCAAAAGCATTTGCCAGCTTTTTTATTGTGCCTATTTGTACGCCTTTTCCAAAAAGCTCAAAATCGGCAACTAACAAAATGTTTTTCAGCTCCAGCATAGGTGTTCCCGGCCTGATGGTAAGCACCGGGATTTGTACTTGTCTCGCAACATGCTGCGCCTCCGACCCGGAAATAAATTCCATAAAACCATCCGAGCCGTTTGTGCCCATCAATACTATATCCGCATTCAGCTCTGTGGCAGCCAGATTAATTTGCTCAGTTAATTTTCCAATCCGTACATACGAATCAAACTGATATCCCTGAGATTTTAACACTTCCATTTTGCTTAATGCGGTCGACCTGTTCTTCTCCAGCCCGGCATTATTCAGGCCTTCCAGATAGTCGGAATCAGAGTCGTTTACCTGTATTACATGGACTAAATGAATTTGCAGGGCCAGTTTCTTTCCCAAAACATTCGCCATTTCTAAGGCTAAATAGCTTACATCAGAGAAATCGGTAGGAATTAGAATATTAAAAGTTTCCATTCTTGTTGAATTTAAATTATGGCCATTAGGCTGGCCAGGCTCCAATGCCACCTGTTAAATTGTATACTTTCAAGCCCAACTTTTCGAACATGGATACTGCGCTACCGCTTCTGCCGCCACTTCGGCAGAACAGAAAGTATGTTTTTTCGCTATCAAGTTTTTTAACCTGATTCTGGAAGTCAGCGGACATTATATCCATGTTTCGGGCTCCCTTTATAGTGCCTGACGCAAATTCTCCGGCTGTCCGGACATCTACCAACTCTGCGTTGTTTGTCGTTTCAAACATACGTTTGAAGGCTTTTCCGTCTAAATCGGATTCTTTTTTTGAAAAAATGCTGTTAAACATGTCTTTGTCTTTTATAGTTAATGAGTATAGAGGTATTAGGCCATAGTGCTTGCGCAAACGTAGGGGCTAACCTCAAATTTTCCTGATTCTTTTAGTGCCTTAAATCCGCCTTTGATATCTGTCAGATTGTTATATCCTCTTGCTCTTAATATAGAGTTGAAAATCATGGAGCGATAACCACCTGCGCAATGCACATAATAGGGCTTATTTTTGTCTATCCGGGTCATCGTCTCATTGATATAATCTAGGGCGACGTTTTCCGAATTGATAAGATGCTCTGAGTAATGCTCGGTGTTTTTCCGCACGTCGAGGATAATTGCCTCCGAACCGTTTTTTATTCTTTCGGCCAGCTCTTCGGGAGTAACAGACTCTATCCGGTCTACTTCTTTGCCGGCAGCTTTCCAGGCTTCAATTCCGCCTTTTAAGTATCCGATAGCATTGTCATAGCCCACTCTGGCTAAGCGGGTAACAACCTCTTCCTCCCGGCCTTCATCCATAATAATCAGTAATTCTTGTTTGATGTCTGGTATTAAAGTTCCTACCCAAGGGGCGAAACTCCCGTCAATTCCGATGTTGATTGAGTTCGGCACAAAACCCATCGCGAATGTCTGAGGATCTCGCGTGTCGAGTAACAAAGCTCCGGTTTCATTGGCCGCAAGTTCAAAAGCTTTTGGGTCTAAAGCTTGTGTGCCTTTTTTCAATACCGATTCAAAGCTTTCGTATCCCTCTTTATTCAGTTTAACATTTAACGGGAAGTAAGCTGGAGGAGGAGTCAATCCATTAGTCACCTCTTTAATAAATTCCTCCCTGGTCATGTTCGCCCGTAAGGCATAATTTGTTTTCTTTTGGTTGCCCAGAGTGTCTGTGGTTTCCTTACTCATGTTTTTACCACAAGCTGAGCCTGCACCATGGGCCGGATAGACAATGATATCATCGTTTAAAGGCATTATTTTGGTCCTTAAGGAATCAAATAGCGTTCCTGCAAGTTGCTCCTGAGTCATTTCGGCGGCTTTTTGCGCTAAATCGGGGCGGCCAACATCTCCTATAAACAAAGTATCTCCAGAGAATAAAGCACTTTCTTTGCCCTGCTCATCAACTAAAAGATAAGAGGTTGATTCCATAGTATGGCCCGGAGTATGCAACACCCTAATGGTAATAGCACCGATTTTAAACTCTTCGCTGTCTTGGGCGATATAGGCCTCAAAGCTCGGATTGGCTTTTGGTCCATAGATAATAGGGGCACCTGTTTGTTTCGAAAGGTCCACGTGTCCCGATACAAAATCGGCATGGAAATGTGTTTCAAAAACATACTTGATAGTGGCCGCATTGGCTGTAGCTTTCTCGATATAAGGACTGACTTCGCGTAAAGGATCTATAATCGCAGCTTCGTTTCCTGATTGGATGTAATAAGCACCCTGCGCTAAACATCCGGTGTAAATCTGTTCAATGATCATATCTTTATTATTCTTTAATTTCATTTTGATGATGCAAATTTCGGGGTCTTTTAAAGCCCTGACGGTGACTTTAGTTACATAAGAAATTAACTCCCCACTTCTTTGATAATGATGTAAATACCCATAACAAGCACAAACCAACCAAATCCTTTTTTTAGTTTATCGCCCGGAATTTTCTTGCTCAAAAACCCGCCAACGAATATTCCGGCAGCGGCAATTGCGGTTATGGTGAGAAGAAACCCCCATTTGATATTGAAGTGCCCAAGATCACCCGCAAAACCGAACAAAGAATTCATAGCTATAATGGCAAGAGATGTCCCTACCGCTTTTTTCATCGGAAGCTTGATCAGAAAAACTAATGCCGGAATTAATAGAAAACCGCCACCCGCACCAAGCAAACCTGTAACCAGTCCGATGCCTATACCATAGCCGAGAAGTTTGAAGAATTTTATACAGTCGGAACATTCTTTTTCGTACCCGGCAGTGTTTTTATCCAGGATCATACTGATAGAGGCCACCAACATTAGTAATCCGAATAGAACCATTGTGAGGAAGGATTCTGTAACTGTAAATCCCTGGATTGTTATTATTTCTTTAGGGATAATCGGAACGAGGAATTTTCGCGTCGCAAAAACAGTGATAACTGAAGCTGAACCGAAAAAAAGTGATGCTTTTAAACTCACTAATCCTTGGCGGAAATAACTCAATGAACCGATGAGGCTGGTTGAACCAACGATAAAAAGAGAGTAAGATGTTGCCAGCAATGGCTGTACTCCAAACAGATACACCATTACCGGCACGGTAAGAATTGAGCCTCCGCCACCTATTAATCCCAAAGAGATTCCGATTAACGCCGACGCAAAATATCCAAATAGTTCCATAATTCCGTTTGATACTACAAAAGTGATGCTTAGAATTTTGGGAGTTTGTGACAAAAGTCACCGGGCCTGGGTTGCTATAGAAAAGGAAAAAATCGCCAGCTCTGTTTCTGATAATCTTTATAGTCGGGAAACTTTTCCGTTAGCAGCTTTTCTTCATAGGTTGTTTTGAAATAGAACAGCAAAAGCAAAAGGAGAGCAATAAAGAGCTTGAACAAACTTGCTTCCCACAAAGCATAACCGAAGAAAAAAAGAAGCAGTCCGGTGTAAGCAGGATGTCTTACCTTCTTATACAGGCCGGTTTGTATAAGTGTGCCATCGGCGAGGGGTGAAGGAAAGGGACTTAAGTTTCTTTTTAGCTGTAGTACGGCAAGTATCGCCAGCAACAAACCAATAAGGGCTAAAGCTAATGAAGGAAGTTTTATCCAAAAAGGAAGATGCCATTCCTGATCAAACGGCACCAGAAAAAATATAATAAAAAGCAAAAACTGAAGGCCGACGAATAGGATATCTTTTGCTGTCAAAGTTTTCATCAACTCAATATAGGGTGTTAGAGTGTGAATGTCTCAGGTTTTATCGCTATTTACGTGTTAATTCCTTAAAAAACTTCATAGTTTCCGGGTTCATATAATCTGCGCCACCTTCATGCCGGGTAACAACTCGGCCTTCTTTGTCTATTATTACTGTTGTTGGGATAGAACCTGACAAGAGTTCTTGCGGGACTGAACTAACGGCGGTATACACAGGCAGGTCGTACTTGTTATTCTCCATAAATTTGTTCGACTTCTTATAATTATCGTCCACATCTACCATCAGGAAAAGTATTTCGGTATCGTTAAATTGTTTCTTGAGGGTATTGATTGACGGCATTTCCTGAATGCAGGGAGGGCACCATGTAGCCCAAAAGTTGATAAAGAGTACCTTTCCTTTTTGTTTGGAAATGTCAATCGTTTTTCCGTTGCCGTCTTTGAATACTACGGAGGGTGCGGTAGGAAATTCTGTTCCGGTGTCCGTACCCCCATTGTTAACCGCTTGAGCGGAATCCGGTGATCGTTTGTCAAAACCACCAGCGGGTTTGTTGATGTCGTTTTTTAGGCTGCCGAATAAAAGAGCCTTCGCATCCGGGTTTAAGATAATGCCTGCGATAAGTATGATTATAGCAGAAAAAATAACTGCCTTAGAAATGATTTTAGATTTCATTTTAGAGATGTCTATAATGGCTCTGCTGAGCCGTGCGAAATGAGTTGAATAATTAAGCCGGGCCAAACGTAGCGCAGCCATTGAAAACCTGGAATGTTTCAGATAGTAGATTTTTTAGGAAATCAAGGCTGATACCGAGCGGATGTTTACAGAAAAGCTTTTGAGCCGGTTAATCATTAATTCTTTTAGGGTCTCTTATCCGTGATTATTAACGGGTTAAAAGCGATTAAGTATATTTCTCCAGCAATACTTTTAATTGCGAAGCCTGCATTACTCCGGATTGACGCCATTTAGTTTCTCCGTTTTTGAATATAATCAAGGTAGGAACTCCCTGAACATTATAAGCCTGTGCCACTTCCGGATTTTTGTCTACATCTACTTTCAAAATTGTTGCGTTTTCGCCAACCATTCCTTTCAACTGGCCCAGAATAGGTGCCATCATTTTACAGGGGCCGCACCATTCTGCCGAAAAGTCAACCAGAACAGGTTTATCAGAGTTTATGATTTCAAAAAATGTTGCCATATCTTTACCCTTTTTTATTTACCCTTAATTTCTTCAAATTCAACATTCTCGGTTTTGCCGGAATTCTGCTTTCTCGGGGCTGTATTACATGCGCTGGTTCCGCAACAAGTAGCGTTATCCAAGGCTTGAAAAACAAACAAACCTGCCAGTATTCCCAGCAATCCGTTTTGTAATTCGAAAGCCTGATAGGCGGCAATTAGTCCTATTGCCAGCCTTAACAACCTCATGAAATTCCAGCCTGTGAATATTGATTTTCTAAGTGTTTCCATTTCTATCACGTTTTCTTATCCAAATGTCAGTAGAATAGAAGCGAATCATTGTGACAATTGTCACAGAGGAAATGAGCTGTTACAGGGCCGGAATTGATATTACCTGTTCCACTCGATGTAATTTCGGTGTAACAGCAAATCTCCCCGCTGCTCCATTTTCTTCAATAGGCGCGAAATCACTTCGCGAGAGGTACTTAGATCGTTAGCAATTTCCTGATGAGTTATGTTCAGTTCACGGCTGCGCAATTTCTCATGTTGTTTTTTTAGGTAAAACTCAAGCCGCTGATCCATGCTTTTAAAAGCGATGTTATCTACCATTAAAAGCAATTCCTCATAGCGATTGCGATAGGTTTCCAGCACAAAGTAATACCAGGTTTTGTATTCTCTCATCAGTTCATCCATCAACTGTATCGGGATAAGTAAGGCCACCGTATTTTCTACTGCTTTTGCCATTACCTCACTTGTTTCTTGTTTCGCCGCACAAATCATAGATAAAGCGCAAGCACCCCCAGGTTCAATGTAATACATAAAAAACTCATCACCATCTTCACCCTGGCGGTAAAGCTTCACCCGTCCTTCCACAATAAGCATGGTAGAACGAAAGTATTGTCCCGGAGTCATTAAAACTTCTCCTGCTTCAAAGCTTTTAATAGAACAATTAGCAATCAGCTTTTCTTTTAGTGACGGTTCAAACTGAGGGAATAATTGGTTGAGATATTGGGGTACTGTTAATTCATGGGCCATAAACAAAGTTAGGAGAAAATATCCCGATCACAGAAGACGTTTGTTTAATTGCGACATCTGGACAGTCATAACGTAATTGGATATACTTTCTTAAGTGGGAAAGATAAACCAATGCCATAAATAAGCGATTGTGGTGTCTTAGCTATTCCTTTAAGATATATCAACTTTCTGCAGCCTTTTACTCGCCGGTCCTGTAAGCACCTCACCGTTTACGTCAAATCGCCCTCCGTGACATGGGCAATCCCAGCTCTTTTCGGCGTTGTTCCAGTTTACAATACATTTAGCATGAGTACACACCGGATTGAGAGCATGAATTTGACCGTCTTCTCCTTTGTAGATTGCTAATTTTTCCTTGTTATACTCTACAACGGCTCCACCACCTAATGGTATTTCGTTGAGCGATTGAATATCTTGAGCTGATAAGCGGTCGGCAACAAAACGGTAAGCTACGTCTGCGTTTTCTTTTACAAATTCGGCGAAGCCGGCAATCGGTTTGATACGCCCGGGTTCAAATAAATTTGCATAAGTATTTTTTTCACCTAATAGTAAATCCTTTAATATCTTTCCGGAAATACTTCCCAATGTGATCCCGTTTCCACCAAAGCCGGTAGCAACATACACATCGTTATCAAATCCCGGAAGCTTGCCAATATAGGGTAAGCCATCAGCAGGAACATAATATTGCGCCGACCAGCGATATGCTACAGATGCTCCCGGATAGTATTGCGATACATAGTCTTCTAAAGATGAAAAAGATTCTTCGGGACTGCCATGGCCCGTTTTGTGATCGTCGCCACCGATGACGAGGTATTTCTCGCCGTTTGCCTCATGTGTTCTGAAATAGTGGTAGGGATCTTTGCAGTCATAAGCCAAATCTGTTGGATAATTATCCTGAGGTAATTTTACTCCCAAAGCATAACTTCTATACGGTGCACATCTAAAATGCAGTAGGTTTATCCCCGGAGGAATATGTGTTGCATAGGCTACCTTCTTAGCGTTGATTTTAAAATCTCCGGCTGCCGCAATATGGACACCGTCTTTCTTTTCAACGGATTTTACCATCGTGTTCTGTGCAATTTTACCGCCACGCTTTAAAAACTGTTCCGCAAGCGCATAAATGTATTTTAAAGGATGGATTTGTGCCTGTTGGTCGAATACAATGGCTTTTTTAAAAGGTACAGAAACAGGGATACTATCGCTAACTGTTACTGATACTCCGGCCTTTTGCGAGGCTTGTAAAATCTTATCCAATTCCTCAGCTTCTTTGTCAAGTTCGGCATACAAGTATCCTTTTTTATATGCGAAGCCGCAATCGATCTGATACCGCCCTACAAAATCAGCAATCGTATTAATAGCTTCTCTGCAGGCTTGAGCAACTAGTTTCGAGCCCTCCTCGCCAAAGTCTTTTTCGATGTAATTGTAAGAATTATCGAGAAATGTATTGAGATGCGCAGTGGTTCCGCCCGTTGTGCCGAAGCCAATGGTATGAGCTTCTGCAAGGATACAATTCTGTCCCGACTCTTGTAAAAGAAGCGCGGTTGTGAGGCCCGTGATTCCGCCTCCGATAATTAAAACATCGAATAAAGTATCGGGATTGAAATCTGATACGTTTTGAAGCTTTTCAATGCTTGATTGCCAGATGCTTTCGGTTTTCGCGTCTCTGGGGACGTTGGTTGTGGTTTTATCAGATGTTTCCATAGGTGTAGATGGTATACACAGATAACCATCACAAACCTAAGTGGTTTTTAAGGATTTTGAGTACGACAGTAAACTGGTACAGCGATTCTAAATGCCTTCAATTCCGAGCATTGCTGCCACCTCATTCAAATCCTTCACCACAGAATTTACCAACGGAATCCCATTGATTTTCCGCTGAGCCTCTGCTTCAAGTTCAGGTTCTCCGGGAATTATAAGCGGCTGCGAACCATCAATCGGCTTTGCTGATTTAAAACGTTCTATCCACTTATCCATATGTGTTTTGAAATCCTCTACCGGACGGAAGCCATCTACACGCATTGCTCCAACAAAATGGCCGATCCCTAATCCCGGAAGATCGGGGAGAGGGTCCAGGAAGCTTACGAAAGGCGGCACCCAGGGGCCGTAATTGGCACCCGATAGTACGGCGGAGAGTAAATCTACCGTTGCGCTTAGGCCAAATCCTTTATGACTGCCGTGTTCCCGGTCGCTGCCAAGAGGCAACAAAGATCCTCCCGATTTGAGAGCGTGTGAATCAGTTGTTGTTTCACCCGAATTTGTTTGCACCCAGCCTTCGGGTAGCGGTTTACCCGCACGTTGAGCAATTTCCAGCTTTCCGTTTGCCGCTGCCGAAGTCGCCATATCTACGATTACGGGCGGGTATTTTCCTGCCGGGAAGGCATAGCACATGGGGTTGGTTCCCAACAGCCGCTCGGTAGTAAAGGTAGGCGCAACCAAGGGGCTGGCATTAGTCATCGCGATACCGATCATGTCTTTCCTTACAGCCTCCAGCGCATAATATCCCGCAATCCCGAAGTGATTGGAATTTCTCACCGATACCCATCCCGAACCATATTTCTCCGCCTTTTCTATAGCGAGCTTCATAGCAAAAGGGGCAACTACCAAACCCAGTCCGCTATCGCCGTCTACAGTAGCGGTGGTAGGTGTTTCGTGCACAATGGTGATTTTGGGTGTAGCGTTAATTCTTTTCTTCTCCCACAACCTGATATAGCCGCTTAAACGTGCCACTCCGTGAGAATCTATACCGCGTAGGTCCGAAGCGATAAGAACATCCGCAGCGAGTTTCGCATCAGCTTCGGGGCAGCCGATTTTCTTAAATACAGCTTCTGTAAAATTTCTTAAGTTTTGTTCCTGGATGATAAATGAACTCATGATTAAGGTTCAAGGATAGTGAATTTAAAATCTAGCGGTTTAAAATGTTTGACAAGTTCGGCAATGAAATTATCGTCGTAAAGTGTATAAAATAAACCAAAGTTTTCGGTTCGCTCCTGCAGGCCGTTAGCCGGGAAGTACTTATTACGCAGATGCTCGATTTTAGAGAGAGCGTCCTGATGATTTCTTTTTTCTGCTTTGATCAGCTTTTGCTCAAGATTGGAAAGAGCGTTTTTGAGCCTCGCTTTAACAGCTTCTGCACTTGGTGCCAGAGTGGAATCAATTTTATAAGCCCGCAATTTTAGTTTTTCAAACACCGAACTAAATTCCTGCCATTCACCGGATAAGCTAAGAGTATGTTCTGAATTTTCTACTACCCAGTCTTTTTTTATGGTGTTAGTATCTTTAAAAAGATCTTTTACAGATAGATTTAGTCGATTTAGTTGATTGCTGAACGACTCTCCGGTAACTAAGGCTGAATTTCTAGGTATCAAAATCGGAAAACTGATTCCGTACTGATCGAAGTTTTGTTTTAATTGAAGCCAGTAAACAATCTCGGCTCCGCCGCCTATGTATGCGAGATTTGGCAAAATCACTTCCTGATAAAGCGGCCTCATTACCACATTCGGGCTAAATCTTTCGGGGTAAAGATCTATTTCTGTAGCAAGCTCAAGTTCGTTAAACGTGATTGTTGTATTTAAAACCTCCCATCTTTTATTTTCATACACAAGCCGCTCTCTCAAACCATCTTTCAAATAAAAAAAATTGATTTCTCTTGCATGCACCTGAGTATTAAAACCCGATGCCTGCAGGTTTTTTGAGGTTTCGGTAATAGCTCTAAAGCTATTTTGCTCCAGGATATCTGCTTTTATAATCGGAGCGAATTGCTTTTTTAACTCAGCGTCATCCGCATCCAGAATCACCAGCCCATATTTGGCGAAAATATGATGAACAAGATAGCGGGTGGCATCTGCGAGAGTAGTATGGTTTAAATAGGCTTCCTCTAAAATTGCTGATAGTTTTTTTGTGTTTTCGGAAAAGCCTAAGGCGTTTTGGTAGGATTTTAAGGTATCCCGAATGCTTATCGGATCAATTCTGCCCGTAGCACCTTTAGCATCGTCGTTCCATGTGTGTTTTTTTCCATGAAGCTTAACATGATTAATCTCTTCAAAATCATGATCCTCGGTGGCCATCCAATAAACTGGCACAAAGATTTTATGGGGATGGATAGATTTTAATTCGGCAGCCAGATTAATGGCGGTTACAATTTTGTATATAAAATAAAGTGGGCCGGTAAAAATATTTAGCTGATGGCCAGTGGTAACTGTAAAGGTATCCGGGCGACTGAGAGAATTAATATTTTCGTGCACCAGGGCTGATTCTGTGTTTTGATATCCAGCATCAGAATACTGCTTCTTCAAAACATTTACCAGAACACTTCTATTGGCAGAAACTTTTTTTTCTGCTATTACCGTGTTAAAACTTTGGGCCGTCGGCCAGTTTGAGATAAAAGCTTTAAGGTTGGGATCCTCAGAAATGTAGCTGAGCAAGGTTGCCGAAAAACTATTCGTATCGCTATAATCGATGTAGGTTGCTTTCATCGTGGAAACGAAAATAAGGGGAAATCTTTAATTCCCCTGTGATGTACTATTATTTGACAATTTGTCCATATAAATCAAAATCCTCGGCCCGATCTATTTTTACTTTAACAAAGCTGCCAACAGTGGCGTAATTTGTACTGGCATGTAGAAGTACTTCATTGTCCACTTCCGGCGAATCAAATTCGGTTCTGCCTACAAAGTAATCGCCCTCTTTTTTGTCGATCAGGACTTTATAGGTGTTGCCAATTTTATCTTGATTTTTATCGAAAGAGATCGATTGTTGAATATCCATGATCTCTTCTACTCGTTGTTCCTTTATTTCTTCAGGAACATTATCTTCGAGCGAGTGAGCGTGAGTTTTTTCTTCGTGAGAATAGGTGAAGCATCCTAAACGATCAAATCGGGTTTCTTCTACCCAGTTTTTCATCTCCTGGAAGTCTTGTTCAGTCTCCCCTGGGTAACCGCAAATTAAAGTTGTTCTTAAAGCGATATCAGGAACTTTGTTACGGATGGCATCTACCAGATCGATGGTTTTTTGCTTTCCGATTCCCCTGCGCATAGATTTCAGCATATCATCACTGATGTGTTGCAGGGGCATATCCAGGTAGTTGCAGATATTTGAACGCTCGTTCATTACGTCTAATATCTCCATCGGGAAACCTGATGGGTAAGCGTATTGCAGGCGAATCCATTCCAATCCTTCAACATCAGAAAGGTGGCGGAGGAGTTCATCCAGGTTACGTTTTCCATAAAGATCCAAACCGTAATAAGTAAGGTCCTGAGCTATTACTACTAGTTCTTTTGTTCCGTTACGAACCAAGCTTTTAGCTTCTTTTACCAATTCTTCAATTGGCCTGGATACATGTTTGCCGCGCATTAGCGGAATAGCACAAAACGAACAGGGACGATTGCATCCTTCGGAAATTTTAAAGTAAGCGAAATGAGAAGGAGTAGTTAATAAACGCTCGCCAAGCAATTCGTATTTATAGTCGGCACCCAGGTTGGTAAGGATGTTTTGAAGGTCGTTGGTGCCAAAGAAAGCGTCAACATTTGAAAGCTCGGCTTCAAGCTCCGGTTTATAGCGTTCGGACAGGCAGCCAGTGACAACTACTTTGCCTACTTTTCCCTGCGCTTTAAGTTCGCTGTATTGTAAGATGGTATCGATTGATTCTTGCTTTGCGTTGTCGATAAAGCCGCAGGTGTTGATTACAATGATGTCATCTTTAGCGATGATGCCTGATTCGTGAACAACATCAATCTGATTGCCTTTCAATTGTCCCATCAAAACTTCGGAGTCGTAGACGTTTTTGGAGCAGCCAAGCGTTATGACGTTAACCCGGGGTTTTTTTGGAGCTGTTATAATTTTTTTAGTCTTCATCACTAATCAGCAGTTTATGGAAAAAGTTTGTAAATTTCTTTGCGATGCAGAATTCTTTCGAAACTGATAAGAGCTTCAGTTATCTTGAGTCCGATGCGATAGTCACCTAATCTTATACGGTAGAATTCTTTGTAACCCTTTAGTTTTTTAAGATTTTGAATTTGAGCTAGTTCAGAGTAGGCGGGTATCTCCTGGAAAACTAAATATTCGACTTTACTTCGGGTTTTTTCAGGAATTTGAGAAAGATCCTTTAAAAATTTGCGGTTAAAATTAACCTCCACTATTTTGACTTACTTAATTTCTTGTAGTATTCGATCGCTTCATTAAGTTGCAAAGACTCTATAGGATTGTTTTGCTTTATAGCTTCCGCAATCCCTATATCCTCTTTATCGTCTTGAGATAAAATTTGAGCATTAAACCCCATTTTTTTAGCAAAGTCTTCTAAAAGGGAAAGTTCCTCTTCATTTTCAGTGTGTATGATGATGCTGTGGCTCATACTCAAATTTACTTAATTAAATTATTTGAAAAGGCTTTCGACGAACTCTTTTTTGTTAAACAGCTGTAAATCGTTTATTCCCTCGCCAACTCCAATATACTTTACCGGAATTTTAAACTGATCAGAAATGCCTATTACTACGCCACCTTTTGCCGTTCCATCTAATTTAGTTAAAGCTAAAGCATTAACGTCTGTTGCCTGGGTGAATTGTGTACACTGCTCAATGGCGTTTTGTCCTGTAGAAGCGTCAAGTACTAAAAGAATCTCATGCGGGGCCCCGGGAACCACTTTCTGCATCACATTTTTAATCTTTGTAAGCTCGTTCATCAGCGCAACTTTATTGTGCAAGCGGCCAGCAGTGTCAATAATCGCCACGTCCTCGCCAGACGCAACAGCAGACTGTAGTGTATCGAAAGCTACCGAAGCAGGGTCTGAGCCCATTGGCTGCGCAACTACCCGAACATCAACACGTTCGCCCCAGAGTTTCAACTGCTCCACTGCCGCAGCTCTGAATGTATCTGCTGCTCCTAAAACTACTTTACTTCCTGCCTGCTTTAGCTTATGGGCAAGCTTGCCGATAGTTGTGGTTTTGCCCACGCCGTTAACGCCCACCACCATAATCACATAAGGTTTATGGCTGCCGTATTCAAAACTGTCGAAATCGCTGCTGTTATTTTCAGCAAGCAGTTCCTGAATCTCGGCTCGTAAAATGCCGTTGAGTTCAGACGTGTTAACGTATTTATCACGTGATACGCGCTCTTCAATTCTCCCGATAATTTTAAGCGTGGTGCTTACGCCAACATCTGAAGTAACCAGAATTTCTTCTAACTCATCTAATACTTCCTCATCAACAGTCGATTTGCCGATTACAGCCTTAGTAAGTTTAGAGAATAAGCCTTCCTTTGTTTTTTCAAGGCCTTTATCTAAGGCTTCCTGTTCAACCGGAGAGGTTTCTTTCTTTTTAAAAAAATCAAATAATCCCATGATTTAGATGTTCGGATTTTAAATGTGCGGATGTACGGTGGCATCACTACAGATAAATACAAAAAAAGCCCTCCTGATTTTAATCGGGACGGCTCTTTATATTTTTAAAGAAAAAAGACTAGTCTTTTTTTGCTTCAGCAATTGCGTCTTTAACGTGATCGTTATGTGCAATAATTTCTTTAAATGTGTAAGCGCCGGTTTTAGGAGACTTTACCATTGTAATTACTTTGGAATATTCTTTACCTTTTCCGGTTTTCAGGGTTGCAACTACTTTCTTTGCCATGTCTTTTTTATAATGATTGATTAGACGAATGAATGGATTATTCTATCCTTCTATCATTCAGTCATTCTATCCTTTTATTTTATCTCTTTGTGAACAGTTACTTTTCTCATGTGCGGGTTGAACTTTTTCAGTTCTAAACGCTCAGTAGTGTTCTTTTTGTTTTTTGTGGTGATATAACGAGACATCCCAGGTACGCCACTTTCTTTTTGCTCAGTACATTCTAAAATAACCTGAACTCTGTTACCTTTCTTAGCCATTTCTTTTCTTTATAATAGATTATATAGATCCTTTTTTAAGGAATTTATTAACTACGGCTGTAATACCGTTTTTGTTGATCGTTTTAATAGCTGAAGTAGAAACTTTTAGCGTGATCCAACGTCCTTCTTCAGGGATGAAAAACTTTTTTACCTGTAAATTAGGATGAAATTTACGTTTGGTTTTAACATTTGAGTTAGAAACGTTATAACCATTCATTGACATTTTTCCTGTTAAATCACAAATTCTCGACATGACTATAGTATAATGTAATATTTTTTAAACTCGCCTCTTTAAAGAGTTTGCAAATATCCGAAGAAGAAACCACATACGCAACTAAAAATTAGAAAAATAATAAGCTAATTTCCAGGCCCCATTAAGGGTTTTCTCAGGTTAATTCAATAAGTGTTTAGCTGCTGTTTAAAAATGATAGCCTTCGGTTCCCGAGACTTAGCAAACTGTAGTATTTTTTTTAAATTATCGGATGATTTATATCTGTTGCGGCATTATTTCTGAAATCTTTTTAACTTGTGCGCCAGAATAGCAATTAACCAATTCTTCTAATTAACATTCATATAATAACTATGCTTCACGAACCTGCTGCTGAAGTCGGCATTGAAAATGCTTCGAAAAAGAAGGCCTCTCTGGGCGTTTGGTTCTTCTTTCTGTACCTGATATTTTATGGAGGGTTTGTAGTAATAGGAGTTTTAAATTATGAATTACTTGCTACGGAAGTTGTTGCCGGATTAAATCTGGCACTGGTTTATGGTATAGGATTGATAGTTTTCGCTGTATTACTTGGCATGCTATATAATTTTTTATGCTCTAAGTATGAAGATGATTTGAATACAAAGGAGGTTCAGGAATGATTTACGAGGTTTCTTACATCGCGATATTCTTCTTTGTTATTTTCGTTGGCCTTGTTCTGGGCCTTTCATTTTATTTTGCTCGTAAAACAAGTACCGCATCTTCCTATTATGCCGCGGGCGGACAAATTCACTGGGCGGTAAATGGTATCGCTTTCGCGGGAGATTATCTGTCGGCAGCATCGTTTTTGGGCATTTGCGGAATGATCGCTACCGTAGGTTTTGACGGATTTTTGTATTCTATCGGATTTTTGGCGGGCTGGATCGTCGCACTTTTCCTCATTGCCGAACCTTTAAAAAGGCTCGGTAAATACACGTTTACTGATGCGCTCAACTCTACTTTTAAATCCAGAGCCATTACGTTAACCGCCGCAATCAGTACCCTGATTGTCTCTATCTTCTACTTAATTCCCCAAATGGTGGGAGCAGGAGATTTGGTGACACCTCTTTTAGGATTCCCGCATTGGGTAGGAGTGGTGCTGGTGGGCGCTGTAGTTATATATATAGTTGCCAGCGCGGGTATGACATCGACAACTTACGTGCAGTTTATAAAAGGTGCCTTACTGCTTCTTTTATCAATTATATTAACCATTTACATCCTTAAAAACGGTTTTACGTTAAACCCCGATCAAAAAGGTAAAACCTATCATAAATTCCTAACGCTTTCTCCTCAAATGGCGGATACCAATGTGGTTAGCGTGGATGGCTGGAAGGTGGTTTCGCAACAACAGGTAAAAGGGAAAAATTTTGTAAAGTTGGAACAGACTGGTATAGAGAGGTGGTTTCATCTTGTAAATAAGGAAAATACTTATTCTTTAAAAGAGGCACTTTCAATATCTGATGGAGATAGCGGAACGAAACTATATAACGGACAGCCCAAAGGAAATGCGAATTTCTTTCAGGTGGGGCATCTGAGTAAAATAATTGTCGACGGAAAAGAAGTTGACAAAACCGGCGTCGTTGGCCCTTTTCAATTTTTGTCGACTATCCGCGAAAGCGAAATTGTTCGGTTTTCGGAAGTTAAATTTACCGATGGAGGTAAAAAAGTTTCTTTATTTATTCAAAACGTAACGTCGGGGGAAGACTTCATGCTTCCCGGCCTGAAATATAAGATTGGAAAAGGAGCGAGTGTTTGGAGCCGCCTCGATTTTATTTCATTAATGCTTGCCTTATTTTTAGGAACTGCTGCCTTGCCGCATATTCTTATTCGGTATTATACGGTTAAATCTCAGCGCGATGCCCGTAAATCAACCATTTTAGCCATTGCCGCTATCGGTGCGTTCTATGTACTAACACTCTATATGGGGCTTGGCGCGGCAATTAACGGTGTTCAGGATGTTGAATCGAGTAATATGGCGGCACCGCTTTTGGCTAAAGGCTTCGGGGTAGTGTTGTTCTCTATCATTTCGGCGGTTGCTTTCGCTACTATTTTAGGTACGGTGGCCGGACTTATCATTGCTTCATCGGGAGCAATTGCCCACGATTTGATGGACAATTACTTCAAAATAGATCTTAGCGATGGTAAAAAAGTTAAAGCCGGGAAAATCGCGGCCTTTGGGGTGGGAATTTTCGCCATTGGCTTAGGTATAGCATTTAAGGGGATGAATGTGTCGTTTTTGGTAGGATGGGCCTTTTCCATTGCGGCTTCCGCAAATTTGCCGGCAATTCTTTTCCTTCTTTTTTGGAAAAGAACCACAGCAAGTGGTATAGCAGCATCCATTGTGGTTGGAATTACTTCATCCTTACTGATTATTCTTACATCACCCACTATGTGGGACCGTTATGGGCTGGATGCGGCAAGTGCCATACATAAGCTTGATAACCCGGCGATTATTTCGTTTCCGCTGGCAGTGTTAACGGCATACGTGGTGTCGTTAATGACGAAGAAGTCGGGTAACGTAAAAGTGATTAGTTCTTAATATCAATTAATTGCGCGAAATTATTACGCAGGTGTTATCCCGGTTTGTCGGGAAAAACTTAGTTATGCGATATGCTGAAACACCTGCCCGACACAGGCGGGAGTTCAGTATAACACTAAAAAGATAATTAGTATAAAATATAAATGAACTTACAAATCAAATCATTTGACGAGTATAAAAAGGTATACGATTACAGTGTAAATGAACCTGAAAATTTTTGGGCGGATATAGCTTCATCATTTACCTGGAAGAAAAAATGGGATTCGGTATTAGAGTGGAACTTTAAAGACCCGGATGTTAAGTGGTTTAAAGGGGCAAAGCTTAATATTACCGAAAATTGTCTCGACCGACACCTCATTAATAATGCAGATACCCCCGCGATTATTTGGGAACCGAATGATCCGGAAGAACATCACCGGGTTTTAAGTTACCGCCAGCTTCACGACAAAGTTTGCCAATTCGCTAATGTTCTTAAAAATAATGGCGTAAAAAAAGGTGACCGGATTTGTATTTATCTCCCGATGGTTCCCGAACTGGCAATTGCGGTGCTTGCCTGCGCGAGAGTTGGGGCAATACATTCGGTTGTTTTCGGCGGGTTTTCGGCGCAGTCTATCGCTGATAGAATAAATGATGCAACCTGCTCGTTGGTTATCACCGCCGACGGGGGATTTAGAGGTACAAAGAATATTCCCCTAAAGGATATCATCGACGATGCGCTGGTTCAATGCCGCAGTGTGAGTAAGGTAATCGTGTTAACCCGTAGCCGCACGCCGGTATCAATGTTTAAAGGCAGGGATGTATGGTGGGAAGATGAGATCAGGAAGGTCGAAACGCAGGGTAACCCCGAATGCCCGGCGGAAGAGATGGATGCCGAAGATGAATTGTTTGTTTTATATACATCCGGTTCTACCGGAAAGCCAAAAGGAGTTGTGCATACCTGCGGTGGATACATGGTTTATGCGGGATATACTTTTGCGAACGTTTTTCAATATCAGCCCGGAGAAGTTTATTTCTGTACGGCCGATATTGGCTGGATTACCGGGCATTCGTATATCGTTTATGGCCCGCTTTCGCAGGGAGCAACCAATATAATGTTCGAAGGCATTCCTACCTGGCCCAACGCAGGACGTTTTTGGGAGATCTGTGATAAACATAAAGTAAACATACTCTATACCGCACCCACTGCTATCCGCTCATTAATGAGTTTTGGCGAAGAGCCCTTAAAAGGCAAAGATCTGAGTACTATTAAAAAGCTTGGTTCGGTTGGTGAGCCTATCAATGAAGAAGCATGGCATTGGTTTAATGAGAAAATAGGCCATAAAAACGCCCCGATAGTAGATACCTGGTGGCAAACAGAAACCGGCGGAATAATGATCTCGCCGATTGCCGGAGTTACGCCTACAAAGCCTGGCTACGCAACTTTACCCCTTCCGGGGATACAACCTGTTTTGGTTGATGAAGCAGGCAAGGAGATAGAAGGAAACGGCGTAAGTGGGAACCTATGTATTAAATTTCCATGGCCCGGAATTATTCGCACAACTTACGGCGACCATGAGCGTTGCCGCCAGACTTATTTCTCTGCTTATGAGAACATGTATTTTACAGGCGACGGCTGCTTACGCGATGATGATGGCTATTACCGCATTACTGGCAGGGTAGACGATGTATTAAACGTTTCGGGACACCGCATTGGTACTGCCGAAGTAGAGAATGCCATCAATATGCATTCGGATGTGGTGGAGAGTGCCGTAGTGGGTTATCCGCATGAGATTAAGGGACAGGGTGTTTACGCTTACGTGATTCTTGGTACTTCGGAGCATGATAAAGAATTAACCCGAAAAAATATCCTTCAAACGGTTACCCGGATAATCGGTGCCATCGCCAAGCCTGATAAAATTCAATTTGTTACCGGCTTGCCGAAAACACGTTCGGGGAAAATTATGAGACGTATACTTCGCAAAATCGCTGAAGGAGATACATCGAATCTGGGAGATACGAGCACCTTGCTCGATCCGGCGGTGGTAGATGAAATTAAAGAGGGAGCTTTGTAGCTTCCTGGGTGATATACGGAAAATAGGGTGGCTAAAGGCTGCCCTTTTTTGTTCAAAATAAATGCGGCTGTTAAGGCGTTAAATGAACCTGTATTTAAGTATCTTGAGGTTTTAGCTAGTGTAATAATTCTTAAGTTAATTAACTAAAAAAATTTGTATATTAGGGCTATGGGAAGAATAGCTCAACCTATCGGAATAAGTCCGGATCAGCACCAGGAACTGCTGGTGATGGCGCGCTCACATAAGATTGAA
>JACMJM010000056.1 GCA_014380615.1 Sphingobacteriaceae bacterium
ACCAGTTCTTCCAGGCTGGGTGGAAGCAATTGCAACTGATCGGAATCGTAGGGCTTAAAAACAGGCGTGGTTCCCATGCCTTTAAAATACAAAAACCGCTTGAAATAAAAAAGAGGCTATCCTTTTGAGACAGCCTCTTCTACAGCTGCTTTTTATTCTACTTATACGTTCTTTTGAGGCCGGCTGCGCAGGGGCTTGGGCTGCACACTCGCCAAACATCTGCCTACCTATGCATCTGCAACCTGCCCTATAAAGATGATAAAATCAGTTAATGCTCATCGTATAGCCATTTATATTTTCAATTTTAGCACACCAGCAACCTCCCCTACAACGTACCTGCTTTGCATTTTAAACCTGATGGTACGGAAAGCCCGAAGTGTGGTTTGCCTGTGCATGGGGCGGACTTGGAGGAACAGCAGGGCTTCCAGAAAATAGCAGCGGTTCAGCACCTTTTCAACTCAATTAAAACCTTAGGCACAAGTCAGATTCTGATCCCGCCAGATGTTGGATAAAATGACGCGTCAGCACTCTCTACTTTATCTCCTTTGGCGCTCGCATACACCCTCCATCCCGAGAACCGCGAAAAATCACCTCTCCACCTAATGCCAAGAATCTAAATGTTATCGACTTTTGAGAACAGACTTTTTGATAAAGCTTTTATTCTACTTATATGTCCTTTTCAACCAGGCCTCGGGTACCGGAACAATACAAATATTCATAGATTTATTATCCTCAGACAACATTGCCGATTGAATTTGAATCCGCGTTCCGTCGGCACTGAAAGTGGGATGAATATGATCAGAAGCCGTTTCTTTATGACCCGTTGTAAGAGGGATCATTTCTTTGGTATGCCTGTCGATAAGGTAAAGTGTTCTCGAAAAATCATCGCCAGTGGCCCATCGCCCGTCGGGAGAACCGTGCACGTGCCATAAACCGCTACCGCTTGGTGTTTGGCCTGCAATGGTCATTTCGCGCGTTCTAAGATTTATGATCGCCAAACCAGTAGGCTTTTCGCGTGTGCCCGAAGGGCCCCATGCACTTTCCTGTCCGGGATTGGCACCGCCAACTGCCGTTCCGGGCTGATTAACTCCGGTAGTTTGGGTTCCCGGAATCTTTCTGTGTCCCATTATCGCCAATGCAACTTCATCGCGCGATATAACGGCTTCATGTGTTACCCACTCATAATCTGCTTCGGGATATAAGGGACGCAGGCCAGTTCCATCGGCCATTACTGTCCAGGTACGTTGCGGAGATTTCCCGCCGGTTTCCCAGCAAAAAACTATTTCTCCGGGATACCAGGGGTTGGATTGTATATGCCCCACTTGAAAAGGCACAGACACTACGTGTTTAATCTCTCCTGTTTTAATATTCATTTTGGCAATTCCTGCCGGGCCTGCACCCATATTACGAGGGCCGAATGTTTCAGATATTTTTGTTCCTGCTGCTAAATATTTTGCTGATTCTTCCTTCCCTACACGGAAATAAACTGTCTCTTCGCCACCATCCAGCGCCAGATCACCACTTGCTCCCATGGCAGCGGGAGTGGTTCCGCAAATACGCTGGTAATTTGAAGAGGCCCGCATCTTGCCCGCTTTACTATCGGCGAAAACTTTTGCCAGGTCGACTTCGATAACCTGCATGGAACGATTACCTCCGCGCCTCTGCCGTTGAGTGGTATCAGTTGGCGCAGCCCTTGGTATTCTGTTTGCATCACGCAAAAAATACAGCTTCATAGATTTTTGAGCAATGCACAAAGCCCCGCTATATCCTCCTTCGGTAACTTGTATTAAATCGCCTGTATTTTCATTAACAGCCATCGCTTCGTCGGCAACGCGGCCAGACCTGAAAATTATCCACTGTCCGTCCGAAGTCCATTGAGGATGTGTGGGATAAATTTTGCTATCCCCGTTGGGAGTACTTGTTAAAAAAGTGAGCATGGTTCCCGTAACCGGATCCTTTACCACCTTACGTTCGGAAGGAAATCTTTTGCCTATTTGCGGATATGCCGAAAATGACAGCAATAGAGATGCACTCAGGAATAAAAAAAATCTCTTTTTAGTCATAGCTCAATTGATTCGATTTTAAAAAGCTCTGTGATTATCACCCCGGCTTTATTGGCAATCCAAATTACAAACAAAATACAGAGAGCCCGTTAAACACCGCGTATCATTTTTGTTATGCTAAAAGCGATAACAACGTTAAAAAACCGCCTTTGAGGAATGAAAATCTGAAGCCTTTTTTTACGGTGTATCATAACCATTGGGTTGCATTCCCCGTATACCCGTTTTCAGATAAAAAAAGAGGCTGTCTCAAAGATGCTGCCCATATTTTAAACCTGTCGAAAGATTGTTACGGTGAATCAAAAATTCGGTCGGCGAATCAGCCTGACGGCGGGGTAATCTGATTGTCGCTGGCTTTGAGAGGGGCTGGCAGAAAACCATAAATTAAGTTCCCTTGAAAAAACACAGATCAGTTAATATTGAAGGTCCCTCTATTCTGCTTTCTCTCGAGAAATTAAAGGTTATCATCACTTTGATAATTCTGGGGGCAGTCTGCTTTGGTTTTTTTAATTGGTGGCTTAAAATAATTGACGCTCCGCTTTCGCCTTCATACAGATTCTATCCCCTACCGTATCTTATTTTAATTATACTGTCTGCTTTATTAATTATACCCGAAAAAACCACGCATTCGTTACGATATACCAATATCGCCAGACTCACATCATTAACAATTATATTTATTGCTCTAATAAGCATTTTATTGCATTTTAACAGGGGTATGGCTATCGAAAACTCCGCGTTAATCATACCTGAAAACTCCGCTTTTTTATTTCTTTTAACAGGAATTTCCCTTTTGTTTCTCAACAGCGGCAAGCCGTCATTCGCGCATTCGGTAGCCTTGCTCATTATATCTATAGCGGTACTTTTACTTATAGGATATGCCTATCAAATGCCCGAGTTTTTTATCCCGTTTCAAATCCGCTACATATCGGTTCCTGAAACCATTTTGCTTCTGCTATTAGCGGTATCTATACTTCTGGCCGGAAAAAACAAGGGCTATATGGCCGAAATAATCAGTCCTTACAGTGGCGGACATATTGCCCGCAAACTATTGCCAATGCTTTTTCTTACCCCTTTATTTTTCGGGATTATAAGATTATATAGTGAAAAATCGGGATTATACACCGCCGCGCAGGGCACCGTATTATTTTTCGGGGCCGTATTAATTATTTTCCTCTTCACCATATTAAACTCTGTTAAAGAAGCTAATAAATTAGGCCTTAGCCTTGAGGCTGAAATTGACGAACGCGAGAAAGCTGAAACAGAAATTAAAAACAGTAACCGGTTTCTTGAAACTATACTTGAGAATATCCCTAACATGATATTTGTAAAAAAAGGCAGGGAACTTCGGTTTGCGGCACTTAACAAAGCCGGCGAACAATTACTCGGAATCTCTCGCCAGGAATATATCGGCAAAACCGATGATGACGTGTTTCCGAAAGAGCAGGCGGAGTTTTTTAAGAAAAAAGACTGGGAAGTTTTTGAAAACGAAACCGTTGTAGTAATTGAAGAAGAGCCTGTTTATACGAAAGATGGCGAGCGCTGGCTAAGAACCAAGAAGATTCCGGTTAAGGACGAAAACGGTTTGCCGCTATACATTGTTGGAATATCCGAAGATATTACTGAAAAAAGGGAACAGGATGAGAAACTAAAACAGTTTTACACCGAGTTAGAACATAAGGTAAAAGAGCGCACGCGCGAACTTTCTAACAGCGAAAAGCGTTTTCGTGCCTTGATCGAAAACAGCACCGACGGGATTACGATTACTAATTCCTCGTCCGAAATTATTTATGAAAGTCCGGCTGTAGAACGAATGACCGGATACCCTCTAAAAGAGAGAACCGGAACTTCATTGTTCGACCACATTTACCCTGATGATTTGGAGAAATGCCATAAACTTTATCAGGATTTATCGGCCAATCCGGGAAAACCGATTTTCGGACAATTCAGAATCATCCATAAAAACGAAGATTATATCTGGATAGAAGGCACCGCTACCAATTTAGAGAGAGATGAAAGTGTTAAAGCTACCATTTTCAACTATCGGGATATAACCGAACGAAAAAAACATGAACATGAACGAGAGGTGCTTATTCAACAGCTTACCCGCCATAATAAAGACCTCCGACAGTTTTCTTATATCACATCGCATAATTTGAGGGCACCGGTATCAAACCTGCTCGGCTTGTTAGGCCTGTTAAATTTTACACACGTTGAAGACCAGTCATTAAAAGAAATTATAAATGGATTTAAAATTTCAACAAACTCTTTAAACGACACCATAAACGACCTTTTAAGTATCCTGTATATTAAAGAAAATTCGACCATGGAGCTTGAAGATATCCATGTACCGGGTTTAATAGAAAAAATATTCGGGCAGGTTTCTAATCTTATTGAAAAGATTGACCCTGAAATTGAGGCAGATCTGAAACCCGGCAGCATTATTCACTTTAACAAGGCTTATCTCGAAAGTATATTTCTTAACTTGCTAACCAATGCTCTAAAATACAGATCGGCCGAACGAAGGCTGAAACTGACATTAAAACTAGAGGAATTTGAAGATAAAACCGTAGTCTGTTTTCAGGATAATGGAATTGGCCTGGACTTAGAAAGCTGTAAAACCAAGATTTTTGGCTTGTACCAAAAGTTTCATAACCATCCGGACAGTAAGGGACTGGGGTTGTATCTGGTAAAAACACACATGGAAGCACTTGGTGGTAGTATTGAAATAGAGAGTGCTTTAAACATAGGAACAAAGTTCATTTTAACGTTTAACAAAATATATGCTGAACAAAGTTCTGTTCATTGATGATGATAGCGTTGCCCTGATGCTAAATAAAATGCTGGTTGATAAAGCATTCTTCGCGCGAGAAACTATAACCGCTTTAAACGGGCGATTAGCTCTTGATTATTATATAGAATTGCTTAACAAGCCCGAAGAGGAACTGGCGTACCCCAAATTGGTGTTTCTTGATTTGAATATGCCGGTAATGGACGGCTGGGATTTTTTGGAAGAATTTACAAAATCAATTTTTCCGAAGTTGCGGCATACTAAAATAATAGTACTATCCTCTTCGATAAATCCCGAAGATAAAGAACGGTCTAAACGCTACCCGATGGTAATTGATTTTATCCCTAAACCTGTTACGGTAGACATACTTAAGAAATTGTTAGTTGATTGTTCGGAGTAAGTAAGTAAAAAAGAGGGTGTAACTTTCTGATGAGGAGGTAATCTCTAAAAACACTGAAAACACTGAAAGCAATGTGGCATCAGTTCACACGGGCTGCGCCTTGCTTTCCCAAACCCACTGACCGAGCTTCAGAAAACAAGCCAAGGCCCTTCCCCTGCACAGGGCCCCATTCTTACCGGCACTGACGGGAGGACACAGCCTCCGTATGTTAAATTTTGCTGGGATGTCGGATTGCTGGACGCCAAAATAAAACGCTTCTATTCGATACAGAATCGCAGCATCTGTCATAGTAGCCTGTACTAAGTCTGACGAAGTACCTATTTCCATAATACCGATGATTAAGTGAGGTAAATACACATATATTCATAGAAGTTAAAAACCGGGGTGTGCAGCAAGGAAAACACCCATTATAACATCCATGGTTAGATGTCCGCTCATTAGAAACGCTGCCTCAGTGCTACCGTGGGTTGCAATCCTTCTTTAGAGAATCCCGCATCTACTCTTACAAAAAAGCGATTAAATGGCGTTAAGAAGATTGCCGCACCATAGCCATGGTGGATCGCGTCAGATTCTTCTTCCTTTATCCAAACCCTTCCCACATCATAAAACCCGATAATACCGGTTTTCCCGCGGAGTATAGAGCGAAGAAAACGAGGGAAAGTGATCCGTGCTTCGAGATTGTTGTATAAAAGGTTATCGCCGGCGAAACGAAATTTACGGTAGCCGAGCAAATTTTCCTGGCTACCAAGGAAAGCACTTTGATAAAATGCTGTTTTGCCAAGAGTAAACCCGGCTCCGATACGGTTAGCCAAAACAATATTTCCAGTTTTATCGAGAGATTTGTAAAACGAAAACTGAGGAAATGCCTGAGTATAATCACTCGATTTATTGTTTAGCCCCCGATATCCGTGTACACGTAAATTGAAATAGTGGCCCTTGGTAGGGGATCTTAAATTGTCGCGGGTATCGCGGTTCAGATTCAAAATCAGTCCCCCGTGGGTTTTAGTCTCCTGTAAATGTTCGTATTGATTTATTATTGCTGGGCTATTAATATAACGGCCGGGATTATCGCCGGGATTAAACACAAAATGCTGAAGTGCCGGGCCAAAGCTTATAGACGAATTGCCGGGCAAACGAACACGAAAAGCAGGTTCCAGTTGATAGAATGAGAAATTTACCCGGTAAAATACTCTGAAATCGCCGCTTTGGTCGAATAATGTATTATTTCCTCTCCCGAAAAAGTTGAGAATATTTCCCTTAATATCCGCCAGACCACCCAAGGTTATGTCGGTATTTTTAAGTACCGAAAGCCACTCGGCCCGATATTCGAAAATGAGGGCTTTTGTGCGCAAACCTTTAATTGCTGTAACTTTCTGATAAGCGGAATCGATTGACTTTTGTCCCTGGATTCTAAAACCCAGGCCCAAAAACAAGCCGTCTATTGCGCGTAGATCTCCTGTCGGCGAAATACGCCTGGCCTTCTTGTCGGGTTTTTTTTGAATGCCTGCTGTATCTTTAAGAAGTAATTTGGCGGTATCGCCAATTGATGTACTATCGTTTACGGTATATCCGGTTTGTGCGAAACCTGGAAATGCTAAATAAAGTACTATAACGGTTATTAGAATTTGTTTCATTTTTTAATGATGATTAATCATTACCCACTTAACATAATAATACACTTAGTGTTTCAAACATGAAACTGATGGTGATTTTAAATGTTAATTTAGCGAAGGTTATACTCCATGAGTCCTTATAGAAAACGTCTTTTATGTTATGTACTTGGTATCATAACCCTTGGGTTTATAGCACTCACCATACTTATAGTCACCTTTCCGGAATCGGTTATCGACAAAGAGTTTTCCGAAGAGATCCAGGAGCATCAGCATCCTATTTTAGATAATTTAATGAAAATTGTAAGCTCGGTAGGGATTTTTCCCTATTCGTTTATACTCGTAATTGTAAGTGCCCTGATATTTTTTTTATTTAAATTAAGGAAAGAGGCTTTATACATCTGTTTAACCGGAATTTCGGGAGTGGTAAGTTCGGGTTTAAAAATTCTGATTAACCGGCCCCGGCCAACAGAAGACGTTGTTAGAATAATTGAACAAACCAAACGGCAAAGTTTCCCCAGTGGCCATGTGCTTTTTTATGTAGTATTTTTTGGCTTTCTCGCTCTTTTAATGCACCACTTAAAAACCATACCGAGAAGCATTCGCATTACCGTTGGCGGTATTTCGCTCTTTCAAATCTTCATGGTTCCAATCTCCAGAGTTTATTTGGGTGCGCACTGGTTTACAGATGTATTGGGCGGCTTTTTACTGGGCATGCTTTGTTTGCTGATATTGAGCTATATGTATCTGCGAAAGCCCGCATCATAACCTGCCTTGTTTTTTATCAGGTAATAGGCCAGAAAGCAAGGATATTTATTTTCTTTCCTTAAACATGTCATCTTATTCGTAATTTGATGCCCTAAACCTTTGCCAACGAGGTTGATGAGTAATAAAAATGTTAAAACTTACCGTAGTCAGGCTATGTCTGATAATGTACTTTTGTTGTTCTTTAGCTAGTAATTCTCTCGCTGTAGAAATTCTATTTTCGCATTATTCTGTAAGCGACGGCTTAGCTTCAAACTTCGTTAACTGCGTATGGCAAGATCCGAGAGGGTTAATTTGGGTGGGTACCGATAATGGCCTTCAACGCTTCGACGGAAGTAAATTTACCAGCTTTTACCAAAACTCCAATCAGCAAAAGCTTCCCGCATTAGCGGTACATCAAATTTTAAGAGATGCCAGAAGCACCATGTGGATTAGAATGGGGAGCCGGATTGGCACATTTAACACCTTTAATTATACATTTAAAGAGGTAAAAGTAGTAACCAAACATCCGGTACCAGCACGGGCGGAATATTATTTAAGAAGGGATTATAAAGGCAACCTGTTATTAACCATTGTAAAGGTGGGTATCTTTGTTTACAACGATACGAAACAAGTTTTCGAAGAGAACAGAAGTGTTATTTATGTTCCCCCGCACCTGGGTATTAATCATGCTTTTGAAGATCGCAGCACCGGAAATTATTGGCTCTCGACAGATAAGGGACTCGCCCTTTATAACTTCAAAGACAAAAAAATTTACGACCATACGCAGCCGTTATGGAACAAAGAGTTTAAAAAACAACCTGGCTTATTTAAGAATGTAACCCACCTGCACATCGATAAGCAAAGAAGATACTGGATAGTTAGCTGGCTGAACGGCTCGACCAAAACCTATTGCTATGACGAAAGTAGCAGCCGATTTACTACCGACACCGCGGGCCTGAATTCGGACCGGGGTTATTTTGAAATACGGGATTTTAAAGAATCGCGGGGGATTTTATGGGCCTATGGCTTGCATTTTCTAAAAATTTACGGGCAGCAGGAGAGAGCTTTTTATACCTTTTATAACAATAGCTCCAACTACGGCATAAAGTTTAATTCCATCAATCATATTTTCGAAGACCGTGAAAAGAATGTTTGGATTGCAACAGATAATGGTTTATATGCGGCAAAGGCAATTTTTAACGAAGCGAAACATGGTGTAATTACGAAAGTGCATAGCGAAGACGCTATTACATCTATCCTTCAAACATCAGGCTCGCATTTACTTTTTAGTACATGGGGAAGAGACATTGAAGCCCTGAAATCTATAAAGGGAAGATTTAGGCCCGATCATCAATACAGAAACCTTATCTACCAAAATCAACCAAAAAATGATAATGCATTTCAAAAAGTTTGGGACATGGAAGAGCATAAGGCTAGCAAATCTGTTTGGCTTGCCTGCCAAAGCGGCCGCTTAATAAGGTTCGACCCGAAACTACGAACTTCAAAATTTTTGGTGCCACCAATTTTCGCTAATCAAACCGTAAGGCAGGTAACCGAAGACCCTGCGGGCAATTTGTGGTTCGCAACCCAAAGCGGAAAAATCGTAAAACTTGCTGCTGCTAATATCAGCTCACTTAAATTTGAAACGCTAGTAAACCTTGATGCGGGAATTACCAAACTTTACTTCGATAAACAGCAAACATTATGGGTTGCTACAGAAGGAAAGGGCTTATATGCAATTAACACTACTAACGGCAAAATAATTCAGCACTTTACAACAAATGCAAAGCCGGGATACAAACTATCTGATGATATAGTTCGTGATATTATTCAATATAACGACAGCATATTTTATGTAGCGGCGGCTAATTTGGATATTATCAACATCAACACCCGAAAAGTTAAACAGCTTACTTTGTATGACGGACTTCCTTTTACATCGGTATCTTCTCTTCAGCTTGATAAAACCGGCGACTTATGGGTGAGTACCATTGGGGGCCTGTGTACCTATGATTATAAACGCGGTTTTTTCAGACTATATGATCAAAAGGATGGCTTAATTACAACCACCAGTGCTGATAATTTGCTTCAAACCAGTATAAAATTAAAAAACAACCTGCTTCTGTTTGCCGGAGGCAATAATTACGTTGTGTTTGACCCCGATTTAATAAAAGACAAAAAACGGCCCGACAACGTAACTATAACGGATTTTAAACTCTTCAACAAAACACTACCGGTAGATTCTATTCTTAAACTCGACAGACTTGGCCTTAACAACGACCAAAATTCAATCACCATAGAATTTGCTACACTAAACTATAACCGCCGCAATAAGCTTAAGTATTATTATAAACTGGCTGGTGCCGATGATAACTGGGTAAAATCAGACGGCCCCATTGCCGCAAATTACGCCTATTTGCCACCTGGCGATTATACGTTCGAAGTTAAATCGGTAAATAGCCAGGGGCTTGAATCAAGTGATATTACCACGCTGCCCATTCGTATTTATCCGGCGTTCTGGCAAACATGGTGGTTCATACTCCTAATTTCAGTATCAGTAGCTCTTCTGATCTATCTGGTTTACAGATTACGATTAAATCAATTGCTGCAAGTACAAAAAATAAGAGAACGTGTAGCCCGCGATTTACACGATGACATGGGCTCTACATTAAGCACCATCAATATTCTTAGCGAGATGGTAAAACTCAAGATCAAGTCGGACACGAAAAGCGCGGAAGATTATATCGATAAAATATCCGACAACAGTGTGCGAATGATGGAATCGATGGATGACATTGTGTGGAGCATTAAACCATCTAATGATAGTATTCAAAAAATCACCGCCCGTATGCGCGAATTCGCCGCAGGAATTCTTGAGCCAAAAAACATAGAATATACATTTATGCTTGACGAAAAAGTTAAAGAGATAACCCTCGATATGGAAGCCCGCCGTGATCTTTTTCTTATTTTTAAAGAGGCGATAAATAATCTTGCAAAATATTCGCGGGCAACTACCGCCAATATTAACTTTTATAAAAAAGATAAAAAGCTGATTTTACAGATTGAGGATAATGGAAGGGGATTTATTGTAAAAGAATCTGAAAATGGCAACGGACTCATCAACATGAAAAAACGAAGCGACAGGTTGAAAGCGAAGTTCAGTATTAAGTCTGAAATTAACAAAGGAACCGAAATTTGCCTTGAACTTCCGTTAACATAAATATGTGATTGCGAAGCAGTGTTGATTTCCCTAATTTTCCTTCGAGAAAGCTAAGATGATAAAGATTGTATTATACGAAGATAATCCTCAATTGCGGGAAGGCCTGTTTCTCCTTTTAAACGGCTCGGATGGCTTTACCGTAGTAGGAGCATTTTCCAATCCCACCAATATTGTAAGCCAGTATAACAGCCTTAAACCAAATGTTATACTGATGGATATCGACATGCCTGAAACCACAGGCATTGAAGGTTTGAAAATGTTGCGGGAAGTAAGTACAGATGTTAAAATACTGATGCTCACTGTTTTTGACGACAACCAAAATGTATTTGAAGCCATCAAAAACGGAGCAAACGGTTACATCCTGAAAAAAACGCCTCCGGCAAAATTACTTGAGTATATACAAGAAGCGAATACTGGCGGCGCACCTATGAGTTCTTCTATCGCAACGCAGGTACTAAAAATGTTCTCGGCAATGCCTAATCCGGGCGATAAGCAACAGGATTATAAATTATCTGAAAGGGAAACTGAAGTTTTACAACTTTTAGTAAACGGTTACAGCTATAAAATGATAGCTGCTGAAATGTTTATCGCGATAGATACAGTGCGCTCTCACATCAAAAAAATATACGAAAAGCTTCATGTAAATTCTAAAAGCGAAGCGGTTGCTAAAGCTTTTAAAGGGAAAATGTTTAGTTAGAGTATCCGTTAAGGCGGAGCGTATTAACTTTGACAAATTTAGAATTTGTCAAAGTTAAGGGCTACGGACTTCGGGGTTAGGAAATAAGGAATTCGACTAAGCGGTAACCAGTTTCAGGTATTTTTTACTCCTTGTTTCCAACAAAGAAATCTTTTCTTTCAGTATTCCCCTTGCACGGCTTAACTGTGTTCTCGAAAGTATTTCTGAAATACCTAATTCTTTAGAGATCTCCTGATGTGAGTATCCTTCTATGGCAAACATATTAAACACTAAGCGATACGATGCGGGTAAGCCGGTAATCAAACGCATTATATCCTTCGCTTCCAACCCGTCCTGATAAACCGCCGGCGAATACGCATTTACATTTTCTGATATATCGATAGAGCATGAGATATATTTATTCTTCCGGTAATGCTCAATAGCAGTATTGACCATTATTTTTCTAACCCAGCCTTCAAAAGAACCCACACCATTAAAATAGTGAATTTTTGAAAAGACTTTTATAAAGCCGTTTTGCAAAATATCCTCGGCTTCAAAATTATCTCTCGCATATCGTAAACATACACCGTACATTTTCGATGAAAGTTTTTTGTATAGCTGTTCCTGAGCATTTCTATCGCCGTTTTTACAGCCTTCTACTAATTCCAGGTATTGTGATTGCGTCATGGTTTGGGTTATTAGAATGATACAAATGTATGCCTTGTTACAGGGCGCATCAATCACATGTTTGGGGGATTTGCTCGGTAAACAGATGCTTTCCTATCACATAAATCATCAACAAATCAACGCATTAGCTCCAGACATTGAGAAACTTAGAACCATTTGCTAAGCGCAGCCGTATGAATACCGTTTCTGGTTATGCGTCTCATTGCAGCATTTGCAAATTGTAAAACGAAATTTTAAAATGGAATCAAAAATTTTATCCTCCACCGGATTTTTACATGAGTTTAGCGTAGAAGAACTTTATGTATTAACTACCCACTGGCTTTCAGACATTGCTTTTTTCGAACAGGAAATTAATTACTTCGAATCTTTAATCGCAAGATACTTTCTCCCGAATGTAGAAGAGGAAAACGTAATGCTGATACAAAGCATTGCTAATCATTTCGAATCACTTGATCAACGTAAAGAGAATATCAGGAAAGTAATTATTCAACATCAAAACCAATTAAGCGATTTGCTTGATAAGAACCACGTTGAAAATGAAGCGCACCTAAACGCCTTGCATTCAGAGATTGAAGCGAAACTTTTTGATTTCATTAAGACATTACGACAGGTAAAACTCGAATTTTTTAATGCCACTAAGTTTTCGGGTAAAGCAAAGCGCCTCACTGTGAAAGAATAGTTCGCATAAAAAAGAAACCACCTCGTACATTGCCTGTTTAACATCATTAAGCTTTACGAATGAAATACGAGGAAACCCCGCTAATTTATAACGAAAACGACCACCGGTTTGAATTCACTGTTGATAACCATCTGTCGCTAATTGATTTTAAGAGAAAAGGGGATACCATTTATCTGGTACATACCGAAGTACCGGAAGAACTTGAGGGAAAGGGTGTGGCAGCGGCTATGGTAGAGAAAACATTTCAATACATAGAAGAGCACAACTTAAAACTGGCACCCTATTGTTCTTACGTTCAGCTATATTTAAAGCGGCATCCCGAGTGGAACAGGTTGTTATAATCCTCTACTTTTTATAGCTCCACTGAAGCCCATTACTTCTGAACGGAACAGCAGGAAGCCCGGCAGCATTTACCAAATTTGGCATAGCCGTTTCGTTCCAGGCAAATCGCACATTTACCGGCTTAGAAACACCCGGAGCAGATACATATACTGTTTCGCCAACAACTTTTGCAGTTGCAGGCACAAACTTTCCATCGCTACCGGCTACGGTAAACCAGGTTAGCTCCTTTCCGTCAGAACTTTTTAAGCCCACGTCATTGCTAAAAGAGAGTAAGGCAGTATTTCCCTTTACTTTCATCTTCTTGAAAACAGGGCCGCTGCTAACTACATTTTTATCGTACGTTTTATCCAACGCTAATAGAGCCAGTCGGCGGCCAACTTCCCATTTGTAAGAGGGGTGAATGTCTGCAAGGTTGTCGACGAGATCAGTTGTTACTGCCATCCCGGTTTCAGAAATTTTAAGTGATTGGGTTTGTGCTTCCCACAATTCCGCTAAGGTTTCGGAAGTGTGGGCTAATTTATCTTTACGTTTAGTATAGTAATATGGTGCAATTTGCACATAGTAAAAAGGCAGTTTATTATCGCCCCACTGCTTGCGCCAACCTTCAACTAATGCCTGCATTTTGTCGGCATACTTCATCCCATCATGCACCATCAAATTAGATTCTCCCTGGTACCAAAGAAATCCGCGAAGCGCAAAAGGTGCAAGTGGCAAGATCATGCTGGTGTAGTTTCTGGCAACCGGCGAACCATCCATCACCGCAGGATTCGCTTTAACATCAGCAGCAAATACAGGCAAAGATTTATATGCCTCCGCTGGTGTCCATGGCTCTATTCTGCTTCCACCCCATGAAGATGAAATTATCCCAATTGGCACATTAAGATCTTTTTGGATATTCTTAGCGAAGTAAAAACCGGCGGCAGAAAATCTCTCAAGAGTTTCTCCGCTAGCTTCGTTCCAGCCATTGCTGGTTACATCGGGCGTACTCAACTTTTTCTCAACGAGGAAGATTCGGATAGTTGGATAGCTGTTTTTCAGTTCAGTTTCTGCGCTGTCTATTCCCCGGCCTGGCTTTGCATATTTGTAAAGCGTCCGGTTCATGGGATATTCCATGTTGGACTGGCCGGAGGCTAGCCATACCTCGCCTATCAGCAAGTTTGAAAGCTTTATCACATTGCTTGCCGAAATAGTCATTTCCTGCGGTTTGGCATTAGCCTTTAAGGGCGATAAAATTACTTCCCAATACCCAGATACATCTGCTTTTGTAGCTTTCTGCTGACCTGCAAAACTTACGGTAACAGCTTCACCGGCTTTGGCCCAGCCCCATACGGGCAGAGGCTTTTCCCGTTGTAAGATCATGTTGCTTCCAATAATTTTAGGAAGACTTACCTGCGCAGATATAAATGTGTTACTGGCAGCTAACAGAAGTAGTAAAACAGAGGTTTTCAAATTCATACAATGAGTGGACCGAATAAGTACTATGAAAAACAAAATTATGACATATTAACTAAATATCTCTCCTTAATAACGTAACACCCGATACTAGTTGTGCGTATCAAATATCAATGAGAAAGAAAAAGATTAGCGCTCCTCAACGGCATCTCTCGGTACAGTATCAATGTGGAGTTATAGTGAGCCTGATAGCCATTGGGGCGTTATCGGGCTGGGTATTTAATATTAGCAGCTTAAGGAGCATAGCAAATGGGTTTATCGCAATGAACCCGGTGCTTGCATTTGATTTCATATTGTTTGGAATGTGGCTTATCTGGAAAAGTAAGCATGCAATAAAGGGCGTATCATTGTTTACCAGTACAATTCTTATCGTTAATGCTTTTATCGTTCTCCCAAAACTTATTCAACCTTACTATCCCCTGGGGTTTGAGATCGATAGCATTCTCTTTTCTGATCAAACTCAAACAAGCAAGATCTCACCGGCAAGTGTATTTAACCTTTTACTTTTAAATACCGCACTGGCATTCACGCTTACAAAGATTAAAAGCAAGGAATACTTGTTTCAGGCACTGATAATTGGCTGCTTTGCGGTTAGTGCTATATACCTGTGCGGGTATCTGTTTAACTTTAGTTCCATGATCGGAGCTTCTGTGTTAACCCCTATGGCTCTGAATACCTGTGTTTGTTTTCTCACCCTTTCGTTCGGTATGGCTTTTACTCATGCCGACAAAGGTTATATGCGCCCCCTCATGTCGAAAAAGCTTGGGGGAGTTATGGCAAGGCGTATTTTACCCCTCCTCATCATTATACCGGTGGTTACAGGCTCATTACGCATCATCGGACAACGTCTCGACTTGTATAATACAGAATTTGGTGTAGCCATCCACGTAGTAGTGATAGCACTGCTTTCGTTCATTTTGTCGTATTTTTTCGCAAGAAAACTAAATGAAATCGATTTTGTAAGAAAACAGCACGAAGAAGAACTGCTTGAAAAATCGTTACTTCTGCACCGATCAGAGCTTATGCTGGAGCAAACAGCTGGTATTGCGAAAGTTGGGGGCTGGGAAATCACTTTCCCCGACAACAAGATGACGTATACAAAAGAAATTTATAAGATCAGAGAGATAGATGAGGATGTTGAACTAACGTTCGATAATTCGATCAACTCGTATACACCCGAATCTGCCGAAATGCTTCTTAAGCTTTACAACCAAGCAATTGAAGACGGGAAGCCCTACGATGCAGAAGCTAAACTTGTGACCGCAAAAAATCGCGAAATATGGGTAAGAATCAAAGCCCAACCGGTTGTAGACGATCTGGGGAAAGTTGTAGCCATTCGCGGAACCCTACAGGATATTGATGAAGCCAAGAAGAAAGAGATCCTTCTGGAGCAATCTATGGAAATTATTAACGAGCAAAATAAGCGGATGATGAACTTCACTCATATTGTGTCGCATAATCTTAGAACACATGCCGGAAATATCCGCAGCACATTAAGCATTTATGAGGATGAAGAATCGGAGGAAGAGAAGGCGCTTATTTTAGAAATGACTAAAAAGGCTGCCGACTCTCTGAATCAAACCATTGCTGATTTAAATGAGATTGTTGCAGTGCAATCTGCTTCAAAGCAACTTAAGTCGCCTATATATTTTGAAGATGTTTTCTCCGTAGCAAGAGATGTTCTTAAAAAGGAAATCATGGCATCCTGTGCCATAATTCTAACAGATTTTACAGCATGCGAAAAAGTGGAGTATGTACCGGCCTATCTTGAAAGCATTTTCCATAACTTCTTAAGCAATGCTATTAGGTACCGCAAGCCGGATATAAGGCCCGAGATTAAAATTAGTACCGCTATCGAAAACGGGAGAGTTGCTATGACCTTTTCGGATAACGGTTTAGGAATCGATCTTGTGAAATACAAGGAGAAACTCTTTGGAATGTATAAAACCTTTCACAGCCATCCCGACTCGACGGGAGTTGGTTTGTTCCTGACCAAAAACCAGGTAGAATCTTTGGGAGGAAATATTATGGTGGATAGTGAGGTTAATGTAGGGACTACGTTTAAGATTTTCTTTTAGGATTAGTCATCGGATGAATCTTTGCATCATGCTATATTCATCCGATGACTAAAATCTATATCATCCGATGACTATACCCGCTAATCAATAATCGACTGATAAACGAGATTCTTAAACTTCCCGATTAATTTTTCATCCCAGTTACTATCCACCTGCGACATGAAGATTCCGAACAGATCTTCCTTCGGATCTACCCAGAAACGGGTGTAAAATGCGCCGTCCCAGCCAAAACTGCCCATAGATTCTAATTCATCATACACGCCTCTCTCGGTACGTATCCCAAAACCTAATCCAAATTTATCGCCCATAATACCGTTATGTTTAAAGGGATTGAAAATAAAAAGGTTCCCGATAGAATTTGAGGTCATGGCTTCAATAGTTTTCCGGCTCAATATTCTGGAACCATCTAACTGCCCTTTGTTTAATAGCATCTGCGCAAATCGGGAATAATCTGAAGGCGTAGAAATCAGGCCAGCACCTCCGGCGAAATATGTTTGATTAGCAGGATACGGAAAATACTTTGTTACTTTTTCCAGCTTTCCGTTTGTCAGTTTGTACAGATTCGCTAAACGTGAAGCCTTACTTTCTGGCAGGGTAAAGTGGGTATCTTTCATTTTCAACGGATTAAAAATGCGTTGCTGCATATATTGATCCAAGGGCATTCCGCTAATTACTTCCACTAAATATCCCAACACATCAACCGACATCCCGTAATGAAATTCCTCACCAGGCTGAGAAATTAAAGGCAACGGACCAAGAGCTTTGATCTTCTCGGCAATCGTACCAGATGTTGGAAGTAATCCCACCGTCATACCTGCCTGGCGGTAATATGCACCTTGTCTTCCATCACCATAAGTAATGCCTGAAGTATGATTCAGCAATTGGCGAATGGTGATCTCGCTTTTTGCAGGAACAAGTATGGTACTGTCGGATGTGGGCGATTTCATCACCACTTTTGGATTTTTAAACTCAGGAATGTATTTCGAAACCGGATCGGTTAACAGAAAGCGGCCCTCTTCATATAAAGTCATGACGGCAACAGATGTTACTGCTTTAGTCATTGATGCAATGCGGAACATAGCGTCTTTTGGCATATCTCTGTTTCCTTCCAGATCCATCTTTCCGAAGGATTTAAAGTAGGCTACTTTTCCATGACGGGCCACCAGGGCAACCATTCCGGGCATTTTTCCTTGTTTGATGTAGTCGTTCATTACTGCATCAATACGGTTGAGACGTTCTGCGGAAAGGCCTACATCTTTGGGGAGGGCTGTGGGGAGGCTTTGGCCAAAGGTGCTAAGGGAGCCTAACAGCAGCAGTAAAGCGAACAAGCTTGAAGTAAATTTTCGTTGGTTCATTTTGCTTTGTTATGCTTTTTGCCACTAAGGCACTAAGGCTAGGCGCTTTACTTTGTGTCTTTGTGCCTCCTATGTTTACAAAGTAAGTAAAATAGTTCTTTGAGATTGATAGTTAAGGATCATTAAATTTGATTAGAAAGTGAAAAGAGTGGGAGTGAATCGTGCCTAAGTAACTGTAAAAGTATACTGTCACTAAGATAAAACCCCACTCTTTTTATCTCTTCGAGTTTGAACAGAATGTAAGAAATACGGCAAAGCGGTATATTCTCAATATCCAACCAGGAGACAAAACGAAGAGAGATTTTCACTTTCAATATTTAATTATTGATCATGAGAAAAACAGTAAAGCAAGTTGCAGGTATTGATGTAGCCCAAAAGGAACTGGTAGTATGCCTGGCCAAAATGTACGATGACTTAGGTACTGAACTGTATGCACACAAGGTTTTTGCCAATAGCAAGAGTGGGATTGAAGCCTGCTTGCAATGGGTAATTAAAAATACAGAGGCAGATGTTTCAGTGGGTTTCGTAATGGAGGCTACGGGTGTATATCATGAGATGCTGGCCTATTTTCTTTATCAAAAGAAACATCTGGTAAGTATTGTCTTGCCTAATAAGATCAGCAACTACATGCGTATGCTAGAAACCAAAACTATTACAGACAAAACAGCTTCCGAAGCTATAGCAAGGTTTAGATTGGAACGCAAACTTGACACTTGGCAGCCGCCCAAAGAGATATACAGAAGGCTTCGTCAACTTACTCGTGAAAGGGACCAATTAGTTCAGGAGCGCACGATCGTTAAAAATCAGCTGCATGCAGAAGAAGCAGAGGCCTATCCTGGCCAAAGTAGTATTAAGCGAATAAAAGCGCGTATAAAAATACTTAATAAGCAAGAACAGGAAGTCAAGGCAGAAATCCATACTTTAATAGCTGCAGATCATCAGGTAAAAGAACATGTGAAGCTGATGACCAGTATTCCTGGTATCGGTGGATTGACCGCGATCATTCTTACTGAGACTAACGGCTTTGAATTAATCCAAAACAGACGCCAACTGGCAAGTTATGCAGGGTTTGATATCTAGGAAAAGCAATCAGGAACATCGGTAAAAGGAAAACCAAGAATATCAAAAAGAGGTAATAAGCATTTACGAAAGGCTATGCACCTGTCGGCACTGGCAGCCATACGATATGATCAGAGAGCTAAAGATATTTTTGTAAACTTGGTTTCTAGACATGGGATAAAAATGAAAGCAGCTGTTGCCGTCCAGCGGAGGCTCTTAGAAATGACATATACCCTCTTTAAAACTAAAATAAAGTACGATAAAAATTATATGGATAGGAACAAATCGGAAACAAGTAACACCGAACAAGCGGTGGCTTAAAAAAACAGAAAAGCGGTTCATGAAATAAACCGCCTCTCTTTCCTTGCTGGCATAAGCCGCATTTGAAACAAAATTATAAAAAAAACAAGAATTCACTCGATTCTTAACACAAAATCTTAGTGCCTCCGTGGCAGTTAAATTATTCAATATGACTATTAAAGAAGCTCAAACTACCGTCGACCAATGGATCACCACCACCGGCATCCGCTATTTCAACGAACTCACTAACACCGCCATCTTAATGGAAGAAGTGGGGGAAGTGGCCCGCATCATGTCCAGGAAATACGGCGAGCAATCATTCAAAGAATCTGACAAGAAAGTAGATTTAGGAGATGAAATGGCCGATGTTCTTTTTGTACTAATCTGTCTTGCTAATCAAACTGGAATAGACCTGACTGAAGCTCTTCAAAAAAATCTCGAAAAGAAAAACATTCGCGATGCCGACAGGCACAAGAATAACGAGAAACTAAAGTAGTTTACAATTTCACCAATCTATCCCCCTCTAAAACAGGTATTGCACTCGTCTCATCCACTCTCAAACAAAACGCAATATCTTCCTCAATACCCAGCTTTTTCAGGCGCTCGCTATGCGAACTTTTTGAAAGAAATTTCCCGAGGTCATCCTTCGCCATAAGATACAGGTCCTCGGCAGCGATGGCCGCGTCGTCAAGTACATAGCGATCCGACTTTAGTTGATTTACAACAGCCCCTGCGAAAATTGTGTCCTCCAGATTAAAGTTATTCTTCCAGCCAGCACATACCAATATCACATTTTCATGCTCCTCCCTCAACCACTCGGTAAGCGAACTTAAATTTAAAAACGAACCAATTACAATCCGCTTGGCTGCTCTCGAAAGCTGTATCGCATGCGTTCCATTCGTAGTTGTAAGCACAACCGTTTTACCCGCGACTTTTTCAGGAGTATACGCAAAAGGAGAGTTGCCAAAATCAAAACCCTCTACAACTTCTCCATCACGCTCGGCTGCAAGCAAGCACCCTGTTCCATGGTAAGCGGCGCATTCTTCAACTTTCGAAACAGGAATAATCGCATCCGCACCGTTTTCTATGCCATAACAAATAGACGAGGTAGCCCTGAAAATATCGATAACCACCGCAATGCTGTTCTCCAGCTTATGCAAAGGCAACAATGCCGGCGTTAAACAAACCTCTATTTTTAAACGATCTGATTTTAGTGATACTATTTTAGACATTCTTATCCTTTGTAGAAAGGCATCTTAACAATCCTTGCTTTAACCGGATTATTGCGGATGCTTATATAAATTTCATTCCCTTCACTTGACTGATTTGCACTTACGTAACCCATTCCGATTGCCTTTTGCAACGATGGTGATTGAGTTCCTGATGTAACTATGCCAATTACCTTACCTGCAGCATCAACCACCGGGTAATCATGTCGGGGAATTCCACGATCTATCATTTCGAAACCTATAAGCTTTCTTTCAACGCCGTTCTTCTTTTGTATCTCAAGAGCTTCTTTGTTTACAAAATCTTTCGAAAATTTAGTAACCCAGCCCAATCCCGCTTCTATAGGTGAAGTGGAATCATTAATGTCGTTTCCGTAAAGGCAGAACCCCATTTCAAGTCGTAAGGTATCCCGTGCGGCTAAACCGATCGGCTTAATATCCAAATGCTCACCTGCTTTAAAAATCGCTTCCCAAATTGTTTCAGAATGCTGCTGATCGAAGTATATTTCAAACCCGCCCGCGCCAGTGTATCCGGTTGCTGAAACTAAAACATTATCAATTCCCGCAAAGGTTCCCTTTTTAAAAGTATAATACTCCATCGAAGCCAGATCAATATCAGTTAAACTCTGCAATGCTTCCGCTGATTTAGGGCCTTGTATAGCCAATAAAGAGGTTCGTTCGGAAATATCTTTCATGTCCACCCCAAACGTATTGTACTGAGAAATCCAGTTCCAATCTTTCTCAATATTAGATGCGTTTACTACCAGCATATATGTTTTCTCGTCGATACGATAAACCAGTAAATCGTCAACTATGCCACCTGTAGTATTGGGCAGACAAGAATATTGCACCTTTCCGTCAATCAGCTTTGAAGCATCGTTTGAAGTTACTTTCTGGATAAGATCGAGGGCTTTTTCGCCCTTGAGGATGAATTCGCCCATATGGCTCACATCAAACACCCCAACACCCGTTCTTACAGTTTGATGTTCTGCATTAATTCCTTCGTATTGTACTGGCATATTAAACCCGGCAAACGGAACCATTTTAGCACCTATTGAAATATGCTTTTGCGATAAGGCGGTATTCTTCATGTTTTGAATAAGAGAGGCCAAAAATAATCAAAAAAGGAGAATCAGACAGCTATCAGATCAGATTCTCGGGAGGTTTGCTTAAATAAATCCAACTGCGGATCAGTAACCCTGAACGTTCGGCGATGATAGGGAGAAAAACCATGCTTTAAAACCGCTTCGCGATGTTTAATTGTAGGATAGCCTTTGTTACTTGCCCATTCATATTCCGGGTGTTCGTTTGCTATCGTTTTCATATAATCGTCGCGATAGGTTTTGGCCAGAATTGATGCGGCCGCAATCGAAAAATATTTTCCGTCGCCTTTAATAATGCACTCGTGTGGGATGTTGTTATATTTTTTAAACCGGTTTCCGTCAATCAGGATAAATCCGAATTGCTGTTCTAACTGATCCAGAGCCTTGTGCATAGCCAGAAATGATGCATTGAGGATATTAATCCGGTCTATTTCTTCATGATCTACCTGGGCAACGGCATAAGCAACTGCCTTTTTTTGAATCACTTTGCGCAATGCGTAACGATCTTCTTCACAAAGCTGCTTAGAATCTGTAAGTAATTTATGCTTAAAGTTTATGGGTAAGATAACTGCCGCCGCAAACACGGGACCAGCAAGACAGCCTCGGCCCGCTTCATCGCACCCTGCCTCTATAAAATCCTTCTGATAAAACGGGAAAAGCATATTCTTTATTAAATCATAAAATAGCGGTTTAGCATAAAAGCTATAATTCTATTTCTCAACACTAAAGTATTTTTATGGTTAACAAGGTAATGTCATCAGAACTCATCCGTGCTTTATGCGATGACTGTATGTCGGCCAGAATACTTTTGTTAATTATTTCAACCGGAACATGCCTGTGTACCTGCAAAAAATGCACCAGCTCTTCTTCCGAGATAAAAACATCCTCATCCGGGCTTTCAATTAAGCCGTCTGTGTAATTGAAGATTAAAGAGTTTGGCGGCAGTGTTAATCTGCCAGTATTTACAAAAGGCAAAGCATCAAAACTACCTAAAAGAGTTGTCCCCTCCTGCAAAAAGCGAGAACCCTCGTTTGTTATGAGAATCGGGGAATTATGCCCGGCATTTACAAACTGCATCTCTCTGGTTAATTCATTATACCGCCCTAAAAAGAGGGTTATAAAGCGTTCGCCCTTTGTGTTAAAGGTTACAATTTCATTTAGTTTGGTAACAACCTTTTCCATACTGCTTTCAACCGAGGCCCAGGCCCGTAAGCTAGCCTGCAGATTGGCCATCAGTAAAGCAGCGGAAATTCCCTTTCCCGAAACATCGGCAATGCACCAGATAAACTCATGTTCGTTTAACCTGATGAAATCAAAATAATCGCCACCTATATTTTCATGAGGAAGATAGGTCGCAGCTATCTCGAACCTATCGCTTTTAGGTAACTGCAAGGGCACCAACATGCTTTGCACTTCGCTTGCAAGCTCCATATCACGCTGATATCGCTCTCTGTGTACCCGCTCTTTAAATAACTTTTTATTCTCGAGGGCAACAATGATGATATTAATTAGCGTTTGAATAAAGTTAAGTTCGTGGCTTACTAATTCTGGTTTGGTATGAAAATCACCGATGAGTACAAATGCCAGAGTATTTCTTTTATGCCTTACGGGAACAAAGAAATCGTACTCCGACAGCATCAGGTCGGGATGATTAGACAGAGAAATAATGGTTTTGGTTACCTCCAGTTCTTTACAAATCTGCTGCAGCACTTTGGCACTTTCGTAAGTACCGCCAAAACGCGACACACAAGAGAACTGATGCTCGTCCTTTACTACAAGGCGCATCTTACCTACGTTAAGATTCACCTTTAGAACCACTTCCAGCATCTCAAAAAGCACAGATGCCGCACTATTTTTGTTGATTGCTAAAGTAACTTCAAGCAAGGCATTTAATTCAGCCTGCCGCTTTAACAGCAACTGAATCAGGTCGTTTTCTTCTGGATCCTTAGAACTGCTTTTAAAATCTTCCAATTTACTTGGTTCAATAATGTTAAAAGTAATAATTTAACCGTTTCTACGGCATTTTTTTGAAATTATTTTACAAGCCTCCCTTTCCAGATGTATTTGCCGGTATTTCCGGCGACACCAATATAAATTATATAAACTGCATGAACGTATGTTAACAGGGGTAAGTAAAACAGCAATTCTTTCCTTTTCACGAAAGCAGTAACCGGAATAAGAAAATACATCTCGGCTAAACACTTAACAATCAATACAATTACAAGAACCAGCCACGAGCCAGGATAGTAAAAGCCAAGCACCGCATTTATAACTATCAATAAATTAAACAGCCAGATGCTTACTCCTAAAGCCACAATTTTTTTGTCTTTATACTTTGTACTTTTCGATGCCCATCTTTTCCTTTGGCGTATAAATTCCTTAAGATTTGGCTTGGCGTGAGTATACACAAGTGCCTCATAAGATTTACAAAAGCCTATATCCCGGGGATATTTAGAAGCCACCTTATGGAGAAACAATTCGTCGTCGCCGGAAGCTAACTCATCTATTCCCTGAAACCCCTTCAGTTCAACAAAAACATCTTTGCGATAGGCAAGGTTGGCACCGTTACAGGTTGAGGGCCTTTTGTTACCAATAGTGGCGGCACCCAGACCAATAAGATATAGAAATTCGAGCGTTTGCAGTCGTTCGAAAAAGCTCTTTTCCTCAAAAAATACCACTGGCGACGAAATGAGCTTATAATTATACCTTTCGTAATGCGCTACTATGGTTTTGAGCCAGGCATTCCCCATCCTGCAGTCGGCGTCGGTTGTAACAAGTAATTCGCCTTTGGCAAGCCGGATCCCTTCGGCTATAGCTTTCTTTTTATACGAATTTAAAGGCTCGCTCTCGTTTAATTTCAGCAGGATAACTCCTCTATGCGAATAGCCTGATATAATATCCGCCGTGCGATCTGTTGAATGATCGTCTATAACTATCAGCTCTACCAGTTCGTTCGGATAATCCTGGCTTATAATATCATTAATCGTATCAGCTATTTTATCTTCTTCGTTTCTTGCCGCGATTAGAATACTTACCAAAGTTTTTGGAGCAAGAATATCCTGGGGTGCCGATAAATTCCTTTTCCAGCCGTACCTGAAAAATATTACAGCCGCCAAATACAATGCTGTTAGAAAAAGTGATAAAACGCTAATCAGGGTTAGTGCCAAAAAAGTTTAGTTTAAATACGAAAACAGAGCCTAAAATAGCAGGAATAATAAGATTAACAAACCAAATAGCAGCCGTTCCGGCCATTACCGCTAGCTCATTGGTAGTTATAAAACTAAAAAAATATGTAGCCGTCATGGTACGAACACCAACATCCAATAAATCAAGAGATGGCAAGGCCGATTGTATAAAGAAAAGGATAAAAATCATCATGACCATCGGGGGTAACGCAATCCCAGGAATCAGCAAGCTTATTATTAAGCAATATTGGGAAGTAAAAACAACAAATCGTAACAAACTATATCCGAAAACAATCGATAGTTCTTTAAAATGATACCTCGATAATATGAGAAAAAACTTTCTCAAAGAAGCTAAAACCCTGATGCGGTTCAACACATCTAGCAGTAAACTGATATTAAAAAAAAAGAGCAGGAAAAACAGGCAATAAATTCCGGCAAGTGTAGAAATTCCGTAAAACAACCAAAAGTTGATTTGCAAATACTGATTAATAAACCACAGAATCGCGACAGCTCCGAGTATATTGGTTACCACCATCTGCCCCACTGCCCCTACCCCCATCGCAATAACACCTAGGGCTCGTTTTCTGGATGTTAAAAAGAATACACGGCCACCGTATTCGCCAATCCGGTTGGGCGTGAATACTGCTAAAGTTAATCCGCAAAAAACTGACTCTACAGCCTTCCAAACGCTAAGCTTTTGAATAGATTTAACTAAAAATCGCCACTTGAGTGCTTCTAAGAACCAGTTTAAAAGCATGAGAGCGAACACAAGTACTAATATCCGGTACGCTTTATAATGCTCCAGGTTTTTAAGGAGTTTCTGAAAACTTTCAAGGTTTTCATTATCACTGAGCTTATGGTAAATAAACGCGCCGGCAAGCAGGAGTATGCTTACTTTAATTACCGAATTAATAGTCTTCTTTTTACTATTAGTCAAGACATAGAATTTAATGCAATGTTACAAAAAAGCGATGCAATGTATTAGAGAGCATTTGATAATAGTTTAGTAATTTTGTTTAGATGCAGGCTGAAAACTCTAATGAGAGGATTATACTAGGAATAGACCCAGGAACAACCGTAATGGGCTATGGCGTGATTAAAGAGGTAAAGAAACAGGTTGAAATGCTTACTCTGGGAGTTGTAAAACTTGATCATCTGGACGACCATCCTTTAAAACTACAGCGAATATTTGAGAAGACAGTGGCTCTAATAGATCAGTATCATCCCGACTGCCTTGCAATAGAAGCACCTTTCTACGGAAAAAACATACAGGTTATGCTAAAACTGGGCCGGGCGCAGGGCGTTGCTATGGCTGCGGCACTCTCCAGAAACATCCCCATTTTTGAGTATGCGCCAAGAAAAATCAAACAATCTATTACCGGAAACGGAAACGCAACTAAAGAACAAGTCGCGGCTATGCTGCAAACACTGCTTAAATTCACCGAAACACCTCAGTTTTTAGACGCTACAGACGGCCTGGCCGTTGCCGTTTGCCATTCCTTTCAAAGAGTTGGTTCGGCGGGGCAAAGTAAATCGTATTCGGGCTGGGCCGCGTTTGTAAAAGACAACGGTAAACGGCTTGCTAACATAACGATTAAAGACAAAGAGAGTCTTAAATAATCTCTTTCGAAATTACTTCCGCGATTTGCTTCATTTCTTCGGGAGATAATTTTAGCTTGGGCCTTGAAAAGTTTAAATCGTCCATCCCGTTCATGGGTACTAAATGGATATGCGCATGAGGTACTTCAAGGCCAATTACCGCAACCCCTATACGTTTACAAACTATCGCTTTTTTTAAGCCAAGGGCAACCTTTCGGGCAAATGCCTGTAAACCAATGTAAGTTTCCTCATCAAGATCAAAGATGTAATCTACTTCAGCTTTGGGAATAACAAGCACATGTCCCTTAACGAGGGGAAATACATCCAAAAAAGCCAGAAATCGTTCGTCTTCGGCCACTTTGTAAGCGGGTATTTCACCCGCTACTATTTTGGAAAACACGGAGGCCATTATCTTGAAATCTCCAGTATTTCGAATTCCATTTTCCCGGCTGGTACAGCAATTTCAACCTTATCTCCGACAGATTTCCCCAAAAGGCCTTTAGCTATAGGCGATTTAACAGAAATCTTACCCGACTTTAAATCCGCTTCGGTTTCGGAAACCAGTTGGTACGTCATAGCAGAACCATTCCCTATATTTTTTATCTTTACGATAGATAAAGCAAGCACCTTTGAGGTATCCATTTTGGATTCGTCAATTAATCGTGCGTTGGAAAGTATTTCACCAAGCTTTGAGATTTTCGCTTCATGCAAACCTTGTGCCTCTTTAGCGGCATCATATTCTGCGTTCTCAGAGAGGTCGCCCTTATCGCGGGCTTCGGCTATAGCTTTCGCTATTTGCGACCTTCCTTCGGTTTTCAAATAATGCAGCTCTTCTTTAAGTTTTTCTATTCCTTCTTTGGTATAATATGTTACCTCTGCCATAACTCAAGTTAGGTTTAAACCGTATAAAAAACAAACAAGACCACACCAATTTAGCTGGTATAGTCTTGCCCGTATTAATACGAAGATATATTTACAAGCTTATAAATGCAAAATTTTCTCAATAATACTGTGAATTAGATAATTAGCTTTTTAACGCTAACTACTCTTTCCCAAAATATACTCAGTTAGGCCGTTAATAGGGCTGGCCATTACTTTACCCAGCTTAATTTTATGCATTTTACACACCTCGGCAACTACATCCTGAAAGAAAAAAGAGATAGAACCCACAAAATGACAGGGATACGACTGATAGCCGGGCTGTCGCAGAATATGGGTCTTCGCAAAGTCTTCAAACCCTTCAAATAATATAGCCTGAATTAATTTATCATTTCGCTGCTTATACATAAACCTGGAAAAAGATGCCAGATAAATATTTGGCGAAGGCTTCTGATAAACATTTACAATTACAGTTTCTTTATCAATCTGATATATCGTTTCAAAAGCCTTTTTTAGCGAGGCGGGCATCAATCCATAAAGGTAAGCCGTGAGCATCTTCTTCCCGAAATAGGCCCCGGAACCTTCATCTCCCAAAATATACCCTGTCCCGTGAATACCATAGTTGGCTTTCTCTCCATCAAAAAAAGCGATGTTAGATCCCGTGCCCAGTACGCAGGTAAAGCCTTTATTGATGCCGCATGTTGCATAAACCGCACCAAGCACATCATCTTCTACATTAATAAAGGCTTTTGAAAAAACTTTAGATAAGCCATTCGACACGATTTCTCTCTTATCGGGGCTCGAACAACCGGCACCAAAGAAATGTACTTCCTTTATTTTTGAATTGTATTGCTGAATTTCATCGTACCCGGATAGTAATTTGCAGATTTCCTTTTCATTAACAAAAAAAGGATTAATACCCTTTGTACTAAACTCAACCCGTTCGGTTTCGCTTTTAATTATTATCCAATCTGCTTTTGAAGAACCGCTATCGGCTACAAGAATCATCTCTATTCAATCTCGTTCAGTATTTTCTCAGTAAGTGGTTTACTGATAAATTTTGAAACCAGATCATTATCAGCAATTTGCTTCAAATCATCTGGGTCAAGAGACGAAGATAACATATAAATTTTTAAGTCGGATATATCAACACCTGTATTTAATAATTTTTCAAGAAACTGAAATCCGTCCATTTCAGGCATGCGAATATCCAAGAAAATCACTTCAGGCAGGGAGCCTTCATTAATACACTGCTGTAAATAGGCGATAGCTTTAATGGGAGAATCAATCACAGTAATGTCATCAGCGAAATTATTCGACTGTAACATTTTGCGGTTGATAAGATTATCGACATAGCTGTCATCAACAAGCAGTACCGATTTATATTTTGAATCTTCCATATAAGGCTTTACACCCAAAGTTGTTTCATTTTCTACGCACAGGGAATGAAAAGGTTATATAAAACTAGGAATAAAATTGATATTACAAACTGATACTCCCCGAAATTTCTTTTAATGATATTTCGGCCAATTTTGCCTGATAACGGGAATTGTTTAAACGAACCGTAGAATTGATATAATTGAGCTGAGCATCGCGGATCTCAACCTGAGTAATGGTCCCTAAGCGATACCGGGTTAACGTAATATCAAGATTTTGCCTGGCTATTCGTTGATTATTTTCTTCAAGCTTTACCAGATCAAGGTTTGTTAAATAGGTTTGATAAGCACTGGCCAATTGGGCGTTTACACTTTGATTAATCCGCTGCAAATCAAGCTCCGCGCTTCTGATTAAAACTTCTGAATTTTTCTCATTTCTGCGCTGCAGGAAACCATTGAAGATATTGATTGACGCGCTTAAGCCATAATTAAATCCTCTGCCGGTATTCAGGGTTGCGAAACCCAGAGCCGACTCTGAACGGCTGAAGTTATAGCCGCTGTTTAAACCGATAACCGGATAACGGCCCGCTTTCACTTGTTTTAAGTCCAGCTCGGCAATCCGTTTACTTATAAGCGTGGCCCGCAGCGTAGGATTTTGAAGCAGGGCCTGGCCAAGCAGATCACTCATCACCAGGTTTTCGTTGATTTGGAAATCGTTTACCACACTGAACTTAATAGTTACATCTCTCCCCATCAGCTCATTCAATGCGATTTGAGAGGTACGGTACTGTACCTGCTGCTGTAGAAAGTTGGTGGTATCGGTATTGAAATCTACCTGTGCGTTTAACACCTCCAATCGTGCGGCCTTACCAACTTCAAAACGGGTTTGCGCAGTTTTTACCCTTAAACGGGAGATAGAAACGGCCGTATCAAACGCCTTGAGCTGCTGTTGCTGCTGCACAAGGTTATAGTATCGCTCAATCACATCACTAACTGTAGTGATTACATTAAGCTGTAAATTAGCGTCTCCAAGCCTTTGGATTTCTTTTAACTGATCATACCGGGCAAACATTCTGAAGCCGTTAAAAACAGTCCAGTTTAAACCAGCACCGTAATTTAAATTACTTCCCCGGGCATTGTTTCGTTCGGTTGTTTCACCGGTAGCACGTGTTTGGGCACTGTTTTGAATGCTTCTGTTATTAGTAAGATTCCCCGTTACTGATGGCAGCATCCCCGCATTCGCCCGGCTAACATTTCGTTCAGCTATTTCAACATCGTTCCTGGAGATTTGGATGTTATAATTGTTCTCCAGTGTTATTCTTACCGCCTCTTCCAAAGTCAATACTTCTTGGGCAAAGCCAGTAACAGCGAAACTTAGAAATATAAACAGGCCTATACTTTTTAACTTCATAAACTTTTAATGATGAGGGGCAGACACTTCTTCTTCAAATTCCCTGATTCTATCAAACTCCGGGTGATGTTTCCGCTCTTTAGACCACATTGAGTAAATCGCCGGAATTACAAAAAGCGTGAGAATTAATGAAAATATCGTACCTCCAACAATTACGATTCCCATACCCATACGGCTTCGTGCGGCGGCCCCCAGTGCCAACGCGATTGGCAAAGCACCTAAAGCAATAGCCAAACTGGTCATCAGAATGGGCCGGAGACGAGCCTCCGCAGCCTCCATAATAGCCTCCGCTTTCGGCTTTCCCTGCTCTCGGAGCTGATTGGCAAATTCAACTATCAGGATGCCGTTCTTCGTGACGAGACCGATGAGCATAATGGTACCGATCTGACTGAAGATATTCCAGGTTTGGTCGAAAAGCCATAAAGAAAACATCGCTCCGGCAACGGCCATAGGCACCGTAAGAATAATAATAAGCGGATCGACAAAGCTTTCAAATTGCGCCGCCAGAATTAAATAAATAAGTATCAAAGCAAGTCCGAAAGCAAAAGCCGTGTTAGAACTACTTTCTACAAAATCTCTCGATTCTCCCGCCAGGGCGGTCGAAAAACTTTTGTCCAAAACTTTATCCCTCACTTTGTTCATAGCCTCAATACCGTCGCCAATACTCCTTCCCGGCGATAATTGAGCAGAAACAGTGGCAGATAAATACCTGTTATTATGGTATAACTGCGGAGGGCTGCTTCGCTCTTCCATGGTAACAAGATTATCGAGCTGAATCAATTGCCCTGTGCTGCTCCTTACAAACAAGGAGGTTAAATCAAGCGGGTCATCCCGATCTGCTTTTTCGAATTGGCCGATAACCTGATACTGGCGGCCATTCATCATAAAATATCCGAAACGTTGGCCGCTTAAAGAGAGTTGCAGCGTTTGCGCAACATCAATAACCGACACGCCCATACTCTGCGCTTTTTCCCGATTGATGGTGATGTTTATTTCTGGTTTATTAAACTTAAGATTTACATCAACATTTGACAAGGCCGGTTCTTTACTGGCTTCATCTAAAAACTGAGGGATTTTCTCCTGAAGTTTCTTAAAGTTAGGTGCCTGTATGATGTATTGTATGGCTGAAGAAGCCCTTCGGCTCACTGAAATAGTAGGTTGCTGACTCACCTGAATACGTGCCTGGGAATATTTCTTTGTCATCTTTGTAAGATGCTGAGCAATTTCAGCCTGCGAACGTTCCCGATCTTCCGGTTGCTTCAAGCCCAACCGAACCATTCCGTTATTAACCGCGCCCGAGCCGCCGAAACTTGGAGAGGTAATTATCAAAGCCACTTGCTTTTCGGGCACCGAATCGTTTATAAGCTGAGTTAGTTCTTGCATAAACCTGTCGGTATATTCATACGAAGCTCCCTCTTGCGCAGATATTTGCAACCGAAGCATACTCCGGTCATCAAACGGAGCTGTTTCCTTTTTTAGCACGATATAGCATATAACCGTGAGAACCAGGCATCCGAAAATAATGGGAAAGCTTAACCACTTTCTCTTCATAAAACTCTCCAGCGACTCGGCATATACCGAGTTCATCTTTTGAAAACAAGGCTCGGTCCAGTTATAAAACTTCGACTTTTTATGAACGCCACCCTTCATCAGGTAAGCATTAAGCATTGGTGTAAGCGTTAAGGATACAAACGCCGAAATAAGTACAGCAGCCCCGATGACGACTCCGAACTCACGGAACAACCGCCCCACGAATCCTTCGAGAAATATCACCGGCAAAAACACGGCGGCGAGTGTTATGGAAATAGAGATAACAGCTAAAAATATTTCGTTGGAGCCTTTAATAGCGGCCTCGATAGGAGACATTCCTTCCTCAACTTTCTTGTAAATATTTTCCGTTACCACGATACCATCATCAACAACCAGGCCTGTAGCCAGCACAATGGCAAGAAGGGTTAATACGTTAACCGAGAAGCCCGCCAGGTACATAATAAAGAAAGTCGCGATAAGCGAGACCGGGATATCAATAAGCGGCCTGAAGGCTATCCCCCAATCGCGGAAGAAAAGGTAGATGATAAGAATTACCAGGATAAGCGCTATTAAAATAGTTTCCGCAACTTCCGTTACAGACTTTTTAATAAACAACGTACTATCCATCGCAATATCCAATTGAAGATCTTTCGGTGCTTCCTTTTTAAGCCTATCAAACTCTTCATAAAACTTACCGGAAATTTCCAGGTAGTTGGTTCCCGGCTGAGGGATTATTGCTAAACCTACCATGGGCTGCCCCGATTCGCTCATCTTAGATTCAAGATTCTCGGGACCCAGCTCCGCTTCTCCGATATCGCTAAAGCGGATGATCTTATCGCCTTCCGATTTAACAATCAGATCGTTAAACTGCTCCTGATTCGCCAGATTTCCTAATGTTTTTACTACCAGCTCTGTGTTTGCGCCCGTAACTTTCCCTGAGGGTAATTCTATATTCTGACGGTTTAAGGCCTGACGAACGTCGGATACTGTTAACCCATAGGAGGCCAACTTATCGGGACTTAACCATAAACGCATCGCAAAACGTTTTTGACCCCAAATTTGCACACTACTCACTCCCGGGATGGTTTGAAACCGCTGCGAAAGAACATTCTCGGCATAGTCACTCAGTTCTAACTGATTCCGGGTGCTACTTCGCACGGTCATTGTTATAATCGGATCAGAGTCGGCATCTGCCTTAGATACTACCGGCGGCGAATCTATATCATCCGGAAGGTTCCTAACGGCTTGTGAAACTTTATCGCGGACATCGTTAGCCGCCTCCTCGAGGTTTTTATCAAGATTAAATTCGATATTGATGTTACTTGTGCCCTGATTACTGGAAGATGAAATATTTCGGATCCCGTCTATCGAATTAATTGCCTTTTCGAGCGGCTCTGTAATTTGCGATTCTATAATATCAGCGTTAGCACCCGAATAGCTTGTTCTAACCGATACCATAGCCGGGTCGATTGAGGGGAATTCTCTCACACCCAAAAACGTATAGCCGATTACGCCGAAAAGAATCAGCATCAGGTTTATCACGATAGTAAAAACCGGACGCTTTATACTTGTTGTTGACAAACTCATAACTTCAATTTTTTACCGTCGCCGGTTTTCACCTTCACTTTACTTCCTTCTTTCAATGTCATTATCCCCGTTGTCAAAACCGTATCGCCAGCTCGTAAACCTGATGTAACCAACACCTCTCTTTCGGTACGGGTCGAAGTTTCAATCATTACTTCTTTGGCTTTTCCGCTATCAACCACAAAAACCTTTTTTCCGTCCTGCACCGGAACTATCGCTTGTGATGGAACCAGAATGGCATCTTCGATTGTTGCAAGCGGTAACGAAATACTGGCAAAAGAACCCGGGATAAGTAAGCCCGAGGTATTGTCTGCTTTGGCCCTCAGCTGTAAGGTTCTGCTGGCCGCCTCTATACGAGGCTCGATGGCATAAACTCTGGCGTTATAAACCTCAGTGGTACCTGCTACGGTAAATTTGATTGTAGTCCCGACCCTCACCTGTCCCGAATACTTTTCGGGCACCGAAAAAGTAATTTTTACGGGGTTAATACTTACCAGGTTTGTAATTGGCATGGAAGGCGTAACATATTCACCTGTAGAAACCGACCGCAAACCAATCCTTCCACTAAAAGGCGCGTTTACAACGGTTTTACTCATTTGAGCTCTGATTAATTGGCTTTGCGCTTTTGCTGTTCTGAAATCAGCGGAAGCGATATCATACTCTTCACGGCTTATGGCCTCCTTTTGCAAGAGCAGGCGGGCACGTCGTTCGTTTTCGGCAGCAAGGTTTTGCCTGGTTGTGGCCTGTGCCAATTGAGCTCTCAGTTCAGAGTCGTCAATCTTTACCAATGCCTGCCCGCGTCTTACATTTGTTCCTTCGCTAAAATATATTCCCTTAATTATCCCCGAAACCTCGCTGATAATTCGAACTTCTTCGTTTGCGTCAATAGACCCTGTTACCGTTAAAGAATTTGAAAAGCTGGTGGGTATAATTACAACTCCGTTCACAGTCATGGGTTTATCCATACCACCGGGACCACCGGCTCCTGGTCTGCCAGCACCTCCGGGACCGCCCTCCTCTTTTCGCGTTAAGCGGTAAACTATGAGGGAAGCCAGGACGATTATAACGCCAGCCAGTGCAATGTGCCTCTTCTTCATTTTATCTTATTTCTTGTTTTAATCACTATGTCTTTAGGTTTTATCTCCGAAAGGTTATTGTTAATCTGAAGCAGCACATTAGAAAAAGTCTCAATCTCATTCGCTGATACGTTTTCCAGTGATTTTTTATTTAAGCGACTGATAACACTTTCAATTTTGGGTACGGCCTCTCTGGCTTTATCCGTCAATTTAATTACCTGCTGCCGCCTGTCATTTAGATTTTTCTCTCTTAAAACATACCCTTTAGAGGATAAATAATCTATAATATTAACCATAAACGACTTATCAACCTCCAAAAGTTCCGACAAAGCTTTTTGTGTTAATTGTTCATTATGTAATTTTATAAGAACAAGTACGTATTGATATCTATCAATGTCTAATCCCTCCGTTTGTTGAGAAAAGATGCTAAGATATTTTTTTGTAACTGAAACCAGAAGTTGCGCCAGGGGTTGTTTCATTTTGTATCTAAACAAAAATAACCAAGCCAAATACAAATAGTTGAGCGTATCAACTATTTTACAGTAACCGAAATCGGTTTAAATTGACTTAACCACTATTTTTGAGTAAAATTGAATTAATGAAGAAAATACTTTCACACTCACTTATTTATATATTATTTATGGCCTTAAGTACGGAAGAGACTCTCGCTCAATCCGAAATTAATTATGTAGTATCCTTTCCTGAAGCGCAGGCGCATTACGTAGACGTGGAAATGACCCTTAAAGGCATTAAAAGTAGTTATATCGATGTCAGGATGCCGGTTTGGGCTCCCGGCTCATATCTGGTGCGGGAATTCGCGAAAAACGTGGAGGGTTTTTCGGCTAAGACATCTTCCAACGGCACTTTATCCAGCAACAAGGCCAATAAAAATACATGGAGAATATCGGGGACAAAAAATAAGGATATCAGGATAAATTATCGTATTTATGCGTTTGAACTTTCTGTAAGAACAAGTTTCGTAGATGCCGCACATGCGTTTTTATCGACTAGCGGACTATTTATGTATCCGGAAGGACAAATCAAATCCCCCTCAACGGTAACTGTAAAACCTTATGGTAACTGGAAAAAGATTTCTACCGGCTTAGAGCCTGTAAAGGGTAAAGCCAACACCTTTTATGCTCCCGACTATGATATACTGTACGACTCTCCCTTTGAAATAGGAAACCACGATACTTTTGAGTTTGATGCCGCAGGCGTAAAGCATGAAGTTGCCATGTATGGCGGAGGCAATTATGATAAGCCCCGGTTGGCTGCGGATATGACAAAAATCATTGAAGCCGAAACCTCGATATTTGATGAAAACCCCAACAAACGTTATGTTTTTATCGTGCATAATACATTGGCAGGCGGCGGTGGATTAGAACATTTAAACTCTACGGTTTTGGGTGCCATACGGCAGGGATACAATACCGAAGACAGCTATAAAAGCTTTTTGGGGTTAGTAGCGCATGAATATTTCCACCTTTGGAATGTAAAAAGGTTGCGCCCGCAGGCATTAGGGCCATTCGACTACAGTAACGAAAACTACACTACCAATTTGTGGATTGCGGAAGGGTTTACCGCGTATTATGATAATCTGATGCTTCGGCGTACAGACATCTATTCTCCCGAAAAATATATTGAATTGCTTACAGGAGATATAAATACGGTAGAAAATCAACCGGGCAACCGGGTACAGCCCGTTAGTGAGGCTAGCGTTGATGCCTGGATTAAGTACTACCGGCCCAATGAAAACTCCAGAAACAGTACTATTTCATACTACGACAAAGGTGCTATGATCGGCTTGATTATGGATCTGGAAATACTCGGTGCCACCAAAGGGGCCAAACGCCTTGACGATGTGTTAAAAGCCATGTATGATGAATACTACAAAAAGCAAAAAAGAGGATATACCGATGCTGAGTTTAAAGCGATGGCCGAAAAGATCGCCGGAAAATCTCTCGACGAAATTTATAACAAATATATTAACGGAACGGAACCGATAAGCTTCAACTCTTATCTGGGATATGCGGGCCTCTATCTGGTAAACGACAATGCGGGCAAATCTATCCCTACATTAGGAATAGCTACCGCTGTGCGTGACGGCAAATTGATAATCACCTCCGTCCAAAGAGGAACCGCCGCATGGGCCGACGGCCTTAATGTAAACGATGAATTAATTGCGCTGGACGATTACCGCATGACAGGAGCAGCGGACCCGAAGGGTGTTACAGACATCGCCAGGATTGTATCTGGAAAAAAGGTGGGCGAAAAGCTTAAAGCGACAATATCCCGGGATGGAATTATACAAAATATCAATGTTACCCTTACCCAAAACCCCGGGGCGAGATATCGGATTGAAGTTGACAAGAACACAACCGCCGAGCAGATGGAAATAAGAGAGAAATGGCTTAGTTTGTAAGCTAAAGAGGCTATCTCAAAAGTCGGCAACATTTAGATTCTTGGCATCAGGAGCTTGTAGAAGCCCTTTTTTTACTACAAAGCAGCAATCTTTCGACAGGCTACCTACCTATGACAGACGAATACTGCACTCTATATCAAATAGAAGGGTTTTGTTTGGCGTCCAACAACCCGACATCCCAGCACAATTTAACCTACGGAGATTGTGCCCTCCCGTCAGTGCCCGGGCTAGAATGTGGCATCAGTAGGCCGTTTGCGAGGGAAGGACCTTGGCTTGCTTTCTGAAGCTCGGCCAGGGGGATGGGGAAAGCAGCCCGTGTGAGCTGATGCAGCATTGCGGGTAGGATAGTGCGGCAAAGGCACCTTCGGGAGGGCACAGAGTTTATTTATAAGTTTTGTTGTTTTTAAAGGTATAAATGAGATCGCTTCGCGAGGCCTAGTTCTTTTGCGGCCAAAAGAACTAGGCCTCGCGGCCAAGAGCGTAAAAAGCTGTCATTATGTTTTAGTGTTGTTAGATTACTCTCTCAAAATGCTTAAAAATCTCAAAGTAACTTGTCGAAGCATAGAACGAATCATTTCCCCATAACTATTTCCGCACGTATATTACTCCCTTACGCCCTATCATTTTTCCCGACGACTCCACAATCTCTTCTGGCGACCTGCTCCAACTGGCATCGCCGTCATGAGTAAACTTTGTAATCACGGCATGGGTGTTCACGTCCGATAAGGTAGCATCCAAAAACATATTGTATGTTTTTGCATTGTTGCTTACGCCGGTTCCCTGATTATTACCGCTACTTAAAATATTCCCGAGAACGGTAGCTGCCACCCCAATCCCGAAAGATGCGGTCTCGGACATGATCCTGTTCTTTTTGACTCTAAGCCTTAGCACCATATCCGCACCCACCAGTTTTCCAAGGCTATCGGGGTCCATACTCCACGACTCACGGATATCAATCCCAGCCTGCTGAAGCTTACTATTTACCTGATCCACATTCATCAACTCTACATGCGCCTTTTTCTTGCTCGATTTAGACTTAAACAAGTATTGATTGTATATCTGTGCTTGAACCAGCTTACTCTCCGACTCCTCGGCTTGGGCCTTTTTTGCGGCCGAAAAGTTATTCGGCAAACGGCCGGTAAGTTCAACTTCGGCCGGTAAAATCGCCACCCGTTTTCCTTCCAGGTTTACCTGATTCAAATACGTTTTGTTGTTATAAACCTTTGAAGAGCAGGCCTGAAACAATAATGCGGCCGCCAACACCGTGTTTAATAGATTTCTTTTCATTGTGTGATAATTAAGTGTGCAGGGTTAAGACGGCCCTAGCCTGAACTTGGTTACAGAAGTATTTTTAAATTTATTTTTATCGCAAACTCTATCCAGCCCAAATTTCAATATCTTCGCTTTCAACGAATCTTCAGAATAGATTATCTGAGTCAATTAAAATGATACGCTGCCTTGTTGTCGACGATGAACCATTAGCACTTGATATACTCACAGATTATATTGAGAAAGTACCATTTTTAAAATTAGTAGCAGCTACAACAAGTGCTTTCGATGCGCTCGCCATCGCTCAAAAAGATGAAGCAGACCTCATTTTTCTTGACGTCCAAATGCCCGAGCTAACCGGAATCCAGTTTCTTAAAATCATTAACGGGAAGTGTAATGTTATTCTTACTACTGCCTATTCACAATATGCTTTAGATGGTTATGAGCTTGATGTTGCAGACTATCTTTTAAAGCCTATCGCTTTTGACCGCTTTTATAAATCCGTTCTCAAGGTTCAAAATACCCTTCAGCAGGCAAGCCCGCAAGTGCCCATTAAAATAATTGATAACACGGTAAACTCCTTTATTTTCGTCAAAACCGAACACCGCATCCAAAAAATTTACCTCGACGATATCCTTTACATAGAAGGCTTGAAAGATTATATCTCCATTTTCACCAAAAGCGAACGGGTAATCACGCTCCAGCACATGAAAAAAATGGAGGAAAGTTTACCTTCCGGGAGATTTATTCGGGTTCATAAATCATATATCGTTTCTATCGACAAGATCGAAAGTATAGAGCGAAGCCGGATCCAGATTTGCGATAAAATTATCCCTATCGGGGATACCTACAGGGATAACTTCTTTAAGGTAATTGAAGATAAGAATATATAGACTAACCCTCTACCAGGGCTCTTATTTTCTGCTCCGCTGCCACGATAACCTCCTCATGTGTTTTACCTTCAGGCTCTATCGGCTTTAAAACCGTACACAAAATTCCCTGCCCGAATTTTAAAGGATACAATCCGTACTGCGTCAATTCCCACGATCCTTGAATCGCAATGGGTACAACTAAGGCATCGGGTACTTTTTTGAGCATGGTGGCAACTCCCCCGGCTGCGAAAGGTTTCATCTTTCCGGTTTTCGTACGTGTTCCTTCGGGAAATATCAAGGCCGACCATTTATTTTCACGCATCCGGCCTGCCAGCCTTAGTATCTCTGTAATTGATTGTTTAGGGTCTTTTCTGTCGATATTAGCTCCTCCGCCATGAATCAAATTAAAAGGTATACTTGGAACCGGCTGCCTGGTTAGCTCTATTTTAGATACAAACTTTGCGTGATATTTTCGCAAATACCATATTAAAGGCGAAATATCATACATACTTTGATGATTGGCCACAAAAATCATCGAACGGTTTAAAGGCAGATCGAACGAATTGATAAACCGCACTCTACTTCCCACACACAGATAAGTTGAGACCAGAAAGAAGTTCAGAATATCGACTGAACGTTTATGCGCAGAATATCCCCCGAGCTTTAAACTAAGCCATTGAATGGGATGAAAAATACAAAGAAAAATTCCGAAGGTAATATACTGCAACGGAGAGAAAATATATCCTAAAAGCTTACTCATATATAAATAGCTGCACAAATCTAACAGCTTATAACTTATTTTCAAGGATAAGTATTTTTACTCTGAGTATTGCCGCTACACTCAGAGAATCCGTTATTTTTTCAGAAATAACCAGTTGATAAGCCTCTTCAAAAGGAACTCTTTTTACCTGCAGCTGCTCAGTTTCCTCCGGTTCCGACTCGCCTTGTTCGAGTCCGCGTGCCAGAAAGATATAACCAGATTCATCACATACCGAATTTGACAGATGGAAGGGCATTAATTGCTGCCATTCTGAGGCAATTAAACCCGTTTCTTCCTGCAATTCTCGTTTAGCTGTTTCCAGCGGATCTGTTCCCAGCGGGCAACCACCTTCGGGAATTTCCCAACTATAGGCATTTAAGGTGTACCGATATTGACCCACAAGCCAGGTATGCATTTCCTCGTCCAAGGGCAGAATGCCGATACCAAAATTCTTAAAATGAACTTTTCCATAGATTCCGTTTCCCCCTGAAGGATTGATAACTTCATATTCAGTTACGTTAATCCAGGGATTATCATAGATCTCTTTACCTGATAGTGTTTGCCATGGATTGTGGCTCTCGTCAATCATATATAGTTAATAGTAATTAGCTTATTAGTTACCAGAGATAGTAAATCACTAATTTCCCAATAAACCTATCCCAAAAAAAAGCCTCCCATTACTACAGGAGGCTCTAATATAAGTTTTAATTGGAGTTAAATTCCGAATGAAGATTTAACTTTATCTACATAGTCGAGTTTTTCCCAGGTGAACAATTCCACTTCAACCTCTTTCTTTTCACCACCGGCGCCTTCAAACTTCTTCTTCACTACTTCATACTCTCTTCCCATGTGACCGTAAGCTGCTGTTTCTGCATACATTGGGTTACGAAGCTTTAATCTGGTCTCGATACCGTAGGGGGTCATGTCAAAAATATCTGATACTTTTTTAGCAATTTCTCCGTCGTTAAGCCCCACTTTGGCGGTATTATAGGTATTAACATAGATCCCCATCGGATCTTTAACACCAATAGCATAAGAAACCTGTACAAGCACTTCATCGCAAACGCCTGCGGCAACTAAGTTTTTAGCAATATGCCGGGTTGCATAAGCTGCCGAACGGTCAACCTTTGAAGGATCTTTACCAGAGAAAGCACCACCACCATGTCCGCCTTTACCACCATAAGTATCCACGATAATTTTACGGCCTGTTAAACCGGTATCACCATGCGGACCACCTATCACAAACTTTCCGGTAGGGTTAATGTGATATTTTATATCATCGCTAAATAAGCCTTGTAATTCGGGCTTAAGCTGAGATTTTACTCTTGGAATAAGAATATTGATAATATCCTTACTAATCTTTTCCTGCATCGCCTTCTCCTCGGCGAAATCATCATGCTGAGTAGAAACTACTATCGCGTCGATGCGGATAGGCTTATGATTATCATCGTATTCGATAGTAACCTGAGATTTTGCATCGGGGCGCAAATAAGTTATGTCAGAATTTTCTCTGCGTAAAGCGGCAAGTTCAATTAAAATTTTATGCGCCAAATCTAAAGCAAGAGGCATATAATTAGATGTTTCGCTGGTCGCATACCCGAACATCATACCCTGATCTCCGGCACCTTGTTCTTGTCTTTCCTTACGATCTACACCTTGATTAATATCCGCAGATTGTTCGTGTATAGCAGATATTATTCCGCATGAACTGGCTTCAAACATATATTCGGCCTTGGTATAGCCTATTTTAGCGATAACTTCTCTTGCGATTTTTTGAACGTCCAGATAAGTATTAGACTTAACCTCTCCGGCCAAAACCACTAAACCCGTAGTAACCAGGGTTTCACAAGCCACTTTAGAATCAGGATCCCAGGCTAAAAAGTTATCAATTAAAGCATCCGAAATTTGATCCGCTACTTTGTCCGGGTGTCCTTCAGATACAGACTCGGAAGTAAATAAATATGGCATATTTAAATAATTTTATACGTTAAAAATTGCGGTGTAAAGGGATTGCGGATGTAAAAAAGTATTAGCGATTTTTTTACGTGGTTGCAATCTAGCTATTTAAGCAGCAAATCATTCCACCGTTACCCCGGCGAAAGTACAATTATTTTTATATTAAGGAAAATTATACGGTATTTTTAGCCTTTTAGATGTTAATTGAAAAAGAGCGTATTATTTATCATAAACCCTATATCGGGGGGTAAAAAGAAATCTGATTTTCCGGCCCTGGCCAAAAAAAACCTGAATCTGAACCTGTTCAGCCCCGATTTTGTTTATACCGAATGGCCAACGCATGCCAGCGATCTGGCACAGGAGGCTGTAAACAATAAAAAAGATGTTGTAGTATCGGTAGGTGGAGATGGCACAATTAATGAAATAGCGTCTGTTCTGGAAGGCACGGAAATAAGTATGGGGATTATTCCCTTTGGCTCGGGAAACGGCCTGGCCAGATCGTTGGGCATCTCATTGAATAATCAAAAAGCACTTCATACTATAAATAATTTAAACATCAGGAAGATTGATTCGGCAATATTAAATGAACGCAAGTTTTTCAACATGGCGGGATTGGGTTTTGATGCGCATATTAGTTCGAAGTTTGCTCAACTAAAAAACAGGGGGCTTAAAGGATATATTCAAACTGCGTTGAGGGAAATTTCTTCATATTCCTCCGAAAATTATAATCTTGAAATTGATGGCAGTCATTATCATCGTGAAGCTTTTATGATTAGTATTGCAAACTCTTGTCAGTATGGTAATAATGCTTACATTTCGCCACAGGCAGAACTTGACGATGGCTTGCTGGATGTATGTATAATTAAACCCTTTCCATTGGTTCAATTTCCGGTGGTAGGCTACCATTTATTTAATAAAACTATACATACAACCAGTTATGTAGAGATAATAAAAGGTAAGGATATCCGTATTAACAGGACAAAAAGAGGAGTAGTACATGTTGATGGTGAGCCGGTTGAAATGGATAATTTAATTGAAATAAAAGCAAAGCCGTTATCACTTTCATTACTGACTTAGAATCGGGGTATGTCAAAAAAAAACAAAAATATCTCAGGGGTAGTTTACTCTACCGATCCGGGATTTCAATATCAATTTAACGAAGAGGAGGAAGCATCAACACCACCGCCGCAACAACAGGATTTAAGAGTTCAATTAGATAAAAAACAAAGAGGCGGTAAAGCAGTTACATTAATTACCGGTTTTATTGGAACAGAGGCCGACCTTGAAATTCTTGGCAAGAAATTGAAACAGAAATGCGGAACTGGCGGCTCGGCTAAAAACGGCGAAATTCTGGTACAGGGCGACTTTAGAGACAAAATCATAGAAATGCTTAAAAATGATGGGTTTAAAGTAAAAAAATCCGGGGGGTAGGATATATTAAAATAAGAATAACCTGTAATTTACATGCATATTTGCATTTGATAGAAAAAATAGTTTTCATTGTAAAACATTTTTTTTCAAAAAGCAGTTATAAAACCCAACACGGAGATTCTGCTGGTACGGGTAACGGAAATGTTATCATATGCGCAAATAATTTTTTATTACTTCGAAAATTATAAATTTGTTACCCCGTTAAATAAAATTGCAATCAATAAATATTAAACTATATTAAATCTAAACTAAATTTAAACTAAAATTTTAAAGAAAAATGGCAACCGCACCAAAAGCAACAACAGCAACAGCGAAGAAAGAGGGAACAGGTTCAAGCATCTTTGCAAGTTTAACCATAGTAATCTGCATTTTGATTGGATTCCTTTTATGGAAATTTGTGATGGGAGATCCTTCAAACTTTGTGGGGGGAGCTGATCCCGATTTACATACAACCCAGCCTTTACAAAATAATTATTTTGGTATGGTATACAAAGGTGGATTTATCGTACCAATTTTAATGGGAATGTTTTTAATGGTAATTGTATTCTCGATAGAACGTTTTATTGTTATTAATAAGGCCGCCGGAACAGGAAACGTAGATGTGTTCGTAAGAAAAATTCAAGGCTTTTTGAGTGCTGGTAATATCGAAGCGGCTATGGCTGAATGCGATAAACAAAAAGGCTCTGTAGCTAACGTAATCAAATCTGGATTGAAGAAATACAGAGAAGTTGAGAACGATGCCAAAATGAACACAGAACAAGCTTCGTTAGCCATTCAGAAAGACATTGAAGAAGCAACGTCTTTGGAGATGCCAATGCTGGAACAAAATTTAACAGTTATTGCTACACTCGTTTCAATTGGTACTCTTGCAGGTCTTTTGGGCACTGTAACAGGTATGATCAAGGCCTTCGCAGGTTTGGCTCAGGCTGGTGCTCCGGATTCATCTGCATTAGCAAACGGTATCTCTGAAGCTTTGATTAACACTGCAACGGGTATCGGTACATCTGCACTGGCAATTATCATGTACAATATATTCACCTCAAAAATCGATAAATTGACTTATTCGATTGATGAAGCAGGATTTTCAATTGTGCAAACGTACGCAAGTACACATAAGTAAAATTTTCGAAGATTTTTTGCTCGGGCTTATGGAAAGTACCGGGCAAATTCATCTATATATAAACGATTAGAAATTTAAGCGATGCCTAGAGTTAAAGTTCCGAGGAAGAGTACCGCTATCGATATGACGGCGATGTGCGACGTAGCGTTTCTACTGTTAACATTCTTTATTTTAACAGCAACTGCACGGCAGGCAGAACCCTTACCGGTTGATACTCCTTCTTCAACAACAAAAGCGAAACAACCACAAACTAATATCGCAACCATTACAATTGGTGAAGGGAAAGTATTTTTTTCTGTAACTGAAAATGATGTACGCAGAAGTATGTTAGAAAAGATGAGCGAACGTTATGGTTACCCTTTCACAGAAGAGGAGAAAAAACGATTTTCTTTAATTGAAAGCTTTGGAGTTCCGGCGGGTAATTTAAAACAAGTTATCAATATGAATAATGAAGACCGTCTTAAACCCGGACTTCAAAGAGGAATACCAATAGATTCGGTGAACAACCAGGCTTCTGAATTGCATTATTGGATATTAAACGCGCGATATGCGGCTAAAGAGCTAAACAATGCATCTCTGCGTTTCAGTATCAAAGGGGACGCAAAAGAAGAGTATCCTACGATAAAAAAAATAATTGCTATCCTACAAAAGCAAGAGGTTAATAAATTTAGTTTTATTACTGCTCTTGAAGGTACAGATTAACAATAGTTTAAAATATAAGCAATGGCAGAATTAGATACCTCCGGCGGGGGTGGTAAAGGCGGGAAGGTTAGAAGTAAGAAAGCGTCTACACGAGTTGATTTAACAGCGATGGTTGACCTTGCGTTCTTACTGATTACTTTCTTTATGCTTACTACCTCCCTAAATAAACCTCAGGCAATGGATATGACCATGCCAGATAAGGAAGAAAATCAAGAAGATAATCTTAAAGTAGCTGACGACCGGACCATGACCGTCCTTTTAGGCGGCAAGAATAAAATAGAGTGGTATATGGGCACTGTTGACAATCCAACAACCCCAACCGTCATAGATTATGGCAAAAATGGCATCAGGGCTGCTTTTTTAGATAAAATAAAAGCCGTAAAAGCTGCTACGGGTAAAGATTTATTTGTAATCATTAAACCCAGTGATAAATCATCATATAAGAATCTGGTAGACATTTTTGATGAGGTAAATATAGTAGATGTAAAACAACGTGCACTTGCTGATATTACTGCGGATGAAGTTGAGCTGCTGAAACGTGATGGCATTTACTAATTATAAACGTAGATACGTTAAGATAAAATGGCAAAGTTAGATATTTTTAAAACCGAATGGCTCGATGTAGTCTTTGCGGGACGGAATCAGGCATACGGAGCTTATGAGTTAAGAAAATTAAACTCAAAGAATACCATTAAAGCTCTGATGATTGGAAGTGCCTTATTTATTCTTACGGTTAGCTCCCCCTTAATACTTAAATACCTTAAGGGATTGACACCGGAAAAAAATGAGAAGCTATTGGAGACAGAGGTAATTCTTACCCCGCCGCCACCAATAGATGAAAACACCCCTCCACCTCCCCCTCCAGTAGAGCCACCACGTCCGAAAGTTGATCAGATACGGTTTCCGCCTCCGGTAGTAGTACCTGCGGCAGAAGTTAGAGATGAAGAGCCTCCAACAGTTGAAGAACTTAAAGTTGCTGATCCGGGACAAAAAACTATTGAAGGTGACCCGACTCAGGAAGTTCGAATTGACGAACCTACAGGCGAAGCTCCGGTAGGATCGCAAATTACTGAAGATAATGGCGTTTATAACACCACCACGGTGGAAGTAATGCCGGAATATCCGGGAGGAATGGACAAATTCTATCAGTGGGTAGGTAGCAAATCGGATATATTATACACCAATGCTGCCCGCGAGGCGGGTGTTGCCGGAAGGTTAACGATGACTTTCGTAGTTGAGAAAGACGGTTCGCTTACCGACATAAAAGTACTGGGTAAAGAGCTTGGCTATGGCACGTCCGAAGCCGCGAAAAAACTACTCGCACAATCAAGAAAATGGAAACCAGGCATTCAGAACGGGCGCCAGGTACGTGTTCAGTATACTTTACCGCTAATGCTTCAATTGCAGGAATAACGCAATGTTACATAAAGAAAACACCGAACAGAAATCGCCCGCAAAGCGATTTCTGTTCATTTTAGGGCTTCTAATTTTCGGTTGCTACCTTGCTTTAGGTTTGGTTTTAATATTTTGGACGGACATTATTCCCCAATTTGAGAACCCCTACCGCATGCTCTTTGGCATCCTTCTAATTGTATACGCCTTCTTTCGATTTATACGTTTATTACAATCAAGAGAAATCTAAAATGAAATATGCTCTGTTAATAATAGTGATCTACTTTTTTACTGCCTGCGCCGGTGATGAATCGCGAAAGTCAGTAACGGTTGGAGCGACCAAAATTCTCGTTGACGAGAGCTTTGCGCCTATTATTGAAGATCAGTTAATAGTATATGATAGTAGTTATCCCCAGGCAAAAATTGAATTGGTCTATAAGCCTGAGATACATTTACTGAATATTTTGCTTAAAGACAGTATCGATGTCGCCATTATGTCTCGGAAGTTACTACCACACGAGGCAAAATTTTATGAAAGCCGGAACATTATTATCCGTACACTTCACATTGCTACTGACGCAGTAGCATTTATAACGGATAAAACATCTTTAGACTCTACGATAACCGTAGATGAAGTTAAAGGAATTATGCAAGGCTCTTCAAAGGGGAGAAATCTAATATTCGACAATGCCAACTCGAGTACAGTGCGCTACCTTAAAGAGCTTGCGAAAATTAAAGAGCTTCCTAAAAGCGGGGTGTATGCCTTGCAAAACAATGACGAAGTAATTAAATATGTACACAATAATCCGGGCACTATTGGTGTTATAGGTATAAATTGGATGAAACAGCCGCCTAAAGAATTAGAACCTGTAGTTGAGAAATTAAAAGTGATGTCGGTAAAAAATTCAAAAGGGTTAGCCGGATCAGATAAATTTTATAAACCAACCCAAAATAATTTAGCTTTGGGTTTATATCCCCTAAGCAGAGAATTATATATTATTAATGGCCAGGGTGGATCAGGTGTAGGCACGGGCTTTGCTGCATTTATTGCTAGCGAACGAGGACAAAGAATTATATTAAAGTCTGGTTTGTTACCGGATAAAATTCCTTCAAGGGAGATATTTATAAAGTAAACAGTATAATAATTTAAACATGAAAGTGATTAAAAAGGTCGTAAAAACAAGTTTAGTTCTTGCACTATTGGGGAGCACTTCAGTTTTTGCTCAAAATATAGCAGAAGCAAAAAAGGCGATAGATGCGGAACAGTATCAGAAAGCAAAAGCATCATTAAAAGCTCTTACATCGGCAGAGGCTTATTTCCATCTGGGAAACCTTTATCTTCTGTCAGGATATACCGATTCTGCAAAAACTGTTTTTAATAAAGGCATCGTTGCGGACGCGAAGAACTCATTGAGCTATATCGGTCTGGGAGCTTTGGATTTAAGGGCAAATAATTCGGCAGCCGCAAAAGCAAATTTTGAAAAGGCTATTTCTCAAGCATCAAGAAAAGACAACGACGCATATATTTATGCAGCTAAGGCTTACATAGCATCCCCGAAACCTGATTATGCAACTGCTATTACCTATTTAGAAAAGGCTATAGCTATGGATGCCAAAGATGCGGAAGCATATCTTGCCCTTGGCGATGCTTACAGAGGCCAGGATAAAACCAGCGATGCTTTTAGCGCATACCGCAACGCATACGACGCAAATAATAATTTCCTTAGGGCAAAGATTGAACTTGGAGTAATTAATAAGAGGTCTCAGGCATGGCAGGAATCCCTTAATGAGTTTAACGGAGTATTGGCTATTAATCCTTCATACGCACCGGCTTACCGCGAATTAGCTGAAACATATCTTCGTTGGGCGAACGTTGCTACAGACACTAAGGATTATGACGAAAGAATCAAAAAAGGACTGGAAAACTATGTGAAATACATGGACCTTACCGACCGTTCTTTAGAGTCAAGAATGCGTTATGCCGACTTTTTAATTCTTGCGAAAGAATATAAAAAACTGGAGATAGAAGGCCTGGAAATGGCCAAGCTTGATAAAACTAATCCGCGTATTTACAGATACCTTGGATATGCAGCTTTTGAAAACGGTAATTATCCGGCAAGTATTGAAGCTATTAATACCTGGATGACTAAAGCCGGACAGGATCGGTTACACCCTTTCGATTATTTATATCTGGGAAAAGCGCAGATTAAAACCGGTAACATAACTGAAGGGATAAAAAATCTCTCTAAAGCGGTACTCGATTCCACTCTTTTATCAGACATGGAAAAATCTACTGCTGCACAAATAAAAACCGGGGTAACCGAACAAATGAGCGGCATTGGAAAAGCACTGTTTGCTGAGAAGAAGTTTAGTGAGGCGGCGCAAGTGTATGAGTTATCATTAAACGCACCTAAGCCTGCCGTGCTGGATAGATTTCAAGTGGGATTTTCTCAGTATTTTCATTATACAAGAAATGTTCCCGATGCAGAGAAGTCTAAAAATAGAGCTGCGCTAGTTAGAGCAGACTCTGCATTTAACAACGTGAACAAGGCCGTGCCAACTTTTGCTCTTGCATATTATTATAAAGGCAAAGTTAATCAGCTTTTAGATGATGAAAAAAGTCCAAAAGGTTTAGCGATACCAGCTCTTGAGAAATTTATCGAATTACAGGGAGCTGTTCCGGCCGAAAAATATACACCCGCTACGAAAAGCCAAATGGTAGATGCGGCCTATATTGTAGGTTATTATTTTAGAGAGAGCAACCCTACTAAGGCTAAGGAGTACTTCAATAAGGTTCTTCAACTTGATCCAACTCACCAAAACGCACTACAATCATTGAAGTCTCTGGCGAGTAATTAAGATTTCTGATCTTTAAAAGAGCCGGAACCCAAAAAGATTCCGGCTCTTTTTGTTTATATTTGCGCACCTTTTTTCAACAATGGAAGCACAAAGTACCCCGGTAAGTTATCTCCCGATCATTTTCCAAATGATTGTTGCGCTTGGTTTTGTAGTGGTTACAATGGTAGCAACTCACATGCTGGGCCCTAAACGTAAAACAAAAGATAAATTAACACCCTTCGAATCGGGAATTGAAGTAATAGGCAACGCCCGCCAACCGTTCTCTATAAAATATTTTTTGGTCGCGATTTTGTTTGTGCTATTCGATGTGGAGGTAATTTTTATGTATCCCTGGGCAGTTAACTTCAGGGAAATGGCTTCAACCGGAAACGGAATGGAGACCCTGATCGAAATGTTTATTTTCATGGGGACACTACTGTTGGGCTTTATATACATCATCAAGAAAAAGGCCTTAGACTGGGAGTAGTAATTAGAACATTTCTAAATAAATATACCCTCCAAAACAAAATTTGTAAAACTTTAAATTTGCGGCTTGATTCTTCTATAGATCAAGCATTGGAAGGAAGAAAAACATGAGTGATATAAAATTAGCAGAAGCTCCTCCGGGAATTGAAGGATCAGGATTTTTTGCAACTTCATTCGATAAAGTTGTCGGGCTTGCCCGCTCGCACTCATTATGGCCATTACCATTCGCAACCTCATGTTGCGGAATTGAGTTTATGGCAACAATGGGCTCTCACTACGATTTAGCAAGATTTGGCTCCGAAAGGCCCTCGTTCTCACCTCGCCAGGCAGATATGCTTTTGGTAATGGGGACAATAGCGAAAAAGATGGGGCCGGTTTTGAGACAAGTATATCTTCAAATGGCGGAACCACGTTGGGTAATTGCCGTAGGTGCCTGCGCAAGCAGTGGCGGAATCTTTGATACTTATTCTGTTTTACAAGGCATCGACGAAATTATCCCGGTCGACGTTTACGTACCCGGATGCCCTCCACGCCCTGAAGCGATTTTAACAGGAGTACTTAAATTACAGGATCTGGTTAAAAACGAATCACTACGTCGCAGAAACGAGCCCGAATACAAAGAATTAATGAATAAATACGGAATACAGTAATGGGTAAAATCAGCAACCAAACTGTACTGGATAAAATCAATCAGCAATTTGCCGATAAGATTTCTGCAGCAGCAGAACCCTATGGCCTTTTAACGTTTGAAACTACAAAGGAAGCTATTATTCCGATTCTTACATTTCTAAAACAGGACGAGGAATTGAAGTTCAACTTCTTAACAGATATCACCGGGATTCATTACCCAGGAACAGAGCTCCCGATAGGTGTAATTTATCACCTGCATAGTTTTGTAAACAATGTACGTGTTCGTATCAAAGTGTTTTTAGAAGAAATAAATCCGGTTATTCCTACCGCAACAGTACTTTGGGAAGGTGCTAACTGGATGGAAAGAGAAACTTACGATTTCTTCGGAATTACCTTTGAAGGACACCCAGGCTTGTACCGTATTCTAAATGTAGACGATATGACGGTTTTCCCGATGCGAAAAGAATACCCGCTGGAAGACCCGAATCGTGTAGATAAAAAAGACTTTTTCTTCGGAAGATAAAATGGATCACCCTATAATCGCCGGAAGGCACGAGTTAAAAGAAACAACAACGCTAAATCTTGGCCCAACCCATCCGGCTACGCACGGAGTTTTCCAAAACGTTTTGGAAATGGATGGAGAACGCATTGTTAGCGGCGTTTCTACTCTCGGATATATTCACAGAGCGTTTGAGAAAATTGCCGAACATCGCCCCTTTTATCAGATAACTCCTCTTACCGATAGGTTAAATTACTGCTCGTCCCCTATCAACAATATGGGGTGGCACATGACGGTTGAAAAGCTTTTAGGAATTCAAACACCTAAACGTGTAGACTATCTGCGTGTAATTATTATGGAGCTGGCACGGATCTCCGACCATTTAATTTGTAATAGTATTCTGGGTGTTGATACCGGTGCCTATTCAGGTTTTTTATACCTGATGGAGCAACGCGAACACATCTACGAAATTTATGAGGAAGTTTGCGGGGCGCGTTTAACAACGAACATTGGCCGTATCGGCGGTTTCGAAAGAGATTTTAATGATACCGCTTTTGCCAAAATCAAAAAATTTCTTAAAAATTTCAGCCCTGTTTTAAAAGAGTTCGAAAATCTTTTTGATCGTAATCGGATTTTCATCGACAGAACAGCGGGAGTTGCTCCTGTAAGTGCAGAAACGGCATTAAGTTACAGCTGGACTGGACCGATTTTAAGAGCTTGCGGAGTAGATTACGATGTTCGGGTAAATGAGCCTTACAGCTCTTACGAAGATTTCGATTTTGATATCCCGGTAGGTACAAACGGTGATATATACGACCGTTACCTGGTTCGTCAGGAAGAAATGTGGCAAAGCGTTCGCATTATCGAACAAGCACTGGAGAAAGTGGAAAAAGAGCCTAAAGGTGTTTTTCATGCCGATGTACCGGAATTTTACCTACCTCCGAAAGAAGAAGTTTATAATAATATGGAAGCCCTCATTTATCACTTCAAAATTGTGATGGGCGAAATAGATACTCCAAAAACAGAAGTTTATCATTGTGTTGAAGGAGGAAATGGTGAGCTTGGATTTTACCTGGTGAACGATGGTGGACGCAGTCCTTACCGGTTGCATTTCCGTCGCCCAAGCTTTATCAATTATGCGATGTACGCACCCATGAGCGCGGGAATGCTCCTTTCGGATGCTATCATCAATTTAAGTAGTTTAAATGTAATCGCAGGAGAATTAGATGCTTAATATTGCTCAACCCGAACAAGTAGTTTTCAAACCCGAGCTTATTACTAAGTTCAACGAAATTGTAGCACGTTATCCGGAAGGAAAACAAAAATCGGCTTTGCTGCCCATTTTACATTTGGTACAGGCAGAATTTGGCTGGGTTAGTGGCCCGGCGATGGATAAAGTTGCGGAGTATTTGGATATTAAACCAATTGAGGTATACGAAGTAGCTACGTTTTACACCATGTTTTTTCTTAAACCTCTTGGTAAACATGTTTTAGAAGTTTGCCGTACCGGACCTTGCTGTTTGGTAGGTGCCGAGAAAATCATGAAATATATTGAGCAAAAATTAGGTGTTAAAGAGGGTGAAGTTACTCCCGATGGTTTATTTAGCTGGCGGGGTGTAGAATGCCTTGCTGCATGCGGAATGGCTCCGGTATTACAAATCGGCCCTGAATATAAGTTCCACGAGAATTTAACAGAAGCCAAAATTGATGAATTAATTGATAGTTTAAGGCTTACAACTGCCGTAAATCCTCAAATAAGCTAATAGAAATGGGACGCAAAATCTTATTAGAACATATTAACGTTCCCGGGATAAATACTTTCGATGTTTATCGTCAGAAAGGTGGATACCGAGCTTTGGAAAAGGCTTTGAAAACTATGTCTTCTGATGATATCGTTGAAGAGGTTAAAAAATCCGGTCTGAGGGGTCGTGGTGGCGCGGGTTTCCCTACCGGGATGAAATGGAGCTTTTTGGCGAAACCAGAAGGCAAAGCACGTTACCTGGTTTGCAATGCCGATGAGTCGGAACCCGGAACATTTAAAGACAGATATTTAATGACCTACATTCCGCACCTTTTGGTGGAAGGAATGATCGTCTCGAGTTTCGCACTTGGAGCAAACACCTCATACATTTACGTTCGCGGAGAAATGATGCCGCAGATCCGGATCCTTGAAAAAGCTATCGCGGAAGCAAAGGCAGCAGGATTTTTAGGAAAAAATATTTTAGGATCAGGTTTTGATCACGAAGTGTATGTTCAGCCTGGTGGCGGTGCGTATATCTGCGGTGAAGAAACCGCCCTAATCGAATCTTTAGAAGGAAAACGCGGTAATCCGAGGATTAAACCTCCGTTTCCGGCTATTTCTGGTTTGTACAACTGCCCTACTGTAGTTAACAATGTAGAAACTATTGCTGCTGTAGTTCCGATTGTGAATGATGGCGGTGACGAATATGCTAAAATTGGTATCGGAAGAAGTACCGGAACTAAATTGATCTCAGCATCCGGGAACTTAAACAAACCGGGAGTTTATGAAATTGAATTAGGGGTTACGGTTGAGGACTTTATTTATTCGGACGAATATTGCGGTGGTATCGCCAATGGGAAAAGGCTCAAAGCAGTTGTTGCTGGAGGTTCATCAGTTCCAATTCTTCCTGCAAATTTAATACTCAAATTAGCTAACGGCGAAAATCGACTGATGACTTACGAGTCCTTATCTGATGGTGGTTTTGCAACAGGTACCATGCTTGGGTCGGGAGGTTTTGTAGCATTCGATGAAGATCAGTGCATTGTAAGAAACACCTGGAACTTTTCACGCTTTTATCATCATGAAAGTTGCGGCCAATGTTCCCCTTGCCGAGAAGGTACCGGCTGGATGGAAAAAGTGCTGCACAGACTTGAATACGGTCACGGTAAGTTAAGTGACATCGATTTATTGGTTGATGTTTCTAAAAAGATAGAAGGAAATACGATTTGCCCCCTTGGTGATGCAGCAGCATGGCCGGTAGCAAGTGCAATTCGTCATTTCAGAGATGAATTTGAATGGCACGTAACAAATCCAAAAGAGGCGATGGAAAGGAATTATGGATTGGCGGGATATGCCGATCCTTTGCCGAAGCCAGAAGAGGTGATGTAGTTGTATCGTCTCTGTAGGATGGAGATTGCCACGGCACTTTGCACATGGCCATAGCTTCAGCCTCGCAATGACGGAGTTATGTTATTGTCTTCTTCGTTTGGAAAAGCAACCTGCCCCTTGCGTCATTGCGAGGCTGGGTTGGGCTTAGTGATGGAGCCGTGGCAATCTCCATCCTACGAAGGATAACTAAAGAAAATATAAATGCTAAGAGTTTTCTTAGTTTAACAGGAATCATCTTTAACATGAGCGAAAAAGTTAAAGTTAGCATAGACGGAATAACAATCGAAGTGGAGCCAGGAACAAGTATCCTGAATGCCGCCCGTATTATTGGGGGCGACATTGTGCCGCCTGCAATGTGCTATTATTCCAAATTAGAAGGTAGTGGTGGTAAATGCCGTACTTGTCTGGTGAAAGTGAGCAAAGGGTCCGAGAAAGATCCTCGTCCGATGCCGAAACTGGTGGCTTCTTGCCGTACAGCGGTGATGGATGGCATGGAAGTTCAAAATATTACTTCCCCAGAAGTAAAAGAAGCCAGAAAAGGTGTTGTTGAGATGTTATTGATCAATCACCCGCTTGACTGCCCGGTTTGCGATCAGGCTGGCGAATGTCACTTACAGGACTTGGGCTATGAGCATGGCTCGGAAGCTACCCGCTATGAGTTTGAACGCAGAACTTTTGATAGAATTGATATAGGTGATAAAATTCAGCTGCACATGACGCGTTGCATTCTATGCTATCGCTGTGTTTATGTAGCAGACCAGCTTACCGAAAAGCGCGAGCATGGAATTTTAGGTCGAGGTGATGCATCCGAGATCTCAACCTATATTGAGAAAGCGATTGAAAATGACTTCTCAGGCAATGTAATTGATGTTTGTCCGGTTGGAGCCTTAACTGATAAAACTTTCCGCTTTAAACAACGTGTTTGGTTCACCAAACCTGTTGAGGCACACCGTGACTGTCCTACTTGTACCGGTAAGGTCTCTTTGTGGTACAAAGGTGAGGATGTTATCCGGGTAACCGCACGAAAAGATGTTTATGGTGAGGTGGAGGATTTTATCTGCAATACCTGCCGTTTTGAGAAGAAAAATACAAACGACTGGATTATTGACGGGCCTCGTCAGATTTCTAACCGCTCGGTTATTTCTTCAAATCATTATGAACAATTAGCTCCTCCTCCGGTAGTAAGAAAAAACCTTGCGCTTCAGGCAGCAAACAAAGAAGAATTCGAAAGAGCAACTAAACATTAATGGAATTAGCATTCGTTATAGAAAAATTCGCTTTAGTTATTGTAATATTTAGCGTTTCGCTAGGTGTTGCAGCGTATTCCACGCTAGCCGAACGGAAAATCGCAGCCTACCTTCAGGGAAGAGTAGGGCCTGCACGAGCAGGCTGGGGAGGAATGTTTCAACCCCTTGCAGATGGGGCAAAGATGTTTTTTAAGGAAGAAATTATTCCTACGCAATCTAACCACTTTTTGTTCATCGCAGGGCCTTCTTTAGCCCTCTTAACAGCTTTAATAGGCAGCGCAGTTATCCCGTGGGGACAACCATTAACCTTTGGTGATACAGTAATTCAGTTGCAGGTAGCCGACATTAATGTAGGCGTTTTATACATCTTTGGTGTAGTTTCATTGGGCGTTTATGGCGTGATGATTGGCGGTTGGGCATCAAACAACAAGTTTTCGTTAATGGGTGCTATACGTGCTGCATCACAGAACATTAGCTATGAAATTGCCATGGGGCTTTCTATCATCGCCTTGTTGATGGTGACAGGAAGCTTATCGCTTAAAACAATCGCAGAACAACAATCTGGTTTTGTAAACTGGAACGTATGGGTACAGCCATTAGGCTTTTTAATATTCATCATTTGTGCGTTTGCCGAATGTAATCGTACCCCTTTCGATTTACCTGAAAGTGAGAACGAACTTGTTGGAGGATATCATACCGAATATTCGGGATTTAAATTGGGAGCCTTTTTGTTTGCCGAATACATCAATATGTTTGTATCGGGGGCAGTAATGTCTACTCTTTATTTTGGCGGGTATAATTTCCCATTTATGAATAACCTTCTGGAAATGGGAGTACATCCGAATCTGGTAACTATTCTGGGTATTTTATTCCTGTTGGGTAAGATCTTCTTTTTCATTTTCTTCTTTATGTGGGTTCGCTGGACTGTTCCGCGTTTCCGCTACGATCAGCTGATGAATCTGGGATGGAAAATCCTTATTCCGTTATCAATTGCAAACATTGTAATAACCGGAATCTGGATTGTTGTTAAGGAAATATATTTTAAATAGAATTAGTTAAGCAGAATTTCGCTATAGCTGAAAGCTCGCTAATATTATGGAATCATTAAGTAACAGAAAAAAAGTAATTGAGCAAAAGCCCATGACATTGGCAGAGAGAATGTATCTCCCTGCTATTGCTAAAGGACTTGCTATTACTTTCAAACATATGTTTAAAAAGAAGGAAACGATCTTTTATCCTGAGCAGGAAAGACCGATTTCTGAAAACTGGCGTGGTCTGCATTCTCTGAAAAGGGACGAGAACGGCAAAGAGCGTTGCACCGCCTGCGGATTATGCGCCCTTGCATGCCCGGCCGAAGCAATTACGATGATTGCTGCCGAGCGTAAAAAGGGAGAAGAGCATTTATATCGTGAAGAGAAGTATGCAGCAGTATACGAAGTGAACATGCTGAGATGTATTTTCTGCGGCCTTTGCGAAGAAGCCTGTCCCAAAGAAGCCATTTACCTCGACGGCCCTTTTGTAGGCGCCGATTACCTGAGGAAAGACTTCATTTATGGGAAAGATAAACTGGTTGAAGAACCCTTAAAATCGTAAAAAGTTATACCTTTGCCCATCTTTTCCTTAAAGGAAAATTGGTCAGGGAAAATCATACAATTAATGAATTTATTCTATTTAATTGCCTTCTTATCTATCTTCTTTTCGCTCCTGGTTATTTTTTCAAAGAACCCGGTTTACAGCGTTCTATATTTAATCATCACATTTTTTACACTTACCATTCATTATATTTTACTAAACGCTCAATTTCTGGCTATAGTAAACTTTATTGTTTACATGGGTGCCATCATGGTTCTTTTCCTCTTTGTACTGATGCTTTTGAATTTAAACGAAGACTCGGAACCCATGAAGTCGAACCTGATTAAAATCGCGGGAGTAGTAGCGGGACTCTGTTTGCTGGTTACATTAATCGGATCATTTAGAGCACTGGCGGATTCGGACCCCGTTATTTTGAAAAAGCCTGAAATAGGCCTGGTGAAAAACCTGGGAAAAGTTTTGTTTAATGAATTCCTGCTTCCTTTTGAAGTATCCTCAGTCTTATTATTATCAGCAATGGTTGGTGCCGTTTTACTAGCCAAAAAGGAACCAAAAAAAATATAAATGGAATCAATTACTAATTCAATCCAGGGAGTTCCGCTTAATCACTACATTCTCTTCAGTGCTATTTTATTCTCCATCGGCGTAATGGGCGTATTAATCCGCAGAAACGCTATTGTAATTTTTATGTCTGTTGAGTTAATGCTGAATGCCGTAAATCTTCTTTTAACCGCATTTTCCGTGCATCATGGCGATTCATCCGGACAGGTTTTTGTGTTTTTTGTAATGGCCCTTGCGGCGGCGGAAGTAGCTGTAGGACTCGCTATTATTGTGATGATATATAGAAATACCCATTCAATCGATATAAACGTATTGAATAGGTTAAAATGGTAATTAAATATTAAGCGACGAAGATGTCCGTAATAGATTTAGTTTGGCTCGTTCCCTTATTTCCCTTAGCGGGTTTTTTAATAATTGGCTTGTTCCGGAATATCTTTCCAAAAGCAGTTGCCGGATTTATCGGTAGTACTACAGTTTTATTATCCTTTGCGCTAAGTATCGCCATCTTTTTTGAATTGCAGGATAGCACCGTTAAGACTTTCCTGATCCCCTTATTCGATTGGATAAAGGCAGGTAACCTGCTGGTGCCGTTCTCTTTCCAGGTCGACCCTTTAAGTGCGCTAATGCTGCTAATTGTTACAGGGATCGGCTTTTTGATCCACGTTTACTCTACCGGCTACATGCACCACGACGCAGGTTTCGGAAAGTTCTTTTCATACCTCAACCTGTTTGTATTTTTCATGTTGCTGCTCGTTCTCGGATCGAACTATGTAATCATGTTTATCGGATGGGAAGGAGTGGGCCTTTGTTCATACCTTTTAATCGGGTTTTGGTATACCAACTCTTCGTATGCAAGTGCGGCAAAAAAGGCCTTTGTAATGAACAGGATTGGTGATTTGGGATTTCTTATCGGTGTGTTTTTAATATTTACAACATTTGGAAGTGTTGAATTCGCAAGTGTATTTCCACAGGCCGCTAATTTGGCTCCCGGAAATCCAATTTTGATTCTCATTACCATTTTATTATTTATAGGAGCAACCGGAAAATCAGCACAAATCCCTTTATTTACCTGGCTGCCTGATGCGATGGCTGGCCCGACTCCCGTATCGGCGTTAATACACGCCGCAACCATGGTAACGGCTGGTATTTATATGATTGCCCGCTCTAATATCTTGTTCACGCTATCGCCTTTAACTCTGGAAGTTATCGCAATCGTAGGAGTAGCCACAGCAATTCTGGCCGCGACGATAGCCATTACACAAACTGATATTAAAAAAGTTCTGGCATACTCAACCGTTTCGCAACTGGGTTATATGTTTCTCGGATTAGGTGTAGGAGCTTACACAGGAGCATTCTTTCATGTTCTTACTCACGCGTTTTTTAAAGCGCTATTATTCCTTGGTGCTGGCTCTGTAATTCATGCGATGAGCAATGAACAGGATATGCGTTTTATGGGCGGCTTAAAAAAGAAGTTACCTGTTACATTTATAACCATGCTGGTCGGCACTATCGCCATAGCAGGTATTCCGCCCTTTTCGGGCTTCTTCTCCAAAGATGAAATTTTAGCTCACGCTTACGACCACAGTAAAATTTTATGGGTATTTGGTGTCATCGGAGCGATGTTCACTTCGTTTTACATGTTCCGGATGTTATTCTTAACCTTTAATAACACGTTTAGAGGAACCCATGAGCAGGAACACCATTTGCATGAATCGCCAAAGTCAATGACAATTCCTCTGATTGTATTGGCGATACTTTCCGCGATCGGAGGATTTTTAGGGGTTCCGCATATTTTGGGCGGAAACCACTGGCTGGCAAACTTCTTAAGCCCGGTGTTTTATCAATCGAATGTACGATTGGGAGGCTTAACCTTAGAACATTCAACCGAATACATGTTAATGGCGGTTTCTGTAGCTGCGGCACTTACCGCGGCCTTTATCGCCTTCGTAAAATATTCCAAAAACAATCATGTGCCATTGGCAGACAATGCCGACAGAGGAGTTCTTGCTAAATTATCTTATAACAAATATTATATAGATGAGATCTATGATCTGATAATCACAAAACCACTTAACGCTTTGTCGGAATTTTTCTTTAAGGTGATAGATAAAGCAGTGATAGATGGCGTGGTTAACGGTTTGGGGAGAGCAACAACCGAAGCAAGTAAGGGTATACGCTTATTGCAGTCAGGAAATATCGGATTCTACATTTTTATGATGGTGGCAGGAATAGTCGCGTTACTGCTTTACGGATTCTATAACATATAACAAGAGGGAAAAGAACATATAAATGGAAATTTTACTGCTTATATTCTTACCGGTTCTGGGTGCGATTTTCACATCGCTTCTTGGTAAATCACAACAGGCGAAAACTTTAGCGCTGATATGGTCTCTCCTTTCATTAGCCTTCACCGCCTATCTGCTTGTTGAATTTAAACAGCAATCGCCAAGGTTCCAGTTTGTGGCTGATTATTCATGGCTAAGCTCTTATGGTATTCGTTTCAGAGCGGGTATAGACGGGATAAGCATGCTATTGGTGTTATTAACCAATGGTTTAATGCCACTTATCATTCTCTCAAGCTTTAAACATCATTATAAAAATCCCGGTGCCTTTTACGGATTGATATTGTTCATGCAAAGTGGCCTTTTACTGGTTTTCACTGCACTGGATGCTTTTCTTTTTTACATCGGCTGGGAAGCTGCGTTAATTCCGATCTATTTTATTTGTGCGATATGGGGTGGCGAAAATCGGATCAGGGTTAACCTTAAATTCTTCATTTATACGATTGGAGGTAGCTTAATAATGTTACTAGGCATTATTTACATGTACCTGCATACGCCGTATAAAAGCTTCAGTATCGAAGCTTTCTATAACCTTAATCTGGATCCGGCAACTCAAGGCTGGGTATTTTGGGCTTTCTTTATCGCTTTCGCCATAAAGATGCCTGTATTTCCTTTCCACACCTGGCAACCCGATACCTATACCGAAGCTCCAACAACTGGAACCATGTTATTATCCGGCATTATGTTAAAAATGGGTATCTACGGAGTTATCCGCTGGCTGATACCGGTAGCACCGCTGGGTTTCGCCGAGTGGGGACAAACAGCTCTTATCTTATCCATTATAGGTATCGTATATGCTTCTTTGATTGCTTTTACCCAGAAAGATGTAAAACAGCTGGTAGCCTATTCCTCTATCGCACACGTAGGCTTAATTTCGGCAGGAATTTTCGCATGGAACAGCCAGGGTTTACAAGGCGCTATGATACAGATGATTAATCACGGCATCAACGTATTCGGACTGTTTTTTGTCTTAGATATAATCATAAGAAGGTTAAACACCAGAGACATCAGCAATATGGGTGGATTAGCTAAAGTTGCGCCACAGTTTGCTATCGCATTCTTAATAATTTTGCTTGGCACAGTCGCATTGCCATTAACCAATGGCTTTATCGGCGAGTTTTTGTTACTGTTAGGTGTATACAAATACAGTATCTGGGCTGCTGCTATAGCCGGGCTTACCATTATCTTGGGAGCAGTGTATATGCTTCGGGCCTATCAAAAAATTATGCTTGGTGAAACGAATGCCCTTACCTCCGCATTTTCCGAGCTATGCGGCACGGAAAAATTCATTTTATTTACAGTTTGTGCTCTTGTAATTTTCATTGGTATTTACCCGCAACCGCTGTTAAATATTTCTGATGCATCATCAAGGGAATTAATAGACTTTGTAAACGACAGGATTCAGGGATTGAACCCCGACCTTCATTAGAAGATATAGAGAACACATGGACGTAATTATAACGATATCTCTTTTAGCTATACTGGTTTTATATCTCGGGCTTTTCAAAGCAAGTAAGGCACTTCTTCCGGTAACGATAATCGGATTATTGTTGTCGCTTGGCTTAACTTTTAATCACTGGGATTGGGCAAACAATGCCCGTACAATATTCAGCGGTATGTTGTTATTTAATAACTTTTCCGTTGCGTTTTCTTCTATCGCCATCCTATCAAGCATATTAATCCTGCTTCTTTCAAAAGATTACTTTGAACGTATTAGCCCAAACGTAGCCGAATATTACTCTATCATATTATTCGCCCTTACCGGGATAATCATTATAGTTTCCTATCATAACCTTTCGATGTTGTTTATCGGCATCGAAATAATGTCTGTAAGTCTTTATATCCTTACCGGGATAAAAAAACGCGATTTCGGATCCAATGAAGCCGCATTAAAATACTTTCTGATGGGAGCTTTTTCAACAGGGTTTTTGTTATTCGGAATAACGCTATTATACGGCGCCTCAGGCTCATTCGACCTAACAGAGATAAGATCGTATGTTTCCGGAACTTCTGCCATTTCTCCGATATTTTATGCCGGTATCCTGCTTACAATTATCGGATTGTGCTTTAAAGCGGGTGCCGCCCCTTTCCATTTCTGGACACCGGATGTATATGAAGGGGCTCCGACATTAATTACCGCTTTTATGAGTACGGTGGTAAAAACCGCTGTATTCGCCGCGTTTTTAAGGTTGTTTTATATCAGTCTGTCGGCTTCCTCACTTCAGGATTTCTGGGTACCGGTTTTAGTGGTGCTTGCCGCAATATCCCTGTTAATCGGGAACATTACGGCCGTATATCAGCAGCATTTTAAAAGGATGCTTGCCTATTCAAGTATCTCACACGTTGGCTACATGCTGTTTGCGCTCATCGCCTTAACCAGTTCATCCGATAATGCTATCTTTTTATATGCCGGAGCTTATACAATAGCTTCAATAATCGCGTTTGCGGCACTTATGATAGTTCAAAAACAGGTTGGAAACGACAATTTCGATAGCTTTAACGGCATTGCGAAGAAAAATCCTTTATTAGCAATTACTTTAACCGTTTCGATGCTCTCACTGGCAGGCATCCCGCTTACTGCCGGTTTTATCGGTAAGTTTATGATGTTTACCGGAGCTCTTTCAAAGTACCATAACATTTTAACCATATTCGCTGTTGTAAATGCTATAGTCGGGATATTTTATTACTTCCGGGTGGTTATCGCCATGTATTTTAAAGACACCGAACGCAACGAATTACTTGTGCCCGCCTACTTTAAATTTGTGCTGATCGTCTCCACTCTGGCCACGATTCTAATTGGAATTTACCCTGGTTTTATCGCGGATTTAATCTGATTATTAAAAATTTAAATTTATTTTAATAATCGTAGATTTACGAGTATTCAAATATGTACGAAATCTGGGATTCACTCCGACATCTTATTGATCCTCAAACCCTACTAAGAGAAGGCGGCTTTTACGTTCTTCTTTTTGTTGTTTTCGCAGAGACAGGTCTTTTCTTCGGTTTCTTCCTGCCTGGCGATTATTTACTTTTCCTGGCTGGAATGTTTGTAGCCACCGATAAGCTGGACGTTTCAATTTTTATTCTCATCATCGGATTGATCGCGGCAGCCATAGGCGGAAACTTTGTTGGATATTGGTTTGGCCGAAAAACAGGGCCGGCATTATATAAACGAAAAGATTCATTTTTCTTTAAAAAGAAGTATTTGGTAGCTGCCGAGGTATACTATAATAAACAAGGCGCATTTGCCCTTATTATGGGAAGGTTTATTCCGATAGTTAGAACTTTTGCTCCTATCGTTGCCGGTATGATTGGCTTGGATTATAAAAAATTCGCGCTTTATAATATCTCCGGTGCTATATTATGGATCACTTCCCTAACCCTTTTAGGGTATTTCCTAGGGATACGATTCGAAAAAGAAATTAATGAATACCTTTTCTATATCATTATGGGTTTTATTGCTATTACGGCAATCCCGTTGATATGGGCATACCTAAAAAGAAAATTACCCTAAACAAAAATTGAAAAGTTTAGTTGAACGAAAATATAGATTAGTATGAGTAAAGATCACCCCTGGCATTGTGTATCACCCGGCGAAAGCCTTCCCGGGCTCGTTAATGCCATTATAGAAATACCAAAAGGTTCTAAAGCCAAGTACGAGATTGATAAAGACTCGGGGCTTTTACGGCTCGACAGGATTTTATTTTCGTCGGTAATGTACCCGGCTAATTACGGGTTTATTCCGCAAACCTATTGTGATGATCATGACCCTTTGGATATCTTGGTGTTATGCTCAGCGGATGTATATCCGATGTCGATAATCGAAGCCAAGGTTATAGGTGTAATGCACATGGTAGATAACGGCGAGCAGGATGACAAAATCATCGCAGTAGCAAAGAATGATATGTCTGTTAATTATATTGACGATATGTCTGAATTGCCGCCACATACCATGAAAGAAATTGTTCGCTTTTTCCAGGATTACAAGGCATTAGAGCATAAAAATGTTTCTGTAGAAGACCTTCTTGGTAAAGAATACGCGTATAAAGTAATTGAGGAAAGCCTGGAGCTTTATCAAAGTACTTTTGTAAATCATGCTTAAACTGAATGGAAGCAGGTGATAGTAGTTCCATTGGGCTCCAGGTTTTCTGGACATTTTTTCTTGTTTTTCTAAACGGATTCTTTGTTGCTGCCGAATTCGCAATAGTTAAGGTGCGTGCATCGCAGATCGAAATTAAAGCAAAATCCGGAAGCCGTGTCGCTAAAATTGCCAAGCATATTACCCAACATCTTGATGGGTATCTCGCAGCGACTCAGCTGGGTATCACTCTCGCATCTTTAGGATTAGGCTGGGTCGGAGAATCGGTTATGGAACATATGATTACAAATGTTCTGACTTTTTTCAACGCAAATCCAGAGTTTATAGCTTCTTTTTCGCATTCAGCAGCACCATACATCGCATTTGCTGTAATCACTATACTTCACATTGTTTTCGGCGAACTGGCTCCAAAATCAATTGCAATACAGCAGCCTATTGGAGTAACAATGTTTATTGCGCTGCCCTTACATTTCTTTTATCTAATATTCAGACCTTTTATTGTTCTGTTAAATGGTTTTGCAAATGGATTGCTGAAACTGTTTGGTATTCGAGCGATCAATTCACACGAGGCGGCGCATACATCAGAAGAACTTCAGTATCTTCTTGAACAGGGGAAAGAAAGCGGTGCTTTAAATTTAAACGAGCACGAGCTAATAAAAAATGTCTTCGACTTTAACGAGCGCGTAGTGAAGCACATTATGGTACCCAGAACAAAAATATCAGGTATCGAACAAAATACCCCCGCCCTTGAAGTTATCGAAATACTTGTAAAGGAAGGCTATTCGCGTATGCCGATTTATGATGAAACCATCGACAAGATTATCGGAGTTATCCACGCCAAAGACATTCTTCCCCTTTTGGCCCAGCAAAAAGAACTTGTTTTAAAAGACATCATCAGGAAACCATACTTAATTCCGGAAACAAAGAAAATAAACGACCTTCTAGCCGAATTCCAGCTTCGTAGAATTCAGATCGCCATCGTGCTTGATGAATTTGGCGGAACGGCCGGAATGGTTACCCTGGAAGATATCGTTGAAGAACTTGTAGGCGAGATTCAGGACGAGTACGATGAGGAAAAACCAATCGTAGACAAAGTTTCGGATTCGGAATTTATTGTTAACGCCTCCGCAACTATTTATGATGTAAATGAATACCTCCCCCACGACCTGCCGGAAGATGAAGATTATGATACTGTAGGTGGACTTGTAGGCGCGCTCTTCGGTAAAATTCCGGAAGTTGGAGAATGCAAAGAATTTTACGGCTACAATGTAACTGTACTTAAAAAATCAGAACAAAATGTAGAATCCGTAAAAATGGAATTGGTAATCAATCCCGAGGATGCGGTTGATCTTCATTAATAGCAGGTGAACCTATGCACCTTTTCTATACTCCTGATATAACCGGTGACACTTACCAACTTAATGAGGAAGAGAGCAGGCACTGTAGTAAAGTTCTACGACTGGAGTCGGGCGATCAAATTCAGTTGATAGATGGTAAAGGCGGATTTTACACGGCCGAAATTATCGACCCTCACCCAAAGCGCACCCTGGTTAAAACCGTTGTACATCATAAGGAGTACGGTAAAAGGAACCATTACCTCCATATTGCAGTTGCCCCCACTAAAAACATAGATCGCTTCGAGTGGTTTCTTGAAAAAGCTACCGAAATCGGTATCGACGAAATAACCCCGATCATTTGTGACCGATCTGAACGCAAAGAGGTAAAAACAGACCGCCTGAATAAAATAATTACGTCGGCTGTTAAACAATCCATCAAGGCCTATCATCCGAAATTAAATGAGCCCTGCAGCTACAAAAATTTCATTACAAAGCCATTTTCCGAAAAGTTTATAGCGCATTGTATAGAAGAGGGTAAAAGTACGTTAAATGATAAGATTACTACGGGAGGCGAATACGTTATATTAATCGGGCCCGAAGGTGATTTTACGCCATCCGAAATACGAATTGCTGTTTTAAACGGATATATTCCTATAACTTTAGGTGCCAGCCGATTAAGAACTGAAACCGCCGCTCTTGAAGCTTGCTTTGAAATAAACTTTTTGAACCGATGAAAAAAAAGTTAAGTGTTATTCTTGTAGTCGCGCTCCTGGCAGGATTCACAGCGCCCTCATACAAATTAGCGAAGTTAAAATATAATGGTGGAGGCGACTGGTACGCAAACCGTACAGCACTGGCAAATCTAATTCAATACTGCAACAAAAACATAGGAACTAATTTTGATACAGAGGAAGCGATTGTTGAAGTTGGAAGTACTGATATTTTCAATTATCCATTAGTTTATATGACGGGTCATGGGAACGTTCTGTTCAGCGACCAGGAAGCTCAGAATTTAAGAAAGTATCTTATGGGCGGAGGTTTTCTTCACATAGATGATAATTATGGACTGGATAAGTTCATTCGCCCTCAAATGAAAAAAGTATTTCCCGAATTAACATTTGTTGAACTCCCGCCCAATCACCCTGTTTACCATCAAAAGTTTAAATTCCCGGCAGGCTTACCCAAAATTCATGAGCACGACGGAAAAAAACCGGAAGGTCTGGGCCTGATCTTTAAAGGGCGATTAATATGCTACTACACGTTTGAAACTGATTTGGGTAACGGATGGGAAGATGCGGGAACTTATGTGGAAGACACACCGGAAGTACGCGAAAGGGCCCTTAGAATGGGGGCGAATCTTATTCAATATGCATTAATCCAATAAGATGTATAAGGTTAGTGTAAACGGCAAATACCACTTCGAATTAGAAGATAAGGGATCATCGTTAACCCATCAGGACGAAGAAATCCTTATTGACAGCCACTCAGGCGACAATACCAATTTCCATATCCTTTACAACAACAAATCTTATAATGTAGAAATCGTAGAGCGCAGTAGAACCGGAAAAGAAGTTCTGCTTAAAGTTAATGGGACCGAGTATTATGTAGAGCTAAGCGACCAGTACGATGAGTTACTCCATAAGCTGGGCCTCGATAAAGTATCATCACATCAGATTTCCGAATTAAAGGCCCCTATGCCCGGCCTTGTACTAAAACTCTTGGTTGAAGAGGGTGCTTCTGTTTCAAAAGGTGATAATCTGATTATTCTGGAGGCCATGAAGATGGAGAACATCATTAAATCTCCGATAGACGGCATTGTTAAAACCATCAGAGTAAAGGCCGGTGATAAGCTGGAAAAGAATCAGGTGATGCTGAATTTCGGTTAAAAACGAAAAGGGAGATCAAGACCTCCCTTTTCGTTTTATATATGTTTAAAATATTACTTAGCCTTTTTTGGAGCCTTTGAAGCTGGCTTCGTAAACTGTGGCTTTCCTTTAGAACTAATCTCAGCCGATCCTACCATACTCATCGCACAACGGAATCCTATTTCAGCACTGGTTTCTTCCTGTTGCATAAAACGTCGGGTACCGGGATTTAACCAATATGCCCTGTCATTCCATGAACCGCCTTTATAAACCTTCGACCGATCATTAATTAGCGTAGTTACCCCATAAAGATCAACATTAACTGTATCTGTATGGCCTCTAAAATCAGGATTATAAGGTTTTCCGGCTATTGAAGAATTTAATGCGGCACTATCAACAGTACCATTTAATTCTGCGAATGTTTGTTTTCTTCTCGAAGGAGCCGGATCTTTTATAGGCCTTCCGTATTTATCCTTAGCATAAATCCCTTTCGTTTTGTCTTCCAAACGCTTGTTAACATATTGATTACCACGGAAAGGATTAAAATCTTCAACATCCTCAAAAGATAACTTACGGTAGGTGTCTGCAGTCCATTCACTTACATTACCCCCCATATTGAAAAGGCCAAAATCATTAGGAATGAATGCCGTTACCGGGCCGGTGATCTCATATTTATCATTCAAATATCCACCCGTACCCATGTTATCTCCGTTTCCTCGCTTAAAGTTGGCCATAATTAAACCTTGTGTTTTCTTAGACGCAGATCGTACCCCAAGGCCGTTCCAAGGATAGATTTTTCCATCTTCAATATTTTCATAATCGGTATTACCGGCTAACGATAATGCCGCATATTCCCATTCAGCCTCTGAAGGCAAGCGATACGGTTGTTTTAATACTCCATCCTCAAGTCTGGCAGGCCTAACAGCCCCTTTTTTTCCCTCCGCAACAGCATTGGGATTAAGATCTTTAGGCATATTCTTTCCATCAATCCCTTCGCCACGATACTGACCGTTAAGATAAATGTCTGAGTTGAACGGATCTGATGTTGCGGAAGCTGTTGTAGTTCCGGCAGACTTGCCTTTACCTTTTCCACCACCAGCTAAGGTCTTATAATCTACCAGATATCCTTTATCACGCAAAATCTGTTCGTTCACCCGGTCTGTTCTCCACTCAGCATAGGCGTTAGCTTGTTCCCAACTAATTCCAACCACAGGATAATCCTGAAAAGCCGGATGACGCATATAGTTATTCACGTAAGGCTCATTATACGAGAGAGGCCTTCTCCACACTAAAGTATCAGGCAAAGCATTGTAATAATACTCAGCATCATCAGGAAATGTCCTTTTTATCCAATATAAATACTCAAGCCAATCAACGTTAGCTACTTCGGTTTCATCCATATAAAATGAAGCTACCGTTACGCGCTTCCTTACATTATCGTATTCATAGGCTAAATCCTGATTCAAGCTTCCACCGAGTACAAACGTACCGCCTTCAATGGCAATTAAGCCTGGCCCGGGGCCCGGTTTCACTTTTTTAGCAACCTGAAACCCTCCATTATATTTGTCGTTGTATGACCAACCTGTTTTTGAAGATTTAGCGGTATCTTTCTTGCCTTTACACGCAGTCCCTAAAACACCTAACATCAGCAATCCCGTGGTAAAAATCAGAGATATTCTTTTCATCTTGAATATTTGAGCATTAATTTGTTTAAAAATAACTATTAATCATGGAGCTACCAAAATCAAAAAATAATTCTATCCGCCCTTCATAGAATAACTTATACGCTAAGGGCGTTAAATGTGTTACAATTAAGTTTCTTTTGACGGATTACACTTAATATGATTTATATGAGGTAATTTTCCCAAAGATTTTTAAGTTTGGGTACTAGTTATAAATTTAATACTTTTAATACATGACGTTTTCCAATGTGAGGCCCCTTATCTGTATTTTGCTTACCCTTGCTGTTTTTAAATCTTTTTCGCAAAGTTCAGAACAAACAACAGATGGCAGGACCGGCTCGGGATTAATTGTTACAGGGGTGCCCTTTCTTTTAATCGCTCCTGACGCTCGGTCGGGTTCAATGGGCGACGTGGGTGTTGCTACTTCACCGGATGCTAACTCCATTCACTGGAATCCGGCTAAACTTGCTTTTATAGACGACACCAAAGGAGTGTCAATATCATACAGCCCCTGGTTACAACGCCTGGTGCCCGATATTAATCTCGCTTATTTATCGGGATATTACAAACTAGACGACAGAAATACGATTGGTGCCTCCTTACGTTATTTCTCCCTGGGCAATATTCAGTTAACCGACGCCAACAGAATTGAACAGGGCACAGAGAGTCCTAATGAATTTGCCCTCGACGGCACACTTGCCCGACAGTTTGGTGAAAATTTTTCTTTAGGTACCGCGGTTCGATTTATCTACTCAAATCTAGGAACCTTTTCTTCCTCGGCCAGCCGCCAATCTAAGCCAGGAACAGCTTTAGCTGCCGATGTATCGGGATACTTCAAAAAAGAAACCATTCTCTTGGGATCTGACGCGCGGTTTGCCTTAGGACTGAATATCTCGAACATCGGAAATAAGATAAGCTATACCGATGGCGGGAGAAAAATCTTCATTCCTACAAACTTTAAACTAGGCACGGCCACCACTTTCTTAAATGGATTGAATGAATTCACAGTAGCTCTTGATTTAAATAAACTACTGGTTCCTACGCCTCCTATAACCGATTCTGAAGGAAAAATCATAGCCGGAAAAGACCCGGACGTATCTGTGCCTGCCGGGATATTCGGCTCCTTCGGCGATGCTCCGGGCGGATTTTCGGAAGAAGTAAAAGAGATAAGCTATTCGCTTGGCACTGAATATTGGTATAATAAGCAATTCGCTTTGCGTGCCGGCTACTTCTATGAGCATCCGGATAAGGGTAACAGGCAATATTTAACCCTTGGAGCCGGACTGCGCTATAATGTTTTCAACCTCGATTTCGCATACCTTTTAGCTAATCAGCAAAAGAGTCCTCTCGCAAATACCCTAAGATTTTCACTCGTTTTCAACTTTTCAGCGGCCAAGACTACACCGAATGCGAATTAAAGTTGGCTTTGGTTTTGATGTACATCAGTTAAAAGAAGGGCACCCTTTTGTTCTCGGAGGAGTTAATTTAGACCACCATTCCGGGGCCTTTGGGCACTCAGATGCTGATGTATTGGTTCACGCGATTTGCGATGCCTTACTCGGCGCCGCAAACCTGAGAGATATTGGATTTCATTTCTCTAATACCGATTCCAGATGGAAGGGTATCAGCAGTTTAATCCTCCTAAAAAAATGCGTAAGGCTACTCGAAGAAAAAGGCTGGACGGTTGGAAATATCGATGCAATGATCTGCCTGGAAGCACCTAAGATAAACCCCCATGTGCCCGAAATGAAAGTCAACATTGCTAAGGCGATGGGTATTTCTGATGAAGATATCTCGATCAAAGCAACCACTAATGAAACGATGGGGTTTATTGGGAGACAGGAAGGGATTGTAGCTTATGCGGTTTGTTTGATTGAGAAGGTGTAATTATTTTTGAATCACACTTAGTTAACCGCCTCTACTATCCAATAGCCTTAATTGCAGCAGAAATTCTAACCCGGCAAAAACGTCGTCATTGCGAGGATGAAGGGAGACTGTGCATGGAGCCGAAGCAATCTCCAACCTACAAAGACTGAACCTGCGTTCCTATCGCACACAGATTGCTTCGTTCCTCGCAATGATGGGAAATGTGGATTGCGCTTTTATCGGTCACACCCGTACCCCCCAACATGTCGTCATTGCGAGGCCGAAGGGGCTGTGCCGAGAGCTGAAGCAATCTCCAACCTACAAAGACCAACCCTGCGTTCCTATCGCATACAGCTTGCTTTATTCCTCGCAATGACGGGAAATGAGTAGGCTAGTTTTTCAAACGAAGAACCGCAGTTCAAAACCCGTCATTGCGAGGCCGAAGGGGCTGCGCATAGAGCCGAAGCAATCTCCAACCTACGAAGACCAACCCCTGCGTTCCTATCGCATACAGATTGCTTTATTCCTCGCAATGACGGGGAATGAGAATTGCTTTTTTATCGATCACACCCGTACCGTACCCCCAACCAAGTCGTCATTGCGAGGCCGAAGGGGGTCTGTGCATAGAGCCGAAGCAATCTCCAACCTACGAAGACTAAACCTGCGTTTTCATCGCATACAGATTGCTTCGTGCCTCGCAATGACGGAAAATGGGGATTGCGTTTTTATCGCTCAGAGTAGCAACGACTTCAATTTCTACAATCACGTCTCCTCCCACAAATCCCTCCACTCCGGATTAAGGCTACTAATCAGCAAGATCTTCGCTTTCCTGCTACCAGCCTTAATTCTTTTTTCTTCATAAATCGCTTCTTCAATAGATGAATAGAACTTATAATATACCAGCAACTCGCAGTTATATTTACTGGTAAAACCCTTTAAGAAATGGTGCTTTTTATGCTGAAAGACCCTGGAATACAAATCTGAGGTTACTCCAGTGTATAGCACCGTTTTATTTTTATTAACCTGAGTTCGATTTAAAAGAGGGCAATTTGAGTAGTATTGGATGTTTCGTATTTGATAGCCGGTTTTTTCGGAAAGAAGCTGTAAGCGATCAAACCGGAAAGCATGTTGGTAATGAAGTTACCAAAAGAACGA
>JACMJM010000057.1 GCA_014380615.1 Sphingobacteriaceae bacterium
ACCAGTTCTTCCAGGCTGGGTGGAAGCAATTGCAACTGATCGGAATCGTAGGGCTTAAAAACAGGCGTGGTTCCCATGCCTTTAAAATACAAAAACCGCTTGAAATAAAAAAGAGGCTATCCTTTTGAGACAGCCTCATTTTTTTCTTGTTGTTTAACTGAGGGAAAAAGAACGGGTGTGTAATTTCTTAGGTAGATGATTTATATGTTAAGCAACCTGTAAACCGTCGTCAGATGTAGGGCGCAGTGTTTTAATGAAATGATTTTTCGTAGATTTTAAGGCATCTAACTCCTTAGACAAAATACTCAACAATTGCTTATCGAATCTTTCGCTTAATTTGATAATGGTGGGTTTGCTTTGCTTTTTCATATTTGTGTTTTTAGGTTGTTACTATTTATCTGTTTCGTTTATCTCTTCTTCAGCATCGCTCAGGTTGTTTTTACGGCGCTCTGCTTCATGTTTCTGACGAAGAAGTTGTTCAAGGTCTCTTTTATCTTCGGCATTTTCGGGGTTCGAAGGGTTTTCCCAATCCTGCCCTTTTTCCGAAGACTCATTCGGGATTTTTATCTTATTAACTACCGTCATGTTTTTTCGTTAATCTGATTGGTTTTATCCCAATATCGTACCAAAATAAATTTAGCACTTGAAAATCCTGCTTTAAAGCGCATAGAGGCTGCTTTTCTTCTGAATTTATTTATGAGAAGAAAGTTCAGAAGGTTATGCCCTGTAATGAAAGCAATACATCCTTACAAAAACCTTAAAAAAACAGCTGTTTATTGTACACAGTTTAGGACAAAGGTTGAAATGTGAATATTTAGCATTTTAGCAACCTGCATAAAATTTTAGTTTTGTATATTACAATAGGCTCTGTCAAGTCATAGCCTTTGTTTTATTAAAAATGGCTGAAGATATTAATTACAGTGAAGACAGCATTCGTTCTTTAGATTGGAAGGAACATATACGTTTAAGGCCCGGTATGTATATCGGGAAGCTGGGCGATGGTTCGGCCTATGATGACGGGATCTATGTTCTGCTAAAAGAGATTGTAGATAATTCGATTGATGAGTTTGTTATGGGAGCCGGAAGAAGTATCGAAATCAATATTTCCGATCATAAAGTTGCCGTGCGGGATTATGGCCGCGGTATCCCTTTGGGAAAAGTAATTGATTGCGTTTCTAAAATTAATACCGGCGGCAAATACGATTCAAAAGCTTTCCAGAAATCTGTAGGATTAAACGGGGTAGGAACAAAGGCGGTTAATGCTTTATCTGCTACTTTTATCGTGCAGTCGTACCGCGATGGTAAAACTAAAATCGCCGAATTTGTAAGGGGCGAGTTAGTGCGGGAAGAAGCCGAAAAAGACACCACCCAGCGTAATGGTACCGCAATAAACTTTATTCCCGACGACTCCATTTTCAGGCATTACAGATATATTCCCGAGTTTATAGAAAGTATGATCTGGAATTATGTTTTCCTTAATTCTGGCCTTACCATAAGTTTTAACGGGCAAAAATATTTTTCGGAAAGAGGTTTACACGATCTGTTAGAAAAAAACACCAACGCCGATACCATTCGCTACCCCATTATTCACCTTAAAGGTGATGATATAGAAATTGCCATGACACATGGCCAGCAATACGGAGAAGAATATTATTCGTTTGTTAACGGACAGCATACTACACAGGGCGGTACACATCAGGCCGCTTTTCGCGAAGCCGTGGTAAAAACCATACGCGAGTTTTATAAGAAAGACTACGATGCCGCAGATATTCGCGCCTCTATTGTAGCGGCAATCGCGATAAAAGTGCAGGAACCAGTTTTTGAATCGCAAACAAAAACCAAATTGGGTTCGCAGAATGTTGGCCCCGAAGGCCCTTCCGTGCGGGGATTTATCAACGACTTTATTAAGAAAACGCTTGATAATTATCTGCATCAAAATCCCGCCACGAAAGATGCGCTCGAAAAACGGATCCTTCAGTCGGAGCGAGAGCGTAAAGATATAGCCGGAATAAAAAAGCTTGCTAACGAAAGAGCCAAAAAAGCGTCGTTGCACAACAGGAAGTTGCGCGATTGCAAGCTTCATTTTGATGATACACACGAGCGCAAGCAGGATACAACTTTGTTTATTACCGAGGGAGATTCGGCTAGTGGATCCATAACCAAATCGCGCGATGTGATGACACAGGCTGTTTTTAGTCTGAAAGGAAAACCTTTAAATTGTTTTAGCCTTACTAAAAAGGTGGTTTACGAAAATGAAGAGTTTAATTTGCTGCAGCATGCCCTCAATATCGAAGACGGATTAGAAGGCCTTCGTTATAATAATATTGTAATCGCAACCGATGCCGACGTTGACGGTATGCACATTCGTTTGCTTATGATGACTTTCTTTTTGCAGTTTTTTCCCGATTTGGTAAAGGCCGGGCATGTTTCAATCTTGCAAACGCCTTTATTTAGGGTGAGAAATAAAAAAGAAACTATTTATTGCTACAATAACGATGAAAAGCAGGCCGCCATCGACAAATTGGGAGGGAAACCTGAAATTACCCGCTTTAAAGGTTTGGGTGAAATTTCGCCCGATGAGTTTGGACTGTTTATCGGTAAAGATATCCGGCTTGAACCGGTGATTTTAAAAGACGCGAATATTCATGCCCTGCTGGAGTATTTTATGGGTAAAAACACTCCCGACAGGCAGCAGCACATTGTGAAAAATCTACGGGTTGAAAAAGACGATTCGCAAACCGCCGCAAGCGAGGAAACCATTATCGAAGGGGTTGATGAGGATAACTTCGCGGCCTGACAGATTGAATAATTTTTTTAAATGCTAACAAATACCGATATGAAAAGATTAATTATTGTAACAGTATTAAGTGTGTTCAGCTTATCCGTGTTTTCACAGGAGTGGGTAGAGAAAAGATTAAAGAATTCACCACGCCACCAGGAATGGGTACAAACCACTGCGGGTAGCAAAACCCTGCATTCATTTATTACCTATCCCGAAGTAAGTAAGAAAGTTCCGGTTGTAATTGTGATCCATGAAAATAAAGGATTGAACGATTGGGCAAGAAGTATTACCGATCAACTTGCGGAAGCGGGATATATCGCTATAGCTCCCGATATGTTGTCGGGAATGGGCCCCGACGGCGGTAAAACATCCGACTTTAAAAGTCCCGACGAGGCTACTAAGGGGATTTATGCCTTAAAGCCCGAACAGGTTACCGCCGATTTGAACAGCGTTTTTAATTACGCGAAAAAAATTCCCGCCTCAAACGGAAAAGTAGTGGTTTTAGGTTTTTGCTGGGGAGGAGGGCTATCTTTCAGATATGCGGTAAATCAGCCAGATTTGGCGGCGGCACTGGTTTTCTACGGAAGCGGACCCTCGGATGCTGCTGAAATCTCAAAAATAAAAGCACCTGTGTACGGTTTTTACGGTGGGAATGATCAAAGGGTAAATGCTACCATCCCTGATTCGGAAAAAGCGATGAAAGCGGCGAATAAAACCTACGAGTATAAAATATACGAGGCCGCGGGCCATGGTTTCTATCGTGCGGGAGAAGATCCTGCCGCCTCAGAAGCGAATAAAAAAGCTCGGGATATGGCCTATGAAAGAATTCTGGAGATCTTGAAAGGGATAAAAAGCTTATAAAAATACGCTTGAAACATTGGTGATTTTCCAGCCTTTGTTTGTTTGGGCCATCGTTACATAATTTATTCTCGAAAAAGCATCGTATTTCATAGTTACTTTAACAATAGCCTGGGTTGCGCTTTGTTCTACAATAGCATGTTCGGTTACGCAGTTCTGGCTGATGTTTTCAGAGCCTTTTAATGAAGCCACCATTTCCGATCTTGAGTAATTAACGATTTTTTCTCCTCTCGTTACGGTGAATTTTACATCATTATCCAGAATTTCCGCAAAACCTTTTACTTTACCTGATGCTATGGCATCGATGTAGGTTTTAAGGGCATAATCCATACTTAACTTTTGGGTTTTTGGTTCTTCGGTCGCAAAAGAGCTTAGAGAGAATACCAATAGAGTGGCTGCGAGTAATGTTTTAATTGTTTTCATTGTACTACGGGGTTGGGTTATTTTCTATTATGACGCAGCCCGCCCGTATGCGTTACAGCCAGATCGAAAAAATATTCATTTTTAACAAATTTTAACGATAGAAGCGGGAAACCTTATGGGATGTAAAGGTTTATTAAATACTTATTGCACCATTTTATTGGCGCATGTAGAGCTTGCGAACGCTTCTGGTTTGGCTTTGAACACAAAACCCATACTCAATATATATCCCATTGCCTCATGCAGGGCCTGGTTAGATTTAAACATGGGGTTAGTATTTATGTCTGCGTGTACTTCCAGGTCCACATCATAGAGGTCAAGTAAATCACATAATGCGTAGGCTGTTTCAATAGATTTTTGTACCTCAGTAAGCATCCGCTCTTTAATGCTCATCTTTTTACTGCTTTTTTCCTGATGTATAAACATAAAAGCACCCTTCTTTTCTCTTAAAAAAACGATGACGGTGGCAAAATCAGTGTAGTTGCCTTTAACCTGAGAATCTGTGCCGATGCAAACTTTTAATTTGTTTCCCAAATTGTATTCTCGTTCAATAGCCTGCTCAACTTCTTGTAAAATCGGGATTTGGATAACTTCACCACTAAATTTTTTCCAGGTCATAAATTTTCTAATTATTATTTAAATGACCAGATAAGTCTTCAATACGTTGTTTATGTGGCCTACTAAAGATATACGTAATTGAGTTAAATAGCTATTATACATTTGTTAACATATTAACAATCAATAGGTACGGCGAGTTTTTAATAATAAGGAATAACATTTTACCGCCCCGGGCCGTATAAGCCCTGATGAAATTAAATTCTCTCGAATCTGTTATGGCTGATTTTCGCAAAATGAAATTTAAAATCTTTACAGTTTTTGTGCTGTTGTTTGTTCTCACGATCAGCGCATGTAAAAAGGATTCTGGTAAAGAAGATCCTCTAAAAGCTGAAGATTTTCTTGATGTATCGTATGGTTCGCACGAACAAAACACCTTCGATGTTTACCTTCCCGAAAAAAGGGGAGACACTACACGGGTTATTATTATGCTGCATGGAGGAACGTGGTTTGAGGGCGATAAGAAAGAACTGACCGAATATGCCTTGTATTATAGAAACAAGGGCTTTGTCGTAGTAAATATGAACTACAGGCTTACAGGCACTGCCGAAACTATTCATCCTGCCCAGCAGAATGATATTACAGCGGCTATCACTTATATCGTTTCTAAATCTCACGCCTGGCATATTCCCGCAAATAAATTCGGCTTGCTTGGTGTTAGTGCCGGAGGGCATCTGGCCTTGCTTTATACCTATGCTTATGATGTTAAAAATAAAATTCAAACAGTAGTTGCGTTATCTGCTCCAACCAACTTTACGGATATTGAAAATCTCAGTCTTCAGCAGGCTGTGGCTATTGAGGCTCTTGTGGGAAAAACATATGATCAGGATCCGTCGTTATATTTTAAGATTAGCCCGCTTGTCCAAGTGAATTCTTTATCTAAGGCAACCTTGCTTTTGCATGCCAAAAACGATGAAATAGTTCTGGTACAACAAGCCATGGCTTTGAAAAATAAATTAATTCAGTTTGGTGTAGCTCAGAGTAGTTTTTTAGAGTACGAAACCGGACATACGCTGGTTAACGATACTAACAAGAAAGAAATACTTGATAACATCGAGGCCTGGCTGCGGGGAAATATTCTTTAACAAGAAAACAAATGGTTGCTACGAAGTCAAGGCTTCGTCAACTATACAAATACCGTAACTGTATTGAATAAAAGCGCTTTATTTAGGCATACAGCAATCCGACGCCCCAGTACAATTTATCCTACGGAGGCTGTGCCCTCCCGTAACCCTGAGTACTTCGTTAAGTTCAATACAGGCTCTTGCGAAGGGTCCTGAGGTTGTGTTTCAATAACCCGCTTTATGTTTCGACAGGCTCAACATGACGCTACTTTTGTGCTTTAAACAATATTTGTCCATCATTCCACGTCATCCCTCTTGCAGTGTTTTTAGAGATTACCTTCTACTATGGGGGTGGCGGCCCGTTACCCTGAGTACTTCGTCAGGCTCAGCACAGGCTCTGTCGAAGGGTTACGGCGGGCTTCAATAAACCCGCTTATGCTTCAACAGCCTTAATATGGTGCTTACTGGGTGGCGTGTTATATTTGCGGTGCGCTGGCCGTCACCCTGAGCTTGTCGAAGGGTAGTGTGCAGGACAATTAGGATGGGTACTTCTGCGATATAACCTGCCTATCTACCTTTGACTTTTAAGCTTTTTATAATCCACACTAAGCTCCGGCAACTTCTCCCATTCTCGGTTTATTAATGCTTCCTTTTTCGCTCTGCGCCATCCTTTTATTTGCTTCTCGAACTCAATAGCGTGCGATGCAGTCTGGAAATGCTCGACAAAAACCAACTCCACAGGTCGCTTTTTAAATGTGTAGCACTTGACATGGAGGCCTGATTGGTGTTCAAAGAGACGCCTGTCTATATCGTTTGTTACACCCGTATAAATTACCTTTGTGATTTGCGCTATGTGTGGCTGTAATTATATGCTTTTTCTAAAGTGTGGTGGGTTCATCCAGTTCAATGCTTCGACAGGTTACCTGTGACGTGTGTGCCGGCTGGTCATCCTGAGCCCGTCGAAGGGGCGTGATGCGGGCTTCAAAAACCCACTCTATGTTTCGACAGGCTCAACATGACGCTACTTTTGTGTCTTAAAACACTATTTGTCCATCATTCCCCGTCATCCCTCTTGCAGTGTTTAGAGGTTGCCTCTGCCTATATGACGTGTCTGGCGACGGGTCACCCTGAGCCCGTCGAAGGGTCGTGAGGTAGGCTTCAATAACCTGCTCTAATGCTTCGACAGGCATGAATGCGACCTTTTGCGCCATAAATGTTTCCGACTTTAGAATACAGCCTCTTCCTTGCTTCACACCACCCCTCTGCTCGGATGAGGCTTCAAAGACGTAAGGCTTTTAATTTTTACCGGTTCTCCCTTGTCTATGCTTTGTCTTGCTGCTATGCCCACTAATATCGACATCGCGCCATCCCTGCTTCCGGCCCCTTGTTTATAAGGGTCCTCTCCCGGGTTAAAAAGTTGTTTTCTCAGGCGTTTATCACCTCCGCCATGTCCTTCCTCTGTGTTATCAATTCTGATATATTCTGTTTTCCCGAAGTTTTTTGTGACTTGAATCTCATCGTACTTTTCCATTTCCCAAGGTTGCTTCTCATGGATCCACGCGTCTAACTTCCCTTTTGTTCCGTTAAAAGATATTCTATAACCCTCGTATGGCGAATAGGCTGTTAGCGAATAACTTACCTGAACATTATTCGCGTATTTAATTTGCACCGCCATTTTATCGAAAATGTCGATGTCTTCACGCCACACACAGCCATCTCTGTGATACCCGTCGTACTTCTCATTTTCAACATACAATTGCATCAGGCGTTTATTTTTTGTGATATCGAAATAAAACTGGCATTTGTCTTTATGCGGACAGGGGCGGCAGTGCGTATGCCTGAACGAATTATTTTTACCGTAAAATTCTAAGGCTCCGTAGGCATGCACTTCTTCCGGGTCGGAGTTTAGCCACCAATTCAATAAATCAAAGTGGTGTGTTGATTTATGCACAAGCAGCGAGCCGCCAAACTCCCTTTTTCTATGCCATCTCCGAAAGTAATCCGCTCCGTGGGAGGTATCGAGATACCAATGGAAGTCTACCGAAGTTACTTTGCCGATAGCATCATTGTTAAGTAATTCATAGATCTTTTGCCTATGCGGCGAATAGCGATAGTTAAACGTTACGTATACTTTTTTTCCCGATTTTTTTTCGGCGTCAAGTATCATCTGACACTTTTTTTCATCAGTCGTCATTGGCTTTTCGGTGATGATGTCTGCTCCAAATTCAAGCCCTTTAACGATTTGCTCATGATGAGTACTATCCATCGTGGTAACAATCAAAACTTCAGGCCTGGTTTCCTTCAGCATTTGATCGAGATTAACATACGTTGGGCAGTTCACATTCATGAGCTGTTTCGCAGTAGCTACCCGCCCTGGGTTTTTATCACAAAGGCCGACAAATTCTATGGTGTCGTTATATTCTTTAATAACATCTGTACCCCACATGCTGGTTCCGCGATGGCCGGTTCCAACCATGGCCACTCTTTTTTTATCAAGTTTTAAGGTTGATGCCAGTAAAGATTCTGATAATAGGGTGCCAGCTACAACCGCACCTGTGTGCTGTATAAATTTTCTGCGATGCATATAATTGGTTAAGTTTAAACGGACTCTAAAGTTCGTACTTGAAAGATAGGTATAAATAGGTCGAAAAGATGGGGGTCGCAGCTGTAAATAAAATGTTACAGGATAAAAAAAGCCGCTTTTTTAAGCGGCTCGTAATTAAAGAATCAACTTTTTGTATTTAATCCGCTTAGGAGCCAAATCACCAAGTCGTTTCTTTTTATTCTCTTCGTAATCCGAATAATTTCCTTCAAAGAAGTACACTTGCGAATCACCTTCAAAAGCCAGGATATGGGTGCAAATCCTGTCCAGGAACCATCTGTCGTGCGAAATAATTACAGCACAGCCGGCAAAATTCTCTAGGCCCTCTTCCAATGCTCGTAGCGTATTCACATCGATATCATTAGTAGGCTCATCCAGTAATAACACATTCGAATCTTTTTTCAAAGTGATAGCAAGATGCGCCCTGTTGCGCTCTCCGCCCGAAAGTACATTAACTTTCTTTTGCTGATCCGCTCCGTTAAAGTTAAACTTCGATACATAGGCCCTTGAGTTTACAGGCTTATTCCCAAGCAAGATGGTTTCATTGCCGCCGGTAATATTTTCCCAAACCGATTTCTCGGGATCTAAATCGTTATGCATTTGATCTACATAACCTAATGCTACCGTTTCACCCACTTTAAATGTTCCGGCATCGGGATGCTCTTGCCCGGTAATTAATCTAAAAAGGGTGGTCTTACCGGCTCCGTTCGGCCCGATTATGCCCACAATTCCAGCGGGAGGTAAAGTAAAACTTAAATTGTCAAACAATACTTTATCGCCATAGGCCTTGCTTACATTATTCGCTTCGATTACAATGTTTCCTAAACGCGGCCCCGGAGGAATGAAAAGCTCCAGTTTCTCTTCCCTTTCCCTTCCGTCTTCCGACGCCATTTTTTCATAATTAGCTAAACGTGCTTTGGATTTTGCGTGGCGTGCCTTCGGAGCCATTCGAACCCATTCCAACTCGCGTTCCAATGTTTTCTGGCGTTTGCTTTCAGTTTTTTCTTCTTGTGCTAAGCGTTTTGATTTTTGGTCGAGCCATGAAGAGTAATTCCCTTTCCACGGAATACCTTCTCCGCGATCTAACTCCAGAATCCAGCCTGCCACGTTATCCAAAAAGTATCTATCGTGGGTAACGGCAATAACAGTTCCTTTATAGTGTTGAAGATATTGCTCCAGCCAGTCAATTGATTCAGCATCCAGGTGGTTGGTAGGCTCATCCAACAGTAATACATCTGGCTCTTTCAAAAGTAATCTGCATAGAGCAACTCGTCTTCGTTCACCTCCTGACAATGTGGCAATTTTACTTTCCGGATCGGGAGTACGCAAAGCATCCATGGCCCGCTCTAATTTAGAGTCAAGTTCCCAGGCACCGCTCGCATCAATTTTATCCTGAAGTTCGCCCTGTCTTGCCATAAGTTTGTCCATCTCATCAGCATTTTCATATACTTCCGGAAGGCCGAACTTCTCATTTATTTCCTCATATTCTTTAAGTATAGCTGTGGTCTCCGCTACTCCTTCTTCTACAATTTCGCGGACTGTTTTACTCGGATCAAGCTCTGGCTCCTGCGCTAAATACCCAACGGTATAGCCCGGAGAAAAAACCACTTCACCTTGATAAGACTTATCAAGCCCGGCGATTATCTTTAATAGGGACGATTTTCCCGAGCCATTTAGTCCGATAACACCAATTTTCGCCCCATAAAAAAAGGAGAGATATATGTTTTTAAGAACTTGTTTCTGAGGTGGGTAAACCTTATTTACGCCCGCCATCGAGAATATAATTTTTTCGTCTGCCATATTTGCTTAAAGTTGAGCGGCAAATATCGGGATTCTGAGGGATTCTCTTAAATTTTTGTTATATTGAGGCTTGGGAAACTATTTTACGTCAAATGGCGTAATTGTTGATAAAATATTACAAATAAGGACGAGTGATTTATGAAACAAATTTATAGATTAGGGCGTTCAAGACGTAGAAAGGTTATAAAATGGAAGCTAAATTTTCACCACGTGTTAAAGACGTAATCTCTTACAGCAGAGAAGAGGCATTACGCTTGGGGCACGATTATATTGGCACCGAACATTTGTTGCTGGGGCTTATTCGCGAAGGCGATGGCATGGCGATCAAAATATTAAAGGCATTGGGTGTAGACACAGCGCGTTTGCGCCGTTCAATCGAGGATGCGGTTAAAGGTACCAGCAATACAACTGTAAATCTGGGAAACATTCCGCTTACTAAACAAGCTGAAAAGGTTCTGAAAATCACATACTTAGAAGCTAAAATATTTAAAAGTGATGTCATCGGGACTGAGCATTTGTTATTATCAATCCTTAGAGATGATGATAATATCGCTTCACAAATCTTATTACAGTATAACATAAATTACGACGTGTTTAAAGCAGAAGTAGAACAAAATAAAGACGGTTTCCGCGATGAACTTCCTGGTTCTGCAGCGGGTGATGACGATTTTCGTGAAGAAGAGTCATCATTTAGCCAGCCTAAAAAAGTGTCGGATATTAAATCAAAAACTCCTGTATTAGATAATTTCGGGCGTGACTTAACAAAGGCCGCCGAAGACGGAAAACTTGATCCGATAGTTGGAAGGGATAAAGAAATAGAACGTGTTTCACAAATTCTATCCCGCAGAAAAAAGAATAATCCAATCCTTATCGGTGAACCCGGCGTTGGTAAATCTGCTATAGCTGAAGGTTTAGCACTAAGAATTGTACAGCGTAAGGTTTCACGTGTATTGTTTAATAAACGGGTGGTTACGCTCGATCTTGCCTCTTTAGTGGCAGGTACAAAGTATCGCGGTCAGTTCGAAGAACGGATGAAAGCTGTGATGAATGAACTGGAAAAATCTCCGGATGTAATTCTATTCATCGACGAAATTCACACCATAGTTGGTGCTGGCGGGGCCTCAGGCTCGCTTGATGCTTCGAATATGTTTAAACCCGCATTGGCCAGAGGTGAGATTCAGTGCATCGGCGCTACTACTCTTGATGAGTATCGCCAGTACATCGAGAAAGACGGTGCTTTAGATCGCCGTTTCCAAAAGGTGATGATCGAGCCTGCTACTCCGGACGAAACGGTGGAAATTCTTAACAGAATAAAAGAAAAGTACGAAGAGCATCATGCGGTAACGTATACACCCGAAGCAATTAATGCTTGTGTGTCTTTAACAGCACGATATATTACAGATCGCTTTTTACCGGATAAAGCTATCGATGCTTTGGACGAGTCGGGATCACGCGTTCACTTAACCAATATTCATGTTCCTCAGGATATTATCGATATCGAACAAAAGATCGAGGAGATTAAGGTTGAAAAGAATAAAGTTGTACGCAGCCAGAAATATGAAGAAGCCGCAAAGCTTCGTGATACAGAAAAGAATCTTTTAGAAGAACTTGACCGTGCAAAAACTTCATGGGAGGCTGAAACAAGAACTAAGCGTTATACAGTAACGGAAGATAATGTTGCGGAAGTGGTTTCGATGATGACCGGTATTCCGGTGCAGCGTGTAGGCCAGACCGATAGTATGAAATTGCTCGCAATGCCCGAGTTAATTGCAGGTAAGATCATCGGTCAGGAAGAAGCGATTAAAAAGCTTACCAAAGCAATTCAACGTACACGCGCAGGATTAAAGGATCCTAAAAAGCCAATCGGTTCATTTATTTTCCTTGGTCCTACAGGTGTTGGTAAAACCGAATTGGCTAAAGAACTTGCACGTTTTATGTTCGACAGTGAGGATGCGCTGATACAAATCGACATGAGCGAATACATGGAAAAATTCGCGGTATCACGTTTGGTTGGTGCGCCTCCGGGATATGTTGGCTATGAAGAAGGTGGTCAGCTAACTGAGAAAGTTCGCCGTAAACCTTATGCCGTAGTGCTTTTAGATGAGATTGAAAAAGCTCACCCTGATGTATTTAATATCCTGTTGCAGGTATTGGATGAAGGCCAGCTTACTGATAGCTTAGGAAGAAAAGTTGATTTTCGGAACACTATCGTTATCATGACATCAAATATCGGAGCCCGTCAGTTGAAAGATTTCGGACAGGGTGTTGGATTTACAACCTCAGCGAAAGCCTTGCAGGCCGAAACCCATTCGAGAGGGGTTATAGAAAATGCGCTTAAACGTGCTTTTGCTCCCGAGTTCCTGAATCGTGTTGATGATGTAATCGTGTTTAATTCGCTTTCTAAAGAAGATATCTTTAAGATTATTGATATCGAACTAAAAGCTTTATTTTCAAGAGTAACCGCTCTTGGATATTCTGTAGCACTTACTGATGCCGCGAAAGATTATATCGCTGAGAACGGATATGACGCGAATTTTGGCGCACGCCCGTTGAAGAGAGCTATTCAGAAATTCCTTGAAGACCCTATCGCGGAAGAAATTCTGAAAGGTGAATTAGTGGAGGGAGATGTACTCGAAGTTGATTTCGATGCCGAGTTGAAGGAAATTAAAATTTCACGCAAGGCTCCGGGAAAGAAAAAGAAGGAAGAGAAAAAAGAGGAATAGCAAAAGCCTTAAAATACAAAACCCGGTTAATAGCCGGGTTTTTTTGTGAAACAGGGGTAGGGTTTTAAAGTGTTTTTCCCATACAAACACTATCAGCCATTCCCACGTAAGGGCCAAAATTCGGGATGAGTGAAAAGCCGTATTTTTTATATAAACTGATGGATTCTTCCTGCTTTTTACCAGTCTCCAAAACTACAGTGGTATAGTTTAGTTCTCCGGCCCAATCAATCAGCTCGGTTAATATTGAAGTTGATACTCCCAGGCCCCGAAAATAGGGGTTAACAAACATCCGCTTAATTTCAACTATACTATCGTCAATTTCTTTAAAACATCCGCAGCCTACAGCATCATCGTTAATTAAGCCCAGAACCACGGTCTGTAAGTTATCAACGGTTATGTTTGCGTCAAACTTATAACTCAGATTGTTGTATCGGGCACGTAGATCATTATTTAATTCTTTAATTAAATTATGAAAATTGACATCATTTGCTGTTGTTCTTCGCAGATTAACCATGCTTAAGATGTTTTTTTTAGAACTATTGTGAAAATCGGCATTCTTTAGTGTGTTCATTTTGTATTAAATATTAAAATGTGATAAAATTATTGGTTTTTTGCTTGAATTTTATGTTGTTTGATCGTAAATATATAAAAAACATAACAAATATTATTATTTTATGGCATAAAAGTAAAATTATAGATAAATATATGTCGTATTGATAATTTTTTAGTGTATTTATTGAAAAAATAGCAGGTTTTAAGTTTGGGTAATAATCTTCTAATATTGCGATTCAAAATTTCTTAAAACTGTTATATTTACCCTTCAAGAGTTTTAGATAAGGATGAGTGAAGAATCACCAGACACCAATTTTGACAATAACGAAAAACTGCATAATGTAACATCGCTAAACGGTTTATACGAAAACTGGTTCTTAGATTATGCGTCTTATGTAATTCTTGATCGTGCTGTACCCCATATTAACGATGGATTAAAGCCGGTACAACGCCGTATCCTGCATTCGTTAAAAGAACTGGACGACGGAAGATTCAATAAGGCCGCGAATGTTATTGGTAATACCATGAAGTATCACCCGCATGGCGATGCTTCAATCGGGGATGCTATGGTACAAATCGGGCAGAAGAATTTGCTGATTGATACCCAGGGTAACTGGGGTGATCCGATAACCGGCGACTCTGCCGCTGCCGCACGTTATATCGAGGCACGTTTATCGAAGTTTGCTAATGATGTGGTTTTTAACCCCGATACCACTGTATGGCAAAATAGCTACGATGGCCGGAATAAGGAGCCTATTACACTTCCTGTAAAATTTCCTTTATTGCTTGCCCAAGGTGCCGAAGGAATCGCGGTAGGATTGGCGACTAAAATACTTCCGCACAATTTTATCGAACTGATTGATGCTTCTATTGAAGTATTAAAGGGCACCCGGCCCAATTTGTTGCCCGATTTTCCGACAGGAGGAATGGCAGATTGCTCAAACTATAATGAGGGGCAGCGAGGCGGAAAGATAAGAATACGGGCAAAAATTATTGAAAAGGATAAAAAAACACTTACCATCACCGAAGTTCCGTTTTCTACAACCACCGGAAGTTTAATTGATAGCATCATATCTGCGAACGATAAGGGGAAGATTAAAATCAGGAAGATTGAAGACAATACCGCCCAGAATGTCGAAATTGTAATTCATCTGGCCCCCGGAATTTCGCCTGACGTTACCATAGATGCCCTGTTTGCTTTTACCGATTGCGAGGTATCTATCTCACCCAATACCTGTGTAATCAGGGATGATAAGCCCCAGTTTTTAAGTGTAAATGATATCCTGATATCAAACACCGAATACACTAAAAACCTTTTAAAACAAGAACTGGAAATTAGGCTGGCCGAATTAAAGGAAAAAATATTCTTCAGTACATTACTTAAGATCTTTATCCAGGAAGGGATGTACAAGCATCCTGAATATGAAAACTCTGGTGCGTTTGAGGGGGTGGTTGAGGTCTTGAACCGCTTATTCGAACCCTTTTTTCCCCAGTTCTATCGTGAGATTATCCCGGAGGATTATAAAAGGCTTATTGATAAGCCGATGAGCAGCATCACCCGTTTTGATGTAAAAAAGGCGGATGAGCAAATGAATGCTTTGGAGAATGAAATAAAGGATCTTAAGAAACATTTAAAGCATCTTACCGACTATACAATTGCCTGGTTCGAAAGGATTAAAGAAAAATATGGCAAGGACAGGGGCAGAAAAACCGAATTACGAACTTTTGATAGGGTAGAAGCATCCCAGGTTGCGTTAGCAAATGTCAAACTCTATGTAAATCGTACCGATGGATTTATCGGGACTGGTTTACGTAAGGATGAATTTGTTTGTGATTGCTCTGATCTGGATGAAATTATAGTGTTCAGAGAAGACGGGCGTTTTGTAGTTACAAAAGTTCAGGATAAAATCTTTGTAGGGAAGGATATTCTACATGTCGGCGTCTTTAAAAAAGGCGATGAGCGAACGGTTTACAATATGATTTATAAAGATGGCCAAACGGGTGCTTCTTTTGTAAAACGATTTGCAGTATTAGGCGTAACCCGCGATAAGGAGTACGATTTGACTAAGGGTTCTAAGGGTTCGAAAACCTTATATTTTACCCCTAATCCTAACGGAGAGGCCGAAGTAATCACTATTCAACTTAAACCACATTCAAAACTGCGAAAGCTTCAATTGGATCTCGACTTTGCGGAAGTAGCGATTAAGGGAAGAAGCTCAATCGGCAATACGGTTAGTAAATATCCTATTAAAAAGATTGTACTAAAATCTAAAGGTGTTTCTACACTTGCGGGAAGAAAGATTTGGTATGATGATATTTTGAAGCGTTTGAACGCCGATGGAAGAGGGAAATATCTTGGTGAGTTTGATGGCCCGGATAAAATTCTGACGATTTTAGGCAATGGTTCTTATGAGCTTACTTCTTTTGATCTGAGCAATCATTTTGATGATAAAATGATCCTGATCGAGAAATATAATCCGGAAAAGATCTTCAGTGTGGTGCACTACGACGGTAAGTCGAAAATTTATTACGTAAAGAGATTTTTATTTGAAGATACGCCTATCGGCAAAATAACAAGCATTATTAATGAAGAACCTGGCTCTAAGCTGGTAGTAATTTCAGGGGCGGCGCAGCCTGTGGTTCATGTAGAATCTCTTAAAGGGAAAAGCTTAACTCCCGAGTCGTCTGAGATCAATCTTGCGGATGCTATTGATGTAAAAGGGATGAAGGCTCAGGGAAATCGTTTGTCCCCGAATGAAATAAAAACTATCGAGCTGATTGCAGAACACGATGATCCGGAGGATGTTCCCGACCCGGTTGCCGAGGTTTCTTTAGAGGACGTTATACTGGAAGAAAAGCTGGATGATGAAGCCGAAAAGGAAGTTACCACGAAAGAAGTGATTGTGGCAGAACCTGAAAAAGTTGCGGCCAAGGAGGAGGAGAAGGAGGTTTTAGAGGAAGAAAAGCCAAAACCTAAAAAAGTTGATTTCGAGATAACGAATCCTGATGATATCGAAATTGATGATAAGGGGCAGTTGGGCTTATTTTAAATAGGTAATTTTGTTAAACTATGGAAGATCAAGACATACGTTGGGTACAGCGATTTTCAAATTACCAAAAAGCATTACTTCAACTCAAGAAATTTATCGATAAAGGGGAGTTAAATGAGCTTGAAGAACAGGGAATTATTCAGTCATTCGAATATACCTACGAATTAGCATGGAATGTAATTAAAGATTATTATCATAATCAGGGTGTAATAAGTATTCAGGGGAGCAGAGATGCTTTCAGGCTGGCGTTTAATCGCGAACTTATTTCTGATGGAGAAATATGGATGAAAATGATAGACAGCAGAATAAAATCATCGCATACATATAATGAAGAAGTTGCTGCTGAAATTTCGGAGGCAATCTTTAATTATTACTACGATGCCTTTCTGGAATTAGAATTAAAGTTTAAAGAGTTAAAACGGTCTGCTGGGATGCTATGAAATTTGGCCTTAAAGAGGAAGTGATTGAAAAGATAAACGCTGTATTTAATCAATTTCCTCAAATTGAAAAAGTAATTTTATATGGTTCAAGGGCGAAGGGAAATTATCGGAACGGATCAGATATTGACTTAACGCTTATCGGGGAAGGCCTGAATCTTGATTTGCTAAACAAAGTCGATATAAAAATAGACGATTTACTATTAGCCTATTCTTTCGATATCTCAATTTATAAACAAATAAGCAATCCGGATTTGGTTGCTCATATTGAACGAATAGGCCAGGTGTTTTATGAAAAAATCTCTTAAAGCAATTCAGGCTTAATCTTTTCTTTGAACGTTTTCGCGAATTTTGCCAGCTTGGGTTGGATAACAAAAGAACAATACGATTGGCCGGAGTTTTGATTAAAATAGTTTTGATGATAATCTTCTGCTCTGTAAAAATCAGATAGGGGGGAAACCTCAGTGACTATTGGATTGTCGAAAACAAGCTCTTTGGTTAAGTCATCAATCATTTTTTTTGCTTTTTCTTCCTGATCCGGATGATGGCAGAATATCACCGATCGATATTGGGTTCCGATATCGTTCCCCTGGCGGTTAAGCGTAGTTGGGTTATGTGTTTTGAAAAATACCAGCAATAGTTCTTCAAAAGAAATTACATCCGCGTCATACTCAATTTGAATCACCTCGGCATGGCCGGTATCACCGTTGCAAACATCTTCATACGAAGGATTTGGAACCAGACCGCCCATATAACCGGAAATAGCTTTTGAAACTCCTTTTAGCGATTGAAAAATCGCCTCAGTGCACCAAAAACACCCTCCGCCAAAAGTTGCTTGCTCTATTGCCATATAAGATATAGAAGATTAAGCTATGGGGTTTTCGAAACCTCATAGCTTTGGAAAATTATTGATATTGTATATAAATCGGCTGTGGCTTTAACTTCATGAGTTCTTCAGGAGTCATCAATCTGTTAGGGGCCTTTTTTAAATCATTCTTATAAAAAATCTTAAACCCGGTAAACTGTACCGGCTCTTTCCGGATATGATTGCGGTAAGTGCCTGATTTTAGTTCTGGTTCGCCCCAACCATCCATGTGCATTACAAATTGTACTTCGGGATGCAGCTTGATGTTTTGATAATTAGTAAGCATTCCCTGAGTAAAACGATGTACCACAAATACTTTTGGAGGAAGATTGTTTTCTCTTACAATCTTAGCCAAATAGTTTGAAACGAAATTTAATTCCTCAGCATCGTAGGTTCCGATTTTTTTCCCAGGAGTAACTCCTTTTTTTCTCATCGCGAATTCGGGGTCGATACCTAAATGCACATGCGGCATTTTTAAATATTTATCAAATCTGCCAATCTCTTTTTGAATGGTGCTTAGGCCCACTTGTATGTCTATGAAAAGAATAGCGTTCTCCATTTTCGCAATTGCCAACGCAGAATCTATTTGTTTTTCCGGCATCCGGTTTACATAGGCTCCGTCTTTTCCGGGTAAACCCGCCGCAACTGTTGCAATGTAATGAATGCCTTTTTGGACAGGAGTATTAGGGTCAATCTTTTCCCATCTCTTAACTTCGGCGTTTAACCTTCTCCACATCTCTTTAGGCGCATATTCGCCCAAAGCGCCCATTTTTTTAGAGTGCATATTGCCGTAATAAACCACAATCCTTTTAAAAGGTAAAATAGCACCTGGTAGGGGCGCAGGCTGATTTTTTACAGGCCATAAGCCTGTGGTGTCGCCATTTGAATTGTCGCGAACTTTTTGATAATACTTTGCGGTATCAATTGTACCATTGGTATTACTGGTTGTAACGTCTGGTTCTTTCTCTTCAACCGCGGTGGTTGTGCTGTCTTTTCCTTTAGCGGTGGCATTGCTTCCCGATTTCCCTTCGGAGCAGCTATACAACCCGCATATCACTGCCATCCCTAAAACGATTTTATGCATTTTATTATTTATCATGAATACTAATTTACTTGTAGAATGTTATTAAAATGCTTGTTAGCTTTGAAATTTTCTCACTTTACCAAACACACCCAAAGGTAATTTATTGCCAGCTTTTGCCTGCAAATAAAGTTCACCAATTTCAAGGTTTTCTGTGGTAGATAAACTGCCTTTAATAAGGTTTTCTACAATTACCGACGAGAAACCAAGTGAATAACTGTTGAGTATAAGGAAATGTTCTTTTTCATCCAGCAGTTGGGCAACATCCTGCATCATTTCCAGAATATGATCTTCGAGTTTCCACTTTTCTCCGTTAGGGCCATGGCCATAAGCAGGTGGGTCAAGAATTATCCCATTGTACTTTTTCCCCCTTTTTATCTCCCGCTTTACAAACTTCAAAGCATCTTCAACAACCCAACGAATATCTTTTATATTAGATAGCTCCTGATTCTCATTTGCCCATGTCACAACCTGTTTAATTGAATCAACATGTGTGGTATCGGCACCGGCAGCTTTAGCAATTACTGATGCACCTCCTGTATAAGCAAACAGATTAAGTACGCGGGGATTTGGTGTTTGAAATTTACTTATCGTATCGGAAATATAATCCCAATTTACCGCTTGCTCGGGGAATACGCCGACATGCTTAAAGGAGGTTAGCCCTAGACGGAGCTTTATTGAGACCTGATTATTGTTGTAGGAAATGTGCCAGCGTTCTGGCGTTTTGGGATTTTTTTTTACCCATTCACCTGATGTTGCAGAACGTCCTTTGAAGCGGATGTCGTGTAGCTTTTGCCATTCGGAAGCAGGCAATTGCTTTGCCCAAACTGCTTGTGGTTCAGGGCGTATCAGGGTAACACTTCCAAATCTTTCCAGCTTTTCGAAATCACCACAATCAATCAGTTCATAATCTGCCCAATGTTGTGGAGTAAGTAATTGAATCATTAAATAGCTTTAATCCCTCAGGGGAAATTTATAGTTTATCTCTTGCTGCCTGAGTGAATTTACTGGCAAATACAAAATCATTCAGGTTTTGATTATCGGTATGCGCAATATCTTTGTTGGTGCCTTCCCATTCTTTTTGTCCGTCGAAAAGGAAAATAATTCTTTCGCCGATCCCCATTACCGAATTCATATCGTGTGTAACCACAACAGTAGTAATCTGGTATTCTTCGGTAATTTCATTAATCAGGTCGTCTATTACAATCGCGGTTTTCGGGTCGAGCCCCGAATTGGGTTCATCAACAAATAGATATTTAGGCTGCATGGATATTGCCCTGGCAATTCCTACCCGCTTTTTCATGCCTCCGGAAAGTTCTGCCGGATATAAATTGTTTTTTCCCTCAAGGTTAACCCTGTCAAGGCAAAAATTAACTCTTTTTAGTTTTTCCCTTCTGTTTTGATCGGTAAACATGTTTAGCGGAAACATTATATTTTCTTCAACCGTCATCGAATCGAACAGAGCCGATCCCTGAAAAAGCATTCCGATTTCTTTTCTGATTTCAATCCGTTCTTTGAAATTAAGGCGTGTGAAATCGCGGCCGTCATACAAAACGGCGCCCTGGTCTGGCTCGTGAAGGCCTACCATACACTTCAAAAGCGTGGTTTTGCCCGAACCCGAACCACCAATTATCAAACTATTATCTCCCGCTTCAAATGTTGCTGAAATTCCTTTTAATACGGAGTGGTCGCCGAAAGTTTTATGTATGTCTTTAATCTCAATCATAGAAGTAATTGTGCAACAAGATAATCGGCGAATAAAATAGAAATGCAGCTAACCACAACGGCCCTGGTACTCGAAATACCTACCTCTAACGCTCCTCCTGATGTGTAAAATCCCTGATAAGCGGAAACACTGGTAATTATAAAAGCAAACAAAACAGATTTTACCATACAAACAGTTACCGTGAAAGGTATAAATCCGTTAGTAAGTCCCATAATAAAATCGTTAGAGGTAACCGCTCCCGATAAAGTTCCGGCGATATATCCGCCTAAAATACTGAGCGCGATTGATACGATAACCAGCAACGGAATCATGATTACCGCACCGATAATCTTCGGTAAAATTAAATAACCCGGAGAATTTATGCCCATAATTTCCAGAGCGTCAATTTGTTCGGTTACACGCATAGTGCCTATTTGGGAGGAGATGCTGGAACCGACTTTTCCTGCCAAAACAATAGCCGAAATTGTAGGGCTAAGCTCTAGTATGGTAGAATCGCGCACAATAGAGCCAATGATTGATTTCGGGATAAGATCGCTCACCAATTGGAACGCCGTTTGAACGGTAGTTACCATTCCAAGAAAAATGGATATAATTGCAATGATTCCAACAGAGCCTACGCCTATGGAGTCCATTTCATGAAATATTTCTTTACGGTAAATATTCCACTTTTCGGGCCTGCGGAAAACCGCTTTTAGCAGCAGGATATATTTACCAAGAGGATAAAAAATCATAAATTATTTTGCGACTAAAATAAGTCTTTTTGACCTAATACTTTAAATTTACTTTACGCATGAACGCAGTTATTACCGGAGCAACAAAAGGAATGGGTAAAGCCATTGCGATTAAACTGGCAGCAGCCGGATATAACCTGGCTATTTGTTCCAGAAATCAGTCGGAACTTGATTCCTTCTGCCAGAAATTAATGTCGGATAACCCTTCTGTTCGGGTAGTCGGGTTGAATACCGATTGTGCCGAGCCCTTACAGGTTACTGCATTCGCAAGTTTTGTACAACAACACTTTGATCAAGTGGATGTTTTGATAAATAATGCGGGTGTGTTTTATCCAGGCTCAGTGCTTGATGAGGATGAATCTAATTTAGATCAACAGTTAGAGATAAATTTTCGGGCGGCATATAAACTGTGTCGCATATTTGGTAAGCAGATGCGCAACCGGAAAGCCGGATACATTATAAATATATGTTCTATCGCGGCCATTAACCCTGTTCCCGAAGCGGGATCATATACTGTAACAAAGTTTGCCTTGTATGGTCTAACCAAAGTACTTCGGTTAGAATTAATGAAACACAACGTAAAAGTAACGGCAATCCTTCCAGGCTCAACATTAACCAGTTCCTGGGAAGGAACAACTATCCCGAAAGAGCAATTTATCGCTCCCGAAGATGTGGCTTCAGCTGTGTTATATTGTCTTTCCGGCAGTGCCGGGTCAAATCCCGATGAAATAATTATCAGCCCTTTATCAGGACAGATCTAAAAAACTAAAATAATGGATAAGAAATTAGAACGTAACCAGCATGATAAAATGATTGCCGGAGTTGCCTCGGGATTGGCGGAATACTTTGAAATGGATGTTACCTTAGTAAGAGTGTTATTTATACTGGCCGTTGTATTTGGATTCTCGGGCATCCTGGTGTATCTAATAATGTGGATAGTTGTGCCTGAAAAACCTTTTTTTCAAAATTTTGAAGCCAACTATAAGCAACAGTCAGCATCATTCACTTCAGAAAAAACAAATAACGCAACATACAGTGCCTTTGATGAAACCATTCAGCCGCCCCTGGTGGTAAAAAAGAAAGGTGATTCTGGCCGAACCATAGCCGGATTATTTCTAATCGCCATTGGTGCTTATTTTATCCTTGCCGAATTTGAGGTGCTGCCCGAATGGTTCTCAATTTTCAAATTATGGCCCGTAATATTGATTGCTCTCGGTTTGATGATAATCTTCAAATCAGATAAAAAAACAGTGCGGAAACCACCATTTATGAACTGGGATACTAAACCCGAGCAGGAAACGAATACTAAAACAAACGAACAACCTTTATCCTGAAATATGAAAACAGAAAAAATTATTTGGGGATTAGTCCTTGTATTTATAGGCGGTATTTTATTGCTGCAGAATTTGGAGGTAGTTGATTTTAACTGGCACGTGGTGTTCAGGTTCTGGCCCGTTGTGTTGATTTTGATAGGAGCCAACCTGCTTTTTTCCAGGGATGACTCGGCAACAGGTTCTGTGTTGTCGCTGGTATTAACTTTATTAGTTCTTGGCTTCATCGCATATCAGGGTATTACCACGCGCAATTCACAGGAATCTTTTTGGTCTGACGGTGATTATGATCCTGACGACGAAAACGGCCCGAACGATTCGGAAATGAGTACTAGTTTATTTACAGAAGAGTATAGAGACAGCGCGGCGAGAGCAATTTTAAATATTTCTGGTGGGGCTACTCAATATATTTTAAAGGATACTACGGCCGATCTGTTTCAGGCAAATGTGAGTAAGAGTTTCGCGAATTATTCATTAGTAAGTACTACTAATGACAGTACGGCGGTACTAAACTTTAAAATGAAGGGAAAGTCTAAATGGAAGTTAAACGATGAAAAGGGCAATAAAGCCGTTTTAAAATTGAATACAAATCCTATTTGGGATATTAACATAGAGATGGGAGCGGGAACAACCCGCTTCGATTTAAGTCCGTTTAAAGTTAAGTCAGTTCATATAGAAGGTGGTGCTGCATCGTTCGAAATTAAATTGGGTTCGCCACTGCAAACTACTACTGTTTCTGTTGAAACCGGAGTTTCAGAAATCGAAATTGCCATCCCTTCTTCAGCAGCTTGTAAAATAAATGTCGATTCGGGTTTATCATCCAATGATTTTCCTGATTTTATTAAACAGGAAGACGGTTCATTTATTACCAGAAACTATAAAGAAGGCGTTAAGGCCATCATCTTAAATTTGGAAGGGGGCCTTTCGAAATTTGAGGTTACACGATATTGAGAGGATTAAAAGCTTGCGCTTAAAAGACTCGAAACAGGCTGTTTTTTCTTATTTTTGGGGCTATAAAATTAAGAATGGCTCAAAAAACGTCACCTGTGCTGAAAGGTAGATATTGTAATTCCCTTACAGAATATTCACGCTTTATAACCCGCGAAGTAGCCATAGGAAATATCCCCGTAGGCGGAAATAATCCTATTCGTATCCAGAGTATGACTACTACTGATACCATGGATACCATTGGTACCGTAGAACAAACAATCAGGATGGTTGACGCCGGATGTGAATACGTTCGTATCACCGCTCCAAGCATTAAAGAAGCACAAAATCTTGCGGAAATTAAAAAAGAGTTACGCTATCGCGGATACGATGTCCCTTTAATAGCCGATATTCATTTCACACCCAATGCCGCCGAAGTAGCCGCCCGGATTGTTGAGAAAGTACGTGTAAATCCAGGAAATTACGCGGATAAAAAGCGATTCGATGAGTTAGATTATACTCCTGCAGAATATCAGGCTGAGCTGGAGCGTATCTATCAGAAATTTGCGCCCTTGGTTAAAATCTGCAAGGAATACGGAACCGCCATGCGTATCGGTACTAATCATGGCTCATTATCCGACCGGATAATGAGTTATTACGGCGATACTCCCCGGGGAATGGTTGAATCGGCTATGGAGTTTATGCGGATTTGTGAGGATTTGGATTATCATAACATGGTGATATCTATGAAATCCAGTAATCCGCAGGTAATGGTACAAGCTTACCGGTTATTGGTAGAAACTATGCAAAAGGAGGGGATGAGTTATCCCTTGCATCTGGGTGTAACCGAGGCCGGCGACGGAGAAGATGGCAGGATTAAATCTGCGGTTGGAATCGGAACTCTTTTAGAAGATGGATTGGGCGATACCATCCGGGTTTCTTTAACAGAGGAACCTGAATTTGAAGCTCCTGTGGCCATTGCTCTCGCAAATCGTTATAAATACAGATCAGAAAGTACATCTAAGCTTAAATCAGAAATCGCTTATGGCGGGACGGGGCATAATCCTTATGAATATAAAAAGCGCGCTTCAGCCGAGTTAAATACCTTTATTGGCGGGCATCAGGTTCCCAGGGTTGTTTTAGATATATCCGGCAGAAATTTGAAAGATCCGGCAGTGTTATCCGACGCAGGCTACCTTTATTCGGCTTTGCTGGATAAATATAACATGGGCGATCAATCTGTCGATTTTGTTTTTCTGGGCGATCAATTGCCCTCATTTTCCATGCCCGGTAATTTAAAACAGATCTATAATCATCAAACCTGGAAAAACCTTAGCGATAAGCGTAATTGCCATCCGGTTTACAGCCTTGCTGAATACCTCGATGCTGAAGCAAAAGATGCTGTTTTAAACCTGGTGAAAATTTCAAATAATGATCTGCAGGGCGAACCATTCAATTCCTTACAAGTAGATAAAACGCTGGTTTTTATTCTGGAAACCAGCGAAGTGCATGGCATGGCCGATCAGCGCCAGTTTTTCTTTTTTCTGGATGAAGCCGGAATTGATGTGCCTGTAATTGTTAAGAGAACTTATTTTACCAATGAGGGAACCGTAGAGAAAGATACTAAGCTCGAATCTCAATTTCAGTTATATGCGGCTACGGATGTAGGAGCCCTATTGGTTGATGGCTTCGGAGACGGGATTTGGTTGGACGCAGATTTAATCGAATCTAAAACTATTGTAAGCACATCCTTCGGGATACTCCAGGCTACGCGGTCGCGAATCTCTAAAACTGAATATATTTCATGCCCCAGCTGTGGGCGCACTCTGTTTGATCTGCAGGAGACGACACAATTAATCCGAAGCCGAACCAGTCACTTAAAGGGTGTTAAGATTGCGATAATGGGCTGTATTGTAAACGGGCCCGGCGAAATGGCCGACGCTGATTACGGCTATGTAGGTACCGGCCCCGGGAAGATTACCCTCTACAGGGGCAAAGAAGTAGTAAAGAAAAGTGTCAATACAGAGTATGCCCTGGATGAATTAATTAACATTATCCGTGAAGATGGAATCTGGATAGATGCCGTACTGGAGCAAGATCTGTAAGGTTTTAAAAATTATTCCTTTATAAAGTCTTTCCTACCAAATTCCATTAAAGCGTAATACCCCTCTCCATCAGGAGAGGGATTAAGGCTGAGGTTTTTTATTTCTTCCTTGCGATCACCTTCTGCACCGCCTGAATAATATTTTCACTATCCAAACCGTATTTTTTCATCAGGTCGGCAGGTTTGCCGCTTTCGCCGAAAGAGTCGTCTACAGCAATATATTCCTGCGGTAAAGGATCATTTTTAACCAGCACCTGGGCCACACTGTCGCCCAAACCACCCAGGCGGTTATGCTCTTCGCAAGTTACCACACATCGGGTTTTAGCCACCGATTTTAGTATCGCTGCTTCATCCAGAGGCTTAATGGTGTGAATGTTAATAATCTCGGCATCAATGCCCATTTCCGCTAACTTCTCACCTGCAAGTATGGCTTCCCAAACCAAATGTCCGGTAGCAAAAATACTCACGTCTTTCCCCTCGTTAACCATCCAGGCTTTACCAATCTCAAACTTCTGGTCAGGATCAGTAAAAATAGGCACCACCGGACGGCCGAAACGCAGGTAAACCGGCCCATGATAGTCGGCGATGGCGATGGTTGCCGCTTTAGTCTGGTTGTAATCACAAGGATTAATAACGGTCATACCCGGAAGCATTTTCATTAAACCGATGTCCTCCAGAATCTGATGCGTTGCCCCGTCTTCACCCAGTGTTAAACCGGCGTGTGAAGCACAGATCTTTACGTTTTTATCCGAATACGCAATGGATTGGCGAATCTGATCGTAAACACGGCCCGTAGAGAAGTTGGCGAACGTGCCTGTAAAAGGAATTTTGCCGCCGATGGTCATACCGGCTGCGATGCCCATCATGTTAGCCTCGGCGATACCAATCTGGAAAAAACGTTCCGGAAACTCTTTAATAAAAGCTTCCATTTTTAGTGAGCCCACTAAGTCGGCACATAAAGCCACCACGTTTTCATTCTTCTTACCGGCTTCCAGTAAACCGGCTCCGAAACCTGAACGGGTATCTTTCTTTTCTGTAAAAGGGTATTTTTTCATTATATATCTTACACTAACGGCCTCTTTAAGAAACCTTGTTTTTTGCGTCATCTATTCCCCTTTAGGGGATAGGGGTTTTTGCGTCATCTTTTCCCCTTCAGGGGATAGGGGTTTTTGCGTCATCTTTTCCCCTTCAGGGGATAGGGGTTAATAATCTTCCATATCGCACTCTAGCTGATCCAGTGCCAGCTGCAATTGCTCGTCGTTAGGAGCTACCCCGTGCCATTTGTGCGAACCCATCATAAAATCAACCCCATGTCCCATATTGGTTTGCATTAAGATCATAATTGGCTTGCCTTTGAAGGCTTTAGATTTAGCGAGCTCCAGTCCGCGGATCACATCCTCCAGGTCGTTTCCGTTCATTTCCATCACATCCCAGCCGAATGCTTCCCATTTAGCTTTCAGATTTCCCAGCGAAAGAACTTTCTCGGTGGGGCCGTCAATTTGCTGACCGTTGTAATCGATGGTGGAGATGAGGTTATCAACTTTGTTATGAGGAGCAAACATAGCCGCTTCCCAGATCTGGCCCTCCTGCAGCTCACCATCCCCGTGAAGGGTAAAAACGAGCGAAGAATCGCCCTTCAACTTTTTAGTTAAAGCGGCACCAATAGCAACCGACAGGCCCTGGCCCAAAGAACCAGAAGCGATACGTACACCGGGAAGGCCTTCGTGTGTGGTTGGATGTCCCTGTAGCCTGGAATTCAGTTTACGGAAAGTAGCCAGTTCACTTACATCGAAGTATCCTGAACGGGCCAGCACGCTGTAAAAAACAGGAGAGATATGTCCGTTGGATAAAAAGAAAAGGTCTTCGCCATCGCCGTCCATATTAAAATCAGTTTTATGATTCATAATATGGAAGTAAAGGGCAACCAGGTAATCGGTGCATCCCAAAGAACCTCCGGGGTGGCCCGACTGGCATTGGTGTACCATTCGTACAATGTCGCGCCGTACTTGTTTAGCTATGCTATTTAATTTATTCAGATCAGCATTCATAATTGTATATAATCGGCAAAAGTAATTATTAATGTTAAATGCTCGGGAGATAGAAATTTAATTTATTAACAATTAATGTTGATAAGTGCAACCTTATTTTCCCAGTGTTCGTAGAAGTGCTTGTTTTGCATCCTTGAAAATGCTTAACTAAACAGAAAAATAGTATTAACGCATCATTAAAAATGAACCACATGGGAATATCTCTACCCAATCTATCTTACCGCCAATTTGGTAAACAGATAATCAGATTCTCTTTCGCTTTGGCGTTTGGATTAACACTCTCTCTGGCTGCATTAGCACAGAGCGGATCTGTTGGTATCGGAACAGCTGACCCGAAACCGCTGTCTATTCTGGATATTACATCCACAGAAAAAGGATTGTTAATACCCCGACTCACGAAAGCAGAACGCGATGTGCTTACAGCTAAATTAACGCCCGAATATAACGGGATGCTGATTTATGTTACTGATGATGACGTGAAAGCTTTAAATGTTTGGAAAGATACCGATTGGCTTTTAATAGGTGCCTCTGGTTCGGGGACTTCTGCCGGTGATTTAATGATACCGAGCCTTACCATGGCTGATAGAGACGCTCTTTTAGAACCAGGTGCTGCAAATCCCGACGCTATAGGTACAATTATATATTGCACTGATGATGAAAATTTGTATATCTGGAAGGGAGATGATTGGAGTACGGTAGGGAATTCGGGTGGCGGAGGCGGCGGAGCAAGCTCAAAAATACTATACCTTTCAATGGATGAGAGAGACGAGTTGCTAGAACCGGATGTAGCTAATTATGATGAAGTAGGAACAATAATCTATTGTACCGACGATCAGAACCTGTATATCTGGAAAGGTGAGAACTGGGATTTGGTAGTAAAATCCGACGGTGGCTCGGGAGGTAGCGATGAAGAGCCAATTTTGCCTAATTATACCATAGAAGAGCGGGATGAATACCTGCCTCCGGGAGTAGCTAGTTTTGATGAGATAGGAAAGATTATTTATTGTACTGATGATGAAAAAATTTATATATGGAATGGTAACGACTGGGATGTAGTTGGGGGCGGTAGTCCGGGTCCCAATGGTTTAAGCGTGGCTTCTGCTGCGGTGAATGGTGCCGGTCAATTAGAATTAACTCTTAGCGACGGTGTTACAGTTATTACTGCGGCCGGGACAGTAAAGGGAGATAAAGGAGATACTGGTGTGACCTGGTTTAGCGGAACTGCAAATCTTACTACAAGCCCCGCATCCGCTCCGTTGGGAACCAGAGAAGGTGATTTATATCTAAATACTTCAACCGGAGAAGTGTATAAAAAGACACTGGCTAGTTGGGGTGTTATTGCTAATTTAACTACAGGAATAGCCGGTCCTCAGGGAGCTCAGGGGCCTACAGGTCCTGCCGGTCCACAAGGTTCAACCGGAGCAACCGGCCCAGCTGGGCCGGTTGGTCCTGCTGGTCCACAAGGTGCTACAGGTGCAATTGGCCCACAAGGTGCTACAGGTGCAATTGGCCCACAAGGTGCTACAGGTGCAATTGGCCCACAAGGCCCGGCTGGTGCAATCGGTCCACAAGGTACTGCTGGTGCCGTTGGTGCCCAAGGTCCGGCAGGTGCGATTGGTCCCGCTGGAGCTACAGGCGCAACTGGCCCACAAGGTGCTGCGGGTGCAGCCGGTGCTCAGGGCCCCACTGGTGCTGCGGGTGCTATTGGCCCGCAAGGTCCTACTGGTCCGCAAGGCCCAGCCGGAGCCGACGGTTCCTTAAACGCATGGGCTTTGGCCGGAACTAGTAACCCCCCTGTCGGCTCGTTTATAGGAACAATTACTTCCAATGATTTGCTTATAAAAACAGATAATGCGACGAGAATTACCGTTAAGGGAGTTAGCGGAAATGTTGGAATTGGAGTAAATGATCCGGAGGCTGCATTGCATGTTGACAATATTAATATCGGGCCTGTTAAATCAAACATATCTCAGGTAATTAGGAGTGAAAGTGTGTCGGTTTCAACTGCGACCCCTGCCACTATTAATACCACCGCTCCAGCTGCTGGTAGAATTAATCTAATTGTAGTAGGAGCGTCAACCACTGGTGCTGTAATAGTGTCGCCGGTTTCTGCGCTTCCTTCAGGATTGATTATATCTTATGCTAAGGTTTCAGCAACTAACACTATTGAAATTGGCCTATACAATCTAACTGGTTCAAATTATGCGGTGCCTACAGGTGCTGCCGGATTGAAATTTAATATCACAGTTGTTCAATAGATCGTATGAAACTCTCGGTAATATCGATTCTAGTTTTTGCCAGCATTAGCGGCTATGCCCAATCATTGGTAAACGATGGTGGCGGCATATTCCTTGGCGAAAAAAGCCTCCTCTATGTATCTGGCGATTTTGTAAATAAGAAAGGCTCCGTTTTAAACAACGGTAACCTTGAGATTAAAGGAAATTTCAAAAATGAAGATCTTTCGTCTATTGTTTTTGAGAGCCCCTCAACATCCAAAGGTGTGGTTTCGCTATCGGGTGCCGAGCAGACGATCAGTAGCCCCGGAGTTATAGTCTTTCCAAGTCTATCCCTTTCGGGAAGCGGTGATAAAACTCTTGAGAGGAATATAGAGATAGAGGGCGTATTGTCATTAGGCGATAAACACCTTAAGGTCGAGTCTTTTTCGGTTTATCTCAAAAATCCAAATGCGGAAGCACTTAAAAGAGGCGATGAGGGGAGTACTTCGGGTAGCGGTTTTATAAGCACAACAGGCGGCGGAACTTTATTAAGGAAAACCACCAGTGATGAGATTTATCTCTTCCCGCTGGGAAGTTTAACAGGAGCAAGCATACTGTACAGGCCAATTTCTATACAACCTTCCAATTCCTTAGAGAATACATTTTCAGCTTCGCTAATTAATAGCGATCCTTCTGCCCAGGGCTATGATATAAAAAAGAAGAGATATGACGTGAAAACCGTTTCTGATAAGTATTACTATATACTTGGACAAAAGCAAGGTACTTCAAAATTTGATATTACTTTTACACAAAATTCGGCAACGGACAACAACTATACTCAGCTTGTAAGCTGGGGAACTTATTTGCAGTGGGAAAAAGCAGCTCCTTCAAGTGTTGCGCCAATGACTCCAGAAGATGATTTAAACGGAGGAACTTTAAATACAAGTATAAAATTCAGCTCCATTGACCCTTTTCAAAGCACAGCTTTTACATTTAGTTCTGAAATGGGGGGCGTAAATCCATTTACCTTCTTTAACGCTTTTTCGCCCGACGGAGATAATAAAAATGATACCTGGAAAATTAACAATATAGAGCTATATCCCGATAATAAACTCTCTATCTATAACCGTTGGGGAGATGAGGTTTTCAACGCAAAATCTTATACTAACAATAAAGCCTGGGATGGCGGTAATTTACAACCCGGCACGTATTACTATGTTTTAACAGCAATAATCGAAAATCAGCCCCGTGTTTTTAAGGGGTTTATTACGATGATAAAAAAGAATTAATATGAAATCAACTCTAACGCTCATCTTTCTATTAATACTATTTAAATCCGCATCTTCTCAGCAGGATCCGCAATACAGCCAGTATATGTTTAATTCTTTGGTAATAAATCCTGCGTATGCCGGTTACCGTGAAACTAACAATATGAGCTTGCTGCACCGCGATCAATGGACAGGATTTGACGGGGCGCCTAAAACTCAGACCCTAATTGCCGACGGTGCTTTTGGCGCCGATAAAAAAATCGGGTTAGGGATTTCAATTATCAGTGATAAAGCAGGTTTAAATACTAAAAACTCGGCACATGCCAATTATGCCTATCGCCTGCCGGTAGGGGAGGATGCAAGGCTTGCCTTCGGGATCTCATTTGGTTTAGGGCAGTTTTCATTAAATTCTCCGAATGCTAATATACAGGAGGAGGATGATCCAAACTTCGGGAATAAGCAAACATACTTTGTTCCCGACGCAAGGTTCGGAATACATTATAGTGACGCGAAATTTTATGCGGGTTTATCAGCTACCAATCTTATATCCAATTCTATCGATTATCAGCAGGTAGGTAAAAATACAATAGCAAGGCAGGGAAGACATTATTTTTTAACCGCGGGATATTTATTTGATCTTAATCCCAGCTTCAAGTTAAAGCCATCTATACTGTTGCGGGAGGATACTAAAGGGCCTACTAGTCTGGATGTTAACTCCTTTGTGTTGGTTAAAGAGACTGTCTGGATCGGAGCTTCGTATCGTACCGGTGTTAACTTGTGGAAAAAAACAAGTTGGAATAGTGGCGCTTTTAGTCAAAATTCGTTGGTAGGTGTAGTAGAAACATTTTTTCTTAAAAATCTTCGCGTAGGATATTCTTATGATTACTCTCTTGCAGATCTGGGGAGTTATACAAACGGAACTCATGAAATATCTTTAGGCGTAGTGCTAAATCCGGCTAAGAAAAGTGCGCTTCTAACACCACGCTACTTTTAATCCTGCGCTCCGAAAATGAAATACAGAAAGATTTTACTTGCATCTTTAATTTGTTCGATTCTTTATTTCTCTCCAAGGAATATATTTTCGGATAATATCAAACAGGCTAATAAGTTTTATGAAACGTACGATTACAAGCTCGCGCTTGATATCTATCAAAAAATAATGCAGAAAAAGCCCAGCCTGGAGGTAGCCCAAAAAATCGCTAATTGTTACAGGTTTATTAACGACAGTAAAGGGGCAGAGGTAGCATACGCCAAAGTACTCACATTTCCGGGTGCCGACGCCATTAATTATAAGTACTATGCCGACGCCCTTAAACAAAACGGAAAATTTGAGGAAGCGAAACAAAGTTATACCCTTTACGGTCAAAAACTTCCTTCGAAACTAGAAGAAGCTACCCGTTTGGCTAATACTACCGAAGTGGGCAGAATGTGGGCCGAAAATCCCGATCCGAATGTACGCATCGAAAATGTCAAGACATTAAATAGTGAAAATTCGGAGTTTTCTCCCGTGAAATATAAAAACGATATCGTTTTTACTTCCGACAGATGGTTCGTTCAAAGTTCGGACGATAAGAAAAAAGCCCCTGTATATGGCTGGACAGGCAATCCTTATTTAAAGATGTACCACGCCACTAAACAAGGCGAATCGTTTAAAGTAGCGTTAATGCCGACTTTAAATCAGGAATATCATACAGGGCCCGCAGCTTTTACCGCTACCGGCGATACGGTTTATTTTACGCTTACAGAAACACCTAAGGGAAAAAAGAAAAAAGCACCTTTTTTAACTAAGAAAATTTATAGTTCATCCGTTGCTGGCAGCACATGGTCGTCGCCAAAACCAATCGCTTTAAATAGTGACGGGTATTCCATCCAGCACCCTGCTTTATCTCCAAACGGGGCGATACTCTATTTCGCATCCGATATGCCGGGAGGTTTGGGCGGAATGGATATTTACGCGTCGCAAAGACAGTCTGACGGTTCATGGGGCAGCCCGGTAAATTGCGGGTCGAACGTTAACACTACAGAAGACGATGTTTTCCCTGTTGTCCGTCAGGACGGAAGATTATATTTTTCATCAAAAGGACATGTGGGAATGGGCGGACTTGATATTTTTACTTCGAAAGGAGCATACAACGAGTTCGAGCTGGCCGAAAATTTGAAGGCCCCTGTCAATTCTTCTAACGATGATTTCGGGATAAATTTTACTGATGATTTAAACGGTTATTTATCGTCAAACCGTGCCGGCGGCCTTGGTTTAGATGATATTTATTCTTTCAAAATTGTGCCGCAGCAAAAACAGGGGCCTAACGCATCAAACGCTGCGTTGTTTTTCGCGGTCGATGGTGAAGTTTCAGACAAATCTACCGGGACGGTTTTAAGCAATGTGGAAGTTATTCTCTTAAATAAAAGTACTAATCAGCAGCAAAGCACCTTTTCCGATGTTCAGGGTAAATTCCATTTCGATCTTGCGCCAGAAACTGAATATGTAATTACCGGCAATCAGGCTCAATATTATTCAAAACAGGAAGGAAGTATTACTACCATCGGGTTGAAAGAATCTACGGTGTTTAATGTAAAATTTGAGCTGGAACGGTCAAAGGATACTTACATGGTTAAACTTCAGAATATTTATTACAACTTCGATAAATGGAGCATTCGCCCTGATGCGGCGGTTGAGTTGAATAAAGTAGCTTCGTTTATGAGCAATATGCCGAATATTACCGTTGAGTTGCGTTCGCACACCGATTCGAGAGGTAAAGAAGTTTACAATAAATGGCTTTCACAAAAAAGAGCGCAATCTGCCGTTAATTATCTGGTTAAACAAGGCGTTGCTACGGCAAGGCTAACAGCCGTAGGTTTGGGAGAAACTGAGTTGCTTAATCGCTGCAGTAATGGTGTTAAATGTTCTCTTAAAGATCATCAGATGAACAGGCGGACGGAGTTTAAAGTAGTTAAGGTTAACCCTGTTGCCAGTATCACAACCTCATCCTCACCTTTAAGAAAGAAACAATAGGCTGTCTCAAAAGTCGCTGTGGTCATCTTGAGCCTGTCGAAAGATTGTTGCTACGAAGTCAAAAGGCTTCGACAAGCTCAGCCTGACGCCATGAATCTAAATGTTGACGACTTTTGAGACATCCTCTTATAAATTTTATTTATTCAATAGGTCTATAACCTGTTGTGATGAAGCTGAAGTATCTACTTTCTCAATTATCTTCTTAATAACTCCCCCTTTCTCAATAATGAAGGTTTTTCGAGCTGTTCCCATATACTTTTTACCATACATGTTCTTCTCTATCCAAACTCCATAAGCTTCAACAATACTTTTTTCAGTGTCGGAAATTAATGTAAAAGGGAGTTGGTATTTGTTTACGAACTTTTGATGCGATTTCTCATCGTCGGTACTTACACCTATCACTGTAAAGCCTTGTTGTTGAAGTGATTGGTAATTGTCTCTGAAATCGCAGGCTTCGGCGGTGCAGCCCGGAGTATCATCTTTCGGGTAAAAATATAAGATTACATCTTTTCCGGTAAAGTCATCTAAAGCTACAGTATTACCGTTTTGATCTTTTGCTGTGAATTTTGGAGCAGCATCGCCCTCTTTTAGTTCTGACATAGTTTATCTGTAAAAAATTGCGTTGTAAGTCCTGGTATTCAATTTCATATCGGTTGCTGTAAACTGAAGCATATGCTTCCCCGGTTGCAGACTATCTTCAAAGGTATGCCATAATGTAGAAGTTTTCAAATCATACTCAAAAAGTACCCATTGCCCGTTTATTGTACCTCTAAAAGTGCGGATTCCGGATAAATTGTCGGAAAGTTTTAGTGTGATTCTTGAGATTCCGGTCATAGATTTTCCATCTGAAATATTAATAGGGCGGATAATTGGTGCAATAGTGTCTACACGTATAAAAAAACTATCGAAAGTTTTTGGAGCAGCTTTAATAAAGCCATTGTCATAAACGCCTCCGTGATAGCCGCCGCGTGTATCAACCACAGCCGCTTTTTCTTTTAAATCGTCGCGCAAAGTAATATCAGGCTTAATCCACAAGTAGTAATTTTTGTGAATAGGAATTAAACGGGTATGAATATTATGAATAGCAGAATACGCGTTTGCCGGGCGATTACCCGTAGAATATTTCAAGTCTATATCACTATACAAAACCCCTCTTGGGATGCTAAGTTGGATAGTGCCTGTGCTAAAGGTCGTTGAATCGCTATATTTAAAAAGTTTTACACCCTGACTTTTGGGTGCTGTGATAACAGACTGCGGGTTCTTTTTTATTTTAAAGTTAAACGTGCTTGTATTTCCCCTGACATCCTTTATGATATACTTTACCTGATGGATTGAGTCATCCGAGAGTGTTATTAGGCCGCTATTTTGTGCTTTATAAATTTGAAGAGGATTTCCCGGCTCAACAAAACTCTTTTGAATAGTTCTTCCGGAAGAGATTAATGCCGGATAATCAATATGTGAATTAATGGCCCGGCTATGGTCAAATGCAAATTTTTCCAACACTGAAGAATAGATGCTTCTTCCGTCTAAAAATAATTCAATTGAATACACCCCGTTTTTGTTTCCTCCCGGGAATTGCTGATCGGATGTAACAATGCCAAAACCCACTTCGCTGTTAAAGTTTATTACCGGTGATTGATTTAAAATAAAGTTCCCGTTCGATCCGGCTACCTGAAAATATTGAGCGGGAGTGGTTTCAGCAAAGGGAGATCCGTTAAATCGGTACATGTACAGGCCAGAAATTACAGGCTTTACATTGTCGGGAATGTTGATTCCAAAAAGTTGCGGATTAATGGTTTCTTCGGTTTTGGTATCGCGTATTTCGAAATGCAGGTGCGGCCCTCCAGAACTGCCTGTATTGCCTGACCAGGCTATGATGTCGCCTTTTTTGACTGGCATTTCTATAGAAACCAGAGGGAAGTCAACGTCGAACGATTCGCGTCTGTATTGAAGGTCTTTTATGGTTTGGGATATACGTGTGTTAAAGCGTTGTAAATGCGCATAAACAGAGGTGTATCCGTTGGCGTGAGTAATATATGCTGCGTTTCCAAATCCGCCAACCTGCACTCTTAAGCGCGAAATAAATCCATCAGCTACAGCATATACCGGATATCCTTCACGCTGATTGGTTTTGTAATCCAGGCCCGAGTGGAAGTGGTTACTTCTGATTTCGCCAAACGAACCCGCAAGAACGGGTTGCAGGTCTAAGGGCGGGCGGAAATCTTGCGGGTATTCCTTAGACTTAATCAGGGTCTGTGAAGAAACGTTAAGTGATATAAAAAGGCTTATGTAAAATAGTATATGCTGTTTATTTAATCTCAAAGTCGAGTAGTTTTTCATTTTCTAAATATCCGGTAAGCTTATCACCAATTGCTACTTTACCAACTCCGGCGGGTGTGCCGGTAAAAATTAAATCTCCTTTTTTTAAGGTAATGTATTGAGAGATGAACGCAATTAATTGTTCAAACGAAAAAATCATGTCTTTTGTGTTGCCGGCCTGTTTGGTTTTGCCATTTATATCTAGCCTGAACTGGATTTGATACAGGTCGATAAAGTCGCTTTTTTTAACAAAACGGCTAATGGGGGCCGAATGGTCGAATGCTTTGGCCAGTTCCCAGGGTAAACCTTTCTCTTTGTGCTTTTGTTGGATATCGCGGGCGGTAAAATCTATTCCTAGTCCAATTTCTTCATAGTAATTAAGGGCGAATTTGGGCGAGATGTGCTTCCCTTCTTTCGAGATTTTAATAACAATCTCAATTTCGTGATGAATCTCCTCCGAAAAGTCGGGGAGATAAAAGGGTTTGTTATCTTTCAGAACCGCAGTATCAGGCTTTAGGAAAATAACAGGACTATCCGGAACAGAATTATTTAATTCTTTGGCGTGATCTGCATAATTACGCCCCACAGCAATAATTTTCATGCTGCGAAGATATTATTAAAAATGTTGGGGCCTGTTACAGAACAGAAATTCTCTTGGTGATTATTTCATTACCAACTATAAGGCGGATAAAGTAATAACCGCTGTTTAAGCTGGAGGCAATATGGAAGGAGTTAATTTGTTCGCCGGCAGGTAAGCGCTGAGATAATAAGGTGCTTATTTCATTGCCTAAAACATCCATAATTTTAATAGTAACGTTTGAATCTTTATTTACGAAATAAGAAAGGTTCAAATTATTTTCTACCGGATTCGGGTAAATCTTAACGTTGCTCAGAACCTTCGCGTCTGCGGAGGCCGGAATGTTTTTTGCGGTTTGAGCCGAGCTGCCAGCCGGAATAGTTTTAATAGAGGGCTTAAAAGGAATAATATTTATTTTAACCGATTTAATTGCCGAAGGTTTATTGGGTCTGGTGTCTGTTATTTTGGATATAGTTCTTTGAGGGGCCTTTTTCGCCGTGTCAATAATTTCATCAACCCGCATTAAGAAAGCACCCCTATTAATCAATGCCGCATGGGCAGTCATTAATAAGAAGCTAAATAAAATGACAAGTGAGTAAATTTTTTTCATCCAATAACCTAATCCACAAATCTAAAGATAAAATATTTATAAAGCCTAAAAAAGGCTTCGATAAAAAATATTTTTAACACTTTTTAACATCAAAGAATATACCAGCTGTACTAAAAATACTGCTGAAACCATCATGAGCATACCGCTCTTTCCGAAGGAACCCCTATGCGGCAAACCGAGATGAACTTAGCGGAGCGTTCTCTTGAACATCGTTACCGTTAATACTAAAAAGAATTGAATATATGCTCATCCGGCAGCTGGCGGATAACCATTAAAAACTTAGCGAAGCGATCTCATTGAGGCCGCTTAAAGCAAATAAAAAACTTCAATAAACCATTATATTCTAATGAAACCATCATGAGCATGCCGCTCACAAACCGAGATGAATATGCTCATGATAGCTTCATAACCATTAAAAAGCAATTATATTCTAATGAAAATCAGCTTTGTTTATTCTTGCTCTTAATGTACATTTGTCCACATTTCAGAAAACAGATAAGTGGCGAATCATAAGGACCTACATAAGCTCTCGGCGGCGGGATTACTGGTGAGCTTAGGCATCATATACGGAGATATTGGTACTTCACCATTATACGTTTTCTCCGTGATAATCGGCGACAGAGTAATAACATCAGATTTAATATTAGGATCTCTATCCTGCATATTTTGGACTTTAACTTTACAGACTACAATCAAATATGTTATTATCACTCTAAGGGCAGATAATAAAGGTGAGGGAGGGATCTTTTCACTTTATTCGCTTGTAAAGAGAAGAGCCCGTTGGTTAATTATTCCGGCGATGATAGGCGGGTGTGCGCTTTTAGCCGATGGTATAATTACACCGCCAATTACGATATCTTCTGCAATTGAAGGGCTTGCCTTAAAATACCCGGGCTTACCTACCGTTCATATCGTTATTGTTATAATATCGGCTCTGTTTTTTATACAACAATTTGGAACTTCGTTTATTGGGAAGGCTTTTGGACCATTAATGTTTATTTGGTTTACGATGATGGCTGTTTTGGGCTTGAATTATATTATACCTTCTGTCGATATATTTCTATCATTTAATCCGTATTATGCCTATAAGTTATTATCTAGTAATCCAGATGCATTTTTAATTCTGGGCGGCGTATTTTTATGTACCACTGGAGCCGAAGCATTATATTCTGATTTAGGACATTGCGGACGTTCAAACATTCGAATTAGTTGGATTTACGTTAAAGTATGCCTTTTACTGAATTATCTGGGCCAGGGGGTTTGGTTATTACAGAATCAGGGAGCTAAACTCGGCCCGGCCAAACCGTTCTATGAATTAATGCCCCAATGGTTTCTTATATACGGAATCGCCATAGCTACGGTAGCAGCTATAATTGCCAGTCAGGCACTTATTTCCGGTTCTTTTACTCTTATTGCCGAGGCAGTTCGCTTAAATTTATGGCCTAAGGTAAAGATTAACTATCCTACTATAACTAAGGGTCAGCTTTATGTGCCTTCTGTTAACTGGCTGTTATGGGTAGGTTGTCTTGTTGTAGTGTTTATTTTTCAGGAGTCAATAAAAATGGAAGCCGCATACGGCTTATCTATTACGGTAGCGATGTTAATGACCACAATCCTGGTTGCGATGTATCTCAAAAGAAGAAAATTTCCTACCTATATTATCGCAGTTTTCATCATTGTTTACGCAATAATTGAGCTTACCTTTTTAGCCGGAAATCTTACGAAGATTTTCCATGGGGGTTGGTTTACAATTTTACTTGGAACGATATTGTTTACAGTGATGTATGCATGGTCTGCAGCCAGGAAAATCAAAAATCGGTATGTGAAATTTGTTGAGATTGAAGACTATTACCCACTCTTGCAAGAGTTAAGTGAAGATTCATCAGTCCCTAAATATGCGTCTCAGCTTGTTTATCTAACCAGTGCTAATTTTAGTTCGGAGTTGGAGTCTAAGATTATTTACTCAATTCTGCAAAAGCAGCCCAAAAGAGCTGATGTTTACTGGCTGGTACACGTAGATGTTACTGATGAACCTCATACACTGGAATATAAAGTTAACTTTCTTGTTCCGGGTAAGCTGATTCGGATTGATTTCAGACTTGGTTTCAGAATTGAACAACGGATAAATATTCTTTTCAGAATGGTTGTGGAAGAATTGGTAAAAAAAGGTGAAGTAGATATTACCAGCAGGTACGATTCGTTAAATAAACGTCAGATAGTGGGTGATTTTAGGTTTGTAGTGTTAGAAAAGGTATTATCAAAAGCGAATCGTCTAACGTTTAAAGAACGGTTGATAATGGATTACTACTTTATATTGAAACATCTTGCTCTTTCAGAAGAACGTGGTTTTGGCCTCGATCTAAGTTTTGTTACAGTCGAAAAGGTTCCTTTAGTAGTATCGTACAACGAAAATATTCAGTTAAAGAGACTTAATTAGAGTAGCGTGTAAATAGCACGCTACTCTAATTTATCCTTCCCTCTTATTCAACCGGCTGTTTTTATAACTGTAGCTAAAATAGATTACTAATCCTACAGCAAGCCAGATCAGAAAGCGTTCCCAATTTTTATAGCCAAGTTCGGTCATCAAATAAAGGCAACTTAGCAATCCCATAACCGGAATAAGCGACAGATTTTTGGTGAAACTTAATACAGCGATTATCACCGCTACGATCATGAACAAAAAGTATGGGAGTGTATCTTTATAGTCGTGCCAATCACCTTTCAACTCAAATAAACTCATTATCGGAGTCCAAAAGGTAATTAAAGCCCCCAGGAGTAATGCGGGAATGATGTATTTTGAATTGATATAAGGAATTCTGAATTTTCCGGGTTGCATATCCTGGTCTTTTTCGAGTACCAGCACCCCCCCGCAAACCAGAACAAACGCAAACAGTGTACCTATGCTGGTTAAATCCGTCACCTCCGTTAAATTCATAAACAGTGCAGGTATAGCCACAACAAAGCCCGTTACAATGGTAGAAAAGCTGGGAGTTTGGTATTTAGGATGAATTCGGGAAAATGCTTTAGGCAATAATCCGTCGCGACTCATACTCATCCATATTCTTGGCTGCCCCATTTGGAAGATCAATAATACACTGGCTGTAGCGATAACGGCACTAACCGATATAATATAACTTATCTCATCTAATCCCACCCGCTTAAAAACAAATGCCAATGGGTCGGCTACCTGTAATTCGCTATAGTTCACCATTCCGGTTAAAACTAAAGCAATCAAAATATAGAGTACAGTGCAAATGATGAGCGAGTAGATCATTCCTTTGGGCAAATCCCTTTGGGGGTCGCGACATTCTTCGGCTGTGGTAGAGATGGCGTCGAATCCGATGTATGCGAAGAAAACACCCGAAACGCCCTTCATTACTCCCGAGAATTCGTTGGGCAGAAAGGGACTCCAGTTTGAGGGCGTTACGTAAAAGAAGCCAACTACAATAACACCCAGTACCACCGCTATTTTCAAAATCACCATGGCGTTTGTGGCCCTTTTGGTTTCCCTGATTCCGATATACACCAGGTAAGTAATAAAGAATACTATAGCAAGGGCTGGAAGATCGGCGATAAGCTTTAAGCTGCCAAACCCGGGCGCAGTGTTCCAGGCCAAAGCCTGATACTTCAAATTGTCTGTTATTTCGGCTATATTTCCTGATGCGGTTAACAGTTGTACTTTTTCATTCGCCCGCATGGCGGATAAATAGTCCATGGTAAGATTGGCCGGCATATGAATGTTAAAACCTTCCAATAGATTGGTGAAGTATTCACTCCATGAAATAGCTACAGCAATGTTCCCGATGGCGTATTCCATTAATAAATCCCAACCTATAATCCAGGCTATTAATTCGCCGAATGATGCGTAGGCATAGGTATAGGCACTTCCTGAAACTGGAATTCGGGAGGCGAACTCGGCATAACACAGTGCTGAAAATCCGCAGGTAATAGCGGTTAAAATGAATAGCAGAGTTACACCCGGGCCTCCGTCGAAGGCGGCTTGCCCTATCGTTGAAAAGATTCCCGCACCTATAACGGCGGCTATCCCCATAAACGTAAGATCTCTTACGCCTAAAACTTTTCTTAAATGTGTAATTCCCGACTCAGAGTTTTCAGTGTCGGTAAAACCTTGCTGAATATCTGTTAGGATAGTTGAAATTGGTTTTTTACGAAAGTAGTTTTTTGCCATCAGCTTTATATATCTATCAACTCTACCAAACTTAAAAATAATTTAATAGTTAAAAGCATCGGATAAGATAAAGCGTTTCGGTCTTCAGCGAACAGAGAATATACCTTTTAAAGATGTCTCAGCGGGCAGGAATATTTCTAATCTATTTTATCCAGCTCTGCTTGTATAAACCTGGCCAGTTGATGTACATAATCGGAACTAAAGTTAAATTCGATACCGGCGGTTTTATAAATTTCTTTTATGGTTTTGGTATAACCCAGTTTTAATGCCGCCAGATAGTTTTCTAATGCTTTTTCTGGGTTTTCTTTATAGTTTTTCCAAACCGCTATAGCTCCCAGTTGAGCAATGCCGTATTCGATATAATAAAACGGAACTTCGAAAATATGGAGTTGCTTTTGCCACAAATTCTCCAAAGCTTCTTCGTAACCTGTCCAATCGGTAAAATTGTTTCCGAAGGGCTCGATAATTTCTTTCCAGGCGGTTCTTCTTTGTTCGGTGGTATGTTCGGGGTTGGTATAGATCCAATGTTGGAACTGATCTACTACGGCCACCCAGGGCAGGGTCTTTAATACATCTCGCAGCTGATCTCTTTTTGCACGTTTAAGGTCTTCCTCGCTATCGAAAAATACTTCCCATTTGTCCATGGAAATTAACTCCATACTCATCGACGCGAGTTCGGCAACTTCAGATGGAAGGTGTTTGAAATCGTTTAATTCCAGATCGGCACTGATGAACGTGTGAACGGCGTGGCCCCCTTCGTGAACCATAGTGGTTAGATCGCGAAACGTATTTGCCGAATTCATAAATATAAACGGCGCACCGGTTTCGGCCAGAGGATAATTATATCCGCCCGGAGCTTTCCCTTTTCGGCTTTCTACATCAAACAGATTGTTGGCTTTCATTATTTCGAGCCGTTCGCCGATGTAGGGGTTTAATTCTTTAAAGCATTGAATTGACTTATCTATAAGTTCCTGCCCGTTGTTGAAAGGCTTTAGTGCCGGTTTTCCCGAAATGTCGACATCCATATCCCAAGGCTTTAGCTCATGCAAGCCAAGCGCGATACGTCGTTTTTCGGCCTGTTTGTGTAGTATCGGAACAATTTCCCGTTCAATTGACGCGTGAAACTTATAACAATCGTGCTGGTTATAATCGAACCGGCCAAGGGCTTGAAACATGTAATCGCGGAAGTTCTCAAAACCCGCGTTTAAAGCAACCTTATGCCGGAGTTTAAGTAATTCGTTAAATAATTCATCCAGTTTGTCTTTGTCCTGTAGCCGACGGGCAGTGATAACTTCCCATGCTTGTTGCCTGACGCTTCTGTTTGGATCTTTCAAAAAGACCGATGCTTGCTCGAGTGTAAATTCTTTCCCGTCGAGGGTTACGCTCATAGCACCTGTAATAGATTGGTAAGTTTGCTGCTTAACCTGAATCTCGGTTAATAAGGGGATGTTATCTTCTCTGAAAAGCTGCAAGGCTTTCTTTACACTTCTGATAAAGACATAATATTTTTCTTTGTCGAGTTCTTTTGTGAAGGGACTGTCAATCAGCTTTTTATTCAGGTCGTTAGAAAGCGGAGCGATTTTAGGCTCTATTTCCGTAGCGAAAAATTGAAAGTTTTTTAAGAGTTCTTCACTTGCGGTATCGCAGGTCATGCGGATATATCGCCAGGCAAAATCCTCTTCCAGCGCGGCTTCAAGTTCACTTTTATTTTTAAGCCATTGCTCCAGATCCTCGAGCGAATTAATATCCCGGTTTTTTAATTCCAGAAATAGCGGTTCAAGGTTCTCCCAATTAATTTCAAGGTTCTCCGGAACAAATACTCTTGGTTTTTTGGTAATCATGATCTTTGTATTTTATCCTGCTAAGTTAAAATCTGCAAGAGTTGTTTTTAGAATTTTAATGAGAAAATGAGCGAGGTTAATTTCTATCTGAAATAAACATCAAGTAAAAAGAAAGTGGCGAAAACCACCGACGCAATTCCGTTTGTTGTTCCGAAGGCAAGTGTCACTTTGCTCAAATCATCGGGTTTTACCAAACGATGCTGGTAAATTAACAAGCCGATAAAGAAAATAATGCCGGTAATGTATAACCAACCCAAGCCCGAGTTGCCGAAGAATAGCGGTAAGGCTACAAAGATAACACACAGAACATGCAATAAGGAGGAGATTAGTAAAGCATTTTTCCGCCCCAGGGCAGAGGGGATAGAGTATAAATTAGCGTTCCGGTCAAATTCATCATCCTGCAAAGCATAGATAATGTCAAATCCGCTTACCCAGCAAAGTACGGCCAAAGAAAAAAAGATGGGGAGCAAGGCAAATTCACCAGTTACAACCAGATATGCACCTATCGGCGCGAGGCCAAGCCCCAACCCTAAAATAAGATGGCAAAGTGGTGTAAACCGTTTTGTAAAACTATAGCCTAATACTACCGCCAATGCTACCGGCGAGAGATAAAAACATATCGTATTTATAAAGTAAGTTGTGAAGATAAAAAGAGCGCAATTTGTGATAGTGAAAATCAATGCGTTTTTTGCCGGAATGCGTCCGGCCGGAATATCCCGAACCTTTGTTCTGGGGTTTTTAGCATCGAAATCCCTGTCGAGATAGCGGTTAAAAGCCATAGCCGAATTTCGGGCGAATACCATACACAGCACCATAAACAGCAGTTTCGTCCAACTAAAAGTATTGTTGGTGGTGGTAAGCGCAAGAAAAAAGCCGATAAACGCGAAAGGCATGGCGAATATGGTATGCGCAAAAAGTACAAGTGAGAGATATTTCTTCATCTTAAAAAGATTTGATATCCATTACTCAATAACAGGAGCGATAAAAGCCTTATTTATATCGCTGATAAGGGTCAATATTTCTTCCCGTCCCTCTTGAGTTTCTGAGGAGGTGATAAACTGCTGCGGCACTTCTTCAAATGAAACCAGAAGTTCTTTATTAAAAGCTGCTGCTGTTTGTAGTGTTTTATGCTTCGATTGTTTATCCGCCTTTGTAAAAACCAACAAAAAAGGAATTCCATGCTCGCCAAGCCAGAAGCAAAACTCTAAATCTACTTTTTGGGGTGGCACCCTGCTATCGATTAATACGAAAACGCATTGCAGGCTTTCGCGATTTTTGAGATAGTATTTTATAAAACGTTCCCATTCGCCGCGACTGCTTTTTGAGGCCCTTGCGAAACCGTAACCCGGAAGATCGACGATATACCATTTGTCGTTAATCAAAAAATGATTAATAAGCTGAGTTTTTCCCGGAGTTTGCGAAGTTTTAGCTAAGCCTTTTTTTTGGGTAAGCATATTTATCAGAGATGATTTTCCGACATTTGAACGTCCGATAAAAGCATACTCCGGTAAAACCGGAGTAGGTAATTTATCGGTACGTGTATTGCTGCATTTAAATTCCGCCGTATGTATAAGCATTGCGGCAAAGGTACAATTTTATAAAACGATAAGTCGAAAAGATGAATACATATACCGTTCCGGGCGCAACACGCATAGGGCATGTACATTTAAAAGTTACCGACATAGAACGTTCACTTGCTTTCTATCAGGAAATTCTGGGTTTCGAAATAACCCAGCGTTACGGCGAAGGAGCTGTTTTTTTATCCGCCGGGGGATATCATCATCATATCGGCTTAAATACCTGGCAAAGTAAGGGTGCCGAGCGAGGGCCGGTGCGAGCCCCGGGCTTGTATCATGTAGCTATATTGTACGCCGAGCGAAAAGAACTGGCGGATGCAGTGAAGCGTTTACTTGATAATGAATATCCTTTAAGCGGGGCGGCAGATCACGGTGTTTCCGAAGCGATATATCTGGATGATCCGGACGGTAACGGCGTTGAACTTTATTGGGACAGGCCGAAAGAAGACTGGCCCCTTGACCCTGAGGGAAATCTTCAGATGGTTACCGAGCCATTACATATTCAGGGCCTGCTGGCATTACTGAAAGAAAATTAAGCCTTACAGATATCAGGATAAATAATTTACTCATCTTTGCGATATGCCAGAGCAGGTTACTCCCTATAAAAATGAAAATGCCACCAAAAAAGAACAGGTGGCAACAATGTTTAACAATATATCCAAAACCTACGATTTCCTTAACCACTTTTTATCTCTCGGAATTGATATTATTTGGAGAAAGAAAGCCATCGGGGAATTGAAGAATGATAATCCACAGCTTATTTTGGATGTAGCTACCGGTACCGGCGACTTTGCTTTCGAATCATTAAAAATTCTTAACCCCAAAAAAATCGTTGGTGTAGATATTTCGCAGGGAATGCTTGATATAGCTGCTGAAAAAATTGAAAAGCGAAATCTTAAAGATAAATTTGAAGTACGGCTTGGCGATTCTGAAAAGCTGCTTTTTGAGGATAATGAGTTCGATGCGGTTACCGTTGCGTATGGTGTAAGGAATTTCGAGAATCTTGAAAAAGGGCTTTCTGATATGCTGCGTGTGTTAAAGCCAGGAGGGAAGGTTGTGATTTTGGAGTTTTCAAAACCGAAGGGATTCCCGATAAAACAGCTGTATAGCGTTTATTTTCACTACATAACACCCTCTATAGGTAAAATTTTTTCGAAAGATAATAGTGCCTATAAGTACCTGCCGGAATCAGTAGAGGCATTTCCTGACGGGAAAGATTTTCTTTCGCTAATGGAAAGAGTTGGATACCGGAATACCAAAAACCGCCCGCTTGCGTTTGGTATTTGTTCTATATATACCGGTATTAAATGAAAAAACGGTTCCAACTGTTTATTTTATTTCTTTCATTAAGCGGATGTACCTATGCGCAAGTTGGCCAGGGTGGTAACTGGGGTGGCGGTGCCGATGAGCAGATTTTTTCTCCTGGGTTCGTATTCCAATATATTTCTTCCGAATACAAGATTTTTAAAAAGGCAAGCTGGCAGGACCCGTACGCTAATCCCGATGCCCCCGGAGACCTGGCAGGCCCCCTTAAAAGTATCAGTTCATCCTCCAGTCCGGGCTTTGGATTAGGATTTGTTTCAGGTTTCAGATTAGGAGACCACACCGATTTGCGAATTACACCAACCCTGATGTTTTTAGATAGAAATCTGAAATATGAGTATGAGGACCCGACGAAAAATAAACTGCAAACAGTGCCTACTACAACCGTTGAGTTTCCGGTTGGCTTTAAATTAAAATCCGATCGCAGGCTTAATTTCAGATCATATATTTTGGCAGGAGGTAAGTATTCGATGGATATTATTTCTAAAAAGAAGACAGATGATTCTGGAAAAGCTCTTACTGAAAAGCTGTTGAAGAATAAGAAAAGCTTTTTTTCTTACGAGGTAGCTATTGGATTCGATTTTTATTTTGAGTGGTTTAAATTATCTCCCGAATTTAAGCTCTCAAACTCAATCGGGAATGTACTTAAAAAGGAAGATCACCCGTATGCCCGGCCGCTTGAAAAATTATATACCCGTAATTTTCAGTTCAGTTTATATTTCGAGTAATTAAAATACGTGTGTTGTAGCAAATGCTTTAAGCATTTATAGTATTTTCGCTCTCTCAAAGTTTATGGCAAAAATCGCGCTTATAACAGGAGCTACCGCAGGAATAGGAGAGGCTTGTGCTCAATTATTTGCTAAACAGGGTTATAACTTAATCATAACTGGCAGGCGTACAGAACGATTGCGGAAAATTCATCGCGAACTAACGAATACTTATTCCATTAAAGCGCAGATCTTAAACATGGATGTGCGAAACAAAACCGAGGTTAAAACACAACTCGAATCTCTCGATCCTGAATGGAAAGCGGTTGATGTATTAATCAATAATGCGGGCCTTAGCGTCGGCCTCGAACCGATACATGAAGGAAATACTGACGATTGGGATACCATGATCGACACAAATGTTAAAGGATTACTTTATGTTAGCAAAATTGTTTCTAACTGGATGGTAGAACGCAAACAAGGGCACATCATAAACCTTGGGTCTATCGCAGGTAAAGAAACTTACGCAAACGGAAATGTATATTGCGCCACAAAGCATGCAGTAGATTCGCTAAATAAAGCAATGCGAATAGATTTGCTGCCTTACGGGATAAAAGTAACGGGCATACATCCTGGGGCTGTTGAAACGGAGTTTTCGGAAGTGCGGTTTAAGGGCGATACCGAAAGGGCGAAAAAAGTTTATGAAGGTTATGAGGCCCTGAGTGCCTTAGATATCGCCGAAACTATTTGGTTTGCGGTATCGAGACCAGCGAATGTTAATATTAATGATTTAGTAATTATGCCTACAGCACAGGCGAATACGAGCCATTTGGTTAGGGGAAGAGGGAAGGAATGAAGGAATGAAGGAATGAAGGAATGAAGGAATGAAGGAATGAAGGAATGAAGGAATGAAGGAATGAAGGAATGAAGGAATGAATAGTTTATTCTCTCATTCAAAATTCTATCATTCACTCATTCTCTCCTTCTTTAATTATTACAGATATGCTTGAACAGGAAATAAATACAGAGATTAAAGCAGCGATGCTAGCAAAACAAGAGGCCCGTTTACGAGGCTTACGTGCAATAAAAGCAGCTCTTTTACTTGCTAAAACCGAAAAAGGCGCATCTGATATACTTACCGAAGATGCGGAGATTAAAGTTTTACAAAAGCTGGCCAAACAGCGCAGGGAATCTGCTGAGATCTATCAAACTCAAAACAGGGATGATTTATATACCATTGAAGTTGAGGAGTTAGAAGTTATCGAAGGCTTTCTTCCTAAACAATTAAGCCAGCAAGAGGTTGAAGCTGAAATTAAAGCGATAATTGAAAGTAGCGGTGCCGCTTCCATCAAAGATATGGGCAAAGTAATGGGCCTGGCTAATAAACAACTCGCCGGAAGGGCCGATGGTAAAATGATTTCTGAAATAGTTAAGCAATTGCTTTCACAGTCATAATTTTAGGTGTTGTTTGTTATCTTCGTAAAAGCTTATTTTTATTACATATTAATTAACCCGGTAAAAAATCTACTAAACAGCTGTTTAGATTTATATGAGTCTTGAAATAAAAGAAGAAAACGGATTTAAATATATTGAAGAAGGCGAAGGTGATGTGCTTTTGTTGCTGCATGGCCTTTTTGGGGCTCTGAGTAATTGGGAAGACGTTACCGATACTTTTAAATCGCAGTATAAAGTTATTATTCCGCTGCTCCCTATTTACGAGCTTCCGCTTCTAACTACGGGAGTAACCAGCCTTTCTAAGTTTCTTTACAAATTTGTAAAGTTCAAAAAGCTTAAAAATATCACATTGCTGGGTAATTCACTTGGCGGCCATGTCGGTTTAATTTTTACTATCAGCCATCCGGAATATGTAAGAGCATTGGTTTTAACAGGCAGCTCGGGCTTATATGAAAATTCATTCGGCGGAACCTTTCCACGCAGAGAGAGCTACGACTTTATAAAAGAAAAAGTAGCCATTACTTTTTACGATCCCGCTTTCGCCACAAAAGAATTAGTTGATGAAGTATTTACCACCGTGAACGATCGCGGCCGGGTTATACGGATCCTCGCCATGGCGAAATCAGCTATCCGGCATAATATGTCGAAGGATTTATACAAAATCACTATCCCTGTTTGTTTAATCTGGGGAAAGAACGATACCGTAACTCCGCCTGATGTCGCGAAAGAATTTCACAACATTTTGCCGAATTCGGAGTTAAATTGGATAGATAAATGCGGACATGCTCCGATGATGGAGCAACCTGAAGAATTTAATGCGTATCTTAAAAAGTTCTTAGACCGTGTTTTGCTAAAATAATATTATGGTTGCACAACAACTCATATCAGACGTCATTCTCCCGGTAAAAACTTCTGATTCGATTCAGAAAGTTTTAGACAGGATGGCCGAGTTCCGTGTTAACCATTTGCCTATTGTAAATGAACAGCAGCTTTTAGGGCTCATTTCGGATGAAGATTTAATCGAGATTCAGGATCATGAAGCAGCGGTTGGCAGCATTACCCTTTCAGCAACCAATGCCTCTGTCAGCAAAGAACAACATGTTTATGATGTGATCAGGGTGTTTGCCGAAAAACGCCTTACCCTGGTTCCGGTGGTGGATGAAAATAAAAATTATCTGGGTGCGATCTCTGTTAATTCTATGGTTGAGTATGTGGCTAATTTAACGTCGGTTAAAGAACCCGGCGGAATTATAGTTATTGAAATCAACAACCGCGACAATTCGCTCGCTCATATTTCACAGATTGTAGAATCTAACAGCGCGCAGATCCTTAGTTCTTATATAACTTCTTTTCCCGAATCAACCCGTCTGGAAGTTACCCTGAAGGTAAACCGTACCGATATGTCGGCTATTGTAGCATCATTTTTAAGGTATGATTATACTGTTGTAGCAACTTACAACGATATAAAAGCTGATTCCGGTTCATCCGACAGGTACGATCAGTTAATGAACTATCTTAGTTTCTAAAAGCTAACAATGAAGATAGCAATTTACGGAAGAGAATTTAGTAATACGGCTCTTCCTTATGTACAGCAAGTGTTCGATTGCCTGATGAAATTCGGAATTGAACCCTACCTATTTGATAAATTCAGCCAGTTTATTTCCGGTAAAATATATTTCCCGAAAAAGCTTCAGATTTACCGAAATCACAATGATATTAAGGGCCAGGTTGATGTATTGGTTAGCCTTGGCGGCGATGGCACCATTCTCGATACCGTAACTCTGGTTAGAGATTCCGGTATCCCGGTAATCGGCATAAACCTTGGGCGCCTGGGATTTTTGGCCAGTATTAACAAAGATGAGATTAGCTCTGCTATCGAGCGGCTGGTTAATAAACAGTATACTATTGATGCGCGCGATCTTCTGATTACAGACTCGGCGCAGAATATTTTCGGCGATGAGAATTTTGCTTTAAACGATGTTATTATTCATAGAAGAGATAACGCGGCGATGATGCTTATCCATGCTTATCTAAACGGCGAATTTTTAAACTCTTATTGGGCCGACGGCTTAGTTGTAGCTACGCCCACCGGTTCAACTGCTTATTCGTTAAGTTGCGGAGGGCCTATCGTTTTTCCGGGTTCCGGAAATTTTTTAATAACGCCGGTATCTCCGCATAATTTGAATGTTCGTCCGGTAGTAATTTCCGATGCGCACACCCTCTCGTTTGAACTCGAAGGCAGAAGTACAAAGTACCTGCTTACCTGCGATTCGAGGACAGAAGTTGTTGACTGCTCCATGCGCTTTAACGTCCGAAAAGCCGATTTTCAATTTAATCTGATTCGCCTGAATAATGAAAGCTATTTATCTACGTTAAGAAATAAGTTGCTTTGGGGTATTGATACGAGGAATTATTAAAGCAATAGTAAAAGATAAATTTCTGGTTATATCTAAAAGCAAGCGTCAAAACAACGTGAAATTGAAGTTTTCGGGATTTCTTCTAATTATTTTTCTGTTCTTTTCAACTATTTCTTTTGGACAAACCTGGGAATTCGGTGGTTTTGTAGGCACTGCGGGATATATGGGCGATTTGAACCCCATCAATCCCGTAAAAGTTAATAACCTTGCATTTGGCGCTCAAATAAAGCGAAACTTTGATGGCTACTGGTCGCTTAAACTTAATGCCGCGCATGGCAAAGTAGAAGCGGCTGATTCAAAATCTGATAATAAACAATTCAGGAACCGGAATTTAAGCTTCTTTTCTCCGGTAACGGAACTGAGCCTGCAAACAGAATTTAATTTCTTCAGGTACATCCCTTCTATAAGCAAAAAAATTTATTCACCTTATTTATTTATCGGGGTTGGAGTAGTGTCTTTCAATCCTCAAACTACTTTCGAAGGGAATGTTTATCAGTTAACTGATTATCCAACGGAAGGGCAGAAGTATAATACTTTGGCATTATCCATGCCTTTGGGTGCCGGGGTTAAGTATAATTTTAGCGGAAAGTGGACTCTGGGCGCAGAAATCGGCTACCGAACCGCATATACGGATTATATTGATGATGTAAGCACTGTTTATCTGGCCGAAAGGCTGGATAACCCCGATAAACCAAATGACTCCGCAATGGCACGCCTCCTTTCCGACAGATCTTTTCAGGTCGGAGAACCAGAGCATCGTTCTGGCACGCAGCGCGGCGATTATCGTAAAAACGATACCTATTTATTCCTGGGCTTTACAATTTCATACACCCTGTTCAATATTAAATGCCCCGTTGTAGACGATTAAGCCATATTTTACCCTTTTTTTATCACTTGTGAGTTTGCCATATATCATTGAAACAAATACGCTTATTTTCTTACCTTTGAGCCCCAATGTCAGGCCTTTGCGGTTAATAAAAAGATGAGTTTACTAGAGCAAATAGATAAAGACAGGCTACCACAACATATAGCGGTTATTATGGATGGTAACGGCCGTTGGGCTAAAGAGCAGGGAAAACTCAGAGTATTTGGCCATCAAAACGGAGTTAGAGCTGTACGCGATACGGTGGAAGGAGCAGTTGAGGCGGGAATCAGTTTTCTTACCCTTTATGCCTTTTCTACAGAAAACTGGAACAGGCCAAAATTTGAAGTTACCGCATTAATGGAGTTATTGGTTTCTACCATAAATAAGGAAACAAAAACACTAATGGATAACGAAGTGCGTTTAAACGCTATCGGTAATCTGAGCGCCCTGCCTGCAAAGTGTTATCAGCAATTACAGGAAGCTATTAAAAAAACCTCCGGGAATAGAAAATGCACCCTTACGCTGGCTTTAAGTTATAGTTCGCGTTGGGAAATAGTTGAAGCGGCACGTAAACTCGGAGAGCAGATTAAGCTTGGTATTTTAGATCCGAAGGACATTAGTGAAGAGATGTTCTCTACGCAGCTTACCACCGGAGGAATGCCTGATCCCGAATTAATGATCCGCACGAGCGGCGAACACAGGATAAGCAATTATCTTTTATATCAACTGGCCTATTCGGAGTTGTACTTTACTCAAAAACTTTGGCCTGATTTCCGGCGAGAAGATTTATTTGAAGCGATTATTGATTATCAAAAAAGGGAACGCCGTTTTGGGATGACAAGCGAGCAAGTTAAAAATTAACCTTTAACAAAAATTAACAACTGATTAAGCTAATTTAGCATCGATATTTTGAACTAAATGAACAAGTTTTTTATAACATTATATTTTATTGTTTGCGGAACAGCGGCCATGGCCCAGATTGGCCGTCCGATAGCACCTACTCAGCGCAGGCCGGTTCCCAAAGCCGATGAGGTAAGCTATTTAAATCCTAAAGAATATGTTATCGGGGGTACAACGGTCTCTGGTACAGAGACTCTCGATAAAGATATCCTCGTTCAGATATCCAAGTTAACCAAAGGAGAGCGGATTGAAGTGCCCGGAGAGGCAACAGCTAATGCTGTTAAATTTTTATGGGCGCAGGGTTTGTTTGACAATGTTGAACTAAGTATTACCAATACAAAGGAAGACACGATCTTTTTTAATATCGCCGTAACAGAGCGTCCCCGTTTAGCACGGATTGATCTTAAAGGGATGCGCAAAGGTGAAACGGATGATATCAGAGAAAAGTTGAATGACCGAAAGGGGAAAATTGTAAACGAAGGGCTTTTAAGTACAACTACCGCGATTATTAAAAAATACTTTAACGAGAAAGGGTATTTATATACCGAAGTAACCTATACCCAGAAGAAGGATGAAAGTCAAACTTCCAGCGTTATTCTTGAGGTAACGGTAGATAAAAAGGATAAGACTAAGATCAACGATATAAGTTTTGCCGGGAATACTAAGTTTAAAGACAAAGAGTTAAAAAAACTCCTTAAAAAAACCAAGGAAAAATCTACCCTTAATATTTTCCGATCGGCTAAATTTCTTCAGGATAAATACGAAGAAGATAAACGTAACATGATCGCTAAAATGCACGCGAAGGGCTATAGAGATGCGGAGATTGTTACCGATACACTAATTTTAAATAAAGACAACACCGTTAACCTCGAACTGAAGGTTTACGAAGGGCCAAAATATTATTTCGGAAATTTAACCTTTGCCGGTAATGCTATTTACTCTACCGAGGATCTGAATAAGCTTCTTGCGATTAACAAAGGCGATGTATTCAGCGAAGAAAAGCTTCAAAAGAAAATAAGCGGCAGTGCTAACGGCGATGATATTTCATCACTTTATCTAAATAACGGATACCTTACTTTTAATGCTGATCCGGTACAAACACGTGTACACGGCGACACTATTGATGTGGAGGTAAGAATCTATGAAGGGCCGCTTTATACTATCAATAAAATAACCTTAAAGGGTAACGAAATTACGAACGACAAAGTAGTAATGCGTGAAATTCGTACCAAACCCGGCGATAAATTCAATAAAGATCTTGTTGTTCGTACTACTCGCGAAATTGCCGCCCTGGGCAATTTTGACGAGCAAAAAACAGACGTAAGGCCAATCCCGAATCCGGCAGACGGTACAGTGGATATCGAATACAGTGTTACCGAAAAGCCTTCCGATCAGATTGAACTTTCGGGTGGTTTTGGCGGCGGACGAATAATCGGTACGCTTGGTTTAACGTTTAATAACTTTTCGGCACGCAACCTCTTTAATTTTAAGGAGTGGAAACCGCTTCCGAAAGGAGATGGCCAAAAGCTTAGCATCAGGGGCCAAACGAACGGTAAAGCTTACCAATCGTATAATTTCTCATTTTCTGAGCCTTGGTTGGGAGGTAAAAAGCCTATTTATTTCGGTGTAAGTGCATTCACTTCATTACAGTCGAATCAATATTTTAAGGGTATTGCCGATGAGGAGATTCAAAGCATCAGGTTAAACGGCTTGACCTTTAGTTTGGGCCAGCGCCTAAAATGGCCCGATGACTGGTTCAGGATTAATCATTCCGTAAATCTTCAGCAATATAAGCTTAAACAGTATCCGGGGTTTTTATTTGAAACCGGTACTTCATACAATTTTAACTTAACACAGGAAATAAGCCGTAATTCTATCGACGCGCCAATCTATCCTACATCAGGGTCGCATTTGCGATTAACAATCCAGGCTACTCCTCCATATTCCTTATTCAATAATACCAATTACCGTACAGCCGTAGATGCCGAGCGGTATAAATTTACCGAGTATCACAAATGGAAGTTTGAGGCACAATGGTATCAGCGTATTTATGGTAAGCTGGTTCTTAAAACACAGGCGCAGTTCGGATTTTTGGGACAGTACAACTCGGCTGCGGGCCAGTCGGCTTTCGAGCGGTTTAAATTGGGTGGCGATGGTATGCAGGGTTTTGACTTTCTGCAAGGATCGGAAGTTATCGCTATGCGCGGATATGAAAATAATAGCGTGATACCTGAGGGCGCGAACCCGAATCTTGCAAGAAGCTCTGGTAGTCCGATCTTTAATAAATATATCGTCGAGTTCAGGTATCCTGTTATGAATAGTGCCCAGGCCAACTTGTTTTTGTTAACTTTCGCCGAGGGTGGTAATACCTGGAACAATTTCAAAGACTTTAGTCCGTTTAATGTAAGACGTTCGGCTGGTGTTGGTGCGAGAATCTTCCTGCCAATATTCGGATTGTTGGGGATAGATTACGGATGGGGCTTCGACCCGATCCCGGGAATACAGTCGAGCAAGGGGCAGTTCCACTTTAGTATTGCACAACAACTTAACGGTGGATTTTAATATTTAATAAGAATTTTGAGGCAAGTCACGGATAATAATGCAAAATCTTAGTACCATTAAAAAATATACTAATGAAACCTGCATACTTGCCGCTCGAACACACAATTAGAAAGCTCATGCAAGCTTCATAACCATTTAAAAAAAATATTCTCGCATGAAAAAGTTGCTTTTAGTATTTTGTTTCCTATTTTTCGGGGGAATTACAGCTTTCGCACAGCGTTGGGCATACGTAGATTCGGAGTATATTTTGAAACATATACCAGAATATACATCGTCGCAAAAGCAATTAGACGCGCTTTCGCAGCAATGGCAAAAAGAAGTGGATAATCGCTTAGGTGAAATTGACAGGTTGTATAAAGCGTATCAGGCAGATCAGGTGTTATTAACCGATGACATGCGTAAGCGACGCGAAAATGAAATTATAGAAAAGGAAAAAGCCGCTAAAGAATATCAGCGCATAAAGTTCGGTTTTGAAGGGGAGCTTTATCAGCAACGTATAAAATTAATTAAACCTATACAAGATAGGGTGGCTAAAGCAGTAGAAGCAGTAGCCGAGGCGGGCCAGCTTGATATGATTTTTGATAAAAGCGGCGATGTTATACTCTTGTACGCAAGTTTGCGTTTAGATAAAAGTAATGATGTAATAACCCGTTTAGGATATAAACCGGGTACACTGGCAAAATAGAAAAGGACAATCAACAATTAAAAATTAAAATGAAAACATTCGTTAAAGTAGCGGTAGTAGCAGTAGGATTATTTTTTACAGGTAGTGCTGTTAATGCGCAGCAAAAATTTGCTCATATTAATTCAGCGGCTTTACTAGAAGTAATGCCCGATGTTAAACAAGCAGACGCAAAGTTCCAGACTTTCCAAAAAGCAAAACAAGGTGAAATTGAATTGATGCAAGCTGAGTATCAGAAGAAGTTAACAGTGGCTCAGGAAAAAGAAAAAACTCTAAGTGAAGCCAATAAAGTAGTTGTTGGAAAAGAGCTTGAAGCAATGGGAAAAGAACTTCAGGATCTTGGCAAAAGAATAAGCGATACCGGCGAGAAAGCAAAACAAGAGCTTGCTCAAAAGCAAGATGAGTTGTATCAGCCAATTTTCAAGAAAGCAGGCGATGCGGTAAATGCTGTTGCTAAAGAAAAAGGCTATGCTTATGTGTTTGATGTTTCACAGCCCGGAGTGGTATTTTTTGAAGGTGGTGATGATATCCTTGCTTTAGTTAAAACTAAATTAGGAATTACTGCTACTGCGGCACCTGCCACAGCAAAAAAGTAGTATAAATCTAAAGGATATTTCTAAGCGAGGCATTTATGTCTCGCTTTTTTTGCTTTAGACGAGTTTCATCATTAGCGAATCCGAGCCTTCTGCTTATAATTGAGGTTAAGCCATAATAGGAATCAAAAATATCCATCCTATTGTTTAAGTTTGCGGCAGCATTTTAAACATTGGATTTCTACATCACATATATCTTAGTTGCGGTCGTTTTATTTTCTTTTGTAGCGGTTTTCGCCCTTTTTGCGGTATATGCCGAACGTAAAGTCTCCGCATTCATTCAAGATCGCTTGGGGCCAATGGAAGTGGGTAAGTACGGCTCATTGCAAACCATTGCCGATATCCTTAAAATGCTTCAGAAAGAATTTATTATTCCCGCCGCAGCGGATAAAATTCTGTTTGCCGCTGCTCCCGTAATTATTTTTCTTTCGGTTTACATGGGCTTCGCAACATTGCCCTGGGGGCCAGATTTGGTGCCGACGGCATTAAATCTGGGGGTATTTTATGTATTTGCCATTGTTTCGATAGAAGCGGTGGGTATCTTGATGGCGGGCTGGGGCTCGAACAATAAATATTCATTACTCGGGGCACTGCGCTCTGTGGCACAGGTGGTTTCGTATGAAATACCAGCGGGTGTGGCCATTATTTCGGCTGTAATGATTTCACAAACTCTCGATTTGCAGGAGATTACCATGAAGCAGGGGGTGTTATCGGCGGTTAGTATGAAGTTTCTGGGATTTTGGGATGTTAGTGAAATAGGCGGCTTTTTCGCATGGAATATCTTTCAGGCTCCCCACTTAATTATCGCTTACGTTATATACTTTATAGCATCCTTAGCCGAGTGCAACCGGGCTCCTTTTGATATTCCTGAGGCTGAATCGGAACTCGTGTCGGGCTTTCATACCGAATATTCGGGAATGCGTTTCGCCTTTATTTTTTTAGGGGAATATTCTATGATGTTTCTTACAGGGATGTTCGGAGTTGTTTTATTTCTCGGCGGCTGGAACACTTTCTTGCCAAATGTCGGTTCTTTGCGTTTGGCCGACTGGACTACAGGGCCATTCTGGGGCGTTTTCTGGATTGTATCAAAAGTATTTATAATAGTTGGGACCCAAATGTGGCTGCGCTGGACTTTGCCCCGTTTAAGAGTTGACCAATTGATGAATTTGTGCTGGAAAGTATTAACACCCTTGGCATTTTTTTGTATGCTTATTTCGGGAATCTGGCAATTACTGGTGATGTAATTAATTATAAGATTGATACTTAAAACTACTATATCCGCAATTAAAACTACCTGGAAGGGAATGGCTCTTACCATGAGGCATTTTTTTGCGGCTGTTAGAAAGCGAAAGTCCATCGATATAAAAAACAGTAATTATTTTGCTCAAACCGATGGGGTGGTAACGGTACAGTATCCTCACGAAAAAATGCCCATCCCGGAAGTGGGCCGGTATCAGTTAGATGTAGAAATTGATGACTGTATCGTTTGCGATTTGTGCGCAAAAATTTGTCCGGTGGATTGTATCGAGATTGAAAGTATCAAGTCAACTGGTCCGATTGGCCAAACTTCCGATGGTACAACTAAGCGATTGTATGCCGCGAAGTTTGATATTGATATGGCTAAATGCCTTTATTGCGGACTTTGTACGGTGGTGTGTCCAACCGAATGTATCATTATGACAGATCAGTACGACCGAACCGTAACTCATATTTCTCAATTAAATTACCAATTCTCCGACATGTCGCCTCAGGAAGCAGAGGAGAAACGCGAGGAGTTGGCTAAACAAATGGCAGAGCGGCAGGCGGCCAAAGAAGCAGCCCTTAAAGCAGCACAAAACAAAAAAGAATGACGGTAGAGCAGATTCTATTTTATGTTATGAGCGCAATAGCTTTACTCTCGGCACTTTTGGTGGTAAGCCAGAAGAACTTTGTACGCTCCATTTTTCTGTTTTTTTTAACCTTGTTTTCCATGGCTGGCCTGTTTGTATTTGCACTGGCCGATTTTGTAGCGATAACCCAACTGGTTATTTATGTGGGAGGAGTATTGGTATTGATGATATTCGCCTTCCTTTTATCAAACCGGGAACTTTTAAATAATCCGGATTCATCAAAGCAGCAATCATCATTTTTGCATTATCTCCCCGGAATATTAGTTTCTATGCTGTTCTTCGGTGTTCTGTTGTTTGTATTTTCAGACTTACATCCCGAAAGTTTTCAGTGGATCGCACAGTCGGAATTGAATACATTAAAGCCTCAGGACAACACCATTCATTATTTAGGGATTAATATTATGACCCGTTACCTGCTTCCGTTTGAAGTAGTGTCGGTACTATTATTAATGGCATTAATCGGCGCGGCGCATATAGCCAGAAAGGAGCGCGACCGATGATTCCTTTATCACATTTCATGATGATAAGCGCGGCCTTATTTTGCATTGGTTTGTTTGCCGTGCTCTCTAAAAAAAATGCGATTCTGATTTTAATCGGAATTGAATTTATGCTTAATGCCGCTATTCTTAATTTTGTGGCATTTAGCAAGCACGATAAACTGGCTTCTGGCGGACAGGTATTTGCCGTTTTCGCAATAGTGTTGGCCGCGGCAACAGTAGCGGTTACACTTGCCATCGTTCTTAACGTTTATAAATATTACAAAACAATTGACCCAACTAAAATAGATCAACTAAGAGATTAATTTGGATACATTAACCCAAGGGAACCTTAGCTTATTAGCCGTTATAGCAGCAATATTGCCGCTTTTTACCTTTCTCTGGATAGTACTGGTTCCCGGAAAGGAGGGGCGTGGTGCGTCATTCGCTATTTTTAATATTTCGTTAAGTCTTCTTATCTCCGCTTTTCTTTTCATCAAAGTTTGGAATACCGAAACTATTCATGAGCAGATTCCATGGTTCAGCATAGGGAGTACGGTTTTTAAGGCCGGGATTCTTCTCAATAATTTGTCTGTTTTAATGTTATTGCTGGTATCTGCAATCTCACTACTCGTGCATATTTATTCCACCCGTTATATGCAAGGCGATCCTTATCTGCACAGATATTGGGCATATCTCGGGTTGTTTTGCTTTTCAATGCTTGGATTGGTTATCACGGATAATCTTTTGCTGTTATATATGTTTTGGGAGCTTGTGGGGTTCTCATCTTACTTACTTATCGGCTTCTGGTTTACAAAAGATACCGCCACACAAGCCAGTAAGAAAGCTTTTATTATGAACCGGCTTGGCGATTTAGGTTTCCTTACCGGAATTATGATTCTGTTTTCACAATTCGGAACGCTGGATATTCATGCGCTTTTCGCGCAGGGTGGTTTAGTGTTCGAATCAATTATAGAGGGCGGGCTCTGGAAATCTTCCGGTAATGTAATGCCCGAATACTGGTTAACTATCGCCGGCCTGGCATTTTTCTTTGGTGCGACAGCTAAGTCCGCACAATTTCCGCTGCATACCTGGTTGCCTGATGCGATGGAAGGGCCGACTTCGGTCTCCTCTCTTATTCATGCTGCTACCATGGTAGCAGCGGGCGTATTTCTTTTGGCCAGAATTTATCCTGTGTTTGACGCCACGGTACTTACCGTTATCGCTTCGGTGGGAGCTTTTACAGCCTTTATGGCCGCAACCATTGCACTTACTCAAAACGATATAAAAAGAATTCTGGCGTTTTCCACGGTTTCTCAGTTAGGGTTTATGATGATTGCGATGGGAGTAGGAGCCTATGCGCCCGGTATTTTTCATTTGGTTACACATGCGTTTTTTAAATGCCTTTTGTTTCTGGCGGCGGGTGCGGTGATTCATGAGATGGCTCACTTGAAAGAGAAAACCGCTGTTGATTTTGATCATCAGGATATTCAAAATATGGGAGGTTTGCGCAAATCAATGCCGCTTACTTTTTTCACAATGTTGATAGCCTCCCTCGCACTTTCGGGTATTCCGTTTACATCGGGATTCCTATCAAAAGATGCTATTCTGATCCAGTCTTTTGAGTGGGCGCATGACAAAAGCGGATTGGCTAAGCTAATTCCTTATGCCGCCTTATTCACTTCGTTACTCACCGCATTCTATATTTCCCGTTTGATTTTTAAGGTATTTTTTGGGGAATTCAAATTATCAAGCCTTTTAAAAGCTGAGTTTAAAGTGCATGAAGCACCAGCGGCTATGAAATATGTATTGCTTGTGCTGGCTGTTTTCTGTTTGTTCTTCGCATTTTCATCTAACCCGTTCAATTATGAAAGCTCATGGATCGTTAAGGGCTTAGTTATCACATCAGATTCTCCACTTTCCGGCATAGCTACAGCAAGTAGTCATATCAGTCATGTTCTCATTCCGGTAGTGATAAACATATTATCCCTATTCGTTATAGTACTTGCCTATGCCTGGTATGTACGGTCTAAGCAGGCACCCGATTTTTCCAAAAACTTCTTATTTCGGTTTTCACAAAAGCAATGGTATTTCAATGAAGTATATCAGAAGGGGCCTGTAAACAGCATAACAAACGCATCCAGGTTTACTTATATATTCGACAAAGCCATTATAGACGGATTTGTTAATTCGCTAGGGAAGGTAGGGATTCTATTATCTTCGATTATCCATTGGATAGACCGTTATATCGTTGATGGACTTGTAAACGGCATTGCCTCGATGGCTAAAACAATTGGTAACTTCGCCAGACATTTTCAAACCGGAAGGCTGCAACATTATATGATTACCATGGTACTGGTAGTGTTAACATTTTTCATAATTAAAATATTTTTTCAGGCGATATGAGTTTGCTTTCACTCTTGATATTTTTACCACTTGCGGCAGGCTTAATTATCACGGTGCTTCCATCTGCATGGCAACAACGATATAAGTACATCTCGCTAGCGGCTGTTATTATCCAAATAGTTATTAGTGCCTTTATTTATTTGAATTTTAATGGCGCCGAAGCTTCGGGCATCGATAACCCAAATAAGTATTTTTTAGTAGAGCAGCTTAGCTGGATCCATTTAAATCTCGGCAAGTTGGGCTATTTGCAAATAGATTATTTTCTCGGGATAGATGGCCTTTCTATGCCATTCCTGGTACTTAGCTCGGTGGTAATGCTGATCGCGGTTATATCGTCCTGGGAGATAAAAACTAACTTAAAAGGGTATTTCTCTTTATTGATGCTTTTAAATACGGCGGTTCTGGGTGTGTTTTGCGCGTTAGATTTCTTTTTGTTCTACATATTTTATGAGTTGATGTTGCTACCCCTTTATTTCCTTATCGGGATGTGGGGTGGCGTAAGGCGGGAATATGCTGCTATAAAATTCTTTCTATACACACTTTTCGGATCTGTATTTATGCTCCTTGTAATTATAGGCTTGTATTTTTCGGTTAAGGATCCGGTTACGGGAAGTCATACCTTTAATATGCTTCACATGATGAACCCTGCCAATTATATCGAGGGTTCCATTTTTTCTGTGGCTGCCAATCAGCAGCTTTTTGGAATCTCTGCCCGATTACTGGCATTTATAGTTTTATTTATTGCATTTGCCATCAAAGTTCCAATTGTGCCGCTCCATACATGGTTACCCGATGCGCACGTAGAAGCACCGACGCCGGTTTCTATTATCCTTGCCGGAATTCTTTTGAAAATAGGCGGATATGGAATTTTGAGAATTTGTATAAGCATCTTTCCCGACGCGGCGATTGATTCTGCCTGGTGGTTGGGATTGATAGGCGTTATTTCTATCATTTACGGCGCATTAAACGCCTTGGCCCAAAAAGATTTAAAACGGCTGATAGCCTATTCATCTGTATCACACATGGGTTTTGTACTCCTCGGCATTGCGTCTGTAACTGCAGAAGGTATTAGCGGGGCTATGCTTCAGATGATTAGCCATGGTTTTTTATCTACTATGTTATTCTTCTTGGTGGGAGTAATCTATAACAGGGTTCAAAGCCGTGAGATACAAGATTTTCGCGGACTGGCATTGATAATGCCAAAATATACCACCTTTATTATGATTGCCTTTTTTGCTTCCCTGGGCTTGCCGGGCTTTTCGGCATTTATTGCGGAAGCCTTTAGTCTCATCGGGGCATTTACGTCTGAAAGTGTAAACGGATTATTGCCTCGCTGGATGGCTATCGGCGGTTCGATAGGGATTCTTTTAAGTGCCGCATATTTGCTGTGGACCTTGCAAAGAATGTTTTTTGGGCAAACACGGTTAAGAGGCGGCGACGATTGGAAGCTAAAACTTACCGACGTAAACAGGAGGGAAGCTTTTGCACTCACAACATTATCTCTTTTCGCTTTGCTGCTGGGTATTTTACCATCTCTGGCATTCGATAAAATGAATGCGTCTGTGTTGGCCTTGATTCACCTAATCACCTCATAATTATGAAAGCTATTATCTCTTCCATTTTTGCTTGCTGCCTATGCTTTTCCGCTTTATCGCAAGAAAGGCAGATTAAAGCAGAGTCAAAAATAGTATCGGTTACAGTGTTTATCAATGGAGCCGAAATAAGAAGAGTTTCCTCGGTTGATATTCCCGCAGGTATCAGTCAGATCGTTTTTTCTGGTCTTTCACCTGAGATAGAACCTCAAAGTATTCAGGCAAAAGGAGAGGGTAACTTTACTATTCTTTCTCTAAATCGGCAGAATAACTTTTTGGAGGAACAGAAATACACTCAGGAAGTACTTGATTTAAATACAAAAATAGAGTCGATACAAGACGTAATCGCCCAGCAGCAAAATCAGATTGCTGTTTTAAAATCAGAAGAAGAAATGCTTATAAAGAACCAGGTAGTGAGTGGTAATACTACTGGTTTGGATCTTGCTAAATTAAAAGCCGCGCTCGATTTTCATAGGTTGCGATTGGCCGAAGCTAAAAACCAACAGTTAGTAATTCAGCAAAGAATAACTAAAAATCAAGAGTCTTTAAATAGTCTTCGCAAACAATTAAATGAGCTACGTTCAAAATCAAGAAATACCACCAGCGATATCGTAGTGAAAGTTTCATCAAAAGTAGCGTTAAGGAGTGGGTTTACTTTAAGTTACCTGGTAAAAAACGCCAATTGGTATCCAACTTACGATTTGAGGGCTAAAGATATTTCGAGTCCGATAGATTTAGTGTATAAGGCAAATGTAAGTCAGCGTACAGGAGAAGACTGGAAAGATGTGAAACTTATATTATCCTCAGGAGACCCGTCGGTAGGCGGGGTAAAGCCTGAATTACAGCCGTATTTTATTGGGTATAATATCGTGAATTCAAGGTTTCAAGGTGCGATAAATGGTGTTCAGGGAACAGTAAGAGATAGTCATGATGGGCAACCACTTATAGGCGTATCTGTTGGCTTGAAGGGGACCACTATCGGGACTGTATCCGATGTTAACGGAAACTATTCTTTGCAACTTCCGGCGAATGCTTCTACACTTCAGTTTCGTTATATAGGGTATAAAAGTTTGGATCTACAGGTTACTTCAGCAACTTTAGATGCTTCATTAGAACCAGCTGCCCAAGTTCTCGAAGAGGTTGTGATTGTTGGCTATGGAGGAAGTAATAAAAATGAGTCTGGTGTGCCTGGGGCTAATAAACAAATCAGAATTCGGGGATTATCATCACTAACTACTCCCGTTCATGTCGAATCTCGCGAGAATCAAACCAATATCCAATTTAGTATCCAGAATCCTTATACTATTCTTAGTGACGGTAAGCAATTCACTGTTGATATCGGGCAGTATCAAATTCCGGCTACTTATCAATATTATTCTGTGCCCAAGTTAAAGCCAGATGTTTTTTTAAACGCTTCTATTGTTGATTATAATGAAGTAAACTTGTTAAGCGGTGAAGCTAATATCTTTTTCGAAGGTACTTTTTTAGGAAAAACAATTATCGATGTACAAAACTCCAGTGATACATTGAATATCTCTCTTGGGGTTGATAAGAACGTGATAGTCACAAGAGAAAAGCAAAAAAGTTTTAATGATAAGCAACTGTTAGGTTCATCACAACGAGCCAACAGAGGCTTTGTTATAGATTTGAAAAACCGTAAGTCTCAATTTGTAAACCTTATAATCGAAGATCAAATTCCTGTTTCAAATACAGGCGAGGTAACTGTTGAAAAGGATGAATTTTCAGGTGGTAAATTAGATGAGACGAATGGAAAAGTAACCTGGAGCCTTAAACTTCAACCTAATGAGCAAAAGAAGCTTGAATTAAAATACAAGGTGAAGTATCCAAAAAATAAAACCGTAAATCTGGAATAGTGAACGAGTTTCTCCCACATATCACTCAACTTCTTAATTCCGCAATTAAAGGCTTCTCTTATCTCCTTCCGGAATTAGTGCTGCTCATTACATTTATTCTGGTTATTCTGGGAGATTTATTTGCTCCGGGGAAAAGATCGACTTTGGCTTTTGGTATTTGTATCGCAGGGATAATTATCTCAATACTTGTTGGATGGATACAGAATTTGGACATTGAACGGATAGTGCTTTTTGATAATACGCTGGTTCTCGATTCGGTAAGTATATCGTTCAAAAACATTTTTAGCGCGGTAACTATACTCTTTGCCATTTTTATCCGCTACAACAAAGCACTTCAAGAGCATAAAAAAGGTACCGGCGACTTATATATGCTGTTGCCCGCAGTTTTAATTGGGTTAAACCTGATGAGCATGTCGGCCAGTTTGCTGATGATTTATTTATCGGTAGAAATGGTTTCAATCGCCTCGTACCTGATGGTGGGATATGCCTCTGCCGATAAAAAGCAAACCGAAGCTGCTATGAAATATGCGTTATTCGGGTCGATTTGCTCAGCGGTAATGCTTTATGGGATGTCGCTTTTGTATGCCTTTACAGGGAGCTTGAATATCCTCGACCATGACTTCCTTCTGCGATTAAATATGCTCTCCGATCCGGCGGTATCACTTGCATTGCTGCTGGTGCTGGTTGGTATCGGCTTTAAGCTCTCGTTTGTCCCGCTCCACTTTTGGAGCCCCGACGTTTACGAAGGCGCAGCCACTCCGGTAACGGCTTTTCTTTCAACAGCACCCAAGATAGCTGGCTTTGCTTTGCTTATACGCTTTGTCGAACCGTTTCTACTTCCTGCCCAACCGTATGAGTTGCCTGAAGTTTTTGATTTTAGGACGATACTAGCGGTCGTAGCCATCGCTACCATGATTATCGGAAACTTTAGTGCTATCTGGCAGAATAATGTAAAACGGATGCTGGCCTACTCCTCTATCGGGTACACCGGATTTGCGTTGATGGCTATTGTAGCTTTTGAGGGAAGCGGCTTTTATAGTTTGATTATTTATTTCGCCATTTATTCAGTAATGAATATGGCCGCTTTTATGTTGGTTTATAAAATCGAAGAGCACACCGGACAAACGGATATTCGGGCTTATAAAGGCCTGGGAAAAGTGTTGAAGCCCGAGTTGATCTGCTTTGTAGTAGTTCTTGTTGCCTTAACGGGCTTGCCGCCTACAGCAGGTTTTATAGCTAAGTTGTTTATTTTTTCTTCCGCATTCGAGTACTACACTTCATCAGGTTCGGTTGTGATACTGATTATGTTGATCACAGGGGCCGTCACCACTGTGGTTTCGCTATTCTATTATCTAAAAATACCCCTGTTCGCTTATTTAAGAGAGTCTGAAACCGCGATAGAACCAGTTAAAAAACGCGACTTTCTTACATATGTGATCGTATTTTTAACCGTATTACTTGTAGTATTCGGAATCTTCCCTGGCTTGCTAAGCTGAAATTGAGGGGTGATTTTATAAATTCCAAATGTATTTTGTGGAAATTTTCCGTTAAGCTTTTACAGGTTTCTGATTTTAATACCTTAATTTTGCATACTCGTTACCAACTATGAGTGATTCCATAAAACATGAGTGCGGTATCGCACTTATCCGTCTTCTAAAACCTCTCTCTTATTATCAGGAAAAATACGGCACGGCTTTATATGGCCTTAATAAGCTGTATTTGTTGATGGAAAAACAGCATAATCGCGGTCAGGATGGAGCTGGTATCGCCACTATCAAATTAAACGTCGCTCCTGGAAATCGTTATATCAGCCGCTACCGTGCCATGGGCTCCGCCGCAGTATCGGAAGTGTTTGAGTATGTACAGAAGAAATTCGCTGAAGTACAGGCCAATTCCCCCGAATTATTTCAGGATGCGGAATGGCTCAAAGAAAATATAAGTTTTACCGGCGAGGTACTGATGGGGCATTTACGTTATGGTACCCATGGTAAAAATAGTATTGAAAACTGCCACCCCTTCCTGCGTCAAAATAACTGGATGACCCGAAATCTGGTAATTGCCGGAAACTTCAACATGACCAATGTTGACGAGCTTCTTGAGCAATTATATGAGCTGGGCCAGCATCCCAAAGAAAGAGCCGATACGGTAACCGTGCTTGAGAAAATAGGACATTTTTTAGATGCTGAGAACCAGGAATTGTTTGATTCATATAAAGAAAAGGGGCACTCTAACGCAGAAATCAGTCATCTTATCGCAGACAATCTCGATGTGGCACATATTCTTCGCCGATCTGCTAAAACCTGGGATGGCGGCTACACTATTGAGGGTATTATGGGGCACGGTGACGCCTTTGTAATGCGCGATCCTTCGGGTATCCGGCCTGCATTTTATTATATTGATGATGAGGTTGTGGTGGTAACCTCCGAACGGCCCGCAATCCAGACGGCTTTTAACGTTCCTATTGGTTCCATTAAGGAAATAAAGCCGGGACATGCCCTTATTATAAAAAAGACCGGCGAAATATCGGAGGAGCAATTCCGTGAACCGCAAGAACAAAAGTCATGTTCTTTTGAGCGCATATATTTTTCAAGAGGCAGCGATGCCGATATTTATAGCGAAAGAAAGCAATTAGGCCGTTTATTATGCCCTCAAATACTAGAAGCCGTTAATAACGATCTTAAAAATACCGTTGTGTCTTTTATTCCGAACACTGCCGAAGTGGCCTTTTACGGGATGGTTGACGGATTATATAAATACGTTAATAAATTCCAAAAAGAAACCCTTCTCAACAGAAGTGATAAAATCTCTGATCAGGAGCTGGAGGATATGCTTAACCTTGCGCCTCGGGTAGAAAAAATCGCTATTAAAGATGCTAAGCTCCGCACTTTTATTACGCAGGACGCCGACAGGCAGGATATGGTATCGCATATTTATGATACTACCTATGGTTTGATCCGAAGAGACAAAGATTCTTTGGTTGTGATCGATGATTCAATCGTTAGAGGTACAACGTTAAAGCAAAGTATTCTTAAGATACTTGATCGCCTTGGCCCGGTAAAAATCGTGGTAGTTTCTTCTGCTCCTCAAATTCGTTATCCCGACTGTTATGGTATCGATATGTCGAGGATGGGGGAATTTGTAGCATTTGAAGCGGCTATTTCATTGCTAAGAGATACGGACAGGGAACATATTATCTGGGAGACTTACGAAAAATGTAAAGCTTCTGTAACGCTGGATAAAGAGCAGGTTCCGAACTATGTAAAGGCAATTTACGAACCGTTTACCGATGACGAGATTTCGGCGAGAATAGCTAAAATAATTTCACCTCCTGATATTAAAGCAGAGGTTCAGGTGATTTACCAAACCCTTGATAATTTGCATAAGGCTTGTCCGGGCCACCTTGGCGACTGGTATTTTTCTGGCAACTATCCAACTCCTGGAGGTAATAAAGTAGTAAACAGAGCTTATATGAATTGGGTAGAGGGAAAGAACCAACGGGCTTATGTGTGAGAGAAGGATAGAAGGATAAAATGATAGAATGAGAGAATAGTCCTTCCTTAATTCACTCACTCACTCACTCACTCATTCACTCACTCATTCACTCATTCACTCATTCACTCATTCATTCGCTCCTTCTACATAATCGAATGCGTAAACACCAAATTATAAATAAGTTTTAAAGCGAAGATTATAATTAAGCCTCCGGCAACTCTGTTGAGAGCTACCATTGTATTTTCTTTAATCCGATAACGTAATTTGTTCGAATAATACGCCTTTACCATATCCATACTAAACTGGGTAATAAGTATCGATCCGAAGAAAGGAATGGCCTCTCGCGAATGCAGCTCTCCGTGCATGGATATAAAGGCACTGGTAACACTAACCCAGTATAAAAACATCGAGGGGTTGAAAATACACATCAAAAAACCTTTAAAAAAGTAGCCGGTATTTCGTTTTTTGCAATTTATATTTTCGTGGTTTAGTTTAACCTTTTTGAAGAAGTAGTAAAGTCCGATACCGAGTAAAATAACGCTTCCGACTATCCCTATAGGTACTTTGTAGCTGCTTTCGACTTCTATAAACGATGAGCCATAAACCGTAAGCATAATATAAATAAGATCGCTTAAAACTACTCCGGCAGCGAGCCACATACCCGCATGAAATCCTTTTTCTATAGAAGTTTTAATTAGCGCGAAAAAAACCGGCCCTGTAACAAAAGAGAGCACGATGCCTAGGCCTATCCCGGATATAATTAGTTCAAGCATGAATCTATTTACTCACAATATTAAGAATTACAATTTTAACAGAATTTATTAAAAGTTCATCTATACTCCGCTTATCTATAACACATATCTCTTTATTAAAGTATAAACCATAAACTCCTTTATTGTTTGAATGCCTCGGATTGCTCAATTTTTTCTAATTGTTACCGCAATAATAAATTTAAATTTCATGAAACCATCATGAGCATACCGCTCATTCCGAAGGAACACCTTTGGGGCAAACCGAAATGATTATGGTCATCCGCCAGCTGGCGGATAACCATTAAAAAAAATTATATTCTAATGAAAAATAGCACTATGTTAGTGGGGATAATCTAATTATATGAGCACCGAACAAAAAAATTATGGGTCTGCATTATACACATTAATAACCGTCTTTTTTTTCTGGGGATTTCTGGCCGCTTCGAATGGGATTTTTATACCATTTTGCAAAACGCATTTTGATTTAACTCAGTTTGAGTCGCAGCTAATAGACTTTACATTCTACGGAGGCTATTTTATTGGATCCTTAATACTTTACTATGGTTCCCAAATTACTAAGGTTGATTTTTTAAATAAGCTGGGATACAAAAACGGTATCGTGTTGGGCCTTTTTATATCTACGGCAGGTGCCTTATCAATGATTCCTGCTGTAAATTCAGGTTCGTTCGCATTTATTCTGGCAGCCTTCTTTTTCGTGGCTATAGGGTTTTCTTTACAGCAAACAGCCGCTAATCCTTTTGTGATAGCATTGGGCACACCAGAAACCGGTGCCGATAGGTTAAACCTGGCTGGTGGAATTAATAACGTAGGCGGATTGATGGGGCCCATTGTAGTAAGTTTGATTTTATTTGGTACGATCTCGGCCCGCGACACCACCGTTGTCGACATTAAATCAATTAATAATGTTTATTATATCCTGGCGGGTTTATTTGTTGCCGTGGCACTATTCTTCGCCATTTCAAAATTGCCCAAAGTTACCAGTGATGAGAAAGTAGAATCCAGTAAAAAAACCAATCTTCCGTTATTTGTTATATTTCTCGGTTTTCTTATGATCCTTGCTTCCGACCCTCTGGCATCCTTAACTGGTTTGCCTAAATCGGCTTATGTTTACGGATCGTTGGTTTTAATAGTATTTTCTCTCATCGGCTGTATTTCAGCCTCTAAAAATAATCCGCAAGGCTGGGGAGCGATGCAGTATCCTCAATTAATTCTGGGGATGCTGGCGATATTTATCTATGTGGGTGTGGAAGTTACCATTCAAAGTAACATGGGAGCATTATTGAAAACTCCCGAATTTGGGTCGTACGACGAATCTGTCATTTCTCCGTTTATCTCGCTATACTGGGGAAGTTTAATGATTGGACGATGGACAGGAGCGATAAGCGCTTTTAAAATTAAGAAAAGCACTAAGCGTATCTTAACCGTAGTAGTTCCCTTTGTAGCTTTTGCCATTGTGTTAGGAGCCAATCATTTAACCGGTTCTAATATTAATCACTTGTTCCCTTATTCAATTTGTGTGATTGTATTAATTGCGGGCTTCTTTATGGGGCAGGAGAAACCAGCCAAAACCTTAGCGGTATTTAGCATATTGAGCGTTATTGCTATGCTGATTGGATTATTCACAACAGGTAAGGTAGCTACCTTCGCGTTTTTAAGCGGTGGTTTGTTTTGTTCCATTATGTGGCCCTGTATTTTTACTCTGGCTATCGCCGGACTGGGAAAATATACGAGCCAGGGATCTTCTTTCCTTATCATGATGATTTTAGGTGGGGCCATTATTCCTCCGGTTCAGGGGATACTAGCCGATACCAGTGGAATACACTTATCATATATAATTCCGGTGTTCTGTTTTGCTTATCTGGCATACTTTGCCTGGAAGGTAAGCTCAGAACTTCGTAAACAGGGAATCGACGTAGATAGAATGGAGGCGGAAGGCAGTGGACACTAAAAATGTCAAATTAAGCTTTGATACAATTTTCATGAATCTTGCTTCCGACCTTGCTCAACGCTCTCATTGCGTTAAGGCAAAGGTTGGAGCCGTACTTACTAAAGACACCAGAATTATATCAATCGGTTATAACGGCCCACCTGCCGGAACACACAATTGCGATGAGGAATGGCCCGAATCTGGTTGTCCGAGAGATGCGCGTGGAAGTTGTTCTCTTGCCCTCCACGCAGAAGAAAACGCCATCCTTTATGCGGTAAAAAACGGTGCCGATTTACAGGGATCGACATTATATATTACCCTTTCGCCTTGTCTGCCTTGCGCAAGAATTATTTTCTCTTCGGGGATAAAGCGGGTATATTATAAAAATTCTTACGCTGAATATAAAGGTCTGCCTTCTGATGAGGGCGTGGAATTTTTAAACAAGTTTGGCGTGCAAACCAGTAAGGCATAGATAAAACTACCTAAACGGTACGTGGGAAATACTTGCGTTGGTAATGTGTATTTACCTGATTTATAAATAGATGTACATTTTTTTATGAGTGCCGTACATTTTCTCAGACATTTGTTGCAATATTTATACTGTTGATCCTCTTCTCATAAAAAAATTTAAATATTTTTTTCGTCAGTTTCTTCGTTTAAAACATTTAAACAGTAATTCTATAAACGGATGCTTTAAGGTCTGTTTATAGGCGAATGATCTGCTGTGTTTCGGAACACTTATTGTTGTTAATGATACAAAGCATTCGTGCAGAAAATTAACGCTATGAGAAATTTTAATCCCGCCCTCGAAAACCTGATGAAATTTACACCGTCAGATTCAATCAGAACAACCCCTGTTTCCTCGTATACAGCACACAATGGCTGGTTTGAGGTTAATAAGGTGGAAAGCACAAAAACAACAACTAATAAAATAAAAGGTGCAAAATCGTAAGATTTGCTCCTTTTGCTTTTTAACTAGTTATTGGTAAGTTCTTCTAATAATAATGCCGCAATTGCGTCAATTGTTTGTGCAACTATTTCATCCGGACTTCCTTCAAAATATACTGACGTTTTCCAGGGACGATTCTGAATAATTGCGTGGATAAACATCGTTCCAACAGGTTTTTCTTCTGTTTCACTTCCACCTGGCGACGTCAATCCGGTTACCGCGACAATAATATCTGCCGGTATTAATTCTTTCAATCCTTCGGCCAATAACTGGGTAACTTCGTGCGATTCTGCCGAATATTTATCAATCACCTGCGCCGGAACTTTTAAAAGACCCTCTTTAACACTACGGTCATAACAAACAATACTTCCTTTTACTATTTGCCCACAATCCGGCACCGAGGTAAAATCATAAATTAATCTTCCGGTAGTGGCACTTTCAACAAAGGCAATGGTAAGATCCTGAGATAATATGTTGTGGCAACAGGCAATAACTGATTTAGCTGGCATAATTCATTTTTTTATTGCTAACACATAGTTTGTCCAATAGTTTTTGTCAGGTTGCTTTGCCTTTAAGCTCCCAATGATCTTTAAAAATCTTGCCTTCTTTATCCCGCATTAATGTTCTCAAATATCGCTCGCCTTATATCGAACCGTCATCAATATGTTTTCCGATAAATAGCAGAATCGCGTTTCCCTCAGCATCTGTTTTGAATGAAATATCCTTCCCTTTATATGAACTGCTGATTAAAGTTGATTTTGTATAAGTCTTACTTAATATTTTCAACAAATCTTCGTTTAGTTTCATACAGTGTTTTTCGGTATTAAATCTAAAACACAAAAGATGTTTTTGAATTTTCTGATATATTTACCTCCAGCCAATACAGCTATATGAAAAGAGCAATTTTATATGTGATAATCGCGGGCATTTTAACAGGAAGCTTTGCGCAGGCACAAACCACACAGAGCACGGCCCCTAAAATAAAGTTGCCGCCAAACATGTTTTTTAAGAAGCTTTCTAACGGCCTGGATGTACTGGTGTTGGAAGATAGCAGTGTTCCATTGGCTACGATCGAGATTGCGGTTAAGAACGGATCGTATACAGAATCGCCTCAGTATAACGGGTTGAGCCATTTATACGAACATATGTTTTTTAAAGCCAACAAAGATTATCCCAGCCAGGAAGATTTCCTTAATCGCGTGAGCGAATTAGGTATTAGCTTTAACGGTACTACTTCGCAAGAGTTGGTGAATTACTATTTCACACTTCCCAAGTTTAATTTGCAGCAAGGGCTTGAATTTATGAATTCAGCCATCCGTTATCCAAAATTTGATGCGGAGGAAATGAAAAAGGAGAACGTAGTAGTTGATGGAGAGTTTCAACGGAATGAGTCTAACCCATACTTCGCCCTTTTTGATGAAATGAATAAAAAGTTGTGGGGCGATCTGTACAGCAGAAAGAATGTGATAGGCGATCATGATATTATACGCTCTGCTACGCCAGCGAAAATGGATACTATCAAGAATAAATACTATTGGCCGAATAATTCATTGCTAACAATAGCTGGCGATGTAAAACACGATGAAGTATTTGAGCAAACTGAGAAGATCTTTAAAGACTGGAAGCCATCAGGATTTGATCCTGCCAGGCGATGGCCGGTTCCAGAATTTAAGCCTCTACAAAAAAGCGAACATTTCATCGTGGAGTCAGATCTCTCCCGTGTTCCTTTTATTATGATTAATTGGCAGGGACCCGATACCCGAAATGATTTGCCTGCTACATATGCGGCGGATGTATTTTCTTTCATCATTAATCAGAACTCTTCAAAATTCAGTAAAGCCCTGGTTGATGCTGGTCTGGCTTTACAGGTAAACATAGGCTATCTAACTCAAAAGCATACAGGGCCTATCAGCATATTTGTAGTGCCAAATCCTTCGAAAATCAAAGAGTGTGTAGCAGAAGTTAAACGTCAGGTTGCTTTGTGGGATACAGATAATTACCTTACGGATGAGCAGATCGAAACGGCCAAACGTATGCTCGAGATTACTCAGGTTAAGAGCGAAGAAATAACTTCTGATTTTACGCATACCATCTCGTTTTGGTGGGCTTCGGCCTCGATAGACTATCTCACAACTTACATTCAAAATTTAAGAAAGGTGAGCAGGGCAGATTTGCAGCAGTATGTAAGAAAATACATTAAAAATAAGCCTTACGCGGCCGGGATGCTTATTAGCGCACCAATGCGTTCACAATTAAAGCCAGAGGAGTTTTTTAAATAACACACTTATGAAACGTATCGCATCTAATATATTTTTTTTATTTATAACGCTGGGTGCTCTGGCGCAGTCGAGGGCTACCTCTTTTGATGTCGCGGGCATTAAAGTTATTCTAAAACCAACTCAAAAAGAGATCATTAACGTGAGTATGTACTTTAGGGGCGGTGTTGCCAACTATCCGGCAGATAAAGCCGGCATCGAGCATCTTGCCCTTGCAGCGACGACAGAGTGCGGGACAAAAAAGTACGATAAAGATTTGTTCAAAGACAGGGAAGATGCTTTCGGGGTTGAGGTTGGCGGTTCTTCCGGTTACGATCATGGAACTATAAGCATGAATTGCATATCGAGATTCTTTAACGAAGGATGGGGCCTTTTCGCAGATGCGGTAGTTAATCCGGTTTTTGAAGAGAAAGAGCTTGAAATGCTTAAAGAGAAAATGATTTCAGGCATTAAACAGTCTGAAGCAGATCCTGATGACCGTATTGAACAAATGACCATACAAAATACCTTTGCGGGATCACCTTATGCTATTGATCCGGCAGGGCAGGAAGCCACATTGTCAAAAATTACGGCTGCCGAAGTTCGAGCTTATTATTATAATCAGCTGTTGAATAAGAACCGCATGTTTATTGTTGTGGCAGGAAAGATTTCCAGAGAAGAAGTAACTAAGCGAATCGCCGCGGCTTTTGCTTCCTTGCCATCTAAACCTTATATGCCATTTGTTTATTCTTTTCCAAAACACTCGAATGCTAAAATATTGATTGAGGAGCGTGCTCTGGCCACGAATTATATTACAGGTAGTATTAATGCTCCCGCGGTTTCAAGCTCCGATTATTTGCCATTCCGTTTGGCGATTTCTGCATTTAGTAACAGGCTTTTTAGGGAAATAAGAACCAAACGTAACCTGTCATACGCACCGTATGCAAGTAGTGTAAACCGCTTAATGCCCTATGCGTTCATGTATGTAAGTACAACAGATCCTAAGACTTCTGTGGAAGTTATGATTGAAGAATTGAAAGATTTGAGGGAAAACGGTTTTTCGGAAGAAGAACTTTCTTCGGGCAAGAGTGGATTTATTACCAATAATTACATGAAGGAAGAAAGCACGGGAGCGATTGCCGCTGCTTTAGGGAGTGCGGAAATACTTGGTGATTGGAGGATTGCCGATGAGACCGCTGATCGGATTACGAAAGTGACCTTGGCGGAAATGAACTCGGTGCTAAAGAAATACGTCAATACAATCCGCTGGAGCTATTTAGGAGACAAAAAGCTTGCTGATGAAGCCGCTGATGTATTTAAGAGTACCTTTTAAGATTAAAAGGAGGTCGGTAAGAGGGTGCGTGGAATAATGGTGTTATGGCACAATGGTAGCGTCATGCTGAGCCTGTCGAAGCATAAAGCGGGTATTGAAACCCACCACTCAACCCTTCGAAAGGCTATCATTTACGTTTGATATCTAATGCGACAAACTCAAGAGATCCCTTTCTCCATCTATCGGATCCGGAGGACAAAGCGCCAAAGAAAAACGCCATTTCATATTGAATTTGAGACACCCTCATTTCGTTGGTATTGAACAATAATTATTTTTAGCGGTTATCCTGAAGTATTATGAGCAAGATCTTAACTATCACCCTAAACCCTACCGTAGATAAAAGCACTGTTATCGACCAGTTAGTTCCCGAAAAGAAACTGCGCTGCGAACAGCCAAAATTCGAACCGGGTGGCGGAGGTATAAATGTTTCCCGAGGACTGAGGCGTTTGGGATTTGACTCGATTGCTTTGTTTCCGTCGGGCGGAAGAACCGGAAAGTTATTAGAGGAACTCCTGAAAAAAGAGCAAATAAACCTGTGTGCTGTTGAAATTAGTACCGAGACGCGCGAAAATTTTATCGCGGTGGCCAGTTCTACTAATCAGCAATACCGCTTCGGAATGCCCGGTTCAGAAATATCCTTAGATCAACAAGATAAAATTTTTGACGCCTTTGAAAATCTGAACCCCTTTCCTGAATTTATCGTTATCAGCGGAAGCTTGCCGCCGGGAATGTCGCCCGATTTTTTAAAAAAGCTTATTAAAGCCGGGAAAGAAAAAGGCGCAAAAGTAATTGTCGACACCTCGGAAGAAGCTTTAAAACATGCTCTTGATGAAGGAGTTTTTCTGCTTAAACCCAATTTGGGCGAGTTAGGAAGATTAGTAGGTCTGGAGAGCTTAGATAATGATTCGGCGGATGAGGCCGCACGAGAATTAATCAATGCCGGTAAAACGGAAATTATCGTGGTGTCCTTAGGCCCTCAGGGTGCCTATCTCATTACAAAAGATATTACCGAGCATATCCCTGCTCCGGCTGTTAAAAAGCTTAGCACGGTAGGGGCTGGCGATAGTATGGTTGCGGGAATGGTGTCTGTTTTAGCAAATGGAGGAAGTTATCCAGAAATGGTTCGCATGGGTGTGGCTTGTGGATCAGCTGCTACAATGAATGCCGGTACTCAGTTATTCAAGAAAGACGATGCGGCGAAATTGTTTAATTGGTTAATGAGTAAGAAGTAAATTCAACTTACTCATTAATTCGTTTTTATTTGCCCGGAATAAAATTGCCTGCCTTTAACCAGTTTTCTACTCTTTCTGTCCACTTGTCCTGAGTGGTTTTATTATTCACCCCAAAGCCATGTCCGCCTTTTGGATAGATGTGCATTTCTGCGGATACTCCGTTTTTTACAAGCGACTCATAGAATCTTAAACTATTAGCAACTTTAACAGTCTTGTCATCGCCGGCATGTATCAGCATGGTTGGAGGTGTTTTAGGAGTAATTTGGGTGTCGTTAGAATACAAGGTGGTAAGATCAGCGGTAGGGCCGGCACCTATTAAATTATCTCTCGACCCTTTGTGCATCAAATCTTCTGTTAAGCTAATTACAGGATAAACCAATATCATGAAATCCGGTCTGAGGCTTATTTTTTCAGGATTATTAATTACTGGTTTTGTGAAATGAGTACCTGCGGTTGAAGCTAAATGCCCGCCAGCTGAGAATCCGATAATGCCCACTTTTGCAGTATCAATTCCCCATTCCTTCGCACGTAATCTTACCAACCTGATCGCTTGTTGGGCATCCTGTAAAGGCCCGATTGTCTTGTCGGCCATAGTTTTATCAGACGGAAGTCGATACTTAAGAATAAATGCCGACACCCCCATTTTATTAAATGCCGCCGCTATATCGGTTCCCTCGTTAGTATACGACACAATGCTGTAGCCGCCACCCGGTACGATAACCACAGCCGCACCATTTGCTTTTCCTTTTTCAGGCAGATGGATTTCCAGTGTGGGCTGCGTTACTTTACCGTAACGAATTTGCCCGGCGGTATTTACATTTTTTACTTCCTGCTCTGTGTTCTCAATAGAATTCGGAACCTTCCCCTGATATAAAGGGATAATGGTTTGAGACTTACTATTCATCGATATTGCACAAAAGAGTGCGATGATTGCTGATTTATACATCGTTGGGTACTTTAACGCAATATATACAAAAACTTTATTTGTAATATCCAGACCGGAATGTTAAAACGTAACTTTCGTGTTCTAAAGCGTCTTTCCATTGATGTATCAGGTGTTTGTAAGCCTCACCAACGGGACGGATTTTTCGGTCTAAGTCATATAATCCCAACGAATTAACGTTGCCCGCGTCATTACGCAAGGCAGAATCCCAATCCACCTGATCGGTTAAGCTGTACCAGGTAAAGCCGTGAATCGGAATGCCGTCTCGTTTTAATCGACGAACGTTCGCCCATTGGGTTTGCAGCCATCTCAAGGCATTTGCTTCAGAGATATTTGTTTCGGTGTGCATTACTGGCAGTTTGTATCTGCTGAAGTACTGGTGTGTAATAACGTAATATCCAAAAATTTCACCCGCCGCAGAGGTGCTGCCATTTTCATGAACCATATGTTCATTGGTGATGTAATAATCGTTACCCATTATGCAGTTTCCCTTTATAATATTGTTCTCAAACCAATGGTATTCCTGTTTGGTCATCCCGTTCTCAATCAGGTATTCATACATCGTTACACTTATGGGATAACCATAGCTAAGGTCGAGCGATAGAAAACGTTTTTGATTTAAAAATGCCGCAAGGGCATCGCAATCGGGGGTTTCGGGGTGAAAGTACTCGGAAGACTCACTCTGAATAAAGGTAGCATTTGGTTGTACCTCTAGGATAGAATTCATTGCCAGAACGTTTGCCTTGCAAAGATTGGTTAAAGCTCTTACAAATGATTTGTCGTCTGTTTTGCATTCGTTCCACCAGCCGTACTGGGCCGAGAACATTGCCGCCACGAAGATCTCGTTAACCGGAGTATAAAATTCTATGTAAGGAAATCGCTTTGCGAATGCTGCTGCATATTCCGCGAAATGAAAGGCGAAGTCCTGATTTTGGAAGTCGCCTACCCAATCTGGTACACCAAAGTGGCAAAGATCAACAATAGGGGTTATGCCAACCTCCTTCATGTAATTAAAGGTTTCGTCAACAAACGACCAATCGTATTTGCCGGGGCCTAAGTGTGTTTTATGCAGGGGGGCACCATATCTTAAAAACTCTATCCCCATTTCCTTTACCAGGTCGAAATCTTGTTTCCAGTGAGTGTAATGGCCGCACTTTTCCATCTCGTCTACCCTTTTTCTCGTTCCGTCGGGGAGAGTTATCATGGGATAGCTGTTTTCTATTCCCGTTGCGAACATAAACTTGTTTCTTCTCATTAGCTGCGATAAAATGATAGTACAACAAATTTTTGCTAAGCTTTGTTGTATGCGATTTGGGGGGTTGAGAAACTTTAAGTCTTCTACTTTGGTTTTTAAAGGTGACTCGCTGATTCTTAATAATTTATAAAAGCTATAATTTTGAAATGGTTTTTTTGTAAATTAGAACAGCTTTACAATTAGCGGATAAAATTGTTTTAAATTATCGCGGGGAAAATTCTCTTCTTATTGTAGATTATTTGCCTCTATTTAAGGCTTTAAGTTGCTTGGAAACGTGGTTTAATGTACATTGAGAAGGAATGATAAAAAAAAAGATTATGGTCTGGGTTTTGCTCATCATGTGGATATGTTAAGGAAGCCTCTCTTTTTTCTACTTTTAACTTTTTCAGCTTTATTCGTTAAAGCCCAAACGTTGAATTGGCATTTCGCCGCTCAGGCCGGTACCGCACGCTATCAGTTTGAAAATTTTCAGGGAGCTTTTTTAACCGGATTTCAAAACGAGCAGGGCCAGCAATTTTCTTTTGGCCCGGTAATAAAGGGATACGAGTTTGAGGCGGGTTTTAAGAATGTATTCGGAGGGAGAATTTATTCGCAGGCGAAAGTTTACCGGGGTGTAAGTATGTATCTCCAGTGCGATATTTTCGACGGAACCCGTTCGCAGCTGCTTTCATCAGCTAAGTCGCCAATGCGTTTAGAAACCGGTGCGGGCATTATCTATACCTACCATGAAAGAATCGGATTAAGTGCCGGATACAATCTCGGGGAGCTAAATCCTTTAAGCGGTATCCGTGAAAACACTCCTTCTATTAAACTTATTTATCTAATGCCTTTCGGAGCAAGAAGTTGGTAATTGTATCAATACTAATAAAATAAGTACAACCTTATTTCTAAAAACGAGTATAAATTTTTAGAATTAAGTCTGCTTATGGACTTATAAACCGAGTAACCAACTTTTATAAAAATATTTAAAAAGTTCTGTTTATTTTCAGAACTTGCAGAGGTTAACAAACATGCTTAAATATATAACGCTTCCAGACCCGATTTTTTTTATCATAATATTTTTAATTGCGGTTATACTGGTGTTGATAGCCATTCCCTCCATTATACACGTAGCAAACCACAGAGCTTTATTTGATGATATTGATACCGGCAGGAAAGATCACAAATCGGGTATTTCGCGTCTGGGGGGTGTAGCTATATTTTGCAGCTTTATGATCTCCAGCTTGTTTATTCCAATTGGCGGGCAGTCGAGAGAGTTTCATTTTCTGCTGGCATCATGCCTTATTTTATTCGCCGTAGGTTTGAAAGATGATTTATGGGGAGTGAATCCAAGTACCAAATTCGGGATGCAGTTTATTGTAGCTTCGATAATGGTTCTATTGGCTGATGTTAGAATTACCAGCTTGTATGGTGTTTTTTCGGTTTATGATATTCCCTATCCGGTAAGTGTATCTTTCACAATTTTGCTGATTATGTTCGTAATTAATGCCTTCAATTTAATTGATGGTATTGATGGTTTGGCCGGGGTAACCGGTTTGGTAGTTAATATTACCCTGGGAATAATGTTTGCGGACATGGGCGAAACCTTGCTTGCATCTATGGCTTTTATCATAGCCGGAGCCTGTATAGGCTTTTTGCGCTATAATATTACCCCCGCCCAGATTTTTATGGGCGATACCGGCTCCTTGCTGCTGGGTTTTATTTCGATAGTTTTATCTATTAAGTTTATTGAGTTGAATAAAGTGAGCGGAGATAATGTGATTTTTTATAGTTCTGCTCCATCCATTGCGGTGGCTATACTTATCGGGCCCATTTTTGATGCGATAAGAGTTTTTACTCTCCGCACGATAAAAACCGGATCACCCTTTGTTGCAGATCGTAACCATGTACATCACCGTATGCTCCACATGGGTTTTTCTCATATTCAAACTACTTTAATACTTATGGGCTTTCATATCGTAATGATTTATGTAGCCCTCTCATTACGTTTTATGGGTAATTTTGCACTCATTGGGGTTCTTTTCCTTATTTGTTTGTTTTTCAATTTGCTCTTAACCTTTATGATAAGATCAAAAACCAGGAAAAGCTACCGCATTGTAAACTTTCTCTGGTAAATGTGCTTTAGTGTTTATGGAAAAACTGAACACTAAAACAGGAAATATCTCTACTTCCTATAATTTCAAATCTTCTTCGAACGCAGCTTTAACGGTAGTTTTTATTCATGGTTTCCCGTTTGATAAAACCATGTGGAATGAGCAGTTGGAACAACTTCCTGAAAGTGTGCGGGGGGTGGCTTATGATATACGCGGATTTGGGGAAAGCAGTACCGATCATCTCTTTTTTAGCATCGACTTATTCGCTCGCGATGTTCTTCAATTAATAAAAACCCTTCAACTCGAATCCTGTGTGCTTTGCGGAATTTCTATGGGCGGATACGTAGCGTTAAGAGCATTAGAAATCTCTCAGGAAAATATTAAAGGTTTAATTCTTTGCGATACCAATTGCAATGCCGATACTAACGAAGCTAAGCTAAAACGTTTTGCTTCCATAGAGCTGATTACCACAGGGGGTAAAAACGCTTTTGTAGAGGGTTTTGTAAAGAATGTGTTTAATTCCGAAACGTTAGATAAGCAGCCACAAACCGTAGATTTTCTTCGTAATTTAATGTTACGTGCAAGGGATGAATCAATTTGCGCTGCTCAACTGGCACTGGCTTCAAGAACTGATACAAGTGGTACTTTAAAGAATATCCAGCTTCCTGCATTGATTATAAAAGGAGAAAACGATAAGCTGATGTCGGAAGAACAAACCACACAACTTGCGAACGGTATTAGCGGATCGGAGTACATAATCATAAAAAACTCGGGCCATTTACCCAATCTCGAGAATGCGGCAGATTTCAATAAGGCGTTAAACAACTACCTAAGCAAACATTTTCTTTCCTGATTGTTTTTATTGAGCATGAGTGATACCGAAATCCTGCTCGATGAAAATAACCTGGTTTATGTAACCGATTCAACACCCGGGATTAGCCGCGAAGTTGTAAAGGGGGGCTACAGGTTTTTAAATTCAAAGGGAGAGGAACTAACCGACCCTAAAACTCTTAAACGTATAAAAAAGCTGGTGCTTCCGCCAGCCTGGCAAAAGGTGTGGATAGCTCCGAAAGCGAATGCTCATTTGCAGGCCACCGGGATAGATCAGGCGGGCCGCAAACAGTATCGATACCATCATGATTGGGCAAAATCCCGAAACGAAAATAAATTTTACAGATTATTGGAGTTCGGCAAAAAGCTTCCCGAGTTTAGAAAAAACCTCAGGAAAGATTTGAAAAGGCGAGAGATGGATGAACGCAAGGTATTAGCCATATCTATCAGCTTGATGGAGAAAACCCTCATCAGGATAGGAAACGAATCGTATAAACAGCTCTATGGCTCGTATGGGTTAAGCACTTTGAGGGATAAGCACATTAAGATTCAAGGAAACACTATGAAGCTCTCTTTTAAAGGAAAAAAAGGGGTGATGCATGATATTGACCTGAACGACCGTACCCTTGCCAAGCTTGTAAAAAAATGCCGTGATATTCCAGGCCAGGAACTCTTTCAGTATTATACGCCCGGGGGCGACAGGCGCTCCATTGATTCGGGAATGATTAACCGCTATATCAAAGAAATAACCTGCTGTGATTTTACCGCCAAAGATTTCAGAACATGGTTCGGATCACTGGAAGCGTTACGAATCTATTCTCAGTACGAGCAAACCGAACTCGAATCAAAGCGAAAAAAAGTAACGGTTGCCATGCTCGACGAGGTATCCTCTAAATTGGGAAATACACGTACGGTTTGTAAAAAGTATTATGTCTTTCCTCCACTAATAGAGTCGTATGAAAACGGAACCCTTTATCCTTATCTTAAAAAAGTAAAAAACATTTTGACTTCGGCAAACGAAACCGCTCTTAACATGGATGAAAAAGTGTTATTGACTTATTTAAAAAACGAGCGAAAGAAAAAGGTATTGGCTAGAGCAGCATAGATACTGCCGCTACAATGGTCATGATTATAATAAAGCCTCTGTAATATTCTTCGGGCACTTTTTTGATGATAAATACACCCGCAATTGCTCCCAAAAGAATTAGAGGTAAGGTTATTAAAGAAAGGAAAACGGTGTTTAAGGTTATAGTATGCCAGCTAAAAACATGAAAAGGTACCTTGGCCCAGTTTATAACCAGAAAAAACCATGCGGTTGTACCTATATAAACATTTTTTGGTAATCGTGCCGCCAGAAGATAAACAGCCATTACACTTCCTGCCAAATTTCCAACCATGGATGTGAATCCCCCGGCAATACCTGTGGAAACAGAAAACCATCCGGCTTTCGGGATAGAATCCTTCTCACCCTGCTTTAACCAAATCATTAAAGGAATACTTACGAAAATGGTAATCGCCATAATAATTTTAAAGGTTTTATCATCAATATAGGCTCCGGCAAAAGTGCCCGCTATAATGCCGACAGCCGCCCAGGGTAAAAGAAGTTTAAGATGTTTCCATGAAGCATGGCGATGATAGTAGAAAACTCCGAACACATCTGCTATGATTAGCATCGGAAGAATTATTCCGCTTGAATTATGCCCTCCGAAAACAAGAGCGAGCAAAGGGGCCGAAAGCATTCCGGCACCATGAACACCAGTTTTAGACATCCCCGTAAGGAGAGCCACAAGGCCTATCAAAACACAATTGGAAGGGCTAAGGCTGTATGAGAAAAGATCCGTCAAAGCGAGGCGAAAATACAGATTCGAAGGTGAAAATTTAAAAAAAATCATCAACCTCCATAAGAATACTTTTCAAATAAAATATTTAACGAAGGCTTGCAAGTGGGCCTGAAAGCCCTGTTTTAGCAATGTTACGAATAAGGAATTTCGCTCTTAAATTGCCCCTTAGGTTTTTGATACTTTCTGAACCAACTGCCTATGGATAATTGAATAACACCCAAAAATGCCTCCCTGAAGATCCGGGTACTCATTTTTGATGTTCCCTCAGTTCGGTCGGTGAAAATAATCGGGACCTCTTCTACGTTGAAGCCGTGTTTCAAGGCTGTAAACTTCATCTCAATCTGGAAGGCGTATCCTACAAACTTTATCTTGTTTAGTTCTATAGTTTCTAATACGATACGGCGATAACATTTAAAACCAGCAGTAGCATCCTGGATGGGAATACCCGTAATAAAACGTACATACACCGAGGCAAAATACGACATAAGCACCCTGCTCATGGGCCAGTTAACAACATTAACTCCTTTTATGTAGCGGGAACCGATCGACAGATCGGCACCATTAAGGCATGCTTCTCTTAAACGAATCAGGTCATCAGGATTGTGAGAAAAGTCGGCGTCCATTTCAAAAATATAGTCATATTCCTGTTTCAAACCCCATTTAAATCCGTAGATATATGCGGTGCCAAGGCCCTGTTTGCCGCTGCGTTCTTCAATGTAGAGTTTACCGGCAAACTCGCCCTGCAGGTGTTTAACAATCTCGCCAGTGCCGTCGGGCGAACCGTCATCTATTACCAGAATATGAAAAACCTGGTTTAAGGAAAACACCTTTCGGATAATTTTCTCAATATTTTCCTTTTCGTTATAAGTAGGGATAAGTACCAGGCTATCGGATAACACGTTTGCTTTCAATATTGCAAAAGTAGTTTTTATAACACATAAAAGAAAACCCCGGGCGCATTGACCGGGGTTAAAATATGTTAATTGTTAATGAACTCCATGCATTAACCTCTTTAAAAGCGGGGTTAGCAGCATGATAAAGATTCCAAGCCCGATAGGTATGAAGGTAAATATGAGGAAGAAAGTAGTCATAGAATACTGGGCGGTGATCTGATCGATCATTCCACCCATAGTACCGGCAATTTTATTCCCTATCGCGATAGCGAGATACCAGATACCAAACATAATGGCAATCATGCGGCCCGGTACAAGTTTACTAACGTAGGATAAACCCACCGGCGAAATACACAACTCACCCATGGTATGGAAAAAGTAAGCCAAAACCAGCCACATCATACTTACCGAAGCTACTTTTGCTCCTTGCGGAATGCTTGTAGAGCCAAAGGCAAGCGCGGCAAATCCAATCCCCAGCAAAATCATACCGATTCCGTTTTTGTAGGTCGCAAAGGGATTGTATTTGCTTTCCCAGACTTTAGAAACCAGAGGAGCAAAGGTGATGATGAATAAAGAGTTTAATACCCCGAACCAGGTTGCGGGCACTTCTGCCTGAACATCGTTATACTGATTTTTAAGCATATAGATCACTATTATCCAGATCAAAAGAAACCCTGAAGCAAGGATAATATTACCCAGCGCGTATCGGCCGAACGTTTGACGGAACAATTTGAATAGCACGTAGGAAATGATGGCCAGCGGTATTATGGTAATTAATGTATTTACAATGTTGAATGCAATCTTCGAGTCGCCTTCTAAAATTCTTGCGGTGTAATCTTTAGCGAAAATGGTCATAGAACCGCCAGCCTGCTCGAACGAGGCCCAGAAGAATATGGTTATAAAGGCAAGAACGATTACAGCGATCATTTTATCCCTTAAAACGGGAGTGTATTGTGAGATTCTTTTTACCAGGATAAAAACGAAAAGGATCAAGGCTCCGATAATGGCAAAGTTACTTCCCGTAAGGCTGCCTACGTTAAAACTGAAGAGGTTAAAGGATGTAATTTTTGATAAAGGATCGTTGATTACCCAAACAAGGCCTGTGAGCGCGATGATAGCGATTAACGCGATGTCTAATTTTGAGAATGGGTTTTGAGTAGATTCTTCAGGACTTTCGGTATTAGCGTTTTCCTTATCGAGTACTGGTTTAAGTCCGATTGTTCCGAAGATATTTTGTGTGAAGTAAAATTGCAGCATGCCTACAAGCATAAAAATACCGGCAAGTCCGAAACCGTAGCTCCATCCCCAATTGGGATTCTCACCAATATAACCGCATAACAACATTCCCAAAAAGGCACCGGCGTTTACTCCCATATAAAAAATGGTATAGGCTCCGTCTTTCTTCTCAGGATATTTTTTATACATTTCAGAAAGTACAGAAGTCATATTGGGTTTAAAGAAACCATTTCCGATAACCAACAGGAACAAGCCCAGATACATAAATGCGGAATGGAATTCCATCGCCATCGATAAATGCCCTAAGGTCATTAACGACGCGCCGACGATTACCGCCCAACGATAGCCGATAATCCTGTCGGCAATATAGCCGCCCAGAATAGGGGTGAGATAGGCTAAAGATGTATACGATCCATAGATTGCAAGTGCGCTTTCACGGGGCCAGCCCCAACCAGGATTATTTCCTAAGATCGAAGAGGTAAGAAAAAGCACAAGCAGGGCACGCATCCCGTAATAGGAAAAGCGTTCCCACATTTCTGTGAAAAAGATTACAAAGAGCCCTTCCGGGTGCCCTAGTACTTTAGTGTGCATTAAATGGTCATTCGAGTGTGTCGACATATATGTTTTTTTAAATTCTATTTAACGCCGCTCATTAACCTTTTAATGAACGGAGATGCGGCAATCATTATAATTCCGGCGATTAAGGCATAAACGGCTAGTTGTTTGTACCCATCGGTGTAGGTTAAGAGTTTTTGATAAGGGCTGTCGTTTTCATTGCCTTGCGAAATTCCGGCACCGATTAAGCCGGCAACATATTGTCCGTATGCGCTGGCCAGAAACCACATTCCCATCATCATGCCCTGGAGTTTCGCCGGTGCTAACTTAGTCATCGCCGAAAGGCCTATTGGCGATAGGCAAAGCTCTCCGAGAGTAATTACGAGGTAGGCTATGGTGAAAACATCAAGCGAAGCTATGCCGTTTGAGCCCGCAAAAAAGCGACAGGTGTAAAATATATAAAAGGCACCGGCCAGGAATAGAAATCCGAGTCCGAATTTTACTATGGTATTGGGTTCGCGATTTTTTTTGTTCATCGATACCCAGAGAAGGCCCAGAAGCGGGGCGAAGATAATTACGAAGAGCGAGTTGGCGGCATTATTTACCCCGTTAGGATCTACCGTAAACGTACCCAAAAGTTTATTATCGAGATTGTATGCTGCGAAGAGGCTTAGAGAACCTCCGCTTTGTTCGAAAAACGCAAAGAAAAATATGGAGAAAATAATAAGGAATAAGGCCGCAAATAATTTATTCCTTTCTGCTTTATCATAATTCCGCATTTCGTAAAAAAGGTAGAGTAAAGTTACCGGTCCAATGGTGTACATAAACCAATCGGTGTACTCTGTTTTTGCCACCATTATCATGATGACGGGGATAATAGCCAGTGAGCCGATATAAACCGCATACGAATGCCAGGCTTTGGTTTTTACTTTCTCTGTTATACTTGCGGGCGCGGTAGGTGCGGTTTGGCCAACGCTTTCTGTTAAAATTGGCTTTACCAATGAATTATCAGATGGAGGCAAGCCAATTGGCCCCATGCTTTTTTGAGTAAATAAAAAAGTGAGCAGGCTTATCGTCATCACAATCCCGGCCAGCCCGAATGCCAGGTGCCACGAATATTCTTTTCCTATGGTAATACAGGCATATCCGCCGATAAGAGCCCCGATGTTTATACCCGAATAGAAGAGTGAGAAGCCCGCATCCCGTCGAGGATCGGTGGCTTTGTAAAGAGTACCCACCATGGTCGAAATGTTTGGCTTAAAAAAACCTGTTCCAACAACCGTAAAACCGATACCGAGAAAAAAGAATTCGTGAGGGTCAATAGCAAGAATGGCACTTCCCACTATCATTAAAATCCCTCCCCAAAACAAAGACCTTCTGAAACCGAGAATTTTATCAGCAAATAAACCACCTATAAACGTGAATGCGTAAACAAAGGCTTGAGTTGCTCCGTATTGCAGATTCGCGTTCTCCTCGTTCATCAGTAACTCTGTTACCATGAAATAGGTGAGCATTCCCCGCATCCCGTAAAAACAAAACCGCTCCCACATTTCGGAGAAGAAGAGGTACCAGAGTTGCTTGGGATATCTTCCTTTAAAGTTCTGTATTTCTTCGAGTGTTGGGTTATGGGAGGTTTCTATTTCTGCCATTATAGATTGGTATGAATAAAATCTGTCATTTTAGAGTACAAATGAATACTTGAATTACCACCCGAAATACCATGCGCCTTATTAGGATAATACGCCTGTTCGAACGGTTTGTTTGCCTGGATAAGAGCTTCGGAAAACATTACACTGTTTTGGAAGTGTACATTGTCATCACCTGTTCCATGCACAAGCAAAAACTTTCCCTTTAAAAGGTTGGCGAAATTGATAGGGGAATTATTGTCGTAACCCTCAGGGTTTTCCTGTGGTGTACGCAAATAACGCTCGGTGTAAATGGTGTCGTAAAATCTCCATGTAGTTACCGGTGCTACTGCTATTGCCATGCTAAATACATCCGCACCTTTTGTAATGCACAGCGAAGATACATAGCCGCCATAGCTCCAACCCCAGATTCCGATTCGTTTTGCGTCAATATAATTTTGTTTGGCCAGCCATTTAGCTGTTTCGATCTGATCGTTAGTTTCATGCTTGCCCAATTGCATGTAAGTAATTTTTCTGAAGTCTGCGCCCCGATACCCCGTTCCCCGATTGTCTACGCATACTACAATGTATCCTTTTTGCGCCAGCATTTGAAACCAAATGGGCCGTGCCCCGGCTGCCCAACTGTCGGCAACTTCCTGGTGTCCAGGTCCTCCATAAACATACATCAGTACAGGGTATTTTTTTTGCGGATTAAAGTTGGCGGGTTTAATCATGTATCCGTTCAGGCTTAGGCCTTCCGTGGTCGCAAAATTAAATAGCTCAGCATCCTGAAAGCCGTAATCTTTAATCGCGTTTTTAACCCGGCTGTTATCTTCGAGGACTTTAACTACATTGCCGCCTTTTTGATTTAAAGTGATGTAGGGCGGGATGTTTTTTGTGGAGTGGCTTAGAATGTAGAAATCAAAACTACTGCTAAACGTAGCGGTGTTAGTTCCTTCTTTCGTGCTGATCCTCGTCTTTCCGGTTCCGTTTAATTTGATGGAGTAAACATCGCGTTTAAGCGGAGATTGCTCGGTAGACTGATAGTAGATTATGCCATTTTTTTCGTCCACACCATACACTTCTGTTACTTCCCAATTGCCTTTTGTAAGCTGCTTTACAATGTTGCCATTCAAGTCATACAGATACAAATGATTAAATCCGTCGCGTTCGCTAACGTTTAAAAATTGAGTGCCGTTGTTTAGAAAAGTTAGTTTTTCGTGTTCAATTTCGATATAGGCTTTATCCTCTTCTGTTAAAATAAGTTTGGATTTACCGCTAGCGGCGTCGGCCATCAAATAATCTAATTTATTCTGATGGCGGTTCATTCTAAGAACGCATAGGGTGTTTGAAGAAGTCGTCCAGCGGATACGAGGAATATATTGGTTAGTTTCATTTCCTACGTCTACTGTCTTGGTAGCGTTATTTGTAAGGTTATAAATGTGAATACTTACATCAGAGTTCTTTTCTCCGGCTTTCGGATATTTATACAAGTACTGTGTGGGATAAAGCTTATCAAAAACCGTCATTGCGTATTGAGGTACCTCGGTTTCATCCAACTTATAATAAGCGATTTTCTTACTGTCGTTACTCCAAAAAAACGCTCTTTCAAACTCAAACTCTTCCTCATATACCCAGTCTAAGCGGCCGTTTATAATCGAGTTATTTTTACCGTCGGTAGTGATTTGTTTTTCTTCTCCGCTTGCCAGATCTTTCACAAAAATATTATTGTCCCTCACAAAGCCCACTTTACCCGCATCAGGAGAGAAGGTGGCATATAACTGCTTACCGGCGGTTGAAACCGGAGTTATTTTTTTTGTGGCGATATCAAATACAAAGTAATTGCCTTTAAATGAATACCGATAAATTGGTTCCTCATCGCTGGAAAGCAAAACCTTGCTTTCGTCGTTACTAAATTCGGTGCTTATCTCAAGTGTGTCGCCATTGTAGATAAGATCAGTTTCTTTAAATAAAATTTTGATCTCTTCGCCGCTGCTGTAGCTGTTTTTCGCCACATATCTTATCTTGTTGGGGCCATATTTTACTGATACATAACTCTTACCGTCTTTCATAGATGGTAAAGACTGAATGCTTCTTGCTGCAAACGTGCCTTTCTTAAAAATATCTTCGAGAGTGATATTTTTGGATTGCTGAGCGAAAACATTGGAAGATAAACCCGTTACGAATAGGAGTAAAGAAAAAATATGAGGAACAGAATTTAGCCTGTTATGCTTCATAAGCATGAAATTATGTTTTCAAAATTGAATATAGGTACTTTTTAAATAAACTATTTGAGTTTGTTTATCACAGTCTTGGTAGGCTTTCTGGGATCGTTGAAATCTGCGTCAATTTCTGAGGGCTGATTTTTTAACTGAAGATCGGCAACATATTTCCAGCGGCCGTTAACCAATTTGTAACCATCGTATGAAAGGTCGGGGCCTAAAAGATCGAGCCTGTCTTTCATTTTCGGATCGGGCGGGGCAAGGTGGTCAAATACAATGGTTCCTTCTCTCGGAAGATAGTTAAGTAGTAAAGAAACTTTGCGGTTGTACTCAAAGACTATACGCTTTTTATGGGGCTGCTCTTTATCTCCGTCGAAAACGGGCAACCCGAATACAGCCTTTCCATCCTTAAATGATAATACTTCGATAACCTTTTTTGTCGATTTAACGTTGTTCCCCTTCCATCCTAACAGCACATAGTAGGGCGTTTTTACGCCGTAGGTTACTGGTATGATTTTATAATACTGGGAGCCATACCATCCCGAATTTGTAGTTATGGTATCCTGAGGTTTTTTTATCTCATGCGAATGGTCTATCAGCGGCATCATTTGTAGTTTCCCCGAAGGGTTATTCATTTGGATGGTGCCATAATAGCGGTAACTGCCGTCCTGATTCATTACATGCCAGGAAAAGATGCGGAATCTGCGGTCGGGAGAAGTGAGTATAGAAATAGTTTTAAGTGAATCGAAACTCAGGTTGAAAGAATTCGGGAGCTTCAAGGCATTTACCAGCGTTTTTACCATTGTGTAATTCGCATTGTAGCGCTCGGGTTCGGCGGGATTATTAATTACCTCGTAACTTAATTTTTTCAGGCTGTCTATGTATCCGTTAAATTGTTGTTTTACCTTACCCTGATCGGAGTGCTGCGCATTAAGCGAGAGGCAGAAAGAAATAAACACTATAGAAAAAAGGAATCTCATTTATTTAAATTACGTTTTCAATTATTATCGAACTGGCACCGCCACCACCGTTGCATATTGCGGCCGCACCAATCTTTCCCTTGTTTTGTTTTAAGATATGAACCAGTGTGACTAATATTCTGGCACCTGAAGCACCAAGCGGGTGGCCGAGCGATATGGCTCCTCCTTTAATATTCACCTTTGAGCTGTCGATATTCAGTAATCTGTTATTTGCCAGCGAGACTACCGCAAAGGCTTCATTAATCTCAAAAAAATCAACATCGGGTAGCCCGATGCCTGCTTTTTTTAGGGCCAACGGTAATGCTTTGGAAGGTGCTGTGGTAAACTTCTCCGGAAGCTGCTGCGCATCCGCATAGCTCAGTATTTTCGCTAAGGGTTTTAATCCAAGTTCCTTCATTTTTTCGCCGCTTATCAATATAAGAACTGCGGCACCATCGTTTAACGTAGAGGCGTTTGCGGCGGTTACAGTGCCGGTTGGAGTAAATACCGGTTTCAAGCCGGCAACCTTCTCGTAAACTACCGACAATGGCTCCTCATCGGCTGATATAGAAGTAATTTCGCCTTTTTTCCCCGCAATTTCCACGGGAATAATTTCATCATTAAAAGTTCCGTTTTTTTGTGCTTGCTGAGATCGTTTATACGATTCGATAGCATAAGCGTCCTGCTCTTCGCGGCTAATGGTATAATCGCAGGCGCATTGCTCCGCAGCGGCACCCATATGAAAATCGTTATACACATCCCATAAGCCGTCTTTTATAATGCCGTCTATAAGTTGTCCGTTTCCTAGTTTGTAACCCTGACGCGCTTTATCCAAATAAAAAGGGACGTTGCTCATACTCTCCATTCCGCCCGCTACCGCAATGTCTATATCGCCCAAAGCAATCCCCTGTGCCGCAAGCATTACCGCTTTCATGCCAGAGGCGCAAACTTTGTTGATGGTGGTTCCCGGAATATCGGGTAGGCCTGCGAACTTTGCTGCCTGGGTAGCAGGAGCCTGGCCCAGGTTGGCCTGAAAAACGTTTCCCATAAACACTTCATTTACAGCGGAAGGGCTTATGCCCGCCCGCACTGCAGCCGCCTTTATAGCGATAGCGGCAAGCGAGGGAGCCGAAAGGGAAGACAGGCTTCCGCCAATGCTGCCAATAGGCGTGCGCACCGCCGATAAAATGTAAACCTCCCTCATAAATTGCCTGCTAAAAACTGAATTATAAACGTTGATATTTATAGAAGAGTATAAGCTACTTTTGTACTAAGTTAGCGAATTATGAAAACTTATCTATTTTTGATTGATTTAGCGTAAAGCTGTGGCAAAGTTTAGAAAGAATTCTCCCCTTATTTTATACCGAAAGTACTCAGCCGCATCTAAGTATGTGATGATGATTCTATGCGTGTTAGTTATCACTGCGATTTTACCTAAACACGCACGCTTTAGGTTTGAATATGAAAAAGGCCAGATCTGGCAACATAAAGATCTGGTTTCGCCATACAGCTTCGCCATAGAAAAAAACCAGGAAGAGATAAATACAGACCGGGCCGAGGTATTAAAATCTGTGTTACCGGTATATCAAAATAACCTTCAACTATCTCAAACCGGTTTGGAAGGGTTCGCAGCCGATCTGGAATTGAAGTGGAGCATGTCTGGGCAGAGCCTGCGATTAAAGAACGAGTACAAAGATGTTGGGATGGCTATTCTGACGGATATTTATAGCCAGGGGGTTATGAGCCCGAATAAAAAATATCAGCGGCACGGCGAACATTACAATTTCAGCCTTTTAACCGAAAATATTTCTAAAACGCTTAATACGATAGAGGTATTAACGGTAGCAAAGGCTTTGAAATACGCCGAAGACCAATTGAAGATTCATGACGATATTCGGAATAAAACCTGGCTGGTTAACATTATAAAAGATCACATTCAGCAAAATTTTATTTTTGATGAACAGCTAAGTGAAAAAATAGAAGCAGAGGCCTTAAACAATATCTCGCTCACCCGGGGGATGGTTCAAAAGGGCGAGCTGATTGTGTCTAATGGTACAGTTATTACGCCCGAGATCTTCCAGAAGCTTGAGTCGTTACGCGAAACCTATGAAGAGGATGCCAGGATAAACGGAAACCGGACGCTGATCTTTTTTGGACAGTTTTTATTAGTTGGCCTTGTTGTGCTGTTGCTGATTGTGTTTCTATACCTCTTCAGAAGGGATATTTATAGTGATAACCGGCAGTTGTCGTTAATTCTGCTTGTAATTACAACTATGCTGGTTTTTCTTACTTGGGCAATTAAGCTAAAAATCCCCAGTGTATATTATATTCCGTATTGTATAGTTCCGATTATTATCAGAATCTTGTTTGATACCCGGCTTGCGCTCAATATTCACTTATTGGTTGTCTTGATTGCCGGCTTTGTGGTTTCCAATAGTTTTGAGTTTACTTTTCTGCAAACCATTGCGGGTATAACCGCCATTTATAGCATCAAAAATCTGGTTAGAAGAGAGCAGTTTTTAACCTCGGCCTTACTCATTCTGAGCAGTTATTTTATAGCCTTTCTTGGTATTTCCCTCTTGAGAAACGGTTCGCTCATTAATATTGACTGGTACAGTTTCGTGCCTTTTATTCCGAGTGTTGTTTTATCGTTGTTAGCGTATCCGCTGATCTATGCCTTTGAGCGGGTATTTGGTATTACATCTGATGTGACGTTGATGGAAATTACCAATACCAATTCAAAATTACTCAGAGAATTGTCTTACAAAGCTCCGGGAACCTTCCAGCATTCCTTACAGGTTGCGAACCTGGCCGAAGCGGCGATTTTTAACATCGGGGGTAACGCACTGTTGGTTAGAGCCGGAGCGCTTTATCACGATATCGGAAAGATGGAGAATCCTCAATACTTTATCGAAAACCAGAACAAAGGCGGCAATCCGCACGACAGCTTATCTTACGAGGAGAGCGCGCAAATCATTATCAGGCATGTAAATAAAGGGGTGGAAATAGCACGGCGGAATAACCTCCCGGAATTGATAATTGATTTCATAAAAACCCATCATGGCAACACACGGATGGATTATTTCTATCAATCCTTCTTAAAGAATTTTCCCGAAAAGTTTATTGATGAGAATATCTTCCGATACCCTGGTCCCATACCTTTTTCGAAAGAAACCGGAGTTTTGATGCTTGCCGATTCGGTTGAGGCTGCTTCACGAAGCCTTAAAGAGCCCGATGCAGAAAGTATTAGCTCGCTGGTTGACCGCATTATTGACTATAAACTTGATCAGGGGCAACTCAATAACAGTAATATCACACTAAAAGACTTAAATATTATAAAATCGATCTTCAAGAGTATGTTAATGAGTATTTATCATATCAGGATAGATTACGAGATCTAAGTTTAAATGTTTTTACCTCGTAGCGAGTATCTACTAAGCCACCTTACTTGCATGGTAAGATTTGTGCGATTGAAAGCTCGAATTCTTCCTCTTAAAAATTGATTCTTATTTTTCTCTAAAAATCTTAGGGTTTAATAAATTGCTATAACTTTGCCGCCTATAAAAACAAGGCCTTTTTGCATCGGCCCGAACATTTATGGGTATCAAAACGCTTTCAATCTTTTTATTATTTCTTAGCCTGTCGGCCATATCATACGGTCAAAGTAGCGCAGAGCTTAAGCGGCGTAAAGCTTCTCTTACCAGGGAAATAGAGGCCTTAAAAAAAGAACAAAATAAAATAGCGGGAAATAAGCGTCTCTCGCTAAGGCAAATCGATGCTTTAAGCGCACAGATCCGGCTACGGGAAGAAAAGATCAGCACTATAAATTCCGAAGTAAGATTGTTAAGCAGTCAGATCAGGGAAAAAACTAATACCGTCCAATCGCTCCAGGAGCAGCTAGCACAACTCAAAAAAGAGTATGCCGCTATGGTTAGATTTGCTTTTCGAAATCAAAATTCGTACGGCAAACTAATGTTTGTTTTCGCCTCAAGTAGTTTCAATCAGGCTTATAAGCGTCTTAAATACTTCCAGCAATTTAGCGAGCATCGCAAAAAGCAAGCTTTGTCTATCCGTAACACTCAAAAAGAGCTTGGGATGAAAATCGTAGAGCTGGATGAGGATAAACGCTCGAAAAGCAATCTTTTACATAGCCAGGAGGTTGAAAAAAGCACGCTTAGTAAAGAGAAAACCGACCAGGCCCTTAAAGTAAGCAAGCTTAGTAAACAGGAACAGCTGGTTAAAAAGCAGGTAGATAGCAAGAAAAAGGAAGTGTCGCGTTTAAATAACGCTATAACCACCGCTATTCGAAAAGAAATAGAGGCAGAGCGTAAACGAGCTGCGGCCGCTGCCGCCCGTGCCGCCGCCGCGAAGGCCGCTGCAGCAAAAGCTGCCGCAGCTAAGGCCGCCGCCGCAAGAGCCGCCGCAGGAGTAAAAAGTGCTGAAAAACCTGTGTCTAAGTCAGTGCCTGTTGAAAAATCGGCATCAAAATCAACAAATGTATTGTCATCTACTCCGGCAACCGCCAAGCTATCTTCCGGATTTCTGAATAACAGGGGCCGTTTGCCATGGCCCGTGCAGGGAACTATCGTTTCTCGATTCGGAGCTGGTAAATACAAAGAGGTTCGTGTTCAAAATAATGGAGTAGATATAAAAACAGCAGTTGGGTCATCGGTAAGTGCCATCTTCTCGGGCGAGGTGAGGCTCGTTAGGCCGGATATGAGCGGATATATTGTGCTTTTAAGGCATGGGGAGTATTTTTCTGTCTATGCTAACCTGCGTAATGTAAGCGTATCAGAAGGGCAAACCGTTTCCGCAGGACAAAACATCGGCTCGGTAAGGACTAACTCCGACGATGGCACCACTCAATTGCATCTCGAAATCTGGAAGGGTACATCTCCTACGAATCCCGAAATCTGGTTAAACAGATAGTTCTCCTGTAATCTGTTAATCAGATTTTTTTTTGCTTCGATTCGATTTATGTATACTTTTAGGTATGCCTATCTATGAAGACTTCCTGTTTTATGTCTGGCAATTCAAGGTTTTTAATAAAAGTGATTTAAAAACTATTGACGGACAACCCATCGAATTAATTTACAACGGTGTTTTAAATAAAAATGCCGGCCCTGATTTTCAGGACGCAAAAATTAGAATTGGCAACACCGAGTGGATCGGCAACGTGGAAATACATGTTAAGGCATCGGATTGGGATCGGCATAATCATACTCAAGATAAAGCCTACAACAACGTCATTCTTCACGTAGTTTATGAAAATGATAAATCGGTATTAAGGCAAGACGGGACGCCTATCCCCACCCTGGAAATAAAACCTTTTATTTACCCGAACATAGAAGGCCAATACGAAGCATTAATGCAAAATCTTAACTGGATTCCCTGCGAAAAGCAACTGGCGAACATCGAAGAGCTGCATTTGGAAAGCTGGCTCTTGCGGATGTTGATTGAGCGGCTGGAAGAAAAGTCGCGGCAGTTTATTGAGGTTTTGGAAGAGTATAAAGGTAGTTGGGATGATGCTTTCTATATAATATTAGCAAGAAACTTCGGGTTTAAAACCAATGCGCTGCCTTTTGAAATGTTCGCCCGTTCACTTCCGCAGCAAATTCTTGCAAAGCATAAAAACAATCCGTTTCAAATTGAAGCACTGGTGTTCGGTCAGGCGGGATTTCTTGACGCTGAACTGGAAGACGAATTTCATCGAAAATTGAAGAATGAATACAGCTTTTTAAAGGCAAAGTATGATTTGAAGCCGATGGATAAGTATCTCTGGAAGTTTTTGCGTTTAAGGCCCCAAAATTTTCCGACGTTAAGACTGGCTCAGTTTTCGGGCCTCATTGTAAAATCAAGCCATCTGTTCTCCCGCATTTTAGAAATTGGCGAACCCAAACACATCGCCGAACTATTCAAACAGCTTCCCGTATCATCGTACTGGAATACCCATTATCGGTTTACGAAGCAAGCCGATAATGTATCGGTTCAATTGGGCTCATCTTCGATCAATAATATACTGCTCAATTCTGTGGCAGTAACTCTTTTTTCTTATGGGAAGTATACCGACAACGATATTATAAAAGACCGGGCGATAAGTTTGTTGGAAACAATTCCATTCGAAGCGAACCAGATAACACAACGTTTTCTTGAAATCGGCGTTAAGAAAGGAAATTCAGACAGGTCGCAGGCCTTGTTGCACTTAAAAAAAAGCTATTGCGATTTAAAAAAATGCTTAAATTGTGCGGTTGGAACAAAAATTGTAAGCCCTAATTGAGATGCTACAAAAAATACTTGGTTATTTTGAAATACAGTCGTTCGGGGTATGTAATTATATCGGAGAACGTTTTTCGATGTCGACTTCTAAGTTGAGATTGTTTTTTATATACATTTCTGTCCTGTCGGTAGGCTTTCCGCTCATTTTTTATTTCCTTGCAGCCTTTGTGCTTGGATTTAAAAATTACGTAAAACGAATTAGAACCTCTATCTGGGATTTTTAATCAGGACAAAATTTTAGCCAATTCATTAAACCCCGCATTAGAGGCCATTTCGGCGGGTGTTTTACCATCTTCTGCCTTGGCATTCACATTCGCCCCGGCCTCAAGCAATAAAATTATAAGTTCGATATTACCATGATGGGCCGCAGAATGTAATGGGGTGATACCCGAAACCTGCACTACATTAACATCTGCCCCAGCTTCGAGCAAAATTTTAGCGATATCGGTGTTATTAGCGGCAACGGCAGAATGAATAGGGTAAACATGATAACCATTTTTAGAGCAGGTATTCACCTCGGCTCCCTTTAATAATAAATATCTGGCGGATTCTTCATGTCCAAAGTAGCAGGCCAGGCCAAGAGGGGTAAAGCCATCATCCGAAAAAGTATTAATTAAATGCGGGCTCGAATAAATGTTGCTGGCCAAACTGTCAAACTTTCCAACCGCCGCCGATTCATAAATATCCGGATCGCGTACAAACTTTAAAATAGTATCAGAGATCTCGGGTTTTTTATAATAACATGACAGCAATAGCGGCGACACGTTTAAACTGGTCTTTCCCTGAGCAAGGGCCGGTTTCTGGTCTAATAATTCTTTCAGTGCTGCGTTATTGCCTGTTTGAATGTACTCTTCTACTAAATATTCTTCCTCGTTCATGTTTGATATCACTAAATTAGTATTTATATTTCTTCCACGAAATCAATCTTCTCTTAATCAAATCTTTTTTAATAAGCGATGTGAATAGGGATAAGAGATATACATTATATTTGTCGGGGATAATACCATCAAGAAATAAATGCCTGTAAAAGGAAATCAATTTAGGACCAATAGCTTCAAAGATGAGTTGCCGCCTAAATCAGCAGCAAGAGCAAGGAATGCCGGAGAAAAAGAAAAAACTGAAATATTACCAAAGTTCAATTTTGATGATGGTAGGGTAATTAAGATAGCCGGGCTGTTTTTTCTCATTCTTTCGATATATTTTTTAGTCGCTTTTACATCGTATCTCTTTACCTGGCAAGAAGATCAAAGCTATGTAATTGATGCCAATGGCGGCTGGAATAATCTCTTCAAAAACGCCGAAGAACTTTCGGAAGTAGGGGTTATAAATCCTGTTGTTGAAAATTGGCTCGGCAAATTGGGCGCCTTGCTCTCGCACCAATTTATTTACGAATGGTTTGGGGTAGCCTCTTTTATTTTCATCGGAGTATTTTTTATTATCGGCTATCGCCTGCTTTTTAGAATACGTGTAGTTTCTATCACCAAAACACTTGCTTATTCTTTTTTTCTGCTGGTTTTCACTTCGGTTACGCTTGCGTTTGTTCACGCTTTTACTTCCGACTTTCCGCATTTTCTGGAAGGGGAGTTTGGCTTCTGGACCAATCGCCTGCTACAAGCGCAGATCGGCAATACAGGGATAGCCGGCTTGCTCGCCTTTGCCGGACTCACAGCTTTAATAATCGCATATAACATAGATTTCAAACTTCCCGCAAGGAAGCAAAATGAAGAAGCCGTTTTACCTTTGGTGCCTGATGAATCTGATGAAATTGAACTCGAGGATGATTTTAGAACCCGCCCTGTAGAATTTCCTTTAAACAAAAAGGAAGATATTTTCGAAGAAAAATCACCCGCTAATCAGTTAAAGCAGGAGCGTATTGTTCCTCCGATAGAATTAGAGCCTGATATTGAGCAGGAGTTACTTATCCCTCGTGCGCCTGTAACCGAGGTTGCCGCTGCGGCACTAACGTTAAATATTCAAAAGTCTGATCCTGAATTAACAATAAACAAAACCGAAGACGAAAAGAAAGCGGACGATCTGGTTCAGCAATTCGGGCAATACGATCCTAAACTTGATCTCTCATCTTACCAATACCCCACTTTAGAACTTTTAGAAAACTATGGCTCTAACAAAATTTCGGTAAATACGGATGAACTTGAGGCCAATAAGAATAAGATTGTTGAGACCTTAAATCATTATAATATTGAGATTGATAAAATTAAGGCAACCATCGGGCCTACTGTAACTCTTTACGAGATTATACCTGCGCCCGGCGTTCGGATTTCGAAGATTAAAAATTTGGAAGACGATATAGCACTTAGTTTAGCGGCTTTGGGGATCCGTATCATAGCACCGATGCCAGGGAAAGGTACAATTGGTATTGAAGTGCCCAATCAGCATCCCGAAATGGTTTCTATGCGTTCGGTTCTGGCGACAGATAAGTTTCAGAACACCACCATGGATTTGCCCATAGCATTAGGTAAAACTATTTCGAACGAAGTTTTCATTGCTGACTTAGCCAAAATGCCCCATTTACTCGTGGCAGGGGCTACTGGTCAGGGTAAATCGGTGGGGATCAATTGTATCCTCGCATCTTTACTTTACAAAAAGCACCCCTCGGAGTTGAAGTTTGTACTCGTTGATCCGAAAAAGGTAGAGCTTACTTTATTTAGAAAAATAGAGCGGCATTTTCTGGCTAAGCTTCCGGGCGAAGAGGATGCTATTATAACCGATACAAAGAAGGTTATCAGTACGTTAAACTCACTTTGTATAGAAATGGATCAGCGTTACGACTTGCTTAAAAACGGACAGGTTCGGAATCTGAAAGAATATAACGCAAAATTTATCAATCGCAAATTAAACCCTGAGGAGGGTCACAGGTTCTTACCTTTTATAGTATTGGTTGTAGACGAGTTTGCAGATTTGATGATGACAGCAGGAAAAGAAGTAGAAACCCCGATAGCACGATTGGCACAACTTGCCAGGGCGGTGGGTATTCACCTCGTAATCGCAACCCAACGTCCGTCTGTAAATATTATCACAGGAACGATAAAAGCGAATTTTCCGGCCCGGTTGGCATTTCGGGTTTTATCTAAAATCGACTCGAGAACAATTCTTGATAGCGGCGGTGCCGATCAGCTAATAGGAAGAGGAGATATGTTATTCTCTACAGGTAATGACCTGATAAGGCTTCAATGTGCTTTTGTTGACACTCCGGAAGTTGAGCGGATCTCGGATTTTATCGGAAATCAGAGAGGATACGCTTCGGCCTGGATGTTACCGGAATATGTTGATGAGAATGGCGAGGGCGGCAGCATTAAAGATTTTGATCCTGATGATCGGGATTCGTTATTTGAAGACGCTGCACGACTGATTGTCATGCACCAGCAAGGCTCAACATCCTTAATTCAACGCAAGTTGAAATTGGGATATAATAGGGCAGGGCGCCTTATCGACCAGTTGGAAGCTGCGGGAGTGGTTGGCCCCTTTGAAGGAAGCAAAGCCCGGGAGGTTCTTTTGCCAGACGATTATGCATTGGAACAGTTCTTGGACAACCTTAATAAGAAACACAGTTAACATTTAGAAATAAGAAGATGAAAAAATTTGTTTTAAGTGCCTTGGTTATTGTAGGGTCTGTAGTGAGTGTAATGGCGCAAACAGATGCGAAGGCAAAAGCGATATTAGGCGAAGTAAGTAAAAAATATCGCTCGTATGATGTGATTAAGACGGATTTTACGTTTACGCTTGATAATCCGCAAGCCAAAGTTAAAGAAACTCAGGTAGGTACACTTTATGCCAAAGCTAAAAGCAATAAATATAAAGTGGTTTTAAAGGCCCAAGAATTAATAAGCGACGGTAAAAACCAGTGGACCTACTCTAAGGCTGATAAAGAAGTTCAGTTAAGCGAGGTAGACAATAGCTCGAACGCCTTAAACCCGGCACAAATTTTTACTATTTATGAAAAGGGCTTTAAGTATTTGTACGGAGGCGAGAAAAAAGTTAATAACCGTACGGTGCATGTAATTGATCTGACGCCTACAGATGCCAAACGCTCATTCTTTAAAGTAAGGTTGAACGTTGATAAATTGACTAAGCAAATAAGCAATGCGGTGATTTTCGATAAAAACGGTAATCGTTATACTTACCTGATTCGCACTTTTACACCGAATGTTAAGATTCCCGAATCAACTTTCGCCTTCGATGCGAAAAAATATCCCGGAGTTGAAGTGGTTGATTTACGATAGAGTAATTAAATGTTTAAAAAAAGCGATGTTCATCATCGCTTTTTTTATGATATATTTCGGCGTATTACTGCTTTTGCTAATTTTGAACATGTCCCTTACTTACACCCCGCATACTTTAGATAAACTTGAACAGTTATTGAAAAGTCTTGAGTATAAAGTGCGGTATGAAAAAGGGAGTTTTAAAACAGGAGCCTGTATGCTCGAAAGTAGTAACGTTGTGGTTGTGAACAAATTTTCAACGATTGAAAGTAAAATAAATTCGCTGGCTGCACTGATACAAAATATTCAGGCGGATGAGAATTTACTCGACGAAAAACAGAAACAGTTTCTTTACGTATTAAAACAAACTTCCCTGCAATTGTGAAAGTAACATTTTTAGGAACCGGCACATCACAAGGTGTGCCGTTAATAGGTTGTGATTGCGAGGTTTGTACATCATCTTCTCCTTTTGATAAAAGGTTAAGGGTATCGGTGCTGGTTGAAGTAGAGGGGAAGGTTTTTGTAATTGATACCGGGCCCGATTTCCGATATCAGATGTTAAGAGCCAAAGTGAAACATCTGGACGGGATTTTAATTACCCACGAGCATAAAGATCACGTAGCGGGGCTCGATGATGTAAGAGCGTTTAATTATCATCAAAAAAAGGCGATGAATGTATATGCTCATAAGCGTGTGCATGAAACATTGGAGCGGGAATTTCATTACGCTTTTGCAGATTTTAAATATCCCGGGGTACCGCTTATAAATCTGAACGCAATTTCAGAAGAACCTTTCCTGGTTGAAGGTATAGCTATAACCCCAATAGAAGTGATGCATTATTTGCTGCCTGTTTACGGGTTCAGGATTGGAGATTTTACGTATATCACTGATGCAAAATCAATTTCAGATTCTGAAAAGAAGAAGATTTCAGGTTCAAGGGTGTTAGTAATTAATGCTTTACAAAAGGACAGGCATATTTCGCATTTTACACTCGACGAAGCCATTGCTTTTGCTTTAGAGATGGGGGCGGAGAAAACTTATTTAACCCATGTAAGTCATAGAATGGGCCGACATGATGATGTAAGTAAAGAGTTACCGCCGGGTATAGAGTTTGCCTACGACGGTCTTGTTACAAAACTCTAAGCAGTCTTTTTTGTTATTAGTTTAATGGGTTTTTTATTAGTTATAGCGATTAAATTATCATCTTTTAGTATTATTGTGTTATGGTAAAACCTTTTCTAAAAAAGATAAGAAGTTTAAAATAATAGAAAGCAATTTTCCCGCCGACAATGTTTCCCCGTTAATCACGTTAAAATAAGTATCTAATTAAAATTATGACCAAAGTTTCCTTCAATAGTCAAAACACACTTTTTTACAATACATTAAAGAGTAAGGTTGACAATTATTTTATTTCTAACAATTTATGTGTTTCAGGTGGAAAAAGATTGTTTTTAAAAAGCCTGTTTCTGATAGCTTCTTTAACTGGCATTTACACAACACTTGTATTTTTTACCCCTAATGCCTGGATTTCAATTCTCTTATGTTGTTTTTTAGGATTAACATTTGCCGCTATCGGATTCAATATAATGCATGAAGGTGGTCACGGAAGCTTTTCAAGCAATAAGATACTTAATGCTTTCGGCGCGTATTCCCTTAACATAATGGGAGGGACCATCTATTTCTGGAAGCAAAAACATAATATTAATCATCATACTTATACGAATATCGATGGTATGGATCATGATATCGATATCAAGTTTATGAGGATGCACTCTGAGCAGGAAAAGCATAGTTATCATAAGTATCAGCATATCTATTGGGTAGTTTTATATGGTATCTCATATATGGCCTGGATATTATTTCAGGATTTTGAAAAATATTTTAGCCGTAAAATGGGCCCGAAGGATACTCCCAAAAAAATGGCTACTCAAGAGCATATTATATTCTGGTCGACTAAAGTGTTTTATGTTACCGTATATTTAATCATACCTATGACGATGGTCGGCGTGTTGCCTACTATCATCGGTTTTCTGATAGCGGGTTTTGTATGCGGATATAGTATTAGTATTGTTTTTCAGCTTGCTCATGTTATAGAAGGTACACAGTTTCCCGTTCCAAACCCTGTTACGAATAGAATTGAGGAGGAGTGGGCGGTACATCAGGTTACTACTACCGCTAATTTCGCTACTAAAAGTAAATTGGTTTCCTGGTTTGTAGGCGGATTGAATTTTCAGGTAGAGCATCACTTGTTTCCTCGTATTAGTCATATTCATTATCCCCAGATAAATAAATATGTAAAAGAAACCTGCGCGGAGTTTAACGTTAATTATATTGAACACCCTACCGTATTAAGTGCGTTTGTATCTCATCTTACGCATATAAAAAATCTGGGCGATCCTGTTAAGAAAACTTATATGGCACCAGTGCTACAGGCGCAGGAAGTTTAAGAGAATTTATTTAGGGATTAGCTAGAGGAGCCCGTCATATCCCTGAGGAGATATGAATGCCACTACGTCTTTCCTGCGCAAGCAGGAATCTTAATGCGGTGCTAAATTCGCAAGAAACTGTAATGCTTTACGCCTAGTGTCATGTCAACGATAAAATGCCGTGTTGTTTGTCACCATAAGCACTTCGTCAGGCTCAGTACAGGCTCTATCGAAGGGTAATTCGCATGGGGCTTCGACTCCGATCAGCCTGACATAGTACCATCAAAACGACACCTAGTATCCAGTATAAAAGTGCTTTATTTTAGCGGTTAATTGCTGGTAAATAGGTTGAGTGAAAGCTATAAACAAGTCTTGTGGAGCAGGAGGTGGCACCTCTTTATTTCTTATAATTTGGTGGTGCTGTTTCTCAAGCGCACGCTGATCTCCGTTATAATAACCCCATTGTGATTGCCACACAAATGCCCCGGGTAATTTTTCCTGTGTAATTACTCTGTGTGTAAATCCATCTAGGATTCTGAAGTCGAGAAGGCCTTTTGATTCAACCGTTCTGGTGAATATGTGCATGGTAGCCTTAGCCTGACCGTACACCTTCCTTATTTCTTTTTTAGTGCCCGCGGTTGTAGTTGAAGGGGATGGTGGAGGTGTCTCTCCATTGCAGGAGCCAACTTTGTCTCCATGGTCAAGATGCGCTTTTAGTGCGCTTTCCGATACGGTTATCGTTTCGGATTTATTATTCCCACGGGTAGTATGGCAGATGGTTATTTTTGGCTCATTTTCGCCTGCGCTCCCGTTCCTGTTTTGGCGGTTATCCGACGGAACCTCTACTTCGTAGGTTGCGAGCAGAATGCTGTCTTTTATCAGGGATGTTTCTTTCTCGTGCATATAAACCTGGCCAACCACAAAGTCGTCGAATGCCAGTTGAAGTATGTGATTGGGCTTATTAATGCCTAATCTTTTAGCTTCGGTTGTGGTATAGAACTTTACAAAGCGGTTTACTGGTGCCTGAAGTAAAAACTCATTAATTTTATTGTCAAAAAATTCATTGCTGAGTTTAAGTGCCTGACTGTGCATTGGGATTGGTTCTACCACCACTGTAATAGTAGCGTAATATTCTGCGTCCCTGAGTTTGTCGGTAACGTCTTTGTATCCTCTAATCCAGGTGTTTGCCTCGGCAAAATGTTTGTAAGCTTGTTTGGCTTCATTTCTGTCGCCCAAGCGGCCCTTGTCTAGAGCTGATAAGCCCGCATCGTATCTTTCAGAAGCTGCCCTGAGCTTTGCCTGTTCGTATTCTGAAGTATAATTAGTTGGCGACGGTACTGCCGATAAACAACCGGGACAACGAGATAATTCCTCATAAAAGTTATTTAAAACCGCATACTCACGGGCTATAGGCTCCCACCTAAAGGGATCGGAAGAAGTTTCGAGGTTTTTAATTCGGTCGAGGTGCCATTTTCGGGCTAAAGGATAGGTCTCCTCTAATGTTATCAGAGTTTTTCTATGATCGCTGTTGCTTTGTAATCTTTTTACAGCTTTATACAGTGCTTCATCATAGTTACCCTGGTGCAATGCTTTTCTGCCAGAGGTACACGAACTAATGATAAGAAATGCGGAAATTATATAGATAAAGGCTTTGAACATTTTTGGGTGTTGATTGATGATTAGTGCTTTTGCGAGCCCGAGTATACGAATTTTGTTTAAATTAAGTTGCGAGCCCCTTGAGATTATCAGCAGGTTAACAACAAATCGTCAATATTAATGAAGCAATTTTAATTATTATTTGTTCCATGTTAAAAACTAACTATATGAGTACTTTCCCCGCTCTTGTTTTGTCTTTCTTCTCGCTCCTTGCTTGCAGTCCGGATGCCGAAAAAGCAAATGAATCCGAGTCTTCCAATCCGCAGGAAGAGCAAGTCGGTAAAACGGATGCCGGTGTAATAGTGCAAACTCTTCATACCGGATTTACGAACCCCTGGGGTATGGCCTGGTTGCCCGACGGCCGTTTACTCATAACCGAAAGAAAAGGTGAAATCCTGATATTTAAAGATGATAAATATACAGGCGAAAAACTAAGTGGCGTTCCTGCTGTATTCACCAGAGAGCAGGGAGGTTTGCTCGATATCCAGTTGCATCCAAAATACCGTGAGAAGGGCTGGATTTACTTGTCTTATTCAAAGCCTGTTAGCGGCGGTGCCTCCACGGCAATTATGCGTGCAAAGCTTCGGGGAAATGAATTAGTTGAGAAACAGGAGATCTTTCTGGCAGGACCGGCTTTATCTGCCGGGATTCATTTCGGAAGTCGTATCGCTTTCGATAATGAGGGGTATATGTATGTGGTTGCAGGCGAGCGGGGCACAAATAATAAAGTTCAGGATTTAAGTAATGATCATGGTAAGATACATCGTTTATTTGACGATGGGAGAGTGCCGGACGATAATCCTTTTGTTGGACAGGCTAATGCCAAATCATCTATTTGGTCGTATGGGCATAGAAATCCTCAGGGAATGGTATTCGATAAAGAGAATAACAGGCTTTGGGCGGTTGAGCATGGCCCGAGGGGCGGAGATGAGCTCAATTTGATTGAGAAGGGTAAAAATTACGGATGGCCTTTAGTTACCTATGGAATTAACTACGATGGTTCCAAGATTACGGATAAAACAGAAATGGAAGGTGTTCAAAAACCAGTAAAATATTGGGTACCCTCGCCAGCTCCTTGCGGCATGGCATTAGTTACCAGTGATAAGTACCCGGCCTGGAAGGGTAATTTATTGATTGCAAACTTATCATTCAGATTCCTGAATAGGGTAACATTGAATGGAACCAGTTTTGCTTCTGAGGAAAAGCTGCTGGACGGACTTGCCCGGGTGCGGCATGTGGCACAAAGCCCGGCCGGATATATTTATGTAATTACCGAAGCACCGGGAAAATTGTACAAGCTTATGCCTGCAGATTAGCAAAAGATAGATAGTTTAAGACCTTAAACCGCCTGTTTTATGCTATTAATTAATGGGAAGGCAATGTAAAATGTACTGCCTTTCCCTTCTTTACTTTCCATCCAGATTTTGCCTTTGTTGATATCAATAAATTCACGGCATAATCTCAATCCTAAGCCGGTTCCTTTTTCATTTGATGTTCCCAGCGTAGTATGAGAATTGAACGCGAATATTTTTTCTTTATCAGTTTCTTTTATGCCAATACCCGTATCCTGTACTGTAATAATAAGGTGCTCATTTTCTGCATAACTGTTGATATTGATGGTGCCTTTCTGCGGTGTAAACTTTATAGCGTTCGAAAGTAAGTTTCGTAAAACGATCTTAACCATCTCACGATCAGCATACAATTCAATGTGGGCATCTGCCAGAATTTTAATGATAAGGTTCTTTTGCAGAATATGGCTTTCCAGTGCACGGGTGTTTTCTGTTATTAAAGTGTGTAAATTAAAAAACTCTGGATTGAATTTGAACCCCTGCAATTGGTTCTTCGACCAGATGAGGAGGTTATCTAATAATTCTAGTGTGTTGATAATATATCCTTTAATAATAGGGGTAATTGCCGACATATCTTTAGCATCCATCGCTCCACTTTGCCAAAGGTCGAATACTGATACAACATGAGCAATTGGACTTCTTAAATCATGTGAAATAACCGAGAAAAGTTTGTCTTTTACCAGATTGCTATTTTCAAGTATCAAATTTTGTTTTTCGATGAATTTGTTTTTTGATTCGATTTGGTTATAGATACGTTTAAGGTAGATTAAGCCTCCGCCAATAAGAAATAAACCGATTAATAACCCTGCCTGCATGGTATGTTGTTTGCTTATAATAGCCTGATTCTTCTCCTGCGATATTCTTAAAAGCCTGTTCTCATCCTCGCGTTTTTGTAAGGCGAATTTTACATGATATAAAGCAACGATTCGACTTTTGTTGACATTTACGAGGCTATCCTGAAGGCGATGATACCTTGTAAAGTTTAGCAAAGCCGATCTATAGTTATTTTCGACCGAGTCTAGCACATAATACTCATGGTATATTTGAAGTTTATTGTCAAGGTTTCGTGTTTGCCGGGTAATAGAGTCGCTTTTTTTGAGAATTTTACGCGACAGGTTATAGTTTTTTAAAGCAAAATTAACTCTCGCCTGTATCAGGTAAATTCCTGCAAGATCATCAGGGTTTTCAATACTGGTTGCCAGAGCTTTATCACAATACCCCAATGCTGCGGAATATTTCTTTTTCTTATAATGAACGGATGCAAGATTAGAATAGCAAAATGCCAGATATCCGCTCTCTTCTTCTTTAAGTGCAAGGCTAAGAGCTTTACCGAAATGGATTTGGGCTTTTTCTAATTTTCCCCATCGTTCGTATATATCACCGATATTATTATAAAGTACAATTTGTAAACTTGGGCGGCCCAGCTTTTCCGCTTCTTGCAAGGCCTGCGAAAAAAAGTCGAATGCCGGAGCATAATCTTTAATCTCATGGTAATAAAGGCCGATATTTGTTAATACCCTTGCGCAATTAAGAGAATCGTTTTCCGATTTATATAGTTTGTATGCCTTGTTAAGATATTCTAAAGCCATCGGATTGGCATTTTCGAGCATGTATAAAGTGCTTAATCGCCTGTAAGCCAAAGCTTCTCCTTTAGGGTATTTTAGCTTTTGTGATAATGCGATAGCTTTTTTGGAATAGGCTTTTGCCTGAGCAGAATTATCAGCTTTTAAATATTCTAAAGCCAGGTTATTTATTGCTTTTATTTGATTTGTGTCGGCTTCAGATGCTGACTCAATTACCTTTTTTAAACTATCAATTACCCGCTCTTGCGCATACGAGCCAGTATTAAGGATCATTAAGCAAAAAAGAAGATATCCACTTAAATTTTTGGTCATTGGTGAGTCTGTTGGATAACTTTGCGGGTATACGTTGTTACAGCCTTATAGGTTCTGCTTTGATTGGTACACTGGTAGTTAAAATTATATATCGGTTGAAGTTCTTGAAATACCTTTGGCAATAATACTTTAACATCCGAAAGAATTGTAGTATAATGCATCAAAAACAAAGACAAGTCTATGCTTATTATTAAAAGTCACCAGGAATTCGAATCGTATTTAGGAAAAGAACTGGGCATATCTAACTGGCACACCATCACTCAGGAGCAAATAAACATGTTTTCTGACGCAACTTTAGACCACCAATGGATTCATACAGATATCGTAAGAGCCGAGACAGAAAGTCCTTTCAAAGCAACAATAGCACACGGTTATCTTACCTTATCGTTAATTCCATATTTATGGAAACAGGTAATCGATATTCAGAATTTAAAAATGGAGATAAATTATGGAATTGAAAGCCTTCGTTTCGCGCAGCCGGTAATCGTTAACAGCGAGGTGCGGCTAAAAGTGAAGCTTGCCAATATTCTTAATTTGCGAGGAGTTACAAAGGCTACTATTACCGCCGAACTGGAAATAAACGGACAAAAGAAGCCCGCTTTTACAGGTGATACGGTGTTTCTTTACCATTTTATCGATTAACAACCTATGGGTTTCGGAAAGTCATTTACCGGGTATCCCGCACTTTTTATGCTGCTATGTTCGATAGCGGTTTTTAATGCGGGATGTAAGCCAAAGCAGAATAACGTACCGGTAATTGGTTTTGTAGATGCGTTCGAAGATGCAACCATTGCACAGGCCCGAAGCGGGTTTACAGATGCGTTGGCTAAAAACGGGTATACCGAGAAGGCAAAAACGATACAGATTTTATACCGAAACGCACAGGGAGATATCCCGACGTTAACACAGATTGTTAATTATTTTATATCAGAAGATGTGGATCTGATGGCTACCTGCACTACACTCTCCACTATAACAGCTTTGCAAAAAGCCAAAGAAATTCCGGTGTTTATGATGGTTTCACCAACACCCGAGCGCATGAAAGTGACTGACGCTTCTGGTAAAGCACCTTCAAATCTTTTCGGAGTAGCCGAGGAGTTAAACTATATCGACACTTCTTTTTCATTTATCCCGAAATTCATCAAACCCGAAAGGGGCAAACTTGTGGTGGGGATGATTTTCAATCAGTCAGAACCTCAGTCGGTTGACGCACTTGAGCGCATCCGATCCCTTGCTTCACAACTAAATATTGAAATTGAAGCACTTCCCTTAAATAATTCGGCCGACGCACAGCTTGTTACGCAGTCCTTGCTAAATAAAAACATAGATGCTTTTTTTGCGAATCCCGACAATTCTGTATTCGCGTCTTTCGAAACCATATTAAAAAACTGTAATCAAAAAAACATTCCAATATTTACCAGTGAGTCGGGCTTGGTGAAGCGAGGTGCTGCGGTAGCGTTCGGAGCAGATATTTACCAATGGGGGTATCAGGCAGGGGAACAAGCGGCTAAATATCTAAAAACTAAAAAAGTAAGTGATTTAAAATGGGAGATGGTAAAAACCAGAATACGGGTTTATAATCCTGATGTTGTTAAGCGATATAACATAGCAATCCAAAAAGGCTTTCAAGCAATAAACTGATGGATTTTTATCTCACCGCCATTTTACAAGCGTTTTGTTTCTCAGCTTTGGCAATCGGGATCTTTATATCCATGAAAATATTTAATATTCCGGATATAACTACCGACGGAAGTTTCACACTGGGAGGAGTAATTACAGCCGTTTTATTAACAAAATCAATTCCGCCATCCTTAGCACTCCCTTTAGTAATGCTGGCCGGCGGGATGGCGGGTGCGGTAACGGGCTATATCCATACCAAACTCAAAATTAATCCCCTGCTTGCCGGTATTTTGGTAATGACAGCCCTTTACTCGGTAAACCTTACCTTAATGGGGAGATCGAATATTCCGCTTTTAAGCCTCCCTACTTTGTTCAGTAACTGGCTTTTGGTTGAAAACTTAAATCAAAATACGTTCATTATACTGTTAGTGGTGGTTAGTCTGCTTGTTTTTGTGATAGCATATGTGTTAAAAACTGATTTCGGAATCGCCATGCGGGCTACTGGTAATAGCGAGACAATGGTTAAGGCACTTGGCGTGAATACCGACAGAATGAAAGTTATCGGCCTGGCTCTGGCAAACAGCCTAACGGCTACAAGCGGATATCTTATCACACAGTTCCAGGGCTTTGCTGATATTAATATGGGAATCGGAATTGTGATTGTCGGGCTTGGTTCGGTTATCATCGGCGAAGCCTTCATCCATTGGTTTAACATAAAATCCATTTTGACAAACCTGGTTTTTGTGATACTGGGAGCAGTTGTTTTTCAAATGGTGCTTGCCTTTGCTTTAAGTACCGGTATTGATACGAATCTGTTGAAGTTGGTTACCGCATCCTTTGTGTTGTTTATTGTAAGCTTGCCGCGACTTCTATCATTTCGGAGGGCGCATGATTAAACTATACAGAGATTCGGATTTTATACTATTGCAAAACTGGGTAACTGACGCAGAGCTGCTACTTCAGTTTTCGGGAACTGATTTCACCTACCCCATTACAATACAACAAATTTCAAACTATCAAAAGGAAAACCCCGCCCGCTGTTTTTATATAGGATATAGTTCCGAAAATAATCCCTATGCTTTCGGAGAAATAATTTCTCAAAAAACCGGCGTGCCCCGGCTGGGTCGAATTCTTATAGGTGATCCGGCAGTAAGGGGGAAGGGTATGGGCCGCTATTTCATTACCTTATTGATTGATGAATGTCGTAGACGTTTTCAAACTGACCGGGTAGAGCTTTTTACATCACATTTAAACCATAACGCCATTCGTTGTTATGAATCTGCTGGTTTTATATTTAATCCCGTTAAGGAAAAAACGCTTATGTATCAAGACCGATCCTTCAATATTCATAAGATGACTTATTACCACAAGTAATATGCTGGCAATTACCAACCTTAAAAAATCTTTTAACAAGGGAAAGGCTACCGAAGTGATGGCTTTGCGAGGGATAAATCTTGAAATAAAGACTGCCGAGTTTGTAGTTATAGTAGGTGCGAATGGTTCGGGTAAGTCGACGTTATTAAATAGCATCGCCGGAAGAGTATTGCCTGATTCCGGTGAAGTGATTATTGAAAATACTAAAGTAACCCGCCTGGCGGAACACCGGCGGAGTAAATGGATTGCCCGTGTTTTTCAAGATCCGTTAAGCGGAACGGCGTCAGAGCTAAGTATTTTGGAGAATTTCAGGCTCGCTACTTTACGTACAAAACCTAAGCTGTTGAATATCGGTATTACAGCCGCTTTTGAGAAACAGGTCTACGATCAGGTAGCACAATTGGGAATGGGGCTTGAAGGCAAGCTGCATCTGCCGATGGGTGCTTTGTCTGGCGGACAGCGGCAGGCCTTAACATTACTCATGGCCGTTATGGATGATGTAAGAGTTTTGCTTCTGGATGAACCTACAGCAGCCCTCGATCCGCGGTCGGCCGAAATGGTAATGAAAATTGCCGATAAGCTTATCAGTAGCTATAACCTTACCGCCATTTTAATTACCCATAACATGAAGGAGGCCTTTACCTACGGAAACCGGATTATTCAAATGGCGGAGGGTAAAATTGTGCGCGATTTAAATCTGCCGGAGAAAGGCAATCTCAGCCATACAGATCTATACGAGTGGTTTATGTGAAATCCTTAATAAAAAAGGAATATCCAGATTGGAATTTACATTGTTATTACTGATGAAGAATTGTTCGAAAATTATTAAAATATGGAATTTTCTATTACTACCCCAGCCATCCTTTTCCCGGCTATATCGCTTTTGTTGCTGGCTTATACCAATCGTTTTATGGCACTAGCCAGTTTAATCAGAAATTTAAAAAACCAATACCTTGAAAGTCAGAATCCGAATCTGATAGGGCAGATCTCTAATTTAAGAAAACGAATTTACCTTATCCGCAATATGCAGGCTTGTGGGATAGCGAGCTTTTTCTTATGTGTTATTAGTATGCTTTTGCTGTTTAATGATAATCAGTTGATAGCTAAATATACTTTCGGATTTAGTTTGGTGCTGCTTCTTATTTCTCTTTACCTGTCTTTACGAGAAATTCAGATTTCTATCGAGGCACTTAAGATAGATTTAAGCGATTTGGAAAGTTCTACAAAGTTTGACGATAAAAAGGAAGATGAAAATTTGGCGTCCAGGAAAGTAACTCCTGATGAGCATGCAAAAGCAGAGATACTAAATAACGGGCTGGGTTAACATTCATAGCCCGTTATAATTGTATGATTATTTTACTTCGAATTCTACTTCTGTTTTACCCCATTCCATAGAAACTTCACCATTTTTCGCAACTGTAAAAGTTAACTGCTCTTTAAGCGATTCGGTAGTTTCTGGTTTAACAGCTATCCGTAATTGGTCAAGCTCTTCTTTATAAACGGTTCCCCACTGGTTCCAGGTTTTATTGAAAATAATGGTCCATTCTTTTTCTCCGGGAATAGTATAAAGACTGTATTTTCCGGCAGGTAACGATTTTCCTTCTATGGTAACATCTTTGCTTACTTCAAAAACAGTTGCTTCATTAGCACCTGTTCTCCAAATCTTTCCGAACGGTGCTATGTCTTTACCTATAGTTCTGCTTTTTAATGAGGGCTGACTATAATCAATGGTAACAACCGCACCATTGTTAAGCATTTCGCTTGCCTTAGCCGGAGGGCTTGCCCTTTTACTCTTGTCTTGTTGTGCAAATGCGGTAGTGCCGGCAAGTGTGGCCGCAAAGAAAAATAAAGTAAATAGCTTTTTCATGTGATTGTTAATTGTTTTTAATGTTTCTGGTGCCGGGTCAAGTCCGGGCTATCGCGTGTTGAATAGCGGTTAATTCTATAAAGCAAATATATCGCCTTTATTGTTTACGATGCTTTAAATTAGTTTTAAATGGAGCAAAGCGAGTGCATGTAACGAGAACTTTATAAAAGCGACATTCTATAATGCGAAACATATGGGTTTGGGTGGCAGCCATTCTTTCTTAATGTGTTAAGTTTGCAAGTAGCGAAATACTATATGAAATCATTGTACCTTATACTCTTCCTGTTTTTTTGCAATTCCTGCAGCAGTAGTGTTACCGAAAAATCCCTTAATGGGATAAAAACAGGCAGGTTACTTTATCAGGATAACTTCGAAAAGCTTTCATCGCACTGGGTAATTGAAACTCCATCAAATAAAAATTCTAAGGTCTATACTGATAGCGGCAAACTGATAATTGATGTTGCCGCCGGAGCAACGGTTTGGTTTAACAAAAAGCTTAGCGGGAATTATTTGATCAGTTATACCCGAAAAGTGGTTGTAAATAAGAGAGTTAACGATCGGCTTTCGGATTTTAATCAGTTTTGGATGGCATCTGACCCCAAAAACACGAACCTGTTTACCCGAACCGGAGTGTTCGAAGAGTACGATTCTTTAAGCCTCTACTACATGGGCATGGGTGGGAACACAAATACCACTACACGTTTTAGAAAATATTTTGGTGATGGAAGTAAGCCTTTATTAAAGGAATATCTCGACAAGGGACATCTCCTTCAACCTAATAAAGAATATTTGATTACGCTGGTTGTGAAAAACGGGTTGAGTGAGTGTTTTGTTAACGGGCAGAAGTATTTTAGTTACAAGGATGAAGTTCCTCTGGTGGAGGGATATTTCGGATTCAGAACCACCTGGTCAAGGCAGGAAGTAAGCAATTTTAAGATTTTTTCACTAAAATAATCTCCAGTTGATCGAGGAAGCCCACCTGTCCGGGATGTATTTTTATTCGGGCCTCTCTCATACTATGCCATTCTGCTTTGTCAGCTTCCGGAAATGAGGCCATTTTTCCTGATTTCGGCGGCCATTCCATTTCAAAGAGGTTCGACTTTAAAAAAGGAGTATCAAAATCACACTCAACAGCCCATGCGCTGATTTTTTTTCCGCTTTTTATTATTATATCGCTAAGGCGGAGAAAATCTTTAGCATTAATAACGTTGCCTGTTTCTTCGGTAAACTCTTTTTTGGCAACCCCGAGGGCTTCTTCGGTGGTATATTCTCCCTTGGGTATCGACCATACCCCTTCATCTTTATTCTTGTAAAACGGCCCGCCAGGGTGAACCAATAAAACTTCTAATTCTCCTCTTTTTCGGTAAGCCAATATTCCTGCGCTCTGCTTCATATATAAATGTACTAAGTAAAATACAGTGTCCTGTGATTTAAGTGCTTAGTGTATCTTTTTTAAGATAGTTGAAAAATAATCCATTTGTAAATAAAAATGATTTTGATAAAAAAAATAAATTTATGATAGTATTTTAATAAAATTGTTTGTAGTTTAGTGATACATTAATTGCATGAGTCTTTTGTGGCTCAATTATTGATAATGTCTAATCGACGGCAAAGTCATTCACTTAGTGTACGGTATACACTTATTAACTCGGAGGTATTTATGAACTTAACAGAATTATTATTAAATGGGTTTAGCTTTAAAGAAATTTTAAAACAGTTTTCAATCAATCAATCTGATATCACCATTCAGGATGAAGATCTGATATTATCTCGAAAAGATTTGACGAAAACGGAAATCTTAAAGGAGCGAATTTTAATTCAAGGAAAGAGTACTTCGGGAATAGTGAATTTATTTGGTACCCTGCATTATAATCTGTTAAATCAACTTGCGGTTTTTGAATTAGATTCAGCCGAACAAAAAGCGGTTGCCTAACACGATATAAAATACTTCTATTTAAAAAAGCCTGTTACGAAAGTTTCAGGCTTTTTTGATTTTGAACAACATATTATTAAATTTCCCGTATAGCTGATTTGAAAAATGGCTTTTAGCCAAAAAACATTACATTGCAGTATGGGTTTTTTCTCAAAAGTACCGGCATATCTAATTGCCTGTTTTTGTTTCTTATTTTTGTCGGCCACCTTAAAAGCGCAGGATAGCGATGAGTTGTTCAGGCAGGCACGAGCGGCCGCGTTCGATAAGAAAAATTATCCCCTGGCAATACAGATCTCAAAGGAGGCGCTTTCGAAAAGCCCCGGCTACAAAGATATACGTGTGTTTTTAGGTAGGTTGTATACCTGGACAGATAAAACAGATAGTGCAAGAGTTGAGTTTGAAGCTGTTTTAAAACAGGAGCCAGGGCATGAAGACGCTAGCCTGGCCTATGCAAGTTTAGAGTATTGGAATGATGATAACAAAAAGGCATTTGAGCTTGTGAATGCAGGCTTAGATCTTCATCCTGATTCAAAAGAGCTGCTTATTTTAAAAGCAAAAATTTTAAACAGTTTAAGCCTATACCCGGAAGCTGATAAAGTTATAACACAAATTTTAAAGTCAGACCCTAAAAATACAGAAGCCAGAGCTATGGCGCAGAGAATTAAAGACAATAGCTCGAAAAATAAGTTTGGCATCAGTTACGATTTCGTACATTTCGATAAGCAGTTTACCGATCCCTGGCAACTGGCCAGTATAGATTACGGCCGTCAAACTAAGCTGGGTTCTGTTACCGCAAGAATAAATTATGCTAATAGATTTAAAACAAACGGCTTGCAATTCGAACTCGACGCCTATCCACGAATTTCGCCCACCTTTTATACTTATGTAAGCGGGGGCTATTCTGCCGACGGGATTTTCCCGAATTACCGGGCCGGATTTTCATTGTATGCCAATTTGCCCGCATCCTATGAAGCCGACGCTGGTTTCAGGCTACTGAACTTTGGTGAAAATACCTGGATTTATACCCTTTCTTTGGGAAAGTATTTTAAAAATTACTGGTTCAATTTTAGAACCTATCTCACTCCCGACCAAAGTGCCCTCTCACATTCATACTCATTAAATGTACGTTACTATTTAGGCGGAGCCGATGATTATATAAGATTTGGGGCTGGTACCGGTTTATCACCCGATATATCGTCGAATACAGTACTTATTGGAGGCGTTTCTGAAGGTGAGACACCTTCCAGTATGGTTGTTACCAGTATAGACAGATTAAAATCAAATAATCTGAATCTTGGTTTTGTGCACTCGTTCAAGGTTTTTAATGTAATATCCCTCAATCTTTCCTGGCTCAATCAGGAGTATCGTAAAAGTACCTTCGGAAATCAGATAACCGGAGCGATAAGTTATCAGCGAAGGTTTTAGGCCACAGGCCGTTGCAGCCAAATTATCTCTTCCTTGAAAATTTTCTTCCTCAGCGGTAGCTGGCGTATTAAAACGCAACAAAATATTTATTGCTTTCGTATACATCCGCAATAATAATTTTTAGCACGCTCAATTATGTTTAGAAAACACGTCTTATTGAGGGGCTTAGTCCTAGTCTTTTTTGCATTTGTTTGCCAGATAGGGTATGCCCAGAATGTGGGTATTAATTCTTCGGGCAGTGCTCCTGACGCTTCCGCCGGTTTAGATGTTAGTTTTACCAATAAAGGCTTATTGATTCCGCGGGTTGCGTTAACCGGTACTACAGACGTAGCTACTATCGCTTCACCTACCACTTCTCTTTTAGTTTATAATACCGCAACAGCGGGTACTAACCCTAATGATGTTACACCGGGATATTATTATTATTCAGGTGCTTGGATACGTTTAAATACAGGTACATCATCAGTATCCGGCTGGGGAACATCGGGACAAGGCGGAACTGTAGCAGGTACAAATTATGTTGGTACATCAGATGCTGTTGATTTGGTTTTTAAAACTAATGGGTTTGAAAAGATGCGCTTACCTTCCGGGGCAAGTGCCGG
>JACMJM010000058.1 GCA_014380615.1 Sphingobacteriaceae bacterium
AGGTTAAGAACCGCAGAGGTATAAATACCGCTCTCGTTGCCGTTTAAGTTATATGAGCTTAAGTCTTCACCAACAATTTGAACTTCAGCTTTTGTTTCGGCTCTTCCTCCAACGTTGAGCAACCCGGTACGGCTTAGTTTAATTACGGTGGTGCCCTTGCCGCTATTAATGTTTCCTTCTACAACCAGGTAACCGGTAGAAGGAGTATCAATTGCAGGTTCAAATCGTTCTTTGCAAGCAGCAAAGAAGAGAATGATTATGACATACAGAAAATGATAGCTACTCTTTCTCATGGGCAGGTCTTTCTTCTATTATTTATCTTGGCCAGAATGACGGTTTAACATTACTACCCCTTACGGTACAATCAACACAACTCCTGTTTCCGAGAGTATAGCCTATTATATAAGGTTTCGGAGGAAAAAGATGCGCAATAGAAGCAGGTACCGGAAAAGCATAAAGCCCGCTCAGGGGTGCAAATTTTGAATATCTTGCGGCAGTATCAGGATGTATTGGGGTTCTTTCTGCCGCCTCTTCCGGAGTTAAAGGGATATGCGGGCCGTTGTATTTTGCAACCGTATCGGGATCGTTCATCATAAAATCATATAAAGGAGATCCACACACAAAATTATTATTCCAATTAGGTAAACCGTAAATAAAAATACGCTTTTCCTGCGGAGAGGTAAGCATTGCATTACCAATCACTATCTCTGCCGGATTAGTTACACACTTAATATTGCCACTAATTTCTGATGGCTGGCGGTCGAATATCGATCCATTGCTTTCGGTGTTGGATTTTAAGTTTTGATAGAAGTTATAACTCCCGATATCCATAGCCGTTTGTACTACATTGATACTGTATAAAAACACCAAACGTTCGTCATTATTCTTTATTAACTTCAATTGGGAAGTTATTATATCTTTAGACAGCTTGGCAGTAGAACCTAATAAAATTTCGTTTGAAACCTCAGATTTCCAGCAATAAAACAAAAGTTCTTGCTCTTTGGGAGTAGTTCGAACAACGGTGACTACGTCGCGACGGTTGGGAATGACTGTGGTTTTAAACTTATAAAACGCCTCCAACTCCGACCGGATTTCCCATGTTTCTTCAAATGTCCATTTATAATATTTTGTTTTATTCGAATCGTCATGGGTATGCACATATAATTTAACGCCTTCCGCTGCTCTTTGCCAACTTACGCTGTCGATTGGAGGAGTTTTCTTCTCTTCTAATAATTCAGAAAGGTATTCTTTCCCACTGGACTTAATGCGTAAGCGGTAGCGTTGCTCAGGAAGGTTAAGAACTGCAGACGTGTAAACACCGTTATCACTACCCGTTAAGTTATAAGTGCTTAAGTCTTCGCCAACAATTTGAACTTCCGCCCCTTTTTCAGCTCTTCCTCCCAGGTTAAGCCTCCCGGTACGGCTTAATTTAATCACGGTAGGGCCATTTCCACTATTGATGTTCCCTTCTACAACCAGGTAACCGGTTAAGGGCGTATCAATTGCAGGTTCAAATCGTTCTTTGCAAGCAGCAAAGAAGAGAATGATTATGACATACAGAAAATGATAGCTACTCTTTCTCATGGGCAGGTCTTTCTTCTATTATCTAGTTAGGCCAAAAAGATGGCTTAATATTGCTTGCATCACGGCTTGTACAATCTACACAGCTCCTGTAGCCTAAAGTATATCCAATAGGATAAGGAGGAGGAGGAATAGGAACGAAAATTGCGCGTAGAGGAAAATACAAAGAATACTTCATTATAGTATCAGGATGCACTGGTGTTTTTGCAGCCGCTTCGGTTTGAGATAGCGGAATATGCGGGCCATTGTATTTCGCTAATGTATCAGGGTTGTGAAGCATATCCACTGTTGCAGGATTACAGACAAAAGTATTGGCCCAATTAGGTACGTTCTTAATAAAAATTCGCTTTTCCTGCGGAGAGGTAAGCATTACATTGCCGATCACTATTTCGTTCGGATTGGTTACACACTTTATATTACCACTAATTTCTGATGGCTGACGATCGAATATTGAGCCATTGCCTTCGGTGTTGGCTTTTAAGTTTTGATAGAAGTTATAGCTCCCGATATCCATAGCCGTTTGTATCACATTGATACTGTATAAAAAGACCAGCCGGTCGTCGTTATTCCTGATGAGTTGCACCCGGGAGCTTATCTTATCTTTATCCAGCTTGGCAGTAGAACCTAATAAAATTTCGTTCGAAACCTTAGATTTCCAGCAATAATATAAAAGGTCCTGTTCCTGATGGGTTAATGGGACAACGGTTGTTATGCTGCGCCTGTTAGGACTAACCGTGGTTTGAAATTTAAAAAAAGCCACATTTTCCGACCGAATTTCCCACGTTTCTTCAAATGCCCATTTATAATATTTTGTTTTATTCGAATCATCGTGAGTATGCACATAAATCTCCGCTCCCTCTGCTGTTCTCTGCCAACTTACGCTGTCGATAGGAGGAGTCGGCTTCTCCGCCAGCAATTCGGAAAGATATTCTTTTCCATCAGCCTTGATGCGTAAACGGTATCGTTGCTTAGGAAGGTTAAGAACCGCTGACGTGTAAACACCGATTTCGTTGCCAGTTAAGTTATAGGAACTTAAGTCTTCACCAACAATTTGAACTTCAGCTTTTGTTTCGGCTCTTCCTCCAAAATTAAGCCTCCCCGTACGGCTTAATTTAATAACGGTGGGCCCCTTTCCGCTATTAATGTTACCTTCTACAACCAGGTAACCGGTTGAAGGGGTATCAATTGCAGGTTCAAACGGTTCTTTGCAAGCTGCAAAGAAGAGAATTATCAAAATGAAAATAAGACGGCAACTATTGTTTCTCATATCGAGGGCTATTTCATTTTCTACTAATTAGGCCAAAAAGGGGGTTTAATATTGCTCCCTCGCACCGTACAATCGGCACATCTTCTTGAGGCAAGCTCATAGCCAACGATATAGTTCGCGCCAGGAACGTAAATAGGCGCTACTGGAACTCTTCCAGAGGTATATTTCAATGCTGAATCTGGGTGTAGGGGAGTATTAGCTTCTGCCACTTCTTTTGGCAAAAGAACCTGGGGACCATTATATTTTATAAGTGTATCCGGATTATGAAACATACTTACAATATTGGGGTCACAAACAAAAGGGTTTGTCCAGTTCGATAAACTATTAATAAAAATTCTTTTTTCCTGCGATGACGTAAGCATCACGTTACCGATCACCAGCTCAGTAGGGTCAGTTACACATCTGAGATTACTGCTAATCTCAGAGGGCTGACGATCAAATATGGATCCATTGCTCTCTGTATTATCCTTTAATTTTTTATAGAAGTTATAACTATCAACATTCAGAGCTGTTTGTACTACATTAATACTGTATAGGAATACTAAACGCTCGTCGTTATTTTTTATAAACTGCACTGGAGAACTGATTATATCTTGAGCCAACTTAGCAGTAGAGCCTAGAAGTAATTGATTGGATGCCTCAGACTTCCAGCAGTAAAACAATAAGTCTTCGTCTTTTAAACTTCTTTTAACTACTGTAGTTACAGATTTACCATTTGGCTTTGGTGTGGTTTTAAATCCGTATGGGCTGGTATAATCGGAGCGAATTTCCCAGGTTTCCTGGAATGTCCATTTATAATATTTTGTTTTATTCGCGTCATCGTGGGTATGCACATATATCCCTACTCCATCTGCGGTTCTCTGCCAACTTACACTGTCGATAGGAGGAGTTTGCTTCTCTTCCAGCAAATCTGAAAGATATTCTTTACCGCCTGCCTTAATGCGTAAGCGGTAGCGTTGTTTAGGAAGGTTAAGAACCGCTGACGTGTAAATACCGATTTCGTTGCCAGTTAAGTTATAGGAGCTTAAGTCTTCGCCAACAATTTGAACTTCAGCTTTTGTTTCGGCTCTTCCTCCAAAATTAAGCCTCCCCGTACGGCTTAATTTAATAACGGTGGGCCCCTTTCCGCTATTAATGTTACCTTCCACAACCAAGTAACCGGTGGAAGGGGTGTCAATTGCAGGTTCAAATGGCTCTTTGCAAGCTGCAAAAAAGAGAATAACTATAACATAAATAAGACGGTAGCTGTAATTTTTCATATCCGGGTAGTAATCTCTTATTATTGGGGCCAAAACAAGGGTTTAATATTGCTACCACGCACCGTACAATCAACACATCTTCTTGACGCGAGTTCATAACCAATGATATAATTGGGGGCCGATATGCCTACAGCGTACAGGGGTGCTATCGGAGCTTTTCCCGCTGTATATTTTAATGCGGAATCTGGGTGGAGGGGCGTATTGGCTGCTGCCACTTCCATTGGCAAATTAACGTGGGGTCCGTTATACTTTTTCAATGTATCTGGGTTATGAAACATTTCCAAAATAGTTGGATCACAAGCAAAAGGATTTCTCCAATTTGGTAAACCGTAAATAAAAATTCGCTTCTCCTGCGGAGAGGTAAGCATCACGTTGCCAATCACCAGCTCACCAGGATCAGTTACACATCTGATATTACCATCGATCTCAGAAGGCTGGCGATCGAATATAGATCCATTGCTCTCTGTGTTATCTTTTAAGTTTTTGTAAAAGTTATAGCTCTCCATATCCAGAGCGGTTTGTACGACATTGATGCTGTATAAATACACTAATCGCTCATCGTTATTCCTGATAAGTTGCACTGGCGCGGTTATGATATCCTTAGCAAGCTTTGCAGTGGAACCCAAAAGAATTTGATTTGATGCCTCAGACTTCCAGCAGTAAAACATCATTTCTTCCTCTTGTTGAGTTCTTTTAAACACAGTAGTAACAGACCTACCGTTAGGCCTTGGTGTGGTTTTGAATCCATAAGAACTGAAATAATCCGAATGAATTTCCCACGTTTCATCGAATGTCCATTTGTAATACTTTGCTTTATTCGCGTCATCGTGTGTGTGCACGTAAATTCTTACCCCATCCGGATCTCTCTGCCAGCTTACGCTGTCGATAGGAGGAGTTTGCTTCTCCTCCAGTAATTCGGTAAGGTATTCCTTTCCGCCGGTTTTAATGCGCAATTGGTAGCGTTGTTTAGGAAGATTAAGAACCGCAGACGTGTAAACACCATTCCCGTTGCCAGCTAAGGCATAACTGCTCAAGTCTTCGCCAAGAATTTGAACTTCCGCCTCGTTTTCAGCTCTTCCTCCAAAGTTAAGCTTCCCGGTTCGGCTTAATTTAATAACGGTAGGGCCCATTCCGCTATTAATGTTGCCTTCTACAACCAAATAGCCGGTTAGGGGTGTATCAATTGCAGGTTCAAATCGTTCTTTGCAAGCGGCTAAAAATAGCATCACTATAACGTAAATAAGACGATAGCTATCGTTTCTCATAACCAAATTATTTAGTTGGGCCAGAATACGGGCCTAACATTACTTGCATTGCGTGATGTACAATCAACACATCGCTTACCTGCTACAAAAAGCAATTGCGGCGTCGTTTGCGTTTCGGGTTCCATGTATAAGGGCGTGTATCGATCTGAATATTTTTTAAGGGTATCAGAAACTGGTAATATTGTGAAAGGTATTTCGCACAAAACAGCGTAATTCCATTGTGCTTCAACTTCGGATATAAAAATCCTTTTCCTCTTTTTGGAGCTAAATCCAACATACCCTATAACTGACTCCGCAGGATTTGTTATACATTGGAAATTTCCTTTTAATTCTGTGGGCTGACGGTTAAAAATAGAGCCGCTAAGTTCTGTATCCGTTTTTAATTTATTAAAGAACTCATACCCCTTTTCATCAAGAGCTATTTGCTCCACTTCGATACTGTATAGAACCCCTAACTGTTCGCTTTCGGCAGGAATAAACGTTACTGGCTGAGTAATTACAGATCTTGAGAGCTTCGCGGTAGACCCCAGCATCAAACCATCGAAAACATTTGATTTCCAACAGAAGAACAGTAACTTTTCTTCGCCGGGTTGCCGTTCAACTGCTTCTATTATCGGCTTTTTTGTAACAGGGTCGATTTTAGTTACGAATTTATAAAGAGATGTAAATACGGACCTTACTTCCCATGTCTCCTCAAATGTCCATTTATAATATTTTGACCGATTCGAATCATCATGCGTATTAACAGAGATACGCAAGCCATCGCTTGTTCGTCTCCAACTTACACTATCTATTTCAGGTGTTTCTACCCTTGAAATCAAATCCGACTGATATACTTTTCCATCGAAGGTTTTAATCTTTAACCTACAGCTTTGATCCGTAAGGTTTAATAAATCAGACTCGTAAATACCTGGCTGCTTTTCTTTTAAAGCATACGAGTTTGACTTCTCTCCTATAATCTCTACGGAAGCTCTTGCTTCCGGCCCAGGCCCATTTTGAGCAAACTGCCCGGTTCTGCTTAATTGGATTGTAGTTCTGCCTACAGAACTATTAATAAACCCTTCTATAACCAGGTAACCGGTAGCAGGAGCATTGATCATTGGTTCAAAAGCATCTCTGCAGCCTGCTATTACTCCCCACATGCATATACAGCAAACCAAAATGCTTGAAGTGTTTGACGCCCATGTATATTTCACACCACACATATTATAATATCTATCAAGGCCAATAAACAGGTTTTTCGCTGCTCCCTCTGGTTCGGCAATCACCGCAAGCATAAGAAGTACCTAGTGGCGGATCTTTACTTACTAAAACGGGAAGAATTGGAAAAGGGGCTACATCACAAATCATCCGGTAAGGCCATGCGGGTGGTCGGTTGATAAAAATCCTCTTAGATTCAACATTTGTACAAGCAACGTAACCGATCACCTGTTCTTCAAGATTTGTAAGGCACATAATATTACTTTTCATTTCTGATGGTTGCCGATCAAAAATAGATCCGTTAGTTTCGGTATTGTTTTTTATTGATTTATAAAATTCATACTGTTGAGCATCCAGGCCAACCTGCTCTATCAAAATACTATACAAAATTCCAAGCTTAATATTACCGTTTGGTATGAATACCATGGGATATGAAATTACATCTTTAGACAGCTTAGCAGTTGATCCCAATAATAATTGGTTAGAAATACTTTGTTGCCAACAAAAATACATTGCATCACTCTCTTCCTGAGACCTTTCAGGAAAGCTATAAATAATCTTCCCCTCAGCGTCATATTTACCCGTATTCACAGCATAATATTCAGATTTTGAATCAGAACGAATTTCCCAGGTTTCTACAGTGTTCCATTTATAGTAACGTGTTTGGTTTTGCTCATCATGAGAATGTACATAGATATTTATCCCATCCTCTTCTCTCTGCCAACTCACGCTATCAATTGGGGGAGTGCGCTTTGGCGTTACCAGACTTGATCGGTATCGTTTACCATCACCGGTTTTAATATCCACACAATACCTTTGCGAGGGAAGCGTCATCACATCAGATTCATAAACTCCGTTCGCTTTTTCTACTAAGGGATAAGTAGCAGAATTTTCGCCGATAATTTTCACCTCCGCTTTTGATTCCGGGCGCTTGGACGGATCGCTCATTAGTCGAGCTCTGCTCAGGGTGATCACCGTACTCGATTTGGCAGTATTGATAATACCTTCTACAACCAAATAACCACTTGGTGGACTATCTATTAATGGTTCAAATGGCGTCCGGCAACTTATCACCGTAACTAAAAAGCATATGTAGCAAACGAAAGTGCTTAAGGTTTTCAGTGCCCGTGTATATTTCAAACCACCCATATTCCAGTTACTATCAAGGCCAATAAATAGGTTTTTCGCTACTGCCCCTGGTTCGGCAATCACCGCAAGCATAAGAAGTACCTTGTGGTGGGCTAGGCGGTAATCCGGGAGATGGTATAGTTACTACAACTGGAAAAGATGGAAAAAGGCCAACATCACAAACCGTCCGGTAAGGCCATTCTAGTGGTCGGTTGATAAAAATCCTCTTGGATTCAATATTTGTACAAGTAACGTAGCCGATCACCTGTTCTTCAGGATTTGAGAGGCATACAATATTGCTTTTCATTTCTGATGGTTGCCGATCAAAAATAGACCCGTTAGTTTCGGTGTTGCTTTTTATCGACTTATAAAATTCATACTGTTGAGCATTCAGACCAACCTGCTCTATTAAAATACTATACAAAATTCCAAGCTTGATATTACCATTTGGTATAAATACCATGGGATATGAAATCACATCTTTCGACAGCTTAGCGGTTGAACCCAATAATAATTGATTAGAAATACTTTGTTGCCAACAGAAATACATTGCATTAATTTCATTTTCGGTTCTTGGAAGAAATTCAAAAATAATCTTCCCTTCAGCGTCAAGTTTGCCTGTATTTACAGCATAATATTCAGATCGCGAATCCGAACGAATTTCCCAGGTTTCTACAGTGTTCCATTTATAGTAACGTGTCTGGTTTTGATCATCATGAGAATGTACATAGATATTTATACCATCCTCTTCTCTCTGCCAACTCACGCTATCAATTGGAGGGGTTCGCTTCGCCTGTACCAGGCTTGATCGGTACTTTTTACCATCTGCAGTTCTTATTTCTAAACAATACCTTTGCGATGGAAGTGCCATAACATCCGACTCGTAAACTCCGGTCGCTTTTTCTTTTAAAAGATAAGTTGCAGAATCTTCGCCTACGATTTTCACCTCCGCTTTAGATTCCTGACGCTTGGACGGGTCGCTCATTAGTCGGGCTCTACTCAAAGTGATCACCGTACTCGCATTTGCTGTATTGATAACACCTTCTACAACCAAATAACCATTTGGTGGGCTATCTATTAATGGTTCGAATGGCGCCCGACAAGTGTAGAAAAGGATGCTTACTATCAATAACATCCCTCGCAAAATCGCCGGAGCTGACTTAAAAGGACGTGATTTATTGATATAAGCGGCCACCTAAAAACGCAGATTATAATTTACAAATGGAATGGCCGTACCAAAAATGGATAGTTTATACCCCTTAACTACCCCACCTTGTGAGGTAAAAAAAGTAGAATAGGGATTTTTTCTCCCGGTTAGATTATAGACCCCGACAGTCCAGGAGTTATGTGCTACCTGATTTACCTTATGATTACCATCAATATTTAAAGAAAGGTCGGTTCTGAAATAATCAGGAACCCGATAGGAGTTTCTGTCTCCATATAACGCCCTTAACGAGCCGGAATAAGTAAACAATCCGATGGGAACCGTTATTGGCCTGCCGGTGCTATAGGTTATATTACTGGAAAAGCTTAAACGATGCGACAATTTGTAATTTCCGATAACTGTAAAATCATGGGGCTTATCAAAATTAGCAGGATAGTACTCGCCACCGTTAATTAACTCGCCAGCGTTGGGGTCATCCATCTTCAAAAAAGTTCTTGAGTAAGTATAGCTCGCCCATCCATTTAATTTACCAGCAGTTTTTTTGATAAAGAATTCTGCCCCATAAGCTTTTCCCTGAGTGTTAATAACATCCGTCTCAATAGTATGATTCATAATAAGCTGGGCACCACTCTTGTAATCGAGATAATTCTTTATCCTTTTAAAATAAACCTCCACCGAGGTTTCCAGGGCATTAGAATCGAAGTTTTTATATAACCCCAGGGATATTTGATTTCCTTGCTGAGGCCTGATATTGGGGTCGCTTAATTTCCATGTATCCGTAGGCGAAATGGCAGTAGTGTTAGAGAGTAAGTGGATGTATTGTCGAAGAGAGTTATATCCGGCCTTGATAGAGAGACTTTTGTTCACTACGTACCGGGCAGAAAAACGGATTTCCGGACCTTGATACGTTTTAGACACCTGACCATTCCTATATGCTGTGCTATCTAATATATTATTTTCTTCTTTTGGTAGGCCCGGAGCATAGCTGTTAATAGTTTTTGGGCCAAGATTACTAAAGTGAGAGTATCTCACCCCGAAGGTAAATGACAAGGATGGGCTCATTTCATAATTATCGGATATATATAAGGCATTCTCCAAGGCTTGCTCGCCTTCTAAAACATCTGGTGTAACAAGCGAACTTCTTCCTTTAGGCAGGTAAGAGCCTGGATGTAATTTGTAATAAATAGAGTTTAAGCCGAAGTCTACTGTATGTTTTGGGTTTAAATAGTATGTTAAACCAGATTTAAAGTTAACTTGATTGATGTCAAAACCAAGATTGTAAGCTCCGAGTGTGTCGTACTCGCTATTGCTTTCAGTATTGTATTTATACCCATCATAACCGATTACAAAGTTGCCGTTAAGTTTTTTATTGAACACATGTTGCCATTTGATGGAAGCATTTTGATTTGCATAACTGTAAGACGTGTCCGTTCCCAAATCAGATTGATCATCACTTACATAACCCATTAAAGAGACGCTATTCTTTTCGTTGAATTTATGATTGATTAGAAGATTCACATCATAGAAAGAAGCTTTGCTGTTTCGGTATACCGACTTTTTGGGCATCAAACCAAAAATAAGATCTGAATAGGTTGTTCTTCCACCTAACAAGAAAGAGGTTTTATCTTTGTTTAAAGGTCCTTCTATGTTTAAACGGCTAGTAAGAAGGCCTATCCCTGCAGTACCTGTAAACTTTTTCTTATTTCCCTCCCGGCCGCTTATATTTAATACTGAAGACAGACGGCCTCCATATTTAGCTGGAATACTGCTTTTGTATAATTCTACATCTTTAACAAGATCGGGATTAAACGCTGAGAAAAATCCAAAAAAATGCGAGGGGTTATAAATTGTAGCGTCGTTAAATAGAATTAAATTTTGGTCTGTTGCTCCACCTCTTACATTGAAACCACCGCTTGCTTCTCCTACTGATTTTACCCCTGGCAAGGTAAGTACCACTTTTAAAATATCAGCTTCGCCAAACACCGTTGGTACGTTTTTAATGGATTGAATGTTAATCTTATTCACTCCCATTTGAGTAGCGGCAAGATTATCTGATTTTCTTGTTACAACAACTTCTTTTAACGATATAACCTGACTTTTTAAATCTATATTAAAGGTTCCATCGGAATAAAGAATAATTTGTCGGGAAATTTCTCTTTGGCCTGCAACTCTTACCATTAATGTCTGTTGCCCTTTAGGTAGTTGCAACGAATAATATCCGTTCTCATTAGTCACAACTCCTAACCTTGGTTTCATGATAAAAATAGATGCCCCTACCACCGGCTCTCCACTTTTCCCTTCTCGTAAGTACCCCGAAATGGTGGCTTTACCTGGGAGTATGGATGGGGTTCTGAGCCCGACCTCATAAACCTTTTCTTCCGCTTTCGTGTCAATTTGTTTGGGGATTACTCTTTCATTATCAAGGGTGGTAATACTTACAGAATTTGATTTTGATGCAACTTTTGATACGTCTGAAAAATTCCCAAATAATGATAATGGCAATCTTTCATCAATTTTAGTATTTAAAGTCAAAAATATATTGCTTTCGCTATCAATAGCATATTGATACTTGCTGTTTTTAAAAGCTTCATTTAATATCTCTCTTATCGTACTTCCTTTAAGGTTAATAGTTATCCTTAAGCTGTCAAAGTGCGATTGATTATAGTAAAAATGATAGCCGCTTTTTTTTTCCAGTTCTTGAACAAACTCATCAATTTTAACCGATTTAAAATCCACATCCATATTGAGGGGTTGCTGTTGCGAATAAGAAACCCTGAATGTTAAGAGGAGGATAATTAAAGTAGAGACACCAACTTTAAGATGGCTTCTTGTGATACTTTTATTTTGTAATTTCATCATAATATACAGCAATAGCAATCATAACCGTTTCAGGATCCTTTTTATATTTCAAATTTTTATTCTTGATGTAGTTTTTAATCTCCTGATTTTTATCTTTCAAGATTTTTAAAAGAGATGACTTACTGTTAAACGAATATATCTGTCCCCCTTTTTGGACATAGTATTTATTGAAAACATACAGCCCACGTACTACGCCACTAGAAGATGTGGACTCGGCAATCTTCTTATTTTTTTTTGCCAAAACTGCGATTTTATCATTGTACAATAGGTCGTAAAATCCAGGGTAAGCATCCCTAAATTCTTCTTCCTTTAATTTGACGAACGTATGCCCCAAAAGACTAAAATCTTGCACTTTAGATTTTATTAAATTTATTTTCGAAACCTTGTCAAAATGCTGAACAACTACCTCGTCCTTAATCAAATCATACATTAAATTGACATTGTTATAGGTTATGCCTTCGTATGTTACAGTACCCAAATTCCATGTATTGTTTCCAAAAAATTGATGCCCTTCTTTAAAATAGTTATAGGGATAATCCAGGTATTCGAAACCATTATAAAGTCGAGATTGTCCACTAGCCAACAGTTGTTGTTCATATTGGGCACCTGGAAGAGAGGCGGTATTCACTTTAGAAGTATCTTGACCAAACGATTTTAAGAATACGAAAAAAAACAGAAGAAAACTGCAACAAGAGTATTTGGTCATAGAGTAGGTGATTTTACGGCTTAAAGATATAATTTAAAAGAAAGGAAAAGAATAGTATTTAAAAATATCAAGATAGTTTTATCCCCGCTAATAAGCCGAGTAAAATGACAGCACTAAATAAGGGGAAGTGTTATGCTGCGATTACAGCAGGATTCAATATTAGATTGTGTAGAGTTTAATTTACTAAAAGCTTTTTTTTAAGCATGTTTTTTATAGTAAAACAAACTGCTTATTATTTAAAAACTGACTAAAAGGTGTCAATTTATATTAGCAGATATTGTGCTCCATTCTTAGAATTTATATTCTAGCTCACCACTGGAAATTAAAGCAATGTAAATTTGCCCAGGCTTTAACCCAGGCAAATGCTGTACTAATTAAATGCAAAAACCTTCGCCAAATTATC
>JACMJM010000059.1 GCA_014380615.1 Sphingobacteriaceae bacterium
ACTGCGGTAACACGTGGGAGAGTAGGTCGGTGCCAAATCTTATTTCGCTCAAAAGCGATTAAGTCTTAAAGCTCGTTAGTTTAACTAACGGGTTTTTTTGTTTTTAGGGCTGCTTTCGAGCAGAGAAGTTAAGCCCGCCAGCGCCAAGGGTACTGTCCGCCGCGGCGGATGGGAGAGTAGGTCGGTGCCAAATTTAATAAAGCCTTTCAGGAAACTGAAGGGCTTTATTGTTTAGCCCGCCAGCGCCAAGGATACTGTGGACCGAAGCGGATGGGACTGAAGGGCTTTTTGGTTTATGGGCTTTAAACTTACACTGGGTGGGTTATATCGGTAGCAACCACACCTGGCGGACGGATCTCCAGCCCGAAGGGGACCAATGGAACCGTCAGCGGCGGTGGATGGGAGGACAGAATGCTCGGGGTAGAATCTGAGCGGTGCCAAATTTTATCAAAGCCTTCAGGAAACTGGGAGGCTTTTTTTATCCCCAAAATTGAATGGAATACAATATTTAATGATTCTTACGGATCTCATATAAAACTATAGTTTTACATCACTGTTTCTATTATACACTATGGCAAAGAATTCATTAATATCTTTATCTTTGCCTCTTTAACCAACAAGCATGAACATCAATTACGGTGCAAGAAGAGAAGTAATGCAGCATATTGAAAAATATATGCTGGACAATATCGGGAACTATTTAAAACCCATCGATACGATTTGGCAGCCTGCTGACTTTTTGCCGGATTCTAGCAGCGAAAACTTTTTGCAGGAGGTAAAAGAGTTACAAGAAACGGCTAAAGCCTTGCCGTATGATTTTTTTGCAGTACTTATCGGTGATACAATAACCGAAGAGGCTTTACCGACCTACGAATCGTGGCTGGCTACTGTAGAGGGTGTATCAAAGGACGAAGAGGGGGGCTGGATGAAGTGGTTAAGACACTGGACCGGTGAGGAAAATCGTCATGGCGATCTTTTGAACAAATACCTATATCTATCAGGTAGGGTAAATATGCGCCAAATGGAGATTTCTACACAGTATCTAATCGCAGACGGCTTTGATATCGGCACTGACAGAGATCCATACCGCAATTTTATCTATACTAGTTTTCAGGAGCTGGCTACAAATGTATCACACAGACGGGTAGCTTCTTTGGCGAAAAAAGAGGGGGATGTTTTGCTATCAAAAATGTGTGGTTTTATTGCAGGCGATGAAGCAAGGCATGCAAAGGCATATACCGATTTTATCTATCAGATTATGCAGGTTGATGCAAATGAAGTAATGCTTGCATTTGAGGATATGATGCGTAAGAAAATAGTAATGCCCGCACATTTTCTCAGGGAACTTGGAAAAAAAGCAGGCGAAACTTTTACTCATTTCGCCGATGCCGCACAACGTTTGGGCGTATATACAGCCATTGACTACGTTGATATTTTGCGAGATCTTATAAAGGAATGGGAAATAGAAAAGGTAACCGGACTGGACGACTCGGGAGAGCGGGCAAGAGATTATATTCTTAGATTACCAGACCGTTTAATCAGGCTGGCCGAACGGATTAAAGCACCAACTTTACAATATCAATTTAGCTGGATACAAGGAATGTAATATGAGGGGAGTCATTGCTCCCCTTTTTTATTCTGTTGCATCATCAATATAATCTTCGCCTTGCTTTCTGCCATCCACCCAATCGGGCTCATTGCCGCTTTCGATAGGGTTTGGATTTATTCCATTACTGTTTGAGTTATTGATAATGAACTTTTCGTTATCGACACCTTCCCGCTGCTCCTGATTCGGATAAGGATTATTTTCCTGGCTTTCCGGTTCGTTTATATTCTCAGGATGTTGTTTCCCTATATATGATTCTTTTTGGGTTAACCGTGAAGGTATTTTATCGTTTTCAGACATAAGAATTTTCCATTGGTTCAGAATATAACCGCCGGGAATTTTTTTTGTTGAAATTTATTGCTGTTGCTGCTGCTGTTGCTCCATACGTTCAGTATATAATTTGAAGCTGTTTACCGTGAAGCCCGAGGGTTTTTCTATCGGCACATCGATAAGATCGGTGACCTCCGGCACATCATCTTCATACGATACTGAAACCGAAACTTCAAGCTGATGTCTTGCCTGTCCTTTATATACGCCCTTAACTGGCGTGCAATCGGGAAAGTTTCTTCCGACTGCAAGTCGCACGTGTGTTTCATTGGCAACGCAATTATTAGTGGGATCAAGCCCGAGCCATCCATAACCAGGAAGGAATGTTTCAACCCATGCGTGCGTAGCACCTTCTCCTCTCATCCCATTTCTGTTCGGGCAGATATAACCGCTCACGTAGCGTGAAGGGATGTTCACTAACCGTAACATTACCAACAAAATATGAGCAAAATCCTGGCAAACTCCTGCTTTTAGTTTCCATACTTCGTCTAAACGGGTCTCAACTGTGGTGATACCTGGTATATATTTGAAGTTCTCAAATACATACTTAGTGTATCTCAAGGCTGTTTGATAAGGCGTTTCGTTTATTATACGCTCTCTTTCTACGATTTCTTTTAACTCGTTAAGTCCTTCAAAATGCTCTTGTAGCAAATAATCAACATAAGGAATTTTGTTTTTAATAGACTCCAGGTCGATCCATTGATTGGAAGCAAACATGTCATCTACAGGGAGCGTTTTATGTTGCGTTGCAACCAGAAGTTTAGAATAAATTTCTAATTCGGTATGAGGCATATAATGGGTGAAGTTACCCACCTGATTGCCAAAATAATCCTGATAAATTTCTATGTTAGGTTCGCCGCTTATCTTCAGGTCGTGCCTTAATACCTCCTGATACTCGTCGTTAATCGGAAATAAAATTATCTGATTCGCACTATCCCTGACATGTCCGGTATAAGTATAACGCGTTATATGCTTGATTTTAAACTGTGGCATTTTAGATTTGATAAATCTTATGAGTATGCAAAGTATTGTATATTTAACGCATCGCCTATAGAATACAAATCTTTTTTTATGGAGTACAGGTATGGGTGCATGCCTTCTTCTCTTATTGATTGCAAAGTGCTGTATTTTATTCTGCTTTCTAACCGGCCGATAAGTATCGAGATCTCTTTAATCTCGGATAGGTTATTATTAACTCTTAAGCGCTCGAGATAACTTGAAATGTGGTTAACAGAGTAAAGTACAGACCGGGGGAAATCGTTATTTAAAACCACCAGTTCGAGAACGTTCTCGGCCTCGAAGCCCTGCCGATAAGTTTTGAGATAAAGCTCATAGCCCCCTAATGATAATAAAAGGTGTTTCCAATACGATGTATCCGTCAGTAAATCAGGATCATTGTTAATGGTTCCAAACTTAACGTCGAGGATATCGGCAGATTGAATGCTTCTTTCGAGGTATTTCCCAATGTTCATAAAGCTGCTTCCTTCGCCTCTTTCCATAGTAACTTCAGCGGTTCCGCAATAAAGCATTCCTTGTCTGATCAAAATATCAAGCGCAGAAATCGGATCGTCTTTTTTGAGGTATGATATCAGTTTGTTGTCTTTTATTAAATGGTAATACTCATTTAAGCACTGCCATAAATCCTTTGTTATATGATCCTGAACACTTCGGGCATTTTCTCTCGCAAAGGTAATCATGTTAATAATGGAGTTCGGATTTTCTTTTCCGGCTATCATGTAGAGTAATACATCCCTGCTGTTATGCTCTATTTTTTCGATGTCTTCATCTTCAAGCTTTGTATAAAGCTTAATTACGGGCCGCCACGTAAATTCATGTATTGAATCTTGAGAAGACGCGTAATTGATCTTCATCATCCTTAAAATACCATCACTGCGTTCTACATAACGGCTTAACCAGTATAAATTTGCTGCTACTCTACTTAACATTCGTTTGATTTATGAAGCCAGGACCCAGGTGTCTTTACTACCACCACCCTGTGAACTATTTACAACCATTGATCCTTCGGTCAATGCCACTCTTGTCAATCCGCCCGGTACAATTTCAATTCCATTCGGGCCACAAAGTGCGAAGGGCCGTAAGTCTATCCTTCGGGGCATCAGGCTCCCGTTCATGTAACATGGTGCCGCAGACAGGCTGATAGTTGGTTGCGCAATAAACTGGCGGGGGTCTTTAAGTATTTCTTCTTTATATGCCGCGATCTCGGAATCGCTGGCAGCATATCCCATTAACATTCCATAACCACCGCTGCCGTTTGTTTTCTTAACAACCATTGTCTGAATATTTTCAAAAACGTATTCTTTATGTTCCTGGTTACCTAATTGATATGTGGGTACGTTCTTTAATAAAGGCTCCTCATTCAGGTAATATTTGATCATATCCGGAACGTAAGAATAAATGGCTTTATCATCGGCTACACCATTGCCAACGGCATTTACAATAGCCACGTTTCCTTTTCTGTATGCGCTCATCAGCCCGGCTACGCCAAGAATGCTTCCGGGATTGAATACCAGCGGGTCAAGGTATTCATCATCAACCCGTCTGTAAATTACATCTACCTGCTGGCGGCCATTAGTGGTTTTCATGTAAACTTTATGATTGTCTACCATTAAATCCCTCCCTTCAACTAATTCTACTCCCATTAAGCGGGCCAGAGTAGTATGCTCGAAATAGGCGGAGTTGTAAACGCCAGGGCTAAGTAACACGATGTTGGGGTTGGAAATTTGCCTCGGGGAAATTGCCAGAAGGTTTTTATATAAAATGCCGGGATATTCTGTAACACTTCTTACTCTGCATTGCGGAAGCAGATCGGGGAAAAGCCGTTTTGTTATTTCCCGGTTTTCGAGCATATAACTTACGCCGGAAGGGGTTCGTAAGTTATCTTCCAATACATAATAAGTGCCGTCACTATCGCGAATAAGATCTATTCCTGCTATGTGAACATAAATATCATAGGGGACGGCAACGTTAAACATTTCCCTAAGGAAATGCGGACATGAATAAATCATATCTATAGGAATAATGCCATCTTTTACGATAAACATATTGCTATAAATGTCTTTAAGGAAAATGTTCAATGCTTTGAGCCGCTGTTTGATGCCAGCTTCTATAAATGTCCACTCGGAAGCTGTTATAATTCTGGGTATAATATCAAATGGGAAGATTTTTTCGATACCTTCTCCGCTATTGTAAACTGTAAAGGTAATGCCCTGGCTCATGAAGAGTCTTTTAGCAAGTTCTTCTTTCTTATTCAGGTCGTCGATAGACTCTTTTGATAAATAATCTATAACTTTTTGATATGGGGCGCGGATATTATGTTCTGTACTGAACATTTCATCCCAAGTATTTGAGGTTAATTCATACTTATTCAAAAAATTCGCTCCACTCATATGTAAAAAATTCGGTTTTTGTAAATATATGAGAAAAAATATTTAAAAATCTCATAGGTTTCAACTTAATAATGTTAAATATGTAATTTTTTGAATAAAGTCACACTAGGTTTCAGTGGTTTTGGTTAAAGTAGTTAAAATTGTAGTACATGCTGTACGAATCTCAGCTTCGGAAATAATTAAGGGGGGGGCTAGCCTTAAAGCGGTGTCGCAGTGTAAAAACCAATCTATAATAAGGCCTTGTTCTGCGGCCGCTTTACAAACCTCCTCCACAAGCTCAAATGAATCTAGTTGCAGGGCCAGCATTAATCCTCTTCCGCGCACCTCTTTTATCAACGGATGAACAAGTAATTCACGAAATAGGGATTCTTTTTGATCCACATCACGCATAAGATTCTCTTCAAGCAATACTTCGAGAGTTGCCAGGCCTGCGGCGCAGCATACCGGGTGCCCGCCAAAAGTTGTGATATGTCCCAGGATTGGATTTTCAGTAAGCGAGTTCATTATTTCACGGCTGGAAATAAAGGCTCCTATCGGCATTCCTCCTCCTATTCCTTTTGCTGATAAAAGGATATCGGGACTTATGTCGAAATGCTCGAATGCGAATAGTTTTCCGGTGCGGCCGAATCCGGTTTGTATCTCATCAAGAATCAATAAGGTTCCTGTTTCTGCGCAGCGTTTCCTTAAAGCTTGCATATACTTCCTTTCAGGAACCCGAATACCGGCTTCACCCTGTATGGTTTCAATAATAATGCAGGCGGTCTCAGAATTGATGGCTTCGAGATCGCTAAAATCATTAAAATTTATAAACGAAATATCAGGTAAAAGTGGTTGAAAAGCTTCTTTGAAATAATCATTTCCCATCACACTTAGGGCACCGTGCGTACTTCCGTGATAGGCATTGTGGCACGAAATGATTTTTTTTCGTCCGGTATATCTTTTAGCCAGTTTCAAAGCACCTTCGGTGGCTTCGGCTCCCGAGTTTACAAAATAAACGGAATTTAAATTGTGCGGTAAAACTGAAACCAGTTTTACCGCAAATTTCACTTGAGGAGCCTGAACAAACTCGCCATACACGGTAAGGTGCATATATCGGTCTACCTGATCTTTTATGGCCTTAACCACATGGGGATGCCGGTGGCCTACATTACTTACGGCGAACCCGGATACCAGATCCATGTATTTTCTGCCATCGGGGCTATATAAATAAATACCTTCCGCCCGCTCAATTTCTAATAGGCGTGGGGTTGATGAGGTTTGCGCATTATTGAGTAGAAATAATTGCCGGAGGTTTAGCATTAGCCAAAAATACAAAAGCCCCAAATGGTTTGAGGCTTTTGTATTAGTTATTTTTTTTATTCTTCCTCGGAAGATGTTCAATCAATTGTTGCATAAACTCTCGTTCCGCGGGATAAACCATAGCTGCTTTTTGCCTGGGTAAAACTTTTACAAATTCCTGGCGGTATCGTTTTTTAATCTCCAGCATTTCGGTTTCAATGGAAAGATCATCAACCGGGGTAGTAGCAGACTGTTTGAAAGCTTTGCGCTGTTGATTTCTTTTAATCGCCAACTCTCGCATATCATTTCGATAATTGTTGTAAACAGGCCAGAATTTTTGAGATTCTTCAGGCGAAAGGTCAAGTTTTTGGGTGATAAAAGCCGCCCTTACAGATTCTATATTTTTTTCGTGCTGAGCCATAGCAGGGAGCGATAAGCTAATGCTAAATATCAGGCTGTATATCCAGATTTTCATTTTTTATAAGTTTAATTCAAGGTATTGCTCAATTTCCTGCTCGGATATTTCCGGGCTAAGTTTAGATAACTCAGACCCATCTTCTAAGTTTTCTATGATGGCGGAAGCCTCACCGGCATCACTGTAAAGTTGTAAATAATCAACTATGTCTTCAGCCGGTATCTGAGCGATTTGGGCTTCTATGTCATTGTTATTACCGGTGCTATTGAAATAAATCCCAAAGCTTATGATAGCAGTAATACAAGCCGCCGCAGCATAGCTTGTCCATCTGGATAAAAGATACTTAATCTTCGAATCAGAGCCTGTTGCCAGGGGCTCCAATCGGTTTTTAATCTTTTCTTCAAGTCCGGTAAAATAGTTTTCAGGAACGGTAAATACGCCCGAATCCTGCTCCGGCTTTAGCTGCCCGATATTAGTTACCGAAACAATCTTATCTGTAAGCGATTCGAAGTAACCTTCGGGAGTAGTAAATAGCGCTTGATTATTATCGAATTGCGTAATTTTTATCCTGCCAGCAATTTGCTCTTCCAATTCACCGAAATAGCCTTCAGGAACAGTGAACGGATTTGTTTTCTCCATCGCTGCAAGAGTTGGCGCGTTTGTTTGCCAACTTTCGTTCATCTCATTCAAATCCATATTCTATTGAATGTTTTTTTCGAAAATGGTTTAATCATTATTCAATAAATAGTTCTCAATTTTCTTCACTGCGATGTGGAATGAGGCTTTTAATGCGCCAACGCTGGTGCCCAACACCTCCGAAATTTCTTCGTATTTCATGTCCTCATAATATTTCATGTTAAAAACCAGCCGTTGCTTTTCCGGAAGAATAAGCAAAGCCTTTTGGAGTTTCATTTGTATCTTATCGCCGCTTATTTGTGTGCTTTCGGCAAGGGTGTCCGATAAGTCGTAAGGCATTTCATCAATCGATACATTGTTTTTCTGCTTCTTTTTATTTAAAAAAGTTAGGCACTCGTTGGAAGCGATTCGGTAAAGCCAGGTATAAAGCTGTGAATCGTTTCTGAAGTTGGAAAGATACTTCCACACTTTAATGAAGGTGTCTTGAACCAGGTCATCGGCATCGTCATGATCTACCACCATTCTCCGGATATGCCAGTAAATTTTTTGCTGATACTTTTGTACAAGCAGGCTGAACGCTTCGTTACGTGTAAGTTCATTCGCAAACTTTTCAAGGATCTCTGAATCTTCTACCTGTTTCATGTACACATTAAACCCTGAAATTAGGAATTTGATTGGTAAGTACGTAATGTCTGCTTTCTGACAGTATTAAATTCGAATGGTTTAATTTAGTCGGGCTCTTTAAAAAAGGCGATAGTAGCATCACATGCATGTTTAAGCGGTTTCGGCAAATTTTCTTCAGTCCATGGGTGTTTTGCTGAAAAAACATGATCTGTATCGGGGATAGCTAGCAATCTGGACTGCGTTTGCTGACGGTTTAATGAGCTCGCATGATCTATAGAAACGGATGTATCAGCTTTGCCATGAATTATGAGCCATGGCTGGGATACTGATCCTGCCGCTGACAGAATATCCAGTTTATCGCTGTTTTGGTCAAGATCATCTAATAGGTTGGAATAAATAGGCATTTGCTGATTGGTTCGCGAGTTAGCGAAATATAACACGCCTTTGTTTCTCCACTCTTGTTCCTGAGCGGGGCTCCATAAGTTTCTGAAGCTGCTGATCGAGGCCCAGGTTACCAGTTTATTTATCGACTTATTTTGTGCCGTTTCAATAATACTGATTGCTCCACCAAGGCTATGGCCGATTAAAAATACAGTAGAAGGTTTAGTAAAGCGCTCCCCGCTTATGGCATTAGAAATTACCTGATTGATATCAAAAAGCTCTTTTGAGAATGTATTATTAGCGAAACCTTCCAGATCGTCAAAAACATCTCCCTCGGCCTTGCTTATTCCGTTATGAGAAAAATTGAATTTTAAAAAACTGAAATCTTGTTCAGCAAAATAGTTTGCTACAAGATGATGCGTTCCCCAGTCTTTAAATCCTTTAAAGCCATGGGCGAAAATCACTAAGGGGGAATTCGCCTGTTCAGTGCTTGTTAAATCGATTAAAATTGGCTTTCCGGATGCTCCGGGTATAGAAAAGTGTTTTTTTATCATTCTTAAAGATTCTCGCAGTCGGACAAAATGTCGTCCATGGAATCTATAAAGTTCTTATCACTGGGTTTAAAGAAACTTTCTTCCATTTCCGAAACAGTTTTTAGCGATAAATCTAAGATTTTTTTACCTTTTTCGGTTAAAACTACAAGCTTAGCTCTGGCATCTCCATCAATCTTAAGCCTATTAATATATCCCTTTTTTTCAAGGCTGGCTAAAATTCTTGACGTCATCATTCTGTCAATCCTGGAGTGCCGGGCTACCTGGTGCTGGTAAACGGTTTTTCTCATCTTAGTGAGCCAGCCGCAAATACACAATACAATAAACTGGGTATAGGTAAGGTCTAGCTCAAGTAATACCTTATTAATTATCCTCTGCCAGCACATTTCTATTTGCCATAAAAGAAAGCCGGGGGCTTTGTGTACTTTTTCTATCAGTTCGTCAGAGGTAATGGTTTTATTCATACAAAGCGGTTGTCAACTTCTCGAAATCTGATTCAAATAAAAAGAAAATTATTGTTTTAGGATAATTTTTCAATTAATTTTTCAATTATCAGGTATTTTCATCCTTTTAGGATATTCTGAAAGTGATAAATACGGAGCTGTCTATTTAAAAGCATTCTAAATACTCGTGTTTGACAAAGGAATGACAGCGGTGTGAACCCTATTTATTTACCTTTGTTTTGGGTTTTTTAAGATACTTTCAGGCTTTGAAGCATTTAAAAGTTTTAGCATTCACTCATCAGCAGATTGATTTAAAGGAGTTGGGAAAATTAGTTATCTGCAATCAGACACTAGTTAGCCGGCTGAACGGAGTGAGAGAAAAATTTGATATAGCTGAGATATTTTATATCGGCACGTGTAACAGAGTTGAGTTCGTTTTTTCCGCATCGCAGCAAATCACATTTGATTTTGTAAAAGAATTTATTCAAACACTTAGTTTCTGTATTCCGGATAATAATCTGGATGACTTTGTGAGTAAGGTGAGCATTTATGAAGACGAGCAGGCTCTTAATCATTTATTGCGCGTTTCTTGTTCTTTAGAAAGCCTTATTGTTGGCGAGAAGGAGATTTTGGCCCAGGTTCGAAAGTCATACGAGATATGCCGAAAGGCGGGCTTTACAGGCGATTATATGCGAATGGTGATGAGCCAGGTTGTGAAAACAGCCAAAGAAGTATATACAAAAACAAAAATCTCCAAAAATCCCATCTCTGTTGTCTCCCTCGCTTACCGTAAACTTCGTGATTTAAATATGTGTTCGAATTCTCGAATACTTATCGTAGGTGCCGGCGAAACGAACAAAAATATCTGTAAATACCTTCAAAAACATAAATATTCCAATTTTGCGATATTTAATCGCACCCTCGAAAACGCCGAAGTACTTGCTAAAGATTTAAAGGGAGAAGCTTATGGCCTTGCCGAACTTGCCACATATAAAAAGGGGTTTGATGTTATTATCACTTGCACAAGTGCTGTAAACCCTATTATAACGAAAGAGATCTACCAGTCGCTGTTAAATGGCGATACGGAGAAGAAAGTAATAGTGGACCTGGCGATTCCTAATGATACGTGTCCCGAGGTTTTAGCCGCACATCCTGTTCATTTTATTGAAGTTAGAAGTTTACAGGAAATAGCTAACTTAAATATGCAGGAACGCTATCAGGAATTAGTACATGCCGAGCGGATTATTGACGAAAGCAAGATAGAATTCAGGCCCTTACTGAAACAAAGGCAGATAGAACTTGCGATGCGGGAGGTTCCTAATAAAATTAAGGAGATCAGAAGCATTGCTATAAATTCCGTTTTCGCGAACGACATCGGGCAATTAGATACTAATTCGCGCGAAGTGCTGGAAAAAGTTATGAACTACATGGAAAAGAAATATATTAGTGTTCCAATGGTTATGGCTAAAGAAATATTAGTAAACAACAGCTAGTCATTCTTGTTATCCCAATTGCTTTTACTGTGAAAAAAAAAATCATCATAGGTACACGTGGTAGCGATCTTGCTCTTTGGCAGGCAAATTATGTGAAAGATAAGCTGTCAGAATCGGGTATTGACGCTGAATTAAAAATTATAAAAACCCAAGGTGATAGTTTCCTGAACCTTCGTTTAGATAAATTAGAGGGGAAAGGGTTTTTTACCAAAGAGCTGGAAGAAGAATTACTAAATGGCTCGATAGACATTGCCGTTCATTCTCATAAAGACCTTCCTACACAAAATCCACCGGGCTTAATTATCGCGGCTGTATCCGAGCGCGAAGATCCTAACGAACTTCTTCTTATTCTTAAAGATTGCGTAGACATTAAGCAGAAACTTTCTGTAAAATTTGCCGGAATGGTGGGTACTTCCTCCAATCGCCGCAAGGCGCAATTGCTTTCTCTACGTCCCGATTTAGCGATCGAAGACCTTCGAGGCAATGTTCCTACCCGTATCCAGAAACTGCGGGATGAGGATTACGATGCCATTATGATTGCCAAAGCAGGTGTTGAGCGTTTGGGCATTGATCTGAGTGAGTTTTATGTGGAGGAGTTGGATCCGATGGAATTTATTCCCGCTCCCGCGCAAGGGGTTTTGGCCATTCAGGTTAGGGAAGACGACGCAAAATTAATAGAGAAGTTACAAGTGTTACATAGTCCGTCTGTTGCGGAAGAAATAGCTGTTGAACGGAAAGTTCTAAATCTTTTCAACGGTGGTTGCCACATGCCATTAGGATGTTACTGCAGAAAGGAAGGTGGGAAATTTCAAGTATGGACGTCGAAGGCGGATGAAGCTGAATCTTTTCCTGACAGAGTATTTTTAGAATCGGAAACAACTGAGGGACTGGCGGAAAAAGTAGTATCAAAATTTGCCAAGGACCGGAAGATGCCCGGAAAGGTATTTATCACCCGAGGCATTTCTGAGATGAGCTATTTTAGGCGGGCTCTTGAAAAGCATAACATCGAAATCGACGGGAGGTCTTTAATCAGAACTTTTCCGACTATAAATAAACTTGATCCCTATATTTTAAAGCATATTGATTGGATATTCTTTAGCAGTAAAAATGCGATTGAATATTTTTTCCGGTTGGACCCTTTAATCTCTAAGAAAACTAAATTCGGAGTTTTAGGCAGGGCATCGGAAGAGGTGCTTCGGCAGTTTGGCAGAGTGCCTGATTTTAACGGCGAAGAGGAGGGAATAGATACTGCAGACATCGCTACAGAATTTGCCGAGTTAGTAAATGGCCAATCGGTGTTATTTCCCGGGGCAAAAGACTCGTTGCGCACCGTTCAAAAAGCTTTGTCTCCCGAAACCAAGATCATCGATCTTCCGGTTTACGAAACGATTATGGAAGATAATATAGAGCCCATATACGCAGATATTTTGATCTTTACCAGTCCTTCGAATGTTGAGGCTTATTTTGTTGAAAACCTGATTGAACCGGGTCAAAAAGTAATATGTATAGGCCGGGCTACAGGCAGAAAGTTTGACGAGATGGGAATGACATACGCTTTGCCCTATTCGCCCGATGAAATTGGATTGGCTGAGGCAGTTTTCGGACTCTAAGTTTGAGCATTAATTACTCGATTAGCATATCAGAATGAATATTCGTCCCAGAAGGTTAAGAAAATCTCCCATTGTTCGTGAAATGGTTGCCGAAACGCGCCTTTCCAAGGATATGTTCATTTACCCCTACTTTATTGTTCCGGGAAAGAATGTAGTTCATGGAATTGACGCTATGCCAGGAATTAGCCATTTTTCCGCAGATACGTTGGTTAGAGATGTAGAACAATCTTTAAAGCTCGGAATTAATAAGGTATTGTTGTTTGGTGTGGGAGAGGATAAATCTGTGGATGCCAGCACTGCTTACCATGACAACTCGGTAGTAGCCCATGCAATCCGCGAATTGAAAAAATCTTTTGGTGATGATATCTATGTAATTACAGATGTTTGCACATGCGCTTATACCACACATGGGCATTGTGGGATAATGCACGACGATTATGTCCATAACGATGAAACGGTGGAAGTTTTAGCAAAGATGGCGTTGAGTCATGCTCAGGCTGGTGCCGATATGGTTGCTCCCTCGGATATGATGGACGGGCGGATTGCTGGTATACGTTCAAAGCTGGATGCGAATGGAATGGCGAATACTGCCATAATGAGTTATAGCGTAAAGTTTGCCTCGGCTTATTACGGGCCCTTTCGTGAAGCGGCTGATTCTGCGCCCAATAAAGGAGATCGAAAAGCCTATCAGATGGATTTTCGCAATCCCGGGGAAAGCTTACGGGAGGCATTTTTGGATGAACAAGAGGGTGCAGATATTTTGATGGTAAAGCCTGCTCTGGCTTATCTTGATATTATCAAAAGTCTCAGGGAAAACACTAATCTTCCGGTTGCTTGTTACAATGTTTCCGGAGAATACTCGATGGTTAAAGCTGCGGCAAAAGCGGGTTGGGTGGACGAGCAAAGGATAACGATGGAAAACATGTACGCCTTTACCAGAGCGGGTGCGAATATTATCATTACTTATCATGCCAAAGAAATCCTTGAAAAAGGATGGATGGTTTAATAAGTAAAAAGTTAAAATTAAAAAGACTGTCACTCAGTTTTAATTTCTCTATAATGTATTGGTCAACGATCTTATGATTTTTGACTTTTTAATTTCGAATTTGCAAAATGCTTGATTCTCTCAAAAAAATCTTTTCAAGTGAAGAAGAACGGCCGGTTTCCAGTACCGGCAAACCCGATATATCTCGTGAAAAATCTGCCGAGCTTTACGAGAAATCTAAAACATACTTCCCTGGCGGTGTAAATTCTCCAGTACGGGCATTCAAATCAGTTTTTGGCACTCCGCTTTTTATCGACCGGGGCGACGGTTGTTGTGTTTGGGATGCAGATGGTAATCAGTTTATAGATTTTTGCGCTTCATGGGGGCCGCTTATTTTGGGGCATAATAATCCTAAGGTAAGAGAAAAGGTAACCGAGGTGATGCAAAAGGGAATGAGCTTTGGAGCACCCACGGCTTTAGAGAACGAACTGGCTGAGCTTATCCTAAAAAATAATAGCTTAATTGAGAAGATCAGATTTGTAAGTTCTGGTACCGAAGCGGTTATGTCGGCAATACGTTTGGCCAGAGGATATACTAAGCGCGACAAAATATTGAAGTTTGAGGGCTGTTATCACGGACACGTTGATTCCCTTCTTGTGAAAGCAGGTTCGGGCCTGGTTACGTTCGGGGAAACATCCTCGGCGGGTGTGCCTAAAACTTTCGCCGACGAAACGATCGTTGTTCCTTTAAACGACAGGACTGCTGTTGAAGAAGCGTTCAATCAGTTTCCGGATCAAATAGCAGCAATCATAATTGAAGGCGTTCCGGCTAACAATGGCTTGCTTATTCAGGATAAAGAATATATCGAGTTTCTGAGAGACATTACCAAACAGCATCAAAGCTTATTAATATTCGACGAGGTGATCACTGGTTTCAGACTGGGTTTTGAGGGAGCCGCCAAGTATTATGGAATAAAGCCGGATATTATCACCTATGGTAAAATTATTGGCGGAGGACTACCGGTTGGTATGTACGGTGCTTCAGCCGAAATTATGGGCCATGTTTCGCCCGACGGGCCGGTTTATCAGGCTGGAACTTTATCAGGTAATCCGGTAGCTATGGCCGCAGGTATCGGTCAGCTTACAGAATTGCTTCGCTCTGGTTTTTATAAGGATCTGAATAATAAGACACAAGAGTTTGTAGAATCTATCCAGCGTTTTACTACCGCTAAAAACTATAAGTTCAAAGTGTTTTCAATCGGCTCAATTTTTTGGTTCGCTTTCACGGATAAAAACATTCAAAAGGCTGAGGATATTGATGCCTCGAGCATGGAAAAGTTTAAGGTGTTTCATCGCGAATTATTGAACAGAGGGATATATTTAGGTCCATCAGGATACGAAGTGGGCTTTGTGTCGGCGGCACATAATAAAACCGAGCTTGAGAAAACAAAGCGGGCAATTTTTGATAGTTTAGATATTGTATTCAGAACAGCAAATAAATCTCCCAAAACGGAAGAATAAATGAGAAAGCCGCTTGTAGTCTTTTATTTTCTGGCTATTTACGTGCTTGCCGAGCTGGTTTGGTGGGCATCGCTGCTTATTGCCGCAAGGCCCGAAAAGAAAACAATGATTTTAAGCGAGGGAGCTGTATTTCTGTTGATTTTTATTTCGGGAGCTTATTATCTTCAAAAGACGATAAAAAAGGAACGCAAACTTCACGATCAGCAAAAAAACTTTTTACTATCTGTTACACACGAGCTCAAATCGCCGCTCGCATCCATTAAGTTATATCTTCAAACTATCCTGAAAAGAGAACTCGACAGGGTTAAAATCGAGTCTTTTCTAAAAAATTCGTTAAAAGATATCGAACGGTTAGACGACCTGGTTGAAAATATGCTTATAGCTACCAGAATCGAGAGTCGCTCTTATTCCTTCCCTAAAGAACAGCTTAATTTTTCAGAACTGGTTTCTAAAGTAGCCGAGCGATTGCAAATTCATACCTGCAGTACGCAAACAATTAAGTGCAAATTAGAGCCGGAAATATATTTAACCGGCGATAAATTCGCCCTCACGCTTGCCGTTTCAAATCTTATCGAGAATGCAGTTAAATATTCTCCACCTTGCGAAGAGATTAAGGTAGAGTTGCAACGGGAAAGTAATATTATTCGTTTTTGTGTGGCCGATAAGGGAATTGGTATAAAGGATGAAGAAAAACTGCGCATATTTGAAAAGTTTTATCGTGTAGGGAGCGAAGACACCAGGAAAACAAAGGGGACGGGATTAGGCTTATACATTGTAAAGCAGGTATTAGATAATCATCAGGCGCAAATAAAAGTAAAAGATAACCCTAAAAGCGGGAGTATCTTTGAAGTAACCTTTAATTCAAATGGCAGCTAAACAACGTATTCTATTGGTAGAGGATGAAGATCATCTTCTCGAAGCAATCAAACTTAACCTCGAATTAGAGGGTTATAAAGTTAGCACTGCGACAGACGGTAAAAAGGCTTTGAAAGTTTTCAAAGAAGAACGTTTCAATTTAATTATTCTGGATGTAATGCTTCCGGAAATTGACGGTTTTCAGGTAGCTGAAACCATCAGGCTTGAGAATTCGGAAGTGCCTATAATGTTTCTTACCGCGAAAAATACAAGCGAAGACAAAGTAACTGGTTTAAAAAAAGGTGCGGATGACTATCTGGTGAAACCATTTAACCTCGAAGAGCTTATTCTTAGAGTAAATAATCTGGTTAAGCGCGGGTTAAGCGGAGATGAAAAAAAAGAATTAAATACTTATAAAATAGGCGATAAAACCATCTATTTTAACTCCTTCGAGTTGCGTAACGACGACGGCTCTATAACTCCTTTAACCAAAAAGGAAACGATGCTTCTGAAATTGCTTATCGAGCGCAGAAATGATGCGGTTTCACGCGAGCAGATTTTAGAAACTGTTTGGAACTATGATGTTTATCCATCAACCCGAACCATAGATAATTTCATTCTTACCTTCCGGAAATATTTCGAACCGGACCAAAAGAACCCTAAGTATTTTCATTCCATCCGCGGTGTAGGCTATAAGTTTACAGATTCGCAGTAAATTTATGCTTACTGCCAAGGCGCGTTTAACGGTTTTAATTATAGCTGCTGTTTTTCTTGGATGGACACTCTATCAACACGTTTACGAGTTGTCGGCTATTTTGGGATTCGGAATCGCTTATCTTATTTACGGATATTTTAAAGAAGGAACTGTTGTGCTGGCTGCAAAAGCATACCATCAGGAAAACTTTTCCAAAACAGAACGATTGCTGAAAGAAATCAAAGATCCCGATTGGTTGCTAAAAAGCCGACGAGGATATTACGAGGTTATGTATGGCAATATCGAGCTTAAAAAAGGAAATTTTGCTGAAGCAGAACGGCACTTTCAAATAGCCAGCCGTTTTCCGCTTAAGAACGAGAGCGAAAAGGGACTGGTATTAACGCAATTGGCAAATCTTAACCTTCGAAAGAACGAGTTTGTGAAGGCGAAAGCTTATCTCGATACGGCACGGGAGCTGGAAGTAAGCGCAAGAGTAAAAAGCATTATTGAAAAGATAGAATTAGAAATACGAAAAGCAAGTGAGTAATCTTCAGAAAGAACATTTATTTATCAGGGCAGCGAAATCAGAGTTAACAGAGCGGCCGCCGGTTTGGATGATGCGCCAGGCAGGGCGTTTTATGAAAGAGTATTGGGATATTAAAAACAAATACTCCTTCCTGGAAATGTGTAAAACGCCAGAATTGGCTGCGGATGTTACTATGCTGCCTGTTGACTTGCTTGATATTGATGCGGCTATTTTGTTTTCTGATATCTTAGTTACTGCCGAAGCTATGGGCGGCGATTTAAGTTTTACTCAGGGAGTTGGCCCGAAATTCTCAAATCCGGTTCGCACGCAAGCCGATGTGGAGCGATTGCAAACCGGCGTAAATGATAAGCTTCAGTATGTTGCCGATGCTATTAAGGTTATTCAACAGCGATTAAATAATAAAATTCCTTTAATCGGATTTGCAGGTGCGCCATTTACGGTAATGAGTTATCTAGTAGAAGGGGGATCGTCGAAAGATTTTAAGCTTACCAAGTTGATGCTGCACAATCAGCCGGAACTTGCACACCAGTTGCTATCCAAAATTGCCGATGTGACTACCGAATATCTGAACCTTCAGATAGCCGCAGGGGTTAATGCCGTTCAGATCTTCGATAGTTGGGCCCTGGCACTTGCCTGGGATGATTATAAAGAGTTTTCACATCAATACATTACCCAAATTATTTCCGGTTTAAACCACAAAGACATACCTGTTATTTCTTTTTGCAAAGGAAGTTCGGTATTTGCGCCATTAATGGCAGATGCAAAGCCTGATGTTATTTCGATAGACTGGAATGTTGATTTATTAGATATAAAAAGACGCTTACCTAAAGGCATTGCCGTTCAGGGAAATTTGGATCCGCATGTGTTGTATGCTGATAAAAAAGTCATCAAACAGCGTATTCACCGCCTGTTTGAAAGAATGGAGGGCGAACCAGGTTTTATTTTTAATTTAGGACATGGTATTATGCCAGACATTCCTTTTGATAATGTGAAGTATGCTGTGGAAGTGATTAAGGAATATAAATCTCGATAAGGGTCAATTATATACGTCACGATTTAATGGAGTATCTCTACGCAAAGTCTGTACATATAATCTTCGTTGTAAGCTGGATGGCCGGACTCTTCTACATCGTCCGCCTTTTTATTTATCACGTTGAAGCAAATGAACGGCCTGAAAATGAGCGGCTTGTTCTCCAAAGGCAGTTTGAAGTGATGCAGGCCAAACTTTGGTATATTATTACAACTCCCGCAATGATACTAAGCGTTTTGGCCGGGATCTATATGATCTATCTTAATCCCGCTTTATTGCGAATGGATTGGATGTTGGTTAAGCTGGCATTTGTTGTGGGATTGCTGGTCTATCATTTCATCTGCCAAAGAATTATAAAATTACAGAAGCAGGGCCGTGCAAACTGGACATCAACCCAGTTAAGAATTTGGAACGAAGTAGCAACCATTTTTCTGGTGGCTATAGTATTTACGGTGGTTTTAAAAACTGCTATCGACTGGTTTTATGGGTTAACTGGTTTAGTTTTATTTGTCATTATAATTATGTCGGCTGTAAAAATCTATAAATATTACCGGTTAAAGAGCTAAATGGACCCATCTTTCCCAGAACATTTAAATTTGCGGCTTATGCAACCATTTAATACATCCCTGCATCTTCTATTCAAACGTATATGAATTTAAGCCGCAAATTATCAGTCGACGATTTGCTTGAAGGGTGTAAGCGTTCTGAACGAAGAACCCAGGAGCTGCTATACAAAGTGCTGGCATCGAGGATGCTGGGTGTTTGTATGCGGTATGCCAAAGATCGCTTTGAGGCGGAAGACATGTTACAAATGGGATTTGTAAAAGTGTTTCAAAAGGTGACGGAGTTTAGAGGAGAGGGTTCTTTTGAAGGGTGGATAAGGCGAATAATGGTAAATACCGCTATTGAGACTTACAGAAAAAATCAAAGGATGATGAATGTTGTAGACATTGAGGAGGTTTATGACGCGCCACAAGTAACTTTCGATATGAAAGGTTTGGAAGTTAGAGACTTAATGAATTTGATACATCAATTATCTCCGGGATATAAAGTGGTATTCAATTTATATGCGATTGAGGGATATTCACACAAGGAGATAGCTGAACAGCTTGGGATAACAGAAGGAGCTTCTAAATCTCAGCTTTCTCGTGCCCGAGGTATATTAAAAGAGAAGCTTGTTAGAATTGAGAGACAAACTTCAGTACCTAATTCGAATGCGCAATTAGGAAACGACGTTCCTTTAACAATGGCAGCGATGCCTATAAAAGTTAATTAAAATGAAGAATATGCACTCAGTGTCGGATGATGATTTTGATCAACTGTTTCAGGATAAGCTTTACTTACACGAAGTTGAGCCAACAGATGCGGTATGGGCCGGTATTAAAGAACAGTTGCCTGCCTTGAGGAAAGTAAGAAACTTCCCCATATTACGACTGGCGGCAGCTAGTATGGCGGCGGTAATTGGTTTGGGTATTTGGCTGGCTAAAACAAAAGAGCCAATTAGATTAAGCGGCAATTCGGAAATAGAGATTGAGCAAGCCCCTGTAGCGTCAAAAATAGCAGGTGCAGAAGTTATGACTATACCTCGCAGTAAGGTACTTTCTACCACTCCTGATAGAATGATGCTGACCAAAGCTTTAGAGGAACAGCCTCAAAAAACTGCGAAACTTAGCAGTCCAGCCGGAAAAGTGGTGCCTGAATTTTCGGTAGATAAAAATAATATTACTGATGAAAGCAAATTAACCCTTGCGATTAAGGATGAAAATGAGACCCCTGGAATTGAAACAGTGGTTTCTGATAATTCTTCTCACCTGGCACTTGTTTCGGAGGATGATACAGAAATACCCGAAGAATTTCAAAAGCCCAAAAAGATCAGATCTGTTGGAAGCCTTGTAAATTTCGTAGTATCAAAAGTAGATAAGCGAAAAAATAAAATAATTGAGTTTGTGGATAGTGATGAAGGCACGATGGTTTCCGGGGTAAATCTGGGACTAGTGAAATTTGGGACTAAAGAAAAAAATAGTAATCATAATTAGAATGAAAATTCAACTCATAGCACTTTTAGTATGTTTGGCTGTATTTAAAAGTAATGCAGGGCAAATTACGAGAGATTCTACCAAAAGGGTTAAAAGCACATCAGTTACAGTTAAATTCACTAAGAAGGATACTGTTAAACTGGATACAATTAAACCCTCATCAAAATTCTCAATTCAGTTAACACTTTCACGTCTGGATTTAGGATTGGCGAAGTTTACGGATAACGGAAGCTTTACCCTGAAGCCCAAAAATCAGTTTTTAGAAACCGAGACATGGAAAACAAATAATATTGGTTTTGAGTTTTTTCAAATGGGGTACAGGTTTAACAGCAACTTTAAAATTTACCTTGGAACGGGAATAGATTGGACCCACATGCGGTTGAAGCAGAATGTTACATTGAAGCCCGATGAGGCTATGCTAGACACGGTACAAGAAAGTATAAACTTTAAAAAGAATCGTTTTAGCAGTACGTATCTGAGAGTTCCGCTGTCTTTTCAGATTCGTACCAACGACGATCAAAAGGGAAACAAAGTTTATTTTGTGTTTGGGCCTGAAATAGGATTTTTAATAAATGGAAAAGTAAAGCAGGTAAGCGAGGAGAAGGGAAAACAGAAGGTTAAAGACGATTTTAATTTAAATCCTTTTCGATACGGAGTTTTCGGGAGATTAGGGTACGATAACTTCGGTCTGTACGTGAAGTATTACAATTCTGATGTCTTTGCGGATAATCAGGGCCCCAAAGGATTCAAAAATATAAACTTTGGTATTATGTTCGGCTTTTAAGCACACCATTCATATCGTTTAAAACCCTGCTTCTGATCAAGGCAGGGTTTTTTATTAGAATATAATTTGATTTTAATGGTTATGAAGCTATCATGAGCATATTTTTCACTCGTTTTTTTAAGTATTAACGGTGTTCAAGAGAACGCTCCGCTAAGTTCTTCTCGGTTTGTGAGCGGCATGCTCATGATGGTTTTATTTTGCGGTAAACGCTGAATCAAAAATCAGTAAGTTTGAACAATGTCAACAGAAGCGTTTATAGAGCTTAATCAGGTAGGTAAGAAGTATCCGACGGAAGTTTTTGCCGGGGTCAAAAATGTAACTGCTTTAATTCCAAAAGGAAAAGTTGTTGCTATTGTTGGCGAGAGCGGAAGCGGAAAAAGTACTTTATTGAAACTCATTTACGGCTTATTATCGCCTGATGAAGGCATCGTTTCTTTTAAGGGTAAACCCGTTTTAGGTCCGGATGAAAAGCTGATTCCCGGCCATGATTCTATGAAGATGGTGACTCAGGATTTTAGCCTGAATACCTATGCTAAGGTATATGACAATGTTGCGTCAATGCTGCCCAATACTAACCTGAAATATAAGGAAGAGAAATCCTGGGAAATCATGAAGTTTCTAAGGATAGATCATCTTTTCAATAAGCGGGTTTCCGATTTAAGCGGCGGTGAACAGCAACGGGTGGCTATAGCGCGGGCAATTATTACAGAGCCCGAAGTATTGCTGATGGATGAGCCTTTCAGCCAGGTTGACACCCCGCTAAAAACACATTTACGGGCTGATATTAAGCGTCTTTCTCATGATCTTGGCATAACGGTCATACTTGTATCTCACGACCCTGTAGACGGCCTTTCCCTTGCTGATGAAATTATAGTTCTGAATAAAGGAGAGGTGGTTGAAACGGGAAGCCCTGAGCAATTATACAACCATCCTCAATACGCTTACACTTCCCGGCTTCTGGCCGATTGTAATCTTCTTACAAAAGATGAAGCGAAGAAGCTGGGCTTGAAATCTGAAAAAAATATGCTCGCTATTTATCCTGAATGGGTTGAATTAAAATGGAGTTGGAGTAGCAAGAACTTCATCCTTATAGACTCATTTTTCAAGGGGGTACACGAAGAGCTTTTGTTAGAAAAAGATGGTGTTAAGATTCGAGCTCTGAATAAAAATATTGGCTCTTTTAAAAAAGGAGCTTCGGTAGCAGTTGTTCTTGAAAAGTTCCTGGAATTTGCCGACTAAACCAGGTATTCAAATAATGTCAAATCCCTGTTTATTTCTTTAAAATCAAACTTAAGTGCCTCCATGCGTTCAATAAGTCTGCCGTAGTCATCTGCAGATTTTAGTTCGATCCCTACCAGGGCCGGCCCGTATTCTTTCTGAATCTTCTTAATAAACTCAAATCTGGTTATATCATCATCAGGCCCTAAAACTTCATTTACAAACAGCTTTAAAGCTCCCGGACGCTGCGGGAAGTTTATTACGAAATAATGCTTAAGCTTTTCATAGAGCAGAGATAGCTCTTTTATTTCCTGCATGCGTTCAATGTCGTTATTGCCTCCACTAAGTACGCAGACTACTTTTTTGCCTTTTATTTGGTCGGCGCAAAAATCTAATGCCGCCACAGACAAGGCACCCGCCGGTTCAGCAACTATTGCGTCCTCATTGTAAAGTTTGAGAATGGTTGTGCAAACCTTTCCTTCCGGGACAAGAATTAATTCATCTAAAACCTCGCGGCAAATAGGGAAGGTGAGTTCGCCCGCACGTTTTACGGAGGCGCCGTCTACAAAGCGGTTAATTACTTCCAGGGTTACAGGGCCATCATTTTGTAAAGCTCTCGACATGGAAGGGGCTCCCTCTGGCTCCACACCAAATATTTTTATATCAGGATTAACGCCTTTCATATAAATTCCGGCACCGGCAGATAGGCCCCCGCCGCCAACCGGAACAATCACAACATCTGCATCAGGAAGATCTTCAAGAATTTCAACGCCTACCGTTCCCTGACCTTCAATGATCTTGTAGTTATCAAAGGGCGGAATAAAGGTCATTTTGTTTACATCTGTGTAGGTGAGCGCTTCTTTAAGGCAATCATCAAAGGTATCCCCGACCAGAACAATTTCGATCATGCCTCCACCGAACATTCTGGTTTGGTTAATCTTTTGTTTCGGAGTTATTTCGGGCATGAAGATCATACCTTTGGTGTTCAGTTTTTTACAGGTGAAAGCTACACCCTGCGCATGATTTCCGGCACTGGCACAAACTACACCCTTTGACAATTGCTCTTCGCTCAACTGGCTAATCATATTATAGGCGCCACGCAATTTGTATGATCGTACCACCTGTAAGTCTTCCCGTTTTAGATATACTTCACATGAATATTTTTCTGAAAGGCCTGCATTGTATTCAAGCGGCGTACGCTTAATTACAGTTTGTAATCGTTTTAAGGCGGAAACGGAATCTAATTTGTCGCCGAAGTCCATAGATGCGCTAGAAGGGTTCATTAAAGCTTGTGGCCAAGATATGTTGAACCTGATTTTTAAATATTGGCAATTTTACTGAAGCAATATCCCATACAATCTCAAAATCAATTCCAAAATATTGATGGGCAATGATGTTCCTTGTACTGCGAATCTGTCTCCATTCAGCTTCAGGGGATTGAGACTTAAGTGATTCACTCAAATGTGAAACTGCTTCGCCAATTACTTGAATCTGCATAAGCGTTGCATTGCGAACTAATGAACTATCGAGAAATGTGGAATGGTCAACAGTAATGATGTAAGATTCTATCTCCGAAATTGCTTCCAGAATATGGAGAAGCCGGGTTTTATCATTCAGAGTGTCATTTCTCATAGATAAGTTGCTTCTCTTTTTCTACATACGGCATGATATATTTGGAAAGACCACGTGAAGAAACTATATCAACTTTCTTTTGTAGCTTTTCTTCCAAATCATCTTTCATTACAAAATAATCCCAGCCTATTTTTTGCGAATAATCTAATTCAACTAAAATATCAATATCACTATTAGCATCAGCCTCACCTCTGGAATAGGAACCAAATAAGTAGGCCTTCATTACTGGTTTGGTAATGAAATACTGTTTGATATAATTTATCTCAGTTTGACTTAGTTGCATAGAACAAAACAAATTTATAGAAAAGATAATACTAAAGCGGCTCTTTGAGATTTAATTCTCCGCGGTATGTTAAATCACCTTTTCAAAATGCTCCACCACAGGAAACGGATCATAATAATGATGCAGCAAATCCCGCCACTTTAAATACACTTCCGATTTTCGAAATCCGATGGTATGATCTTCCAGTTTCTCCCATTTAACAAGTAAGATATACTTATTCTCTTGTTCCAGGCATTTTTGTAAGGTATGTTCAATATAGCCATTAATTGAGCTAATGTATTGGCCGGCAAGTTTAAAATCGGCTTCAAATTGCGAGTGTACGCCCGGTTTGATATGAAGGATAGCAACTTCTAAAATCATCTGTTTATTCCTCGTACTTCATTAAGTTTCATAACCATTAGCTCTGCATCAGTTTCAATCCAGTGATTGTATTCTTCAATAGCTTTCAATCTATCCATATCATCCAGATAACCTTCTTCTACCATTTGGGTGGAGCCTGCAACTTTTGCCCAAATGCCAACCTTTGAAAGGAAATTATCCTCAGCTTTCTTATACACTTCATCCGAATTAACTACCTCAATATCGGTAAAACCAGCTTCTTTTAAGTAATCCGCTAAGTCTTCAGCAATATGATTGTTCATGCCAGCATCGGCACGCCATCTTAGAAAGGTGGCGTAGAACTGTTGCATGCTTGCTGGTGGTGCCGGTTTCCATTCAAGAGCTTCGTGGTTGTAGTCTAAGATGGATATTAAGCCGCCGGGTTTTAACATGCTTTTCATTTTTATTAAAGCTTCCTTGGGAGTGCTGAGCCATTGCAATGTTCTTGCGGATACTATGAGGTCGAACTTTTCTTTTGGCTCATATTGAAAAAGGTCTGCATGGATGAGCTCTAGGTTGGATACAGATTTATAGGTTTCTTTCCCGCTGATAATAAAAGCCTCTGTGGTGTCAATCCCCGTCACAGAGCCCGATGGCCTGACACGTTCAGCGACGCCTTTAGAGATAGCCCCGGTGCCGCAACCAACGTCTAAAACTTTCATGCCTTCTTTAAGGATCGGAACCAGCGTTCTGTAGTCGTTTTCCAATGAGCGGTTGTCGAAAATTTTGTTAGCCGTTTGGCCGTCTCTTTTGATTTCTTTGTTCATGGTGATTTACTTTAAACGCAGACAGCGTTCTGAACGCTGTCTGCGTTAATCCTTAAAACAAAAAACCCGCTATTAAGAAATAGCGGGTCGGTTATTTCTTTTAATTTGATGTTTTAAATGTTGCTTGCCAGCCAATCACCCACCTCACTTGTTTTGTAAGCTTTGGCACCTTTACCAGCAATGTCTTCAGTAACAATACCTTCAGCTAAAGATTTGTTAACCACCTCGCGAATCAGTTCAGCTTCTTCTTTCAATCCGAAAGCATCTTCAAACATCATTGCTGCAGAAAGTACTGTTGCTAAAGGATTTGCGATATCTTTTCCAGCTGCCTGAGGGTAAGAACCATGAATTGGCTCGTATAGAGATGTGTGAATTCCTTTAGATGCTGATGGCATTAATCCCATTGAACCGGAGATTACAGATGCCTCATCTGTCAAAATATCACCGAATAAGTTTTCAGTAATTAAAACGTCGTATGAGCTCGGCCATTGAACCAAACGCATTGCAACTGCATCTACAAACTCATAACTTACTACAACTTCAGGAAAATCTTTTTCCATATCCTGAACGGTTTCTCTCCAAAGGCGAGAGCTTTCAAGAACGTTCGCTTTATCTACGCAACATAATTTTTTACCACGAGTCATAGCCAATTCAAAACCAAGTTTTGCAAGGCGTTGGATTTCTGCACGGGTGTAGGTACAAGTATCAAAAGCGGTGTTGCCATCATCTTTTCTGCCACGCTCACCGAAATAAATACCACCGGTTAATTCTCTCAAGATGATTAAGTCGGTACCTTCAATACGCTCTCTCTTTAAAGGAGAATTATCAATTAAAGAAGGGAAGGTGAAAGTAGGACGAACGTTAGCAAATAATCCTAATTTCTGACGCATCTTAAGCAAACCCTGCTCAGGGCGAACTGTAGCTTTAGGATCGTTATCATATTTCGGGTGACCGATAGCACCGAATAAAACCGCATCAGCGGCCATACAAACTTCGTGAGTCGAGTCTGGATAAGGCTCACCACAGTCATCAATAGCCGCAGCGCCGGTTAGGGCAGAGGTCCAGTTCACTTCGTGGCCAAATTTCTTTGATACAGCATCTACAACTTTAACTGCCTGATCGATTACTTCAGGTCCTATTCCGTCTCCTGCAAGAAGGGCGATATTTAATTTCATTGTGGTTATGTTAATTATTGTGTTTGTTACTTCTTATGTGTTCAGAGATAACCTGATCATCCTTATTAATTACTTCATACTTTAGTGGAAGGCTTAGCATGCCCTCGCCGTTTTTTGCTGCGCTGTCGGCTATGAACCACAGGAAGCTGGTGTTTTCAGCCAAGGAATCGTTTTGGGCAAAAAATGATTTTTCTTCTTCAAAGCGAGATGTCTCATTTTTATCGCCAATACTTTGATAATAGATTTTTAGACGATAATTAGTTTCTTCCTTACAAGAGATAAGGCATGTAACCAGAAGGAGAGAAAATAGCATAATTTTATTCATGGCGATTAAAAGTTTAGTTTACACTTAGAATTGAAATCTTGTAAATTGTTACCCCGTTCATTAAATGATATTTAACATCTTCTGTGTCGCCTTAATTGCACAGACCGTTTGGTCTGAGTCTAATCCACGAGTTTTAAAAGTCCTGCTGTCTTTTTCCCATGTAATAACTGTTTCGCACAATGCATCCGAACTACTTCCTGGAGCTATACGAACCGTATAATCTATCAGTTTAGGTAAATGCATGCTTTTCTTTGTGTAAACCTTCTTCAAAGCATTCATGAATGCATCAAATTGACCATCTCCTTGGGCATGCTCTTCATGTATCTTTCCTTCGATAGAAATCGCAATGGTTGCAGAAGGGCGTAATCCCTTTGAGTGTGTTAATGCATAAGATTCAACTTTGATTTTATCCTCATACAGGTTGCTGTCTAACACATCAGAAATGATATATGGCAAATCTTCCTTGGTAACTGTCTCTTTTTTATCGCCTAACTCAATAACCCGCTGAGTCACTTTTTTAAGATCCTCATCGTTTAGCTTAAGGCCAAGTTCTTGTAAGTTCTTTTCAATATTGGCTTTGCCCGAGGTTTTACCGAGAGCATATTTGCGTTTCCTTCCAAATCGCTCAGGAAGCAAATCGTTGAAGTATAAATTCTTTTTATTGTCGCCGTCTGCGTGGATTCCAGCTGTTTGGGTAAATACATATTCGCCTACGATCGGCTTGTTTGAGGGAATCCGAACTCCAGAGAAGGTTTCTACTAATTTGCTTACCTGATAAATAGAAGATTCTTTTAAGGAAATTTCTACTTCAGGCAGAAAGTCGTTTATCACAGCTATCGCACTCGCCATAGGTGCATTTCCAGCCCGCTCACCCATACCATTGATGGTTAAATGTAAGCCATCAATACCGGCTTTTACAGATTCTAAGACGCAAGCGGTTCCTAAATCGTAATCGTTATGGGCATGGAAATCAAAATGGATATGAGGGTATTTTGATTTGATTTCTGTTATATATTGAAAAGCTTCTGATGGAATTAAAATACCTAAAGTATCCGGCAATAAGATCCTTTTGACTGGTTGAGTAGATAAGAACTCCAAATATTGCATGGTATACTCGTGAGAGTTACGCATGCCGTTGCTCCAATCTTCTAAATAAACATTGGTTTCTATGCCTTCCGCTTTCGCTGATGCTATTGATTCAGCAACTTCCGAAAAGTGCTGTTCAGGAGTTTTTTTAAGCTGGTAGGTGAGGTGGTTCAATGAACCTTTAGTAAGTAAGTTTTGAACTTTAACACCAGCCCGTTTCATCCAGTCGATTGAAACGCCTTTGTCAACAAAGGATAATACCTCTATCGTGTGCAGATAATTGTTTTTCTCCGCCCAGTTTGTAATAGCCTTAACCGCTTGAAATTCCCCTTCTGATACGCGTGCTGAAGCAATTTCTACCCTGTCGACATGTAGTTCTTCAAGCAGTAATTGGGCAATGGTCAGTTTCTCTGAGATGGAAAATGATACGCCAGATGTTTGCTCTCCGTCGCGGAGAGTGGTATCCATGATTTCTATTTTCCGTTTTTCCATTGTCTTTTTTTAGTACTGCTCGTTAATGCTTGCAGGTTGCGTGAGGGATTGGAGTGAAAAGCCCACAGTCCCGATTCTTCATCGGGGCGAGGACTTGTAACGAAAAGCCCGACCGCCTCTTCGGCGGACACGCCCAAATCTCTATTTTAAAATCTTCTATTATAGCGGCAAATGCGTTGCAAATTCCTCAATTTCCGTTTTCATGCTTTGAAGATAATCGATATCATCAAATCCATTCGTCATGTTATCTTTTTTGTAAACGCTGATATCAAAGCTCTCTTTTTCGCCGGTAGGCAAAAGAGTGATGGTTTGCTCTGGGAGGTTTATTTCGAGTTGAGTCGATGGATCTGCAAATATCGCAGCATAGATCTTTTCTAAAAATTCAGCGCTCACTTGTACTGGTAACACACCAATATTTAAACAGTTGTTCTTGAAGATATCAGCAAAAAAGCTGGATACCACGCAACGGAACCCATAATCGTAAACCGCCCATGCAGCATGCTCTCTTGAAGAGCCAGATCCGAAGTTCTTGCCACCTACCAGGATTTTACCTGAATAAGTAGGGTCGTTCAAAACGAAATCTGCTTTAGGTGTATTGTCGTGATTGTATCTCCAGTCGCGGAATAAATTATCTCCAAAGCCAACACGCTCGGTTGCTTTTAAGAAACGTGCCGGGATGATCTGGTCAGTATCCACATTCTCGATTGGAAGGGGAACTGCGGTGCTGGTAAGTATGTTAAATTTATCGTAAGCCATTTTTTTATAGTATCAAGTATATGGTATCAAGTATCTGGATTGAGAGCCAAGAAGTAAGAGTCAAGAATCAAGACAAAGCGCCTATTACTCTGCTCCTTGTCATTGTTCTTTTGTCTTTACTCTTTTGTCCTTAAACTAATTCCTTTTCCTGTAACAAAGTCCTTGGATCTGTTACTTTTCCCGTAATCGCTGCCGCAGCTGCTACAAGCGGACTTGCAAGCATTGTTCTAGCACCCGGGCCTTGCCTTCCTTCAAAGTTTCTGTTCGAAGTACTTACAGCATATTTACCGGCAGGAACTTTATCGTCGTTCATCGCTAAACAAGCAGAACAACCTGGCTGACGTAATGTAAAACCAGCTTCCGTTAAAATATCCAATAAACCTTCTTCTTTGATTTGTGCTTCAACAATGTGAGATCCCGGAACTAACCAAGCCGTAACATTATCTGCTTTATGTTTGCCTTTAATTAATGAGGTGAAAGCTCTGAAATCTTCAATTCTACCGTTTGTACAGCTTCCAACGAAAACATAATCAACCGGTTTGCCAATCATCGAATCCCCTTCATGGAAGCCCATGTAGTTAAGCGATTTCTCATAGGTAGCCACACCACCTTCTACTTGTTCAGCATCAGGTATGGCGTTTGAGATACCCATTCCCATTCCAGGATTGGTTCCGTAAGTGATCATCGGCTCAATACTCGAACCATCGAATGTGTACTCTTTATCAAATACCGCATCAGCATCTGTTTTAAGCGTTAGCCAGTAAGCCATCGCTTTATCCCAAGCTTCAGCTTTTGGAGTAAACTCTCTGCCAGCTACATACTCGTAAGTAGTTTGGTCCGGAGCGATCATACCACCACGTGCACCCATTTCGATACTCAGGTTACAAACCGTCATGCGGCCTTCCATGCTCATTTTCTCAAATACTTCACCTGCATATTCTACGAAGTAACCGGTAGCACCTGAAGTTGTCAGTTTAGAAATGATGAACAATGCAACATCTTTCGGAGTAACGCCATAACCCAAGCTTCCAGTAATGTTGATACGCATACTCTTGGGCTTCTGCTGCATAATACACTGCGCTGCAAGCACCATCTCAACTTCCGATGTTCCGATACCAAAAGCAATAGCACCAAAAGCACCATGTGTAGAAGTATGCGAATCACCGCAAACAATCGTTGAACCCGGCTGAGTGATTCCATATTCTGGTCCCACCACGTGTACAATACCATTTTTCTGGTGACCTAAGCCCCAGTGACTGATTCCGTATTCTGCAGAGTTAGTCTCCAATGCTTTAAGCTGGTTAGCCGAAAGCGGGTCAGAAACCGGTAAATGCTGATTAATTGTAGGTGTGTTATGGTCGGCCGTAGCGAATGTACGGTTCGGATATAACACGGTAGCGCCGCGGCTTTTTAATCCCAGAAACGCAACCGGACTGGTTACTTCATGAATTAAATGACGATCAATAAATAATACGTCCGGTCCACCTTCAATCTTTCGCACTACGTGCTTATCCCACACCTTATCAAATAATGTCTTGCTCATTTTATTTTACCTTTTTAATTATCTGTGTTCCTGTTTTTAACGAACAGGATATGTTATTTGTATTCTGTTGGCCTCACCCGCCTTTGCGCTCTGGCTTCCGCACCCTCTCCCAAGGGAGAGGAGTTTAAAACTCGAGAACTATGCGCCCAGGCTAAGCTCCCTGAATTCCCCCTTTAGGGGATAGGGGCTTAAACGCCCTCTCATAAATCCCTATCCAATCCTCCACACTTACCTTCGATGCCAGCTCCCCAATCAACTTAACCGGAACCTGATCCATCTTCTTAAACCGGATACAGCTTTTACCCATATCTAATTTAGCTTTACTGTGTTTCGGGTATTCTGCAACAAACCAGTTTAACAATTCCGGGTCTGCATAAATTCCCATATGATATACCGCTATAAAGTTCTTTTGCGAAGCAATACTCAAAAATGGAAGCGGCTGCTTTGGATCACAGTGATAACCCGAGGGGTAAATCGAATGTGGTACAACATAGCTCAACATTCCGTAGCTTATTGCTTCTTCAAAGCCCTTCGGAAGGTTTTGGATAATGGCCTTTCTTAATTCGGTCATTACCGGCTTCCTTTCTTCAGGAAGGGAACTCATGTATTCTTCTGGTGTACTAGTCATACCTCACCCGCCTTTGCGCTCTGTCGTCCGCACCCTCTCCTAAAGGAGAGGAGTTTAAGCGCAGAGCTAAGCGCTTTATTTTTTTATCGGGCCGTAATTAATGCACTATTCCTACGTTCCAAACCATCTACGCCCAGCTAAGCTCCCTGCATTCCCCCTTTAGGGGATAGGGGTCACCACCTCATAAAACTTATTCACCGCATCCAGATACGCATTAGCTGATGCTCTTACAATATCCGTACTAAATCCGTAACCCATGTATGATGTATCATCATGAATTACCCGCATATCCACTTTACTTATATCATCACTTCCACCATGGATGGAGTGAATATTAAACTCTTTAATTTCGTTAGTCTGACCAAGAATGCTTTCTATGGCATGTATTGTAGCACTTACGGGACCGTTTCCAACAGCTGTTGCTTCGTGTTCTTCACCTTTAAGACTTAACTTTACTGTTGCCTGCGGTTGAGTTTGATCGCCGCAAGTTACTTGTAATGAGTTGATCTTAACGCCGTTTTTGATGCTTGCTTCAATATCTTCACCCATTAACTGTAAAAGGTCATCGTCTTTGATTTCCTTCTTTTCATCCGCTAAAGTTAAGAAGCGCTGATAGGTTTGGTCTAGGTCGATTCGCTCCATCGAGTAGCCCAAACGCTCAAGGTGATGCTTAAGAGCATGGCGTCCGCTGCGGGCAGTGAGAATAATTTCTGATTGGTCGATTCCCACATCTTCAGGGTTCATAATCTCATACGTCTCGCGATGCTTCAGCACACCATCCTGGTGAATACCAGAACTATGAGCAAATGCATTACGACCAACAATCGCTTTGTTCGCTTGCACCGGCATCCGCATCATGCGACTTACCATCCCGCTCAGTGGATATAATTTTTTGGTGTTGATGTTGATTTTATCGTGGTAACCTAGTCCTTTATGAGTGTTTAAAATCATAACGACTTCTTCCAGCGAAGTATTTCCAGCACGCTCACCGATGCCGTTTATTGTACATTCAATCTGACCGGCTCCATTTTGTAAGCCAGCTATACTGTTCGCAGTTGCCAAACCTAAATCATTATGGCAATGCACAGAGATAACCGCCTGGTGTATATTTTTAACATTCTCTTTCAGGAAGCGAATTTTTGCACCGTAGGTTTCTGGTAAGCAATAACCGTTTGTATCTGGGATATTCACCACTGTGGCACCTGCAGCAATAACAGCCTCAATCATCTGAGCAAGAAAAATGTTATCCGCTCTTCCAGCATCCTCTGCGTAGAATTCAATATCCTCAACAAATTGCTTGGCATATCTTACTCCTTCAACCGCACGTTCAAGAATTTTTTCACGTGTACTGTTAAATTTATATTGGATGTGTATGTCCGATGAGCCAATTCCTGTATGGATCCGGGGCCGGGCAGCATGTTTCAATGCTTCCACGGCACAATCAATGTCGCCTTTAACGGCACGCGTTAATGCACAAATGATCGGTTCACGAATCGCTTTAGACAATTCAACCACGCTTTGAAAGTCACCCGGACTTGAGATCGGGAAACCAGCTTCAATAATATCAACACCTAAAGACTGCAGTTGCTCTGCGATGATAATCTTTTCAGGCGTTGTTAATTGA
>JACMJM010000060.1 GCA_014380615.1 Sphingobacteriaceae bacterium
GCCTTATCCCGCATGAGGATAGAAGAGTTGTATTCGGCAGCCAGTATGCAGGCTCAACAGCTGGAACAGCAACATGAGGAACTCTTAAGTACGAATGATGAACTTCTTTCAAAGACTTCTTTATTACAAGTTTCAGAAGAAGAATTACGGGTACAGCAAGAAGAATTGTCACAAACAAATGCAGAACTTATTGCCAAAGCGCACTTATTAGAAGAGCGAAACATCGTTGTTGACCAGGCAAAGGAGGCAATAACACAAAAAATGGTGGAACTGGAGCAGGCAAACAACTATAAATCAGAATTCCTGGCCAACATGAGTCATGAATTGCGAACGCCCCTAAATAGTGTTCTAATTTTGGCGAAAATCCTTAAAGAAAATAAAAAAAGGCATTTGGATGAAGAAGAAACTAAATTCGCCGAGGTGATACATAAAGCCGGAAATGATCTGTTAGAATTGATTAATGATATATTAGATCTTGCTAAAGTAGAATCAGGCCAAGTTGACTTGGATATTTGTAATGTGGCTATTAGTAATTTATCCTCGGAGCTGGAAATGCTTTTTGCCGAAATCGCTCGCAGCAAGCCAATCAAATTCGATGTAGTTACCGATCCATTACTGCCAAAGACTTTTAATAGTGATGAACGCCGGATTCAACAAATTCTTAAGAACCTGCTCTCTAATGCGTTTAAGTTTACACCTGAAAATGGCTCTGTTAGTTTGAAAATAGGCAGTTTAATACAAGATGGCGAAACGTACATTTCATTTGAAGTCATTGACACAGGCATAGGTATTCCAGAAGATAAATTTCAAACCATCTTCGAGGCTTTTAAACAGGCTGATGGCTCAACCACCCGTACCTATGGTGGAACGGGTCTAGGACTATCCATAAGCAGGGAATTAGCAAATGTACTGCAAGGTGAACTAACAGTTTCCAGTAAAGTAGCCGTCGGAAGTTCATTTGCACTAATTCTTCCTTTGAATAGGGAGATAGACGAGAATCCCCGCAATATTGAAATTCCTTCTCTTGCAATTACAAACACAAACAGCAAAAGAACTGTCTTGATTATTGAAGACGATGAAGATTTCGCTGATGTTATTAGAACCATTTGCTCAAATAACGGTTTAGAGGCCACTATTGCCATTGATGGCGAAGAGGGGATAAGGCTCGCTAATCAGCTCAAGCCTGAGGCGATACTGCTCGCTATTAATCTTCCCGTAATAGACGGATGGGCGGTACTTAAGCGACTTAAATCAAATCCTGAGACTGTGGATATTCCTGTTCACTTGTTATCTGCCAGAGATGAAAGCAGCATAAAAATCAGAACCGAAGGCGCTATGGGTTTACTGATGAAACCGATAAAAAATCTTGAAATAGAAAAGGCATTAGAAACTTTAATACAACTAAAAAATGAAGGCTTAAGGAATGTTCTTTTGATTGAGGATCATGAAGTTCAAAGCAATGTTTTAAAGGACCAACTTAAAGAAAGTAAATTCAATGTTACCCAAGCGTTTGCAGGGGCTCAAGCATTGGAGTACCTAAATATGAATAGCAACTACGATTGTATAATTCTAGACATTAACCTCCCGGATATGTCAGGATTAGACCTTCTGGATGAAATTAGAACCTTAAAGAAATTCGAAAATGTCCCGATTGTGATCAATACAGCCATGGAGCTTGACAGGGAAAGGCTTAAGCGCATAAACCGACATACGAATTCAATGGTGTTTAAGAACAGCCATTCTAATAACCGGCTCGTAGAGGAGGTCCGCTTTTTTATTGACAATATAAAACCAACTGTTGAAGAAAACCCGGAATCTGTTACTGAATCAGTTGACACTTTTTCGTCACCAGACTTTTTAGCGCCTGCAACACTGCTTTTAGTCGATGACGACATGCGGAATATTTTCGCATTAACGAGCGCTTTTCAGGAAACGCCACTAAAGTTTATTATCGCTGAAAATGGCCAGGAGGCGCTGGAAAAGCTTGAGAGTAATCCAGAGATACAATTGGTGTTGATGGATATTATGATGCCTGTTATGAATGGCTACGAAGCAATTACCGAGATAAGAAAGAATCCAGACTATGATAACTTACCGATAATTGCTCTTACCGCAAAAGCAATGAAGGATGACCGTCAGAAGTGTATAGAACTTGGCGCAAATGAGTATATATCGAAACCATTGGATGTCGATAAGCTTCTTACCGTTATCACTAACCTTTTGATCCAGGAGTTTTCGCTCGAATCTTACTAACAGTTTCCAAGGAAGTTCAGGATTAGGCTGTACCAGATAGACGCTTTCAATCGTTGAAAAGTGGAAGCTTTTGAGTTAAAATACACTTATTGTGCAGAGTTTCTACTGTTCCTGTATACTACTTGGGAGAAGAAAGAATGTGTGAACTCCATTTTGTAATTAACAGATAGGATTGTATATTTAGCAAAGACGGGGAGGTGATTTGTATTAAATACCAGGGTCGATGGCAAATAATATTTACAACTTTCATGGTGGCTCAACCGGCCATTGGGAGGTCATTAAAATGCAAACGGTAACAGGAGAACCTCTGCAACCTGTTACTCATTTACGTATTCATCCAGCTTCTTCAGATACTACGGAAGAACATGTATGGACTTTAACAGGACTTATAAGCAATCTCAGGTATACCGAAAAGCAAGAAAAGGAAAGTTTGGTAGGCATTCAGGAAGACCTTGGCAGGGCTCATGCAACTTGCGCCGCTTTAATACCCCTTCGAAAATCTGAAGCATGGTGGTTGCTCGCACAAGATGAAAGGCGGAACATATTCGAAAAGCAGTCGGAGCACACCCAAACCGGGCTAAAATATTTACCGGCAATAGCCCGGAAATTATACCACTGTCGTGATATCGGTGGCCCTTTTGATTTTTTAACCTGGTTCGAATACGCACCTGCTCATGCTCATGCTTTCGAGGAACTTGTTGCAAGATTGCGGAGTACGGAAGAATGGAGCTATGTGGATCGGGAGGTTGACATCAGGTTGAGCAGGGTTTTCCTTTGAATTACGCGTTTGAGGCTTAAAATTCCATCCTGATATGAAATAGAGGTTACTGTAAGTGATTCATATATGTTTAATCCATCTCATGGTGATTAAAAAAGAACCCTGCGCTTAGAATAGCGCAGGGCTTATATGGTGATTAAAGTGATGTTTGACTAAAACAAAAAAACCGGTAAATCATTTGATTTGCAGGTTTTTAATGTGTTTTGATATAAAATATGCGGAGTAGTGTTTCAATGGTACTGAATTGTTCAAAAGGCTGCCTGTCGTTAGGTAGTTCCACGTTCAGGTAAATATATTGTTTAAACTGACTGGCAAACTGGTTAACTACTGTAGTTTTTCCAACCTGCCGTGCACCTCTGATAACCAAGGGTTTGCGACTGCTTTTAGCCGCGATGTTTCCAATTATTTGAGGATTAAGCTATTGAACATGTCACAAAATTAGGGGGAATTATCCTATATTTTGTAATAGAATTAGGGTAAAATTCCATAAAGTGTGTAATAGAATTGGGGTAAATTCTATAAAGTCTTTAATAATAGATTTCTGCTAAAGATAATCCAACTCTACAGTTAACGAATTCCCTTTACTGCTTAAGACAGTATTTTTGGTAATAGTTTTATTCCTTTTCTTAACTGTTACGGTATAAGTACCGTTAAACCCGCGAATATTAAACTTTCCGTTACTATCTGATAGGCCTTTTGCATGCGTAGTCCATTCCTTAGCTACCACATCGGTAAATGCCTTTCCTTGTGGCCTTATACTCCAGTCTTTATTCCATAATGCAGCGGCAGGTATCCAGTGCTGGCTTTCCCAAAAGCCCCATTGCATAAAGCCGGTAACAGAAGGGTGGCTAAACACCGCTGTCATAAAATCTTTCATGTAGCGGCTTTTAAAATCATCATCATCACTGGTAATATCAAACTCACTAATCTGGATGGGTAAACCTAATTCTGCAAAACGATCAAGCCGGGAGATGATATAACCCATGCCTGGAGGCGAACCGCCAATGTGCCCTTGTTCTCCAATGGCCTCTATCGGGGCACCGTTATCTTGAAGATACTTTATGTTTTCAAAAAACTTTTCGCTGGCAGAACGAGGGCCTTCTCCATGAAACATCGTATAATCATTTAAAAACAATTTTACATTTGGTTCTCCTCTACGAGCCACTTTAAACCATTCTATCATTTTATGCCGGCCTAAAAGATCAAGGTAATCATGATGCGCGTAGGGTTCATTAATAACGTCCCACTCAGTAAACTGGCCTTTTAATTCACGGGTTTGCCCGGCAATGCTATTTACAATATATCCGGACATGGCGCTGGTATCTCCCTGCAGTTTTCTTATAGCTGGGGGCGAATGTTCAAAAGAGGGCCATACCATCACATGGCCCCGCACCGGAATATTCCTGGCTTTAAATGTATCTAAAGCAGTAAAAGTTCGTTTTTTATCTCGTCTTCCCCAGGTTTGCCACTTAATTTCATTCTCTAAAACCACCTTATTAAAATACTTAAACAATGTGTCTCGATACTTTACGCCCCGCAAATAAGAAGTATCTAAAATTCGTTCAGAATCTGTAGCTGTCCCTATTCCAAAATCAAGTCTTGTTAAGTTAATGGTGATTTTAGCATCTTTCACGGGCTTGCCCTTTTTGTTGACAACTTTAACAGAAAGGTTTCCTCTACGATATTTTTCAATTCGTTCGGCCGCACCCTTACGCCAGGCAGCGTTTGGTTCGTCTCCGATATAACGTACTCTGCTTTTTGGCAAGTCACTGTATTTTACGGTTTGTTTATAATTGATCAATGTAAGATCTTTGATTTCTACCACCTGAGGCATATTTCCAAAGTTTAACACGAGGGATGAAAAGTCACCTCCATGTACGCTATTCTCGGCTTTAAAGGGGATATCAATATTAACCCATTTAGAACCAATAGACTCGCCCCGTTCTAACAAGGGTGGCCATAAGTATTTGCCCTCTACAATCCGGTTTAAATAGATTTCAACAAAAGCTTCTCCAGTCTCTCTTTTACTTTGTAAACACCGTGCTTTAAGGTGCAGCCAAAGAATATCGCCCCTGTCTATTTCTTTTTTAATATCTGTTTTCCAATCGTTGTTTTTTGAAGCAGTGTTAAAGGTACTTACCTGAAGGCTTACCGCGGATGAACCGTCGCCAAGTTCTACCAATTTACCTGAAGCTTGATTTCCGGAGTTTGTAAGTTCTTTAACGCCCTGTGGTAATAGCGGGATTCCGTTTTTTTGGCTTTGTGCAAAAGCAGTGAAATTTAAAAGCACTGCAAAGAAGACAACAGATGTGTTTCTTTTTAAAAAAAGGTTATTTATGTTCATATACAATTTAGATACTTTTAATATGTGCTTGGCGAAAGGCTATCTGTCAGTTGAAAATAATAAATACAATCCGTCTTCACGCTTTTAGGAAAGGCTTTTTAGACAGAGTATCCATACAACCATACACAGTTATAAACTTTGCAAGCAGTACACCCGCAGACACAATTAATGTAACAATCTCATTGCTATTATTTCTGAAAATGTTTAATTGATGTCTTTGTAAGTCCGTTTTCTTCGTTTGGCTTCACTAGATGACTGATACCGGCAACACCTTTACTTAAAGCGATCGGTGAGTTATCTAAAAATACTAAGCCATACGATCGCCAGCTTTCGGCCTGGTACATCATTTCTGCTATTTTCCAGCCGGTGTCTACCTGAATCCAGTTTTGCTGAAGCGAAATGGTTTTTTGTATCGGCTTACAAAGTTTTACGCAACTATAATGAATCGCCTTTTCTTTCATGATTTTGAGAACGTCATCTCCAAGAAAACCACTATCCAGCTGTATCAGTCCAATGGTTTTCTTTGAGTTTCGCGATAGTGTCATCGAAAAAAGCTTTGAAATTGTTGCATGAAGAAATGGCTCCGCTTCGCAGCCATGCACTTAAATGATTTAAGGCTAAGCAGCGAATTGATTTGCGCCATATATCCAGAAAAATTCACTTTTTGAAAATTTGCGAACTGCAAAGTTCGAGTTTGCAAATATCAGGAATAACTTTTGCAAACCTTTTTAATATTGCCCGATAATTGTGCCTATTGAAGTGGAGAGTAATAGCAGCACTAGCTCGTTATCGGGTATGTATACGTCTGGTGATTTGTAAATTGCATATCGGGCTAGAGAGAGAAATGCTACAGATAAAGGCATCGGCATTACGCCTTTGTGGAGAATCAAGGATCAAAGCCCTTGCAGATTCGGTTTAACACCCGCATAATGATATCAATTAACTAGGCGTCTATTGTTAGAATACTAATTTCGGGTATCGTTGTTATAATGCCTTTTTCCTATAGAAAGCTTTTTTGATAAATTAAGGGACTTTTACCCGTTATTTGTTTAAAAAACTGATGGAAGCTGGTGAAATTATAAAAGCCGGCTATAAAAGACAAAAGGGTGTTAAGCCTGGCCCCGGTCCTGGAAGCTTTGTCGACAGAGGATTATGTAATTCAATCTGATGCACATGCGCTGGATGATGTAGAGCTTGCTATTATCGAAGCTCATTTTGCTGTGGTAGAAAACGGCGCTGTTTGGGTTACCGAAGATGTATTACAGCACCGTGCTGTGCCATTTATTTGCCAGCATTTGGCTGTTGTGATTCGCGAAAGCAATATTGTTGCTACTATGCTTCAGGCATATAATCGCATTGGTAGTGTTCATTTGGCTTTGGTCCATTTATAGCCGGACCTTCTAAAGCTGCCGATATGAGCAATCGCTGGTACTGGGTGCGCACGGGCCACGGAGTATGACGGTGTTTGTAATGAGATAATAGCCAATAAAAAATAACCATGAAAATTAAACCACTCAATCTATTGCTCCTTGTTGCCTTTGTTATAAGTTCAGGCCAATCATTGCTGGCGCAGCAAAAAGTATATAAGCTTTGGTACAACCAGCCGGCACCCGAGCTTTCAATTACTTCCATGGATTCGTTAAATAAGGCCAGTTTTATAGAAGCTACTCCTGTAGACCCTGCCTGGGAAAACTGGTCGCTACCCATAGGGAATGGTTATTTAGGCGCATCAATATTTGGCCGAACGGTTACAGAAC
>JACMJM010000061.1 GCA_014380615.1 Sphingobacteriaceae bacterium
GCTCTGCCGCCAGCCTATAAAACTTACCAGAATAACATTAGCTAACACTAATAACGAAAATGCCATCGACGTGGAATCTTCAAAATCAAAGCATAAAAAAACCGTCTCATAATTGCTTATGAGACGGCCTCTTTTTTTTATATCCGTTACAACTAATGGGCTTGCGTATCGTTATCATGAAACATTAAGCTGGCTATGCCAGCTAGCCCATACCAATGTCACCACAAAAGCGGAGAAGATGAGTTTACCCATGCGAATAACCTATAACGATAAAGATTATGTTTACCATATTAATAACAGCTCTGCCATATCAAAAACCACCACGGAGCTACAAATTATTCTAAACGGAGAAACTATCGACCTAATGAAAGATGATCGTAAAGTGTGGGTACAAAAGGGGGGCGCACCTTCCCTCGATCCTGAATTTATACAAGCTCTGGGCCGTTCTGTTTCTCTTCGCTTCAGAATGTAACAACAACGAGATTTACTTAAAGACTAAGGATAATTATTTTCTTTTTGTTTCTTTTATCCACTTTCTCTTTTTAACTTGAACCTTTTGAAATCCAGGTTCGTAAAAGTTATTTCTATTAGAGAAACGCAATGCAAATAATCATATCCATAATGATAATAGGCCTCCTTTGGATGATTTATGACCTCATAAACGCCCCGGAAGTAGACCAGGATGAAAATTTGCTCACACCAACTAATGATTCTGAAGAAGAAGAAGATACGGAAGCTCCCTCGGAAACGAAAGAGGATTCTGAATTGAAAGACAGGGATAAAATATATTAGGGTTACTACAAACTTGATAGTTTCTAAATTCCAATGAATCTTAAGTACTTCAAATGCGTCTGACGACTTAGTGATTTCAGGTCTTTTAAGAAAGGTTTACTTTTGTAAATTAGTTGCATCTCGGCAACTTTAAACAGGTTTTGTTCCATAACGTTATGATTAATTGTTTGGAATTCTCCTGAACTTTAGGCAATCAAGTCCAAGAGGAAACGATATAAATGGATGTGCTTTGGCTTGTGGGTTTATGCTCGGTAATCTCTTGGACGCTTCCAGCAGTCTAAAGCTTAACTTTGTGTAAACTATTGATTCTCAATAACCAACTATTGCTTAAGGATAAATATTTAAGTGTAGGTTAAACTATGCGGTATTAGTCTGAGGACTACAACCCAATTTTATGTAGCTATCTGACTATGTTTAAACAAGCTTAATAGTTAGGCACTGTAATGGTAATAGTATACATCTAAAACTAAAGATTATGAACTCGAATATATTTGTAATAGACGATTATTCCATTAATCTAAAGATTGCTGAATTCGTAATCAAGGATCATGGTTACTTTGATGTACTTACCACTTATTCAGAGGCACAAAAAGCGTTAGAGTATATAGTATGTAACAGAAAGAATGAGGCTTTACTACCAGATGTAATATTACTTGACCTTAATATGCCAGTAATGGATGGATGGCAATTTTTAGATAGGTATAAGGAGATTATTTCGTCCTTAGTTAAATCTATAGATATTTATATCCTATCATCGTCTATCGATGTTAGGGAAATTCAACGTTCAAAGCAATACACCTATGTTAAAGGATTTTTGTCAAAACCGCTACGTAAAGAAATGCTTGAAGATATCATGACCACTGGCTTAGCAACTGCAAGCTAAAGATTAATATCATTGCAGTAAATGAGTTGCACCTCGGCAACTTCCCATGTAGTTTGTTCCATAACGTTATGATTAAAAGTTTGGAACTCACCCAGGCTAAGAGCAATCAAGTACAAAAGGAAACGGAATAAATGGGACCTGTGAGCTTTGGGTAGTTGGAGTTTATGCCGTAGTCTTTTGTACACTACAGCAGCTCTTGGCCTAACTTTGTGTAAACTATTAATGATGACACTCCCACCTTCAACTGCACATTTTTTTAACGGATTTTTTACTTATAAACCCGTGTAAATAAAAATGTGCAGTTGCATGTCAGCTATTTCTTTATAAGGTCAGATTCCTAAGCACGAAGTTTAATAGTCGCTTGGAATGCTTTTTAGTTTCACTGAGTCGTTTACCCAAGTAATTTGAAACTCTTTTTCAGATGGCATACCATTCGAATAATATCCAAATGCAAGGAATTTGCTTTCTTGAGGACTTGATAATTTAAGCCAGTAGTTACCATCTGTTCTTATACTTTCGCTAAAACATAACTCCTTTCCTACCTTACTATTCCCAGTTGCATCAATAATAACTGAGTCCAAGCCATTTGAAACCGTTATACGACTAGAGGAAGTGCTTCGATTTAAAAACGAGATCTTAACAGAAGTTGAGCAGGCTTTATCGAGCTCGCAGCTTGTAAGACATAGTAGAAACACTAAAGCGATCCACCTATTATCAAGCAATTGCTTTGGAATTTCTAAGTTTTCTGTTAGCCTTTTTAAGTCAGTCATTCTTTACAATAGCAAGGCTAAAACCTTGATTATCTTATTTATCTCGGTACATCATAACAGTTGCTAGCACCTGATTTGTAGTCGCGCACATTTTCAACCTGTTCCTTCATTCTATATACCCTTATAAAATAAAATGTGCGATGTTGATTTTCATATTCCCGATAGGTTCTAAAAACTGCTTAAAATTATACTATAGTAGAGATGAGTTTTTCATCGGGCAGTTCTGCTTGAAAGAGTTGCATGTAACTAGATGCATATGGAAATTGTAATTCTTCATATTTACCCGACTTATGTCCACAATACTTACTAACCACGCACCCAACACATTTCTTCATGTTCAACTTTGAAATGTCAAACTGCTGTTTTTTTGATTCTACCAGATTCTTTACCCCACTAACTGTGTTATGGTAAAGTGCTTGGGTTGCTGAGTCGAGAATCACTTTTTTTAATACCATCTTATGTATGTATGGCTCTTGATCTCCATTGTAGTCATAATACCAATAAATCAAGTACCCATAAGACAAATCGTAAGAGGTTATGTTTTGTATATACGAAGCTAGTTGGACGATATGATTACTATAAAAAAAGCCTTTGAATTCTTCCCATTCACGTCTTGCTTTTTGAGCCTCTACATCAACTCCTGTTCCGCCAAACTTGTCATCAATCCATTCGTCATGTGACATTTTTGCTGGATCTCGTTTCATCTGAAATTTCTCTTCCACTACAAAAAATTTTCCTGCATTATCTTCGAAGATATAGTCGGGAATCCCTCGCCAATCATCTTTTATAAAAATATTTTGGTCTGATGAATGACCAGCGAATACGAGCTTACATTCATCAAAAATCTTCCGCTCGACAGGTGAAACGTCCGAGCCAGACGAGCTACTGATGTGCCAGTTAGTCCTAGCGCTAAGTAGTTGTTCATGTAGTCGTTTTCCAACCTCCGTTGCGTCTTCGTTATTTGGATGTTCGATTAAAAAAGTGTTTTGTATTGCGTAGCTGACAGGACAGTAATTATAGCTGGCTAAGTCTGTGGAAGTAAGGTAGTCCTTTGAATCACTACGCTTAATGGCGGCTCTATTTCTTTTGAGATGCAGTTCCTGCTTGAGTTGTTCAATGCATTCTGTGACTGAGTAACTCCAACCGATTCCAGAGTAAGATCGTGCACTTGGGTAGCTTACCATCTTGCCATATAAACTCTCTAATCGTGAAAGATATTTGATTGAACACTCAAGATTTTCCATCCCAATCCTTCTCAGCATATGAATCGCATATTGGAGTTGTTTCTTCGAGTATCTCACTGGCTTAGCTTGATATAATTCTACTTATTTACAAGGTAAGCCTTTTAAATACTATCCGGAGTGGAGGGATCAGCATTTTCGATTTTATCTATACTCTCATGTATTTTGTTTGGTAAAACAAATAGGAAATCTGCTAGAGCTTTAACGAATTGGATGCAATTTTCTGCATCTTGTATAGTTGGAAGTGGACTTGCATAATCACTATGTCGTTGGTCATTAGCTTCTAGACGAACCTTGTGAGCCCACTCTCCCATGTCTTCTGTTAGGATATGACTATCAATAGCTAGCTTTATTCGTGAATATAAATTTCCCTTTTCAAAACCCTTTTCTTTTAGCATGGCATCGACTGAACTTGCGTAAAGCATAAGTGATCCAGCCGGTGCAAAGGTAGTTTCAACAGCTTGTTTAAGGTATTCTCGTGGTCTTTCAGGAATTGCCTCATTCACAGTTTCAGTAACTGGAAAAATCTCATGAACTACATTATTGTGTGGGTTAGCACCAGCAGTCACCAAACCTCCACATTGAGAACACTTATATACTCCCCAAAGTCTACTGTTAGATTTATTATCAGCTTGAGTTTGCGCACTAAATATTTGAGACAACGTAGGCTTATAAATATAACAATGTGGGCACCGGTCAATTTTCAAGGACTGATCGAGCTTAATTAGGGTTCCAGTTTTTATTGACACTATAGTTTTTTTTAATTCAAAGATAACCTTCTAATCGAAAAGGTTAGATAGGTTTCATCAATAGTTGTTTCCTACACTTCACTTCAAAATCATGGTTAACTATCCAGAATAAAAGTATAGCAATTAGGTAAGATTTCCAGCGTGACAAGGCCTTGAGTTATATATCCGTAAGTTAGCTTACTCATTAATCTTTAGTTTTTAAGGTCATCCTTGATCCCTTTCTTACTTGAGTGCTTTTATTTTTTATTCTTTTTGTAAGGTCAAGAATATAGAACAAGCCGTTCTTTCTTAGAGTGCTTCTTTGTTTAAAATGCTCAACCAGCTCCATATATGTTGTAATTGATATCAGACCAGCACTTAATAGTATGGTAAGATGAGATGGAACATTCCCAAAAACGCTTGTTAACAATGGGGTGTAAGACTTAGGGTCCTTCAATTCAGTTAAAATTGTTTTCACAAAACTATAGCTGCCTGAGGTTAATCTTGTAGTAAGATCTTCAATTGCCGGTTGAATTCTAAACTTTGCAATCTCTCTTGCTTTAATAGGTAAGCTATGCTGGTCGAATTCATTTTCCATCTCAAATTGAAACCGCTGCATTTCATATTGGAATCGCAATAATTCATCGTTTAATTTATATTTTAACTCCAAAACATCTTCAAAAGCCAGAGCACTTATGGTTGGAATACTTAATTTTAAAGTATCAAAAGCTATCTGTGGATAAGTTGTGCTATTTTTTATAGGGGTTTTCTGTGTGTTAAATTTAGAGGTTCTTTCGTAGAAATATCTCAAAAACTTAGTAACTACCTCACTTGATGTTATTGTCGTAGCTCCACTCCAACTCTCATTGAAAAAAATTGCGAGCGTACTTACATAATAGTGCAAAACAAAGCCGACCAAATCGTTATATGTATTTCCAAGTTCTTTAGCGATTCTTTCAGCCTCCTCATCTATAAGGTAATATTTCTTACCTTTAGGCTGAGGCTGATCGTATGGCTTCAGAATTATATCCCGCCAACTTTCTTTGACAATATCACGTGAGAGGGCTCTGAGTTGCTCTCCAATTGGCTTTTGATATAGTGTTTGGTAGTATGAGTTATTCAAATTAACGAGCCCTTCGTCAACTAACACCTGAATCTGGTCTTTGAATCCATTACTCATTCGATCGTCTTCCAAGAATATATCTTTTCCCAACTCATAGGTTTGACCGTCAACCATCTCTTCCGGCTCCTTAGTACCAATAATATATTGTATGGCTGGAATTTCAATCTTGTCTGCAAATAAAAGGGTCAGTTTTATGTCCTCTATATTGTGTTCAAGGCAGGTTGATATAAGTTTTATACTTTCCTTCAAGTTGAAACGGTTTGATTTTTAAATTAATTGCGATTTGGTAATACTTAGTATTGTATAGTTAGACATGAAGCTACTGCTTAAAGATAATTACTTCTCTCGAACTTCCAACAGACACAGACCTAACATAGCGAGCCTCTGCGAGTTGAAAAAAATGTCTAAGCATAGAAAGCATTGTAAAATGCGGCTGCTTAGTATGTTTACACGAGCGACTGGCGACACTATTGAATAAGGTTTGTGTGTAAGGTCTCAATAGTTTTGACAGTCGTGAAGCATTTTTCGATCGCAGGCGAGCACATAAAGACGAAAAGCTGGAAGATTTTTATTTGCAGAACGAAGCGATGCGATTGAAAAGATTAAGTAAGCTTTTATGGAAGCTCTCGCTGATTAAAACAGAAACGTATGCCAGATTGCGAAGCAGAGGTAAGCCTGGACGGTTTCTTTGCGCGATGGGATTTGAGAATGTTGCCTTATAAAGAAGATGTCCAAGCTGTGTTAGACATACTAAAGGTAAAAACCAACCTTTAATGCTTATTTAAAACATTTATTTGCCACATACCAACTTTTAATTACTTTTGCCAACCTCAAGGGGGGATTAGCTCAGCTGGCTAGAGCGCTTGCATGGCATGCAAGAGGTCATCGGTTCGACTCCGATATTCTCCACCAAAGCCGCTTTATAGCGGCTTTTTTTATACCCTTTTTTATCGTCGGTTCTCCGAATTCGCATCAGTTGCAATTTTCATCAAAGTCCTTATCTTTAAAACGTAAACCTAAACCCTTAATAATGGAAAACTTATCCCCTCAGGAAGAACCTGATTTTATCACATTCGATAGCTTGTGTATTCAGCATTTGAGATCCACCCGTAAATGGACTAAATTCTTATCATTACTCGGATTCATATTTATTGGCTTCGCCGTAATAATCATCGGAATTGTTTCTATGCAGTTTTTCAATGGATCAAGCAGTATACTGGCAATTCTGCCAATGACTATAATAGCTCTGATATACTTTTTTCCTATCTATTTTCTGTGGCAGTTCTCCACGCAGTCGAAAAGCGCAATCGAGTATAAGGATACCGAATCGTTAAGAAAAGCTATGATGTACCTTAACCGCCATTATACATTTATGGGCGTTCTTGTGCTAGTTATGATCGTATGCTACTTAATCGCAGGAATTGCGATGGTTGTGTCGGGTAAAATGTTTGGTTTTCTTTAATTTAATGATTCAGGAATCATTTGCGGTATTTTAGTTTCAGAGGGCTCTGTTAAGAAACAACTTCAAACAAAAGATTTCCGGAAAGCTTTTAAAGCACAAAACATGATTCAAATCCCCTGCTAAACTAATTAGCATTTGTTTCTGAGTTAGCTAATTTCGTTATTTCATTTTCTACCTTCGGGTATAAAATTTGCATACCTTTATTTATGGAACATTCAACATATACAGAGTTTAATGAGCGAAAGACAGTACAATCTGTGCTATTCATTTCATCTCAGTTGAAAAGAAAGGATTTCCACAAAATTTTCAAAATTCTTTATTTTTCTGACAGGGATCATCTGGCTACTTATGGCCGTACCATAACTGGAGATAACTATATTGCTATGGCTGATGGGCCTGATCCAACAAATCTCTACGATATTTTTAAATCGGTTAGAGGAGATGGTTATTTTAAAGATGATGGAAAGTTTTCCCGCTTTTTCTCTGTTGAAAATTGGGATTTAATTCAAAACAATCAAGAACCTGATCTGCGAGTATTATCTCCTACTGATTTAAAATTTCTGAAAGAAAATATCGAGAAATATGGGAAAATGTCATGGGAGGAAATAAGAGAAAAATCTCACGACTACGCCTGGAGCAATACCGCTCTTAACAGAACTATCTCTTTTGAGAATTTAATCACAGAAGCAGGAGAAGATGAATCTTTCATAGACTTTGCTCGACAACAATCTTATTTACGGCAACTTGTAAGGTAATGGCCGGACTTTCGGATGCATTTGGAGAGTCCGCTAAGAAAATACTATTTCAAACAGGTTTATCTAAGGGGGATATTTTCCTTAATAAATTTGATGTCATAGATCATGAAAAATTCTTTATTGTAGCTGGTGTGTCGGACGACAAAATTTTTACTTGCTCAATTTACATTAATTCAGAGATACATCCTTCTCTTCGTAATAAACCCGATCTCATAAAGATGCAATCCGAAAAACTTTATAAATGGAAGGAGCAGGGCTCTTGTAAGGTAATTTCAAAACTCATTGCTGAAGATTTAAAATTTATTACTGCCGCTATAATAAACTCCGGATTATTGGCCCAGGAAGAGATTGAGCTTTATTTCAAATAATTTTCGGAGCATTATACTTTTAAAGTTGAATTTGTCTACTAATACAAACCTGTATCGCCTATATCAACAACATGAAATTTCGAAATCTACTTTTAGGAATAATCTGCATGGTAGCCAGGGCTACTTTTGCTCAAAACGACTCTAAAGAATATTACACCCCGAAATCTCTTATCCTTCCTCTTCACGATGAGAAAAACCAACTCCATATGTCTTTAGGCAGAGGCGGAGGCTTTGACTTAAACCTTTCTTACACTTTTACAGATAAACTTGCGGTTTTTACCACTGCTAGCTATGACATTGGGAGTAAAACACGAGTTACAATATTAGGAAGTCAGTATAAAATAGAAAAGAATGATTATTGCATTAAGGGAGGTTTGGGGTATTTTACAAAAGTTGATAATAAAATTCTGGAAGTCTATTTAGGTGGCGGAAGTACTAAAATTGATAACTATTGGTATTTCCGTGGCTACCCTGAGGGTGGTGAAGCTACTCAAGCACGTTACAATACGCTTTTTGTTCAATGCAACTCGGGTACAAAACGACTACAAAGCGATTTTGCGGTTGGTATCAGAATTTCTTATTCCGTGTATACAGATTTTCGCTTTTCAAGTACAGATCCCAATGCAAAATATATAAAAAGCAGATATGAGAACCTCAAAGGTATAAGCGCAGACCCCGTAATAAGTTATAGTTATAAATTAAAAAGAATAAAATTAAACGCTCAAGCTGGCTTCGCCTTTCCGTTAACCAAAAATTCTGCTACCCGGGTTACCGAACATACAACAAACTATGGCACCACTATAGTTACCTCTCAAGATAACATCGCTCTTTCAGCGATATTAGGTCGGCTAAGTGCGCAATATAACCTCAGTTTAAAGAAACGTTGAATTTATAAATCGCTCATAGACTTAGGAAACAAGTTTATAACAACCTGCTATGCCCTCCCCTGATAGGTTTAACTATTACAGATTGTCTACGATAGGCGGTCTCTCAAAACCCGTTCGTGTATAAAGAGTTTACCCAATCCCGAAAATCGCCTTTACCTGCATCTCGAAAATTTTCTTCTCCTCCAAAATCCGCTTCCGGTAAAAGTCGAATTCGGGTTTATAGGCCTCATAATTCTTTAAAACCTCCTCGATGAGAGCAATTATTTCTTCTTTAGTAGTTTTCTTATCGTTTATTTTAAACCTAACCGGAACGGAAACGTCTTCGAAATTTTTCGCTGATCCGCGTTGGTTGGTCATTATACAACAACCGTTTATCGCGGCCTCACGAGGAATACGGTCTTTTCCCGGGTGGTTGCCAAAATCAACATACAACTTACTGGTTTGAAATTGTTCTTGTAATTGGTGTCGGGTCATTCCCTCCAATTTAACCCATTTTAAATGCGGGGTAGCTTTTCTGATTTTATTTGTAAAAGCATATCCTTTTTTAGGATTAAAAAGAATCTTATCTTCTCTTCCTGAACTAAAATCATCAGTTATGAACTCGGTATTTATATAGTCTGACAGCGGAAGCGTTTTTGGGAAATGATGATTAAGCAGAAAATGCTGCGCATATATAGATTGATAACAGTTTAAGGCCCGGCTTTCGCTCAATTCTTTTATCGTAAAATTATCGCGAAAGGTATTTCTTTGTTGGAAGGCCAGCCGGTATATCCGTTTAGAGAACTGATAAAACCATTCGCGGAAGCCAAGTTTTAAATAGTCGCTCAAACTAAGAAAATGACTGGAACAGGTATAAAAATTATCTACGCTTAACCACCAGAAAATCAGTTGGCAATGGGTGTATTCCCTGTATTTATGAAAAATGGCCTCAAATAAAACAAGTACGTTTTGCGGATCGTCTTCAATTAAGGTTGCAACATTGAGGTTGTAGTGCGAATATTCTTCGGGCACTTTCGGATGATCGCAAATACTGCCTTTATCGTCTACATAAACTATAGAAGCATGAATATCATTCTCGTTTAGTATGCTGACAAGTTGATGGGCTAATTCAACGCCGCCTGTAATTAGGCCATTAAAACAACATACATAGACTTTTGAGCTGGAAGAAACAGTTAACATAGCGTATTTAGAAATTGTAACCTAACAAATTAACTGAATTAAACCTATGATTAGACAATTGATTCTGAAAAAGTACCCTAAACCATTTTAGAGGGAAACATTTTTATTATTAAGACGTTAAATTTATAATTGCCATTATAACCTGATGATCCTTATCACTCAAGTATGGTTTAACTTAACGCAACCATTATGACTTCCCCTATTAAATGTAACACACCTTATGCGTGGTGCCTTGCTAAAAAAATAACGGTGTTTATTGGAATTGTTCTTCTGTTAGAAATGCTTTACTTTCTAAAAACGGCCAGTTCTTCATTAGAAATTACTATGCTATGCATTTTTGTTTTTGCTCTTATAAGCAATATGCCGATCTTTTATAAACTATATAAGACTTCGGAATAGCTTTTAAATTAAATCCAAACAGAGCGGCGCCGGGATTAACATTCCGGCGTTTTTATTTTTAAGGTGTATGTTATTATAGACATAAATTATCTTACCAACCGCATTAAACCCGGTAAAAGCAATATTTTTCTTTTGGCATTAGATTGGTATAATAAACGAAAATGATGGAATATGAAAAAAACTACACCTACTTTAGTTATCGAAAAATTGATCGACCTGGAATTGATTTTTAAACTTAAAGCCGATATTTCAAGATTTAAGAAAAAACAAGAATTGAATAAAGTTCAATCGTCTCAAGCCGCTTGAGACAGGTTTTATAGATCAGCAGCATGAGATATTTCACAAAAATCTTCTCGCGTTTTACCTAAACTAGTATCATCACATTCAGGCTAAAAACAAGCTCGGATAAATTGAAGCATTCATTGTTCCTATTGATATCAAAATGAAAAGAGTTTTGGTTTGCGATGATGATAAAGAAATCCTGGAGGTTCTCGACCTCATACTAAGAGGAGCTGGATGGGAAGTGACTACATCCGAACACGTTAACGGAATAATCGAACTAATAGCTAACTCAAATCCATCTGTTATTGTAATGGATAACTGGATTCCGGACACGGGAGGAATTATCGCTACCCAACATATTAAAAGTCATCCCGTATATAGGTCAATTCCCGTGGTGTACTCAACCGCCAATGATAATATTAATCAACTAGCCAAACAAGCTGGTGCCGATTTGGCTATCGGAAAACCCTTTGATCTGGCTGATTTTGAGCAGATAATGGAACAAGCCTATCTTTTGAATAAAAAATAATATTGTAAAAAAGACGGGATGTTTCTTCCGTTCAAGGTTGTAAACAACTTATGCCTAAACAAATCTATATAATCTTGCTGCTGGTTTACGGCTTTAAGGCTAATGCTTTATCGAAGCAGCCAGATACAACTGTTTCGGTTAAAAAAATCCCGGTAAGAGTAGTTTTGATTCCCAGGATTTCTTTAGACAGTATTACAAAAACGGACACTAAAAATCCCCCGTCAGAGACTAAGAAATCAAACCCTAAGTACGCTACAAGGCAGCAGGTTTTCCGACTCGAAGCAGGGCCGCCAATCCGGTTAAAAACAACCAGACAACAGCTTCGGAAAAACCTCGTTCTTCCTTAGATATCCTAAATCGAGAGTCGTTGAACCAGAGCAACGAATATATTGAAACGAACCTGGAGGTTAAATCTAAAGGCATTTATTTCCTTTGCGGCTTAATCGCATTGATTACAGGCATTATTATTACGATCTTCTTTCGTTCGGGTTTATTTCTCATTACCAGAATTTTGATAATAGTTATCGGATATTATGTTCTGATCTATTCGATATTGTTTTTGAATTGAACTAAAAAATCGTTTGCGTCCTTATCTGCTGCAAGAAATCGTAATCACTTTTTAGAAATTCATCACACTATTATTGATAAATAGATAAAAAAAACTTCAAAATGATAAAATATTTTTAATGATTTAGTAAATTTACTGGAAACACAGATAATATTCACTCGTTTTTTGGCAAACAGCATGATAGAGATTTTTAGGACCACAAGTGACGATAAAAGATTTAAAAATCTAATTATGGAGTTAGATAACGACTTAATGTCGCGCTACAGTCAGGCTGACTATAAATACGACATTAACATTCAGATAAATGCCCTGGATACCGCGGTTGTAGCTCAAATAACAAACATTACGGTGGGATGCGGCTGCTTCAAAGAGATTGATAAATATACTGTAGAGATAAAACGGATGTACGTTAACCCCTACTTTCGTGGATTCGGTGTGGCATCTTTAATGATAGAAGCACTTACACGATGGTCAAAAGAGTTGTTTTATCAACGTGCGGTTTTAGAAACAGGCAGCAAACAGCCGGAAGCTATAAAATTATACGAAAAGCACGGATTTGAACGGATCCCTCCCTTCGGCCCCTACATAAACATTCCTAATAGTATATGTATGGGAAGGAATTTATAGTTATGGAATAAACAACAGGGAAGCCTTATTACAGGCATCAATACCTCTAACCCGAGTCGGAATTGAGTACACTCCTTGTGACCAGCCATACCGGATGTGCCGATTTCGAATTTCCGCTCTCGATAAAATTGCAGGCTGTTTCATCATTTCTGACGCAGCCCCTCTCTGCCTTCGGCAGCTCTCCCAAGGGGCGAGAAAATCATCCCTCCCCTTACAAACCTAATATTGCAATTTCAGCTTAGGTTGGTATATAATTTTCTTACAAATTTTGAGACTCTATTTAAAGTGATTACCAGCTTAAAACTAATCTATCAATTTAATAATATAACTATACGTATACTTCTTATCTAAAAGCCTGTATTTATCCTGCGGCAAGGCCCCCCAACTGGTATCTCCACCAACACCGCGCTGTTTTAGGTCGATGGAAAGAAAAGTACTGTTTCGAGGTTTAATATCTGTGGGATGCTGCTGTTTTTTGGTGAGTCCCGAATCAAAATCTTCGGCAGAATTATTCAAAGCACTAAATGATAATGGCTGTAATCCTTCAATCCGAAAACCGTTTCCGTTGTTAGAAGTGAGGCTTATCCACCTCACATCAGTTTTATTTCCGCTTTCCTGAGGGCGAATATAGCCCCATGTAGTTTGATTCTTAACCAGCCCTTTATGCAGCCCTATAAACGAAGCGGTTTTTCTATCGCTATAATTCTCCCAGGGCCCCCTGCCATAAAAACTAAGGTTGCCAAAGTGGCCGCCCAGTTCCATTCTCATTCCAAAACGGGGCAGTTCCGGAAGGTTATGCCCGGTCATGTCCATAGAGGCGGTAACCTTAATCGAGCCATCTTTTTGGATTAAATAATCTACGGTATAAGGAACAGCGATACCTAACAATTCATACTCCACTTTAAGAGGCTGGCCCGCCTCGGTTAATTGGCCTACCGTTACAAGCTTTACTTTCGGATTTGCGTGTGCTGTGCGCCACACTCCCGATTTGATTTGCATTTCGTTTCCAAAATCATTATCGGTCGGGGCCCGCCAAAAAAACGGCTCGGGGAATCGACGGATATCCCACTGGTTGTTTCTCTTTGAAACATAGCGGGTAATTCTTCCGCTGCGGGTATCAAACTCGCCACTAATATCTCCTGATTTGAACGTTAGCTTATTTTCGCCTTTATTAATCTGCAAATCTCCCTCCGGCAGCACACTTTTCGCGAAGTAATCGCCAGACTTTTTAAATTGCTCACGGGCTATTTCATGCCCGGCCGCAACCAATTCTGTAGGGGTTTTAGTGTATGCGTAAATATTTACAAAATACTCACTTCCCTCGGCCGATTTAAACATAGGTAAGGGAAGTGTGATATCTTTCAACCCATGCGGAGCCAGATTAACCATGAAAGGTGCTTCTTTTACTTTTTCGCCGTTTCGATAAATCTCCCATTTAAAATTAAATTGATCGAGATTAGTAAAGTCGAACAGGTTTTGAACACTAATTACGCCCCCGGCAAGATTTTTTTCTTTGAAGAGGATATTCTGATATACCTTTTTCACTTCGTACAAACCGGGATGTGGTGTACGATCTGAAGCCAGCAGCCCGTCGGCAACGCCATTCTCATCGTTTTGTAAATGGTATCCTCCTAAATCGCCGCCATAGGCCCAATAAACTTTTTTATTATCATCAATCGCGCGTATGCCCTGATCTACCCAATCCCAGATAAATCCGCCCTGCATTTTTTTATTACTCATGATAACATCCCAATACTCCTGAAAATTACCACTGCTGTTTCCCATAGCATGCGAGTATTCGCACATAATGTAAGGGCGTTTTTTATCCGACGCGGCATAATTCTGCAGGTCGCCAATGCCCGGATACATCGGACAAACAATATCTGTATTCCAGTCTTCTAGTGCCTGTTCGAACTGCACAGGCCTTGACGGGTCTTTCTTTTTTATCCATTTATAAGCGTCGTGAAACACTTTTCCGTTACCACATTCATTACCTAAAGACCAAATAACAACCGATGGATGATTCTTATCCCTTTCAACCAGCCTTTCAATCCTGTCCATATGAGCCGGGGCCCATTCCGGCAGATAAGCCGGGTGCCTTGTTGTATCGCTAAACCAGGGAAGAGATCCCATACCATGGGTCTCGATATTAGCTTCGTTTACCAGGTAGAGGCCGTACTTATCACATAGTTTATACCATAACTGGTCGTTGGGATAATGGCTGGTACGAACCGCATTGATATTAAACTGCTTCATTAACTGAATGTCTTTTATCATCGACTCTTTTGAAACTACATGCCCTTCTACATCATCGTGTTCGTGGCGGTTTACACCCTTAATCAACACCGGCGTTCCGTTAACGTGTAACTGTGAATCTTTAATCTCTATTTTGCGGAAACCCACCTTTACGCCCGAAAAGCCAAGCGACTTACCTGCGACATCCTTTACATTAATTGTCAGATTATATAAATAGGGCGACTCGGCACTCCATTTTTTCACATTCGGAATGCGTCCGTTAAAACTCAGATTGTTTATACCTGCCGTAATGCCGCCTGCCTTCTGTTGTTGAGAATATACTATTTTACCGGTTATATCCGCAAGGCTCAATGAAACCTCAGCTCCGTTAACCTGGGCATCGTCAAATTTTCTCAAGTCGACCGAAGCAGAAAAGAGGCCGTTCTTATAACTCGCATCTAAATCGGCTTTTACAAAGAAGTCCCATAAAGTTAGTTTTGGGAGCGAATAAAGAAACACATCACGTTCAATGCCACTTAAACGCCAAAAATCCTGATCTTCCAGATAGCTTCCATCGTGCCAGCGGAACACTTGCACGGCTAATAAATTTTCGCCGGGCTTAAGATATTTGCTGATATTGAATTCGGCCGGGCTTTTAGAAACTTTGGTCATACCCGCCTTTTCGCCATTTACATAAATTACAGCGTAGCCGGTTATCGAACCAAAATGCAGTAGCACCTCTCGTCCGGCCCATGACTGTGGAACGCTGAATGTTTTTCGGTAAGTGCCTACCGGATTATCCTTACCTATAAACGGCGGATTTGTGGGGTGAGGATAGTTTATATTTGAGTAGATAGGAATACCGAAACCTTTAAGTTCCCAATTAGATGGTACGGGAATATCCGCCCAATTTTTATCATTCAAATCTGCACGATAAAAATCTTTAATGCGGTCTTCATACTTGTCTACATAAACGAACTTCCATTTTCCGTTAAGCGACTGATAAAAGGGCGATTTGCTGTAATCATCGGTTTTAGCATCATCCGCATTATCATAAACCATAAAGGTTGCGTGCGGCTTCTCTTTGTTTAAATCGATAAGCAAGGGATTTTCCCAATCATTTTTCGGGTTTTGCGCAAACGCGATACAAGAACAGAAAACAAGGAGGTTTATAATAGGCAACTTAAATATCATCTGAGTAGGTTTAGAAATCAACGCAAAGTTAAGAGTTGGCATGCCCTTTTCACAATTACCAACGGATAGAAATGTTTCAATTAAGGGTATTAAATGTTAAGGGACATTTGCATATAATGGCGGCTTTAAATTTTAATTACTTCTTAATGAGGCTCTTATAACGTACAAGGGCCTCAACATAATAATAATCTCCGTAAGTAAGCGGCGTATCTATCTCTGTTTTGGCTGGCATATTACCAACTCCGTGCATCAGTATAAAACCGCCGTTACCTCCTATCGCTGTCTTATAATTTGAGGACGCTAATGATGCAAGCATCGTTTCGGCAGATGAGAACAACTCTTTACCCCCTTCAGGTTTTACGTATGTGCATAATTCAAGCAAAGCGGATGCTATAATTGAGCCCGCTGATGCATCTCTTAAAGCATTTGGAATATTGGGCGCATTAAAATCCCAGTAAGGTACTTTATCCGAAGGTAAATTAGGATGATTCAAAATAAACCCTGCGATATTCTTTGCCTGCTCTAGGTATTTCTCATCTTTCGTTTCGCGATACATTACTACAAAGCCATACAGGCCCCAGGCCTGCCCGCGGGCCCAGGCCGATTCGTCGGCATAACCCTGATGCGTGCGCTTTTTATTGACCTTTCCGGTTTCTGTTTCGTACTCGAGCACATGGTAAGAGCTATAATCAGGACGGAAATGATTTTTTAACGTATTATTTGCATGAGTAATAGCGATATTTCGATAGGTAAGATCGCCAGTAGCTTTTGAAGCCCAGAAGAGAAGCTCAAGATTCATCATGTTATCAATAATCACCAGAAATTGGGAAGGATCCTTAGAATCCCATGACCTTATAACTCCGGTTTTAGGATTAAAGCGTGTAGCAAGCGATTTGGCACTGGTAATCAGGATGTCTTTATACTCGGGTTTTGGCGCGATTCGGTTTGCGTTACCAAAGCTACAGTACATCATAAAGCCTAAGTCGTGAGTTGATTTGTTATTTTTCTCTTTCTCCAGTAATTTTAAAATTCGTTCGGTTTCGGCGTAAAGTACCGGATCTTTAGTTTGCTCATATAAATAAAGCAAGGTGCCGGGATAAAATCCGCTGCACCACCAGGCTGAATTGCTGGTTTCCTGCTTTCCTGTTTTCGGGTCGAATGTTTTGGGGAACCTTCCCTCCGGAAGATTTTTCATCATAAACTTATACTGTGCGGTAGCATCAGCAAAATGCTGATCAAGAGCTGAGGGTAAGGCTGTGCCTGCCATAAAACTAACTGGCCTAGTTACCGAACAACTCAGCATCATCATAACGCAACACCACGAAAGGCTTTTGATGAAAAATCTGTATGTCATGATTTTATAAAGTGCCTTTAATCATTTAATTCCAAAAACCGGTACATCTCCGCAGAAGCAAGTAAAAAAGCTCCCACCCCAAAATTTGCGGTGGATTTTTGATTTACCACCTGGCCTGGTATCGCTCTTTCACCTATTGGCTGCACATAGCCAACCGTACCATCGGCCTGTAAAGCTACTTTGGTAAGGTAGGCCCAACTTTTAATTACTACAGGCAAATACTCTTTTTTATTAAGGTATCCGTTGTTTATTCCCCAGAGCATACCGTAAGTAAAAAAAGCTGTCCCGCTGGTTTCAGGGCCGGGTGCGTGTACAGGATCCAAGATGCTCCGCGTCCAATATCCTTCAGCCTGCTGAGACTGTTTAATCGCTAGTGCCATTCCTTTAAATTTGGTTATATATTCGGCCCTATGAGCATCTTCTTTTGGCAGATCTTTTAATACTTTCGCCAATCCGGCGAATACCCAGCCATCGCCTCTGGCCCAAAAATCCTTCTTACCGCTGGCGCTTTTATGTTTCGGATACACATATTTCGCGTCTCTGAAATATAGTTTCTCCTCATTGTCGTACATAATACTGTTGGCATAACTAAAGTACTCATGCAGCTTATCGAGGTATTGCTTGTTGCCGGTAAGCTTGTACAATTTGGTCATCACCGGCATTACCATGTAAAGTCCGTCGGCCCACCACCAATAATCGTTCTTGGGAGTACTCATCTGATATTCCATCACTTCCCTGGCACGAGCTATTTTTTTGTCGTCTTTCTCCAGATTGTACAGATCGATATAGGTTTGAAAGCAAATTTGCCAGTCGCCGAATAGCACGTAGTCATCTTTTTCGCCATAACTGTATTTCCAGCCTGACTTATTATCTGATTTTGCCCCTTTCCATTGATTATGCACGGCCCAGGTTTCAGAATATTCACGATAAGCCTCGTTTTTGGTGATTGAATAGGCCTCCATATTGCCGGTATGGTATGCGGCTACATCCCAGAAGGCTCTCTCTTGGGGAGCATTCTTTGTTTGCCAATTGGTATTCACCTTATTGATCACCTGAAGCACTTCTGTTTTTGACGCACCCGGAACCTGCGATTTCTGAACCGAACAGGAACTCATAACAATGCTCAGTGCTATATACGTGCAGGATAAAAATCTATTACTATTCATCGCTTTATATTAAAAATTGGGCTTCCATTCTAATACCTGAACCATTTGAGGCGGTATATTCGCCTTGCCTTCCGCGTCTACCTGCTGCACGTTTTGCAGAAACAGATTCAGAGTTCTTTTCCGGCTCCACAACTCGGTATCGAAGCTTGGCTCCCATGATCCTGCCGAAGTGTTTGTGAGGTCGCTGACGGACCATTTATTCTTCTTAAAGTTTTTGATTGTAACTACCGATACTTTACTTCCGCGCTCTTCGTCTCTAAAAACCAGTAATCCTGATGGCTTTGACCTAGCATTACTTACCATAATTTGCGGCCTTGAAATGGGGATGCGCTTAGTGCCAGCCCCGCTTAAAGAAAATGCTGTGGTACGAAAATCAAGATTCATAACCTGCCATTTCTTACCGGTATTATAAACGATGTGATATTGCGGGATATTGGAACCCGACTCTCGCCAGTATGTAGCGATAAAAGGGTTACCGGCTTTATCTGCCGACATGGATGTTTGATTAATCAGTTCGCTATTTTGAGGAATTTTAAAGGCATACTCGCTTGTTGATTGCGTTATTGGGATAACATACCGCTCTCCGGTTGATTTTTGCCAGGTTAAACCTCCGTCTTTAGAGCAGGCATAGCCCAAATCATGATTGCTGGCAACGTTTGGCGATTCTCTCCAAACCCAGGAAATATGGATGGTGCCTTTGTGGTCTATGTAAGCCTGCCAATAGGCATTCCGGGCACTTTCACCATTAATAAGATTATTATGAAGGCGTTTCCAGGTTTTGGTGTTAACATCATACTTATTTAACACCAGATCGCCCTGCCCAGAAGAACCGCTTCGATAAAAAAATAGTAAGTCTCCCGAAGGCATTTTATAAAATTCGGGATAGGTTACCTGATTTTCGCCCGTTCCGATCATAGGAATTTTTTTTGTGAGTTCCAGCGAGCCGGGACTAAGGCTTTTGGCGTATCTCAGGCTGTGCCCATGATGATCCCAGGACATGTGTAAAAACCCCTCCCCGTCAACCATAATCGAAATGGAATTATGTGCGTCGTTAGCATTTCCCTGGAAAGGAGTTTGTTTCAAAATCCAGTCTCCCGTGCCTGCTTTTCTTTTACCCAGCACAACAAATTTATCCTGATTATAGTAAGCGATGAACTGTGTGTCTCGATAGGTAACCAGTGAATTTTTTCGAAAAATAACGGCATTTACCGAATTATTCGCCCAAGCCTGAGCCACGTTCACAACCTTAATTTCTCCCCTTGTTTGTGCTATTAATGTTCCGGTAAACATAATAGACAATAGCCAAAAAACTTGTTTCATAAATGAGTTTAAACTGGTGCAAAGTGTATTGAAAAGGTATTTAGTATATCCCGGAGGCCAGGCTTATCGTGTGTTGCTACACATCTTCCTTCAAATATAGTATGAATCGAGGAAGTAATACGGGTTATTTCTCATAAAAACATACTCTCAAGCATGGCAAAACCTCCAAATCTTTTTAAGCTAACTTAAAATATTATCTCTATTGCAAGCGGCTTACCGGACACCCTTTTTATAGATACAAAACCGTCTTTATACTCATATTTAATAAGCCTGTTACCCGCTTTTATTACTGAGGGCTTGTTTTTCATGAAAATTTTAAGGTTTCCCGGATACGAGACAGGAGGTACGGAAACCGAAATTTTACGGGCATCTGTAACAGCCTGTAAAACAATCGCTTTATTTTCCAGGCGAGAATCGATAAAATCAAATTGAGCCGTTCCCACTCCGGGATAAAAATAAATATCCGCATAATAGTCGCCTGCGCCTGCATTCCAGATTTTTTGATTTCCGGTGTAGATATTTCCTCTTACCTGGAAAGAATTTGTTTTTATAAAGACAGGGATATTTTCGAGTGTCGATTCGACTGTTATGGTTTGTTTTCCCTGATAAAGTTTGCCCGAATAGTAATCGATCCATTCTCCCTCAGGCAAATAAACCCTGCGTCGTCCTTCAGGCGACAAAATCGGTGCCACCAGCAGGGTATTGCCAAAAATATATTCATCCCAGACCGCATGTGTGTTTTCATCTTCAGGGTAAACCATTCCCAAAGGTTTCATTAAGGGGCCATATTTTGCGGATGAGTTAAGTTGAGAGAAAATGTGCGGCAACCATTCCATCCGCTGCTCGCAGGCTTTTCTGAAAGCATTTTGTACCGCAATGCTATATTTCCAGGGCGCTCTGTCGGGGCCCCGGCCCAAACCACCGTCTATTTTAATTTCATTAATACCATTAAACACACTCCATTGCAGCCATCGAATGTATAAGTCATCTGGAATTACCCCTGTTCCCGAATAACCGGTAGCATCTGTACCCCAATTAGGGAAACCCATATACGAAACACGCATAGCATTCGCGAGGTTGGCGGCCATCCCGTCCCAACTGGTTCGTACATCCCCTCCCCAAATTCCGCTCAGGTATGGCTGGGAACCGTGGATTCCTGCTCTTGTAAAGGTAAACTGATCATCGCCCCAGGACGTTCTCAATAAGCTATCAGTAACTTTGGTATACAGGTAAACGTATTTGTTGCGCCGCTCAAACTCGGGCGTTTTATCCTTCCAGGGCTCGCCGTGCGGAAACTGCTCATCGGCACGATCCATTTTATGCCCTTTTACTCCGTTAGAGTATTGATGCTGTTTAAGGCGTTTTCCGAACTCGGCCACACTTGCCGCGTCAGACAGATCCATATAGCCGAAAGAGCCTTCTAACAGGCCGGGGAATTCTTTATCGGTGAAAGTAGCAGAAGCTATCCAGGTAATAAATTCTAAACCATACTTATTTTTCAATTCCTTAATCCATACTTCGGGGTTGGCGAATTTTGAGTTAAAATCCATCTTCGACCATTGGTGCCCGCCATTGCTGTAGGGCCTGTCGACCATCAACGTAGTTAAAGGAATTTTCAAATCCGAAAATTTCCTGGCGTCGTCCAAAATTTCGGGGGCCCCGTTGTTATTTTCGTCGCGCCACACAATGGGCCCGCATGCCCATAAAGGCACAAATTTGGGTTTTCCAATTACCTGGTAATAGCTCTGATAAATCTTTTGATGATCTCCGGTAAATACATACCAGTCTAATTTACCGGTATCATGAAAAATAGTGGTTTTTCCATTTACGGCCAACTGATATCTTCCTCGGGCAAAAGTATTTACAAACGAGGCATAGCCTTTCGGGTTGAAGAAGAATGATGACCAAACCGAGGCGTAGTTCTCAAACAAACGCGCTGCCTCTCCTATCACTTCCACATCTATAGTCTGCCCGCGCAAGTCGGGAGATTTTTTATTATCGGGATACAAACCCTCCATCAAACCGAAATAATGATCGTTTTCCTCCGCAAGGTGAAGAGTAAAACTTCTGGCCCATTTTGGATTCATAAAAAAATGAAACACTCCGTTCCGACGGGTTATCGTAAGGTTTTCCGTATAATCTCTATCAATATTTATCCGGTAAAACTCGGGCATTTTTTTGTACCGCAACTGAATAATAATACTGTCGGGACTGTTATGCAAAACCGACTGGCTGCTTTGAGCTATAAAGTTTAAACTAACGGAATCAACCCTTAAAAGAGTTCTGCTTCCGTTAACAATACTGATACTTTTATCTTTAAGTATAACCGATGTTTGATCTTGTGCGAATACATTGATCGTGCTTAGAAGCGTAATTATAGAAAAGAAACTTTTTACCCTCATCATATTTAAAAAAATTACACATAAAACCAAATCTTAGCCGCTGCACCTCCGCTGTTGATAAAACTAGTTTTTGGTAAATACCATTACAAAGCCTCCGGCAGGATTTACAGATACCTTAGTTTTCTTTCGGGCTATTATCGCCCGCTGCTCAAATGTTCTCTCCCCGCCGCCATCGGTTATGATGGTTCCTTTATATTTTTTCAGAAACGAAAGGTTAAGATCCATTATCTTTTTTGAAGATTCGCCATTGATACCTGCCACGTACCAGTTCTTTCCAGACCGCCGGGCGATAACCACCGATTTTCCCGGAAAACCATCTATAAACTTCACCTCATCCCAATAAGACGGCAACTTTCTTAAATGCTCCTTCACATAATCGGGTACATGCTTCATACCCTCCGGAGTTTCGGCCAAATGCTGTACTCCCGACAGGAAAAGAATTGGCAGAGCCAACTCAAACCCGTTAGTTGTTTTACGCTTAATTTTAGGTATATCATGTAGAACCATCGGCGTATAATCCATCGGATCGAACGCGTTACGAGCAAAAGGGAGAATAGCGCAATGGGTAGGTTGTACGTCCTGATTTTCCTGCTCAAAGGTGGCGAATTCGAACCCTTTGATTGCTTCCATAGATACCAGATTAGGATAAGTGCGCTGCAAACCGCGGGGCAAGGTAGAGCCATGGCAATTAACCAACAGATTATGGGCGGCCGCGTCTTTCAAAATATCCACATAATACTTCATCATCGATTGTCCGTCGCCTCCGAAAAAGTCTACTTTGATCCCTTTTATGCCTATATCCTGAATGCGCTTAAATTCCCGGACACGTTGTTCATGCGTTAAAAGGGCGCTTTTAGGATGATATGGCGTACTATTCCAACTTCCGGCAGAATTATACCACAAAATAAGTCCTACATTTTTACCAGCGGCATAATCGGCCAGCTCTTTAATTTTATCGTATCCAATGCGCGTATCCCAGTTCACATCTATCAGGCAGTATTCCCATTTCATGTCGGCGGCATAATCGATAAAGCGCTTCTGCACATCATAAAGAATAGAGTTATCCTTCAAAATAGCCCAGCTCCAAGACGATTTACCCGGTTTAATTACTTGAGCATTCATCTTCACATCCGATGATGGCGCAAGGTCTGTACCAAGGGTAGATTCTGTAATAGTTTTTAAGGAACCAACTGTAATTATTCTCCATGGCGAATACCATGGCAATTTTGATTCAGGATTTAATGCTCCTCCGGGAAAAACCTCTTCGGGCTGCGGAAAACCAATACTGTACTCACCCTCAGGCGATTCGGCTTTTAGTCTGGTACCACAATAATCGCCATCGGGAAAGGTTTCGGTAATTAATACCCAGTTTTGTCCTGTGTTAAATAAGGCAGGATACACCCATCCGGCTTTTATGGGAGATGGTGTACCTACAGGGATATTTTGATGATAATATTCTTCGTAAGAGGGGTGCACTTTTTCCCAGCCAGTTTTGGCGTCAGACATGGGTTGAAGCCATCCTTTTGCCGTCGGATCAAAATTAAAGGAAGTAATTTCTTCGCTGATTTTTTTTAGACCGGCTGATGTATCGGGGAAAAAGTACCTGAAAGCAACTCCATCATCAGATACTTGAAATATTATATCGAGCAACTTTCCCGAAGGCGTGGTTAAATGAAAAACCTGTTTATTGGCCTTGTAAGTATTAAACCTTCTTTTAGAGGTTAGGAGTTCATAACTATTAGTGACCGAAAGTTGAGGCGAGGCTGCGATGGATGAAAATTTTGTAAAATTTTCATCTTGTCTGATTATGCCCAATTTGGAAGTTTCAAGCACAACTGCTTTTTTCTTTTGTACCGCATAAACAGCATTACCATTCTCTAACCAAAACTTGAGAGACAGGCTATTGTCGGGGCTTTTAATTACATACTGGCCCGAAGCGGTTAAAGTACATACTAATACCGCAATGAATACACAGATAAAGTATTTGTTAATCGGTTCCATTTTTTTCTCATAAAAAAAGCTTTTCAGGTCATACAATCCTGAAAAGCATTTTTTTAATTATTCATAAAATTTTATTGCTGGATAGCGAATTTATAAATGGTTGTAGTTTTATACGTTTCACCTGGTTTTAAAGTGGTTGTAGGGAAAGCAGGCTTGTTAGGCGAATCGGGAAAATGCTGGGTTTCCAGGCAAAATCCTGTACGGAAAGGATAAGCTTTACCGCCTTTACCAAACTTATCTACACCCTCCATAAAGTTACCACCGTAAAATTGTATTCCCGGCTCTGTGGTTAAAACCTCCATTGATATTCCGGTTACAGGGCTTGATATTACCGCTGCCTGTTTCATTGCAGTATCGGCGTTGGTTAACACGAAGTTATGATCGTATCCTTTACCCAGTTTTAATTGCTCGTCTTTGGCTTCTACGCGCTCGCCAACTACTGTTGCTTTGGTAAAATCGAAAGGAGTTCCCGCCACGTCTTTAAGTTCGCCGGTAGGAATTAGTGCTGCGTCAACAGGGGTGTATTTAGCGGCATTGATTTTTAGGATATGGTTATTGATATCGCCGTTTCCTTCGCCGTTAAGGTTAAAATAGGTATGGTTTGTAAGATTTACCACAGTAGCTTTATCAGTGGTTGCGGTATAATCGATCTTAAGGCCATTATCATCTGTTAATGAATATACCACCGTTGTAGTCAGATTGCCAGGGTAACCTTCTTCGCCATCTTTTGATACATAAGTAAGTTCCAGGGTGTAATCATTCAGCATCTTCGCATCCCACACACGGGTATGAAAACCAGTTGGGCCACCGTGCAAGGCAGCAGGGCCATTGTTCGCGGCCAGTTTATATTCCGCTCCGTCAATTTTAAATTTAGCGTCACCAATACGATTGCCGTATCTTCCAATCAAGGCACCGAAATAAACACCTTCTTCATTCTGATAGTTAGACACTTTTTCGTAACCCAGAGCAACATCAGTCATCTTTCCGTCTTTATCAGGAACAATAATACTTACAACCCTACCTCCGTAATTGGTGATAGCTACCTGCATATTGTTGCTGTTCTTTAATATAAAAAGGTCTGTTTGTTTACCGTCGATGGTGTCCTGATAATTAGCTTTACTTGGTATCATATTTGAAATTGAATCTGTACTTGTAGAATCTGAAGTTGTTGAGGCTGTTTGCGACGAATCACACGCCGATAAAGACAGGATGCCCGCGGCTAAAAATAGCACTAAGTTTGTTTTCATTTCTAGTTTATTTTGGTTTGGAGATTAAGCTCTAAAGTAAATGATTATTTTTAAAATTGTCAACATTACAATTATTTATTTTTGCTGCGGAAGCCGGTTATAATCATTGATTTGTGTTGTTTTGGATTTTAGGGGTCCACTTTGAAAAATTCAGAAAGTTGTCAAAGTTTCAAAAGGTTTCAGGATACTATTTCAACAATCTAACATAATAAATTCCTCCGGCAATAGAACCGGGATGGGCCACAAACTTTATCTTCAAAGGCTTTCCGGAAAACTTGCTTACCAGTTCCTGCGGAAGCTGATAATCGGATTCGATAAATTCATCCTTGCCCGAATCATCTAATCTTACTGTTTGCAAGAGAAAATCGTTAACATAAATATCAAAATTCCGGTTACTATCCCGTCCATAATAGGCAACCCTGAGTCGCTTCGCTTCCTTAAGCGGATTTTTCAAATCGTAGCTGAACCAGCCTTTTGCATGCCGCCAGTGCCGGTCTTTAAAAATTCCGGTTTCGGAGTTTTCACTTTGAAAATTATGGTCAGACTCGGGCTGTTGTTCGCCCGGAGCAACCTGATCTATTGTGGCGGCCTCCAAAGACAGCTTAACGCCTTCCTGCTCACGTATCAGTTTTTGGGAAGATGCTATTTTTTCAAGGGTATTTACAGGCCAGTATAACATGTATCGACTATCGTGGATCTGGAAGAAAGGAACCAGTTGAAGATCTTTATATTTTTGCTGATAGATAAGATTCGATGCCTTAAATGTTAATGGCCGCCCTTTTACAGATTCAAGAACCGGATTAAAATTGTTCTGAGCCGAGATAATAATTGGCGCATCTTCTAAAGAATACAGCGGCCCGTTGGCGATATGTCCCATGCGGCTGTCATCTGCAATTAAACCGTCCATATTTTTCTGACTGGTTGCCGCTGCCAGAACTATTGGCCCATGTACAAACGAAATCCAGGAAGAATTATCCGGCAAAGGCTCGACTACGGTTTGCATGGGCAGCGAAACCGTAACTATATCACTGTTTTTCCAGGTGCGGTTTATTGATATGTAAGATGAGGCTTGCATTTTATAACTAACAGGAACATTATTCACTTTTACGATCATCTTTCCCGCCAGCCAGGCCGGGTGGCGCAAGTTTATCGCGAAAGTCATCGGCTTTTTAATTGCTATAGAAATTTGAGAGGTTTCTTTAAAAGGAAACTCTGTTTTTTGAGTAAGGGTTACCGACTTTTCCTTCCAGTTTAACTGAGAAGACACAAACAGGTTCACAAAAATATCTTTATCGTTATGCGCATAAATCAACTCTCCGTACTTTCCATGATTTTCTAAACCAGAGCCTACGCAGCACCAGAAACTCTGATCTGTTTTTGAATAAACCCGGTAATGTTGGGGCCTAATGGGCGTAAAATAAACGAAGCCCCCTTTTTCGGGATGCTGCGAGGAGAGAATGTGATTGTACATGGCCCGCTCATAAAAATCAAGGTACCTTGCCTGAGGGTTGTTGAGAAACAAGTGTTTGCTCAGCTTTAACATGTTATAGGTATTGCATGTTTCGGGCCCTTCTTTCGATTCGAGCATGGGTATAAAATTGTTTACCGGATTAAAATGCTCTCTAACGCTATTTCCCCCTATAGAAATAGTCCGGTTCTGCACTACCGTTTCCCAAAAGAAATTCGCGGCATTGGCCCATGATTGGTCGCCCGAAACCTCTGCCACTCGCATAAACCCAATTACTTTCGGAATTTGAGTGTTAGCATGCAAACCGGTGAGTTTATCCTTATTTCCAAGCAGCGGCTGTAAAATGGTTTGATGTGAAAACTTGCGGGCAAGATCAAGGTATTTTTTATCGCCTGTTATTTCGGCTACATCGGCAAATACTTCGTTCATTCCGCCATGTTCGCTGCGCAGCATGGTTTGAATTTGCTCATCAGAAAGTTTAGAGGTAAGGTTAAGGCACCAATCCGACAGTTTAACCAGCACATTTTTAGCCTTTTGATTACCTGTTAATACATAAGCATCTACCAAACCCGCATATAGTTTATGGATATTGTACCAGGGAACCCACTTTTTGTTCAGAGCGAAATTCTCCGCATTAATTTTGCCTCCGGCCACATCGCTCCACATAGCTTTACCTCCCGGAATACCTCCGACATAACCGTTGCCGTTTTTTTCCTGGCATGTTTCAATCCAGTCGATCATATAGGTAAGCCGCTTTAGTAATTCCTTATCGCCTGTGGCGGCATACATAAGCGACAGGGCCGAAAGGTAGTGCCCGCCTATATGGCCGTCGAGGCCGGTATCTTCCCAGTTGCCGTATTGTTTGGCTTTCGGCTCAAGTCCTGCCTCTTTTAAAAATGGGGCGAGTAACCTATCTGGTTCAAGAGCTAAAATATATTTCAAATCGGTTTGCTGAGCACGTTTGAAAGGCCCGTCCAACAGCTTCACCGAAGACAAAGGAAAACTTGTTAATGCGGTTTGCTGGCAATATGCCGCAAACTGATTAAAGATAAAAACAACAAAAAACACAAGCTTCTTCATGCGTACGATAAACTCCTTAATCAATTACTTCTTTGGAGTGATTTTCAAAACCACACCATAATCATTTATTTTTTCACCTGGGATCGTTACTGTTAAGCCCGACTCATCTCTTGTATACTTCAACTTTTCATTAGAACCCAATAATTCAACTTTTGCGATCTGCTCTTTATAATTAACTGAATTACTGGCAAGGGATTTTACTACGATCTTATTTTCATCCGGCCAGCCCATTGCGGTAACATACAGCACATCTCCCTTTTTATTGAAGCGGATATCCTTAGCCGTCATAGCGGGGCCCATACCTCTCGGAGCATTCGTGCTGTCTTTTGCGGTGGCGTCGTTTTTAACGGAGGGGCCTTCTCCGAAAATAATCCAGGGACGCGTACCGTAAATACTTTCGCCGTTTACTTTCATCCATTTTTCCATCTCCCTTAAAAAGAATATTTCCTTATCATCCAACTGGCCGTTTCCGGGCATCGGAAAGTTTAAAAGAAAAGTTCCGTTTTTACTTACCACATCTACCAGCAGGTTTATTATCGCCTTAGGTTTACGATATTTATCGTTCAAATAAGTATCGTTGCTATAGTGCCATGTGCCGATGCAAAGATCCTTCTGCCAAACAGTTTTCAACAAATCGGTAGTCATGTTACGTTCCAGGTCGTTCACTATGGCTTTCTGCTGAAGGGGGCTTAAATCTTTAGAGGTAATTACTCCTTCGAGCTTCCCTTTGTGCCACTGCTTATTGGCATTAAAAAAGTGGGCCGCGATATTCAAACCTGCGTCGCCAAGCGGTAGCCGGGCATCATCAAAATATAAAAGGTCTGGTTTGTATTTATCTATCAGGTCTTTAGTGCGGTTAAAGAATTTTGTTTTATAGGCTTCGTCGGGCTTTTCGCCCGGTATGTGATTTTGTTCGTAAAGGCCCTGCGGATCCATACCCTCCCACCAGGTTCCCTTACCATCGGCTTTAGTAAGTTTTCCATCATAAGGAATGCCTTTTAAAGGCCCGTCTTTATCACTTCCCTGCGAATCTTCCATCCAGCTCCATGCTCTTGCGGTGTGTACGCTTACCCCGTAAATCAATCCGGCTTTGCGTGCCAGGTTTGCCCAGATACCCACAATGTCCTTTTTCGGACCAACATTCACCGAATTCCATGGCTGATATTTGGAGTCGTACATATCCATATTATCATGATGATTTGCCATGCTCACAAAGAACTTAGCTCCGGCTTTTTTATACAGATCCATTTGATACTCCGGATCCCATTTGTCGGCTTTCCAGGCATTGATTACATCCTTAAAACCAAATTTCGAGGGATGTCCGTATTTAGCAACATGGTATTTGTATTGCGCTGAGTTATACTGATACATTCTATTTGCGTACCAATCGCCAAATGCAGGCTCACACTGGGGCCCCCAATGTGCCCAGATTCCAAACTTAGCGTCACGATACCATTCGGGCAGTTTATAATTCTCCTGAAGAGATTCCCAAGTGGGTTTGAATGGGCCCTTAGCTATCGGATAACTTTGTGCCTGTACTGAAATTACACCAGCGAAAATGAGTGCGGTTACTAAACTGATTTTTAGGTTCAATGCCATTATCTGAATTCTTTAACTACCACTAAGGTATTTCCGGTATCTTCCATTTCGAACAAATGAGGTTGCGCTTGCGGGCCGTTCGGCGAATGAAGAATCATCATTAACTTATTTTCTTTGAATGTTTTGAACAGCATCCCATGGCCCCCGTCTTTAGTATAAAGTGCTTTTGGATCGTGTGTCCAGGGGCCGGCTAACTTTCCCGATGACGAAATAGCGGTTCCAACAGAATACCCTCCTGAAGTAAAGCTCGACCAGATCATAAATAATTTACCGGATTTACTTTGGTAGAAATACGGAGCATCAGTTACGTAACAGCGTTCTTCGGCGTTAGCCTGCTCCACCCAGGGCGCAGAGTTGGCCCTGAACAAAAGTTTAGGCATTCCGATTGTATCAGAAAGATCATCTTTAAGAGGGATAGTTTCGATGGTACCGTTCGAGATCTGAACCCATTCATGGGCATAAACTACATGCGGTTTACCATCTTCTACATACAGTGTAGCGTCAAGCGACATCATTCCTTTTGGTGTGATACCTTTGTCGCCAAAAGGCTTGAATGGACCACTTGGAGTATCGCCGACCAAAATCTGAGAAGCACGAACTACTCTCGGGCGCCAGTTTAACCATTGCTCGGGCATTAAGTGGTTTGTACTGAACGTGACAAATAAATAGTACTTCCCTTTATATTCCTGAAGTTCTGGTGCCCAGATGGAATTGATGATTGTATCTCCCCAGATCTTCTCAGGAGTTTTGAAAATTGTTTGAGGGCCGTACCAGTTAAGTAAATCTTTACTGGTGTACTGCACAACACTCGCACCTCGGCCAGGGCCGGTCATGTAATAGGTTCCGGTTCTTTCATCAGGAAGGATACAGGCATCGCGAAGCATAATATCTTTGAGATGGATATTTTGAGGTACCTGAACCGCTCTGGATCGCGGCGGAACTGTCGGAGTTTGCTGAGCGATAGCGCAGGTAAAAAAAAGATGTCCAAAAAAAAACAATAACAATCTCTTCATAAATACTTTTTAAATAATGTCTTTATCCGGGCAGAATACAATTTAAATTACACTTTATCGGGATTAGAAATTGTAACTTCACCGTTACCCATTTATGAAAAAAGAGAGTATCTTAAATTGGCTGACGCTACTCTCAGAGTAATTTTTATCTTAAATATTATCGTACTCTGAAGGTATACGTTCCAGATCCCACAACAATCAGAATTTTTCCGTTTTCATATTTCAGGATTTGCGGCCCTGCGGATGTGTTCAAATTTTTATCGCCTTCTGTAATCACAGATTTTTCGTTGCCGGGCAAATAAATAACTGCGCTTGTATTTACAGGAATCTCTGTCTTTAAAGTAAACGAGGTATTATCTTTTTCCCAAGCGCTTTTAATTAAGCCGTAGGGCGATAAATAATTTGCCTGGGCCGAGCTTACGTCGCCTACCACTTCGGGCCGTATGTCAATCTGCCGAAAGGCTATCGCGTTTTCGGAGGGCCGGATGCCCGCAAGTCCGCTATAAAACCATTCCATTAGATGCCCCAGCATAAAATGATTATTTGAAGCGTTCTCCGCCCCCTGCCATGATTCGGTTAAAGCAGTCGCGCCTTTAGCGATTTGATAACCATAACCGGGAACATCCGAACGATTGTTCATATCATAAATCATATCCGAACGCCCGGCATCGTCTAGTACACGGAGCAAATACCTATAACCAATATCACCTGCCGTTAAGGCGTTGTTGCGCGATTTAAGCTCCTTTACGATATTATTTATCACGGCCTCCTTATATTCGGGTTCAACCAGGCCCATATAAACCGACACCGCGTTTGCCGTTTGGCTTCCCATTGCGAATTGCTTTGTGTCTTTGTTAAAGAAAGTAGTATTATAAGCACTTTTAACTTTCAAAGCCAGCAATTTATATTCTTCAGCCTCAGCTGGCCTACCCAAAAGGTTCGCTATTTTCTCCATGATCGTGAGATCATAATAATATACCGCTGTAGCTGTAACACCATTTGGAGTAAGCTGCGATGGGCCGGGTTCCTTCGGCCCAATATCATACCAGTCGCCAAGTCCATGCGAAAGAATGTTGTTTTTTGCTTTGGTTTGGAGATATGTCAGATATTTTCGCATCATCGGGTAAGCTGCTTTTAACACCTCCTTATCGCCATACCATTCGTACATATACCATGGCATTATGATAGCATTGCTGCCCCACTCGGGAGAATCACGAAACGAGCCTCCAAATCTCGCATATTCCGGAGAAATGCTGGTTACAAGTCCCTCTGGCGTTTGCGCGTTCATCATATCTGTAACCACTTTCCGGCAAAGGCTGGCTATATCGTAATTATAGCGAATAGAGGGCCCCACCAAATGCGACTCTTCCAACCAGCCTAACTTTTCGCGATGAGGACAATCTGTGAATACACTCGCCATATTGCTCCTTATCGCCCAGTCAATCAGCTTAAAAGTTTTATTAAACAACTCATTAGAGCAAGAGAAATTTCCTATAGTCTCGGCAGAATTACGTGTGTGAAGGCCGTAAATTCCTTTTACCACCGGGAGATTGCCGGGATTTGGTTCTCCCTCAGGCACCGCACCTTCCACCTGCACATATCGAAATCCGTAATACATAAATTCGGGATGCCATGTTTCTGTACCGATACCTTTTAAAGTGTAGTTAAAGTAAACCGGCGTTCCCACAGGCCTTGTTGTAATACTACCATCCTTCGCAAGCAATTCGGCGGGTTTTAGTCTCACTACCGCCCCCGCCTTACCCTTTATTATAAGTTTCGGAACACCTGAGGCATTCTGACCAAGATCATACACCCATACACCGGGCTTAGGCTGTGATATTTTTTTAGGCGAAAAAACATCAAATATTTTAAGCGGAGTTGCAGTTTGGGAACTTAACTGCCCCGGGCCTTCCACAACTAAAGCCAATTTCCATAATTTGTCGTTAAAGCCGGGCATATTCCAGCCATTTTGCTCCAAAGTGGCATTGTAATCTTCGCCACCATAAATGCTTGAATAAACAACCGGGCCGGGGGATGCCTTCCATGTGCTATCACTTAAAATATTTTCAGTTGATCCGTCTGTATATTCTAAAACAGTTCGGGAAATTAATTTTGGATAGCCGTAAGCAACCGTAAGCTTATGATAACGCTCGCTGGGTACATAATAAAATCCATTTCCAAGCTTCACTCCAAAAGCATTCTTACCCTTTTTTAGTTGATTGGTGATATCAAACGTTACATAAAGCGCGTGTTTTTCATATTCAGTCCAGCCGGCGTCTAAAAAATGATCGCCTACTTTTTTCCCGTTCAGGCTTAATTCAAAATGCCCAAGGCCCGAGACGTAAATTGTAGCCTTTTTTATTGCTTTTTTTATGCTGAATTCTTTTCTTAAAATAGGAAGAATATTGGTACTGACAGGGTTCTTATCTCCCTGGGCCGGGAGAAATCGTTTTGCGTCGGGCAACTTTTCGTAAGCAATCCACTTAGCACCTTTCCAATTCTCCGGGCCCGGCAGCCCCATCTGCCATTTGGATGACGCACTCCAGACAGAATTATTACCATGATTGTCCCAAGCCATTACTTTCCAGTAATAAGCTCGTACCGACTGTAATGCGGCACCTGAATATTCAACCTGTATAGACTGATCTGACTGAACTTTTTTTGAGTCCCAAATATTACCCTGGTTTTTACTTAATGCCGCAGGATTATCAGCAACCAAGATCCGATAAGCCGTTTGAACTACATTCCGGTTCTTTGAAACAAGCTGCCAGCTAAGCCGGGGCTGAGCAGCCTCAACTCCTAAGGGATTAATACGAGCTTCGCATCTGAGATTCTTTACACTAAGTTCCTGGGCAGATATCTGCAGAGTAAGTACTGATAGAATAAATGTTAAACGCTTAAACATAACCTCCTTTATTTCAATAGACTGACATAGGGCCATTTCTCTTTATCCCAACTCAGGGTTTCTATCCGCAATTTAGCTTTCCCCACATCGGCTGCGCTATAACCATGAAAGATCAGATAATCTCTATTATCAATAGAATACACCGCGTTATGCCCTACTCCATACCAGTTTTTATCTCCTTCTAATAAGAGTGTTCCCCCCGCCTGAGCTAAATCAAAACCGCTTTTATCCAAATAAGGGCCTGTAACTTTTTTAGACCTTCCAACAATCATCTTATATGTGCTCCGCGTACCTTTACAGCAATAATCTGTTGATGCAAATAGGTAGTAATATTTACCTTTTTTTAAAATAAAGGGTGCTTCAATAGCATTTCCGCCTGCGTCTTTGGGATTATCATCTACCGCCGGAGGATTCTCGGCAACAGGGGCTTTCTTTCTGCTGGCTATTGTAGGTATTGTCAGCGGGTTTTCCGCTACGCTCATCCTGTCTCCATTAAGTTTAATGAGCTTTAATCCATCCCAAAAAGAGCCGAAGCTTAAGTAAGGATTTCCCTTTTTATCGGTAATCAGATTCGGGTCTATCGCGTTCCAATTTGTTTTTCCAGGAAACGACTGTATAATTTTTCCATGATCCACCCATTTAAATTCCGGGCTTGCCGGATCTAAAGTCTGATTAGTAGCGAGTCCAATTGCCGAAGTATTCTTCCCGAAAGCAGATACCGAATAGTAGAGGTAATACTTTCCATTATAAAAACTTATATCCGGAGCCCATATATGCCCCTTAAAGGTCGGGATTGCCTCTACCGCCCATTTGGGAGCCTCCGAAAATACCGGCTTTTCACGTTTCCAACTCTTAAAATCGTTTGATGACCAAACAGCTATACCCTGTCCGGTAGCAAAGAGGTAATAAGTATCTCCTTGTTTAGCCATAACAGGGTCGTGTACAGAAATATTTGTCTGTAATTCCTGGGCGTATGCCAACGGGTTTAGTAATAAAAGCGCTATAATCAGTTGCTTCATATTAAATCATTTTAATGCGAATAACATTAAATGAATACGGTGCCAGATTTGCCTTAAGCTTTTTATTCTTCAGGGAAATCGGAGTCTGCTGAGGGCTTATATCCGCGGGCTTGTCTAGTGTATTAACCGCTTCTAAAGAACCGGCCGTCAAGGAAGTTAACGTGCCTTTTGACCCAAGGCTCGTACCCTCAACAGCAAATTCGGCGGTACGTGATTTATCTGAATTATTAACCACCTTAATAATTAATTCTTTTGTGCCCTTATCGATAGTTGCGGAGGCATAATACCCTTCTTGCCCTGTTACCGATTTATCGTTTAAAAGAACCGGAACAACATTGGTGCCCCTGTTGGTGGAAAACATTTTCTGCACGTAATAATTAGGCGTTCCGTACGACCGGAGATTATCCACCCAGATCATATCGGGAGTCCATTGCCAACCGTCGATATGTGCGAATAAAGGTGCGTATGATGCCATTACCACAACATCCGCGTTTCTTTCCAAACCGGTTAAAAATGCGGCTTCGGAAATAGCAGTTTGCCAGTTGTTCTTGTTATTAACGCTCACCATTCTATCGCTTTGGGCAGCGTATTCTCCCGAAAACACCTTCGAACCCGTTCTGGGATAATTATCATATCTCGATGCGTTTTCAAAAAACCAATCGGGGCGGGCATAAGAATGCTCGTCGATAATATCGGCATTCATTTTACGTAGTTCCGCATTCATAAAATCAAATCCCTCTCCGCTTGGAAATAATCCCGCACTGCTTATCAATTTAATATCAGGATACTTCGCTTTAATCGCCTTGGTAAAAACTTTTAGGCGTTCGAGGTATTGCGGCCCGTAATTTTCATTTCCGACGCCCATCATTTTCATATTAAATGGCTTGGGATGGCCCAATTCCGCCCGTACTTTACCCCATTTAGTAGTTACGTCGCCGTTGGCGAATTCTATCAGATCGAGTGCGTCCTGAACATATGGCCCCAACTGCTCCAGAGGCACAACTTCTGCCGTATTAAACTGACAGGCCATACCGCAATTAAGAATAGGCAGCGGCTCGGCACCAATGTCTTCCGTAAGCTGGAAATACTCGTAAAAGCCAAGTCCGAAGGTTTGAAAATAATCGGGTGTAGGCCGATGTTTAAATTCAAAGTTCCAACGGTTAATAATTTGTTCACGCTCATCAAGCGGGCCGATGGTATTTTTCCAGCGGTAGCGTGTGGCAAGGTCGTGGCCCTCTACAATACATCCTCCTGGAAAACGAACGAATCCCGGCTTCAAATCAGCCAGCCATTGAACCATATCGGCCCTCATTCCACCCGGGCGGCCTTTCCAGGTATCTGTCGGAAAGAGGGAAACCATATCAAGGTCGATAACTCCGCTTCCTTCGAACCATATAGATAGCTTTGCCTTTTGCTCTGTCGCGGTAGCATTAAAACTTACAGATTGTTTTTTCCAGTCGCTGCCAGAACCAGAGGGATTCAGCTCGGCCTTACCAATAACTTCCTTTTTCTCGTTAATCAATTCCAAATGGAGCTTCACTCCCGGAGAAGCTTGGCGGTACATCACAGAAAAATCATACTTCAATCCGCTCTTGATACCCATTCCGCGGAAGCCTTCATTCGTAATCCCCAACGCACCTTTCGCTTTATTATCTACTTTAACACGCAGAAAACGGGGATTGGCACGATTTGCTTCTTCACGGTTGAGAATCAATATATCGCCGTCGTTTCTTTTGCCCTGAAGCGTCCAGCCCATTAAAGGCTTGAAAAATTCAAAAGAGCGGTTCTTTACTAATTCAGCATAAATGCCTCCGTCGGCACCCATGTTTATGTCTTCAAAAAACACGCCCCACATGGTAGGCGATACTTCCGCTTTTATCTGGTTAGCTTTAACGGTGAAAGTCTGTGCCCTAACATTAACTGCTGTTATCAACAGCAATGCCGTTAATGAATTTAAAAAAATGTCTTTTTTCATGTATAAATTTCTATAGTTCTTTATTTCTTATTCCGGGCCATACAATTGCCATTCAGACAATGTAGGTTCCTGTTTTGCGTTTTCAATTAAAAGCCGAAAAAACTGAGCTTTTACTGGTTTAAATATGGCCGTGTGACCGGTGCCATCGGTTGTGGCTTCAAAAGCTGTTTTCCATTCGCTGCCTTTTTTGTATTGAAGAACAAGCCGCTGCGCTTTTTTCTCCCATAAATGCCAGGGTTCATCTACCAACAAGGTAGAAATAAGCGTCGGTTTAAGCAGATTCATTTCCAAAGTGGCTTTCCGTTCACCTTTAGCGGCTTCCCAGCGTGTTTGCCTGTTACCGTCTACTAAAATGCGGCCCGTTAGGTCGGTAACTTTTTGACTGGATACACTAACGGTTTTACCTTCGGTTGGATAGGTTTTAACTTGCGGCTCTCCTATAAATTCTAAAGCTACAACGGTATTTATAGTATCGGCGAGTTCGGGCAACTGAATCATAGAACGGCCTGCTTCGGCTTTAATTTTCAGCAGTTTTCCAGGATCAGTAAGCAGCCAGGCCCTGGTGATTTTATTTGACATCGGCACCCTTAGTTTTCCCTTTTCAGGATAATCAAAAACATGAAGGAATAACTTCTGTCCTTTCCTGGTAGCCTTTCCGTAGCTGAGAAAAGTAAAGGGGCTGGGAGTAGTACCGTAAATCGCTTCTTTATTCAAATTGATCCAGCTACCAATCGCCGCTAAACGTTCAACGCTGGGTGCCGGAATTTCGCCGAGAGAAGTAGGGCCCACATTAAGCAGCATATTTCCGCCTTTGCTCACTACATCCGTAAGCTGCCTTATTAAAGTTTTCGCACTCTTCCAATTTTGATCAAACGATTTATAGCCCCAGGTGTCATTCATTGTCATGCACGACTCCCAATTCAAGCCTGGGAACCCAGTAGCCGGAACAAACTGCTCTGGCGTTTCGGTATCGCCGGGATAACCACCGCCTAACCTATTGTTAGTAATGAGGTTCGGATAGTTTTTGGTAATCGCAAGAAACTTATCCGCCCGCCCTTTAGTCATGCTTTGCGGTGTATCCCACCACAAAACATCCAATTCGCCGTAATTAGAAAGAATCTCTTTTACCTGTGGGATAGAAATTTTGTCTAAATATTCATCGAAGCTCCCATCCTGGGCCTTATCCCAGTGTCCGCCGCTTGCCGCACCTCCCGGATGGCTCCAATCCTGAGCCTGCGAATAATAAAATCCTATTTTAAGCCCTTCCCTCCTACAGGCATCAACAAGCGGCTTCAGTAAATCCTTTCCGTATGGAGTGGCATCAGTAACGTCCCAGTTTGTAACTTTAGAATCGAATAAAGCAAATCCATCATGATGCTTTGAGGTGATCACAATGTATTTCATTCCGGCATCTTTAGCCATTTTTACCCATGCTTCAGCGTTATAGTTTACCGGATAAAACTGCTTTGCGTATTCTTTGTACTCTGCTACCGGAATTTTAGCATGATTCATAATCCACTCGCCGATTTGCGGATACTGCTTACCATTATAGGTGCCGGCCGGAACAGAGTAGAGTCCCCAATGTATAAACATTCCGAATTTAGCGTCCTTCCACCATGCCATTTTGGTATCATCAACCGGCGTCGAAAGGGTTTGAGCATTTACACCCTTCACTGTAAACACTAAAATTAAAATGCCGACAATTAGTCTGACTTTGTTTAAAGGGTTTTTTATATGGCGCATCTATAATGATTACTATTTAAGTGATTTACAGGCAAGCGGCTAAATAACAAATCATGGTGGTTTTTATCCAAGCTTTATTTTAATTCGAGCATTACCACCGAAAGTGCCGGAAGTTCAACAGTTAACTGATCGCCCTTTTTCCGGGCACCGTTAAACCCTTTTAAAGTAATTTTATTCGGATCTGTAAACGAATTGTAATCATTAAACTTTGCCGAAGTAACTATTTGTCCCTTCACACCGGCCCATTTCATTCCCGCAACTGATGTATTGACGGTTATCTTTCTTGAAGGATCAAGATTTACTAAAGAAATATGTACCAATCCATTAGCGTCAACCGATGCGGAAGCGTTTATGGCCGGGATTTTTTGATCGCCTGAGGCATAGTCGGGGCTGGAAAATTGCAGAGGAATCAATTTCGCGTCATGATGAACCTTGTACATATCAAATACATGATAGGTTGGAGTCAGGAGCATCTTTTCCTTTTCGGTTAAAATTAAAGCCTGCAGTACATTAATAGTCTGCGCCAGGCTGGCCAGTTTAACCCGCTCGCAATGTTTGTTAAAAATATTCAGGGTCGATCCGGCTATTAACGCATCGCGCATGCTATTTTGCTGATATAGGAATCCGGGGTTTGTTCCGGGCTCTACATCGGTCCATACGCCCCACTCATCAACAACCAAAGCAACTCTCTTTTTAGGATCGTATTTATCCATAACCTCCGAGTGACGTTTTACAACTTCATCAATAGCCAGACAATTCTTCATGGTTTTAAAATATTCCGCCTCATTAAAATTAGTAGCAGAGCCTTTCTTACCCCAATTGCCCGTAGGAAGTGTGTAATAATGCAATGAAACTCCCCACATCTGGTTAACCGGGATATTTTTCATCAGCGTCTCCGTCCATGCGGTATTCCAATCGCTGGCACCACTCGCAATTTTTTTCAGCGGCGAGCCCGGATAGTCACGCGCGTATGTTGCGTATCTTTTATACAGATCAGCATAATAGGCCGCTGTCATATTTCCTCCGCAACCCCAGCTTTCGTTACCTACGCCCCAAAAGCTTACTTTCCATGGCTCGGCTCTTCCGTTTTGTTTACGGAGATTCGCCATCGGACTGATTCCGTCGAAGTTAAAATACTCTACCCATTTTGCCATTTCCTCAACAGTACCGCTCCCAACATTACCTGCTATGTAAGGCTCGGCACCCAAAAGAGCGCACAGATCCATAAACTCGTGTGTACCGAAACTGTTATCTTCCACTACCCCGCCCCAGTTTGTATTTACCATTTTAGGGCGCTGATCGCGCGGGCCGATTCCGTCGCGCCAGTGATATTCATCTGCGAAACAGCCTCCCGGCCAGCGAAGATTAGGAACCTTAATTTTTTTTAACGCCTCAACAATGTCCATCCTGATTCTGTCTTTCTTCGGAACATTAAGTGCCGGATCAACCCAAAAGCCGTCATAAATACACCGCCCGAGGTGTTCGGAGAAATGGCCGTAAATATCTCTGCTTATAATCAGCTTCGCATCGGCCGTATTTAAGGTCATTGCGACCGGGCTTTGCGCATTAGAAGCAGAAGCGAATATTGACACGATCAGCAACAGGAGTAACTTTCTCATATATTGTAAAATTGGTTTATAAATGCGAAGGGGTAAACTTCGTTTAGCTAAAGTATAAAGTTTTTTTTAAATGTCAATATTACAATTAAAATCATTTTGCGATTAATTGTAACATTGACATATATGATTTATTATTGCAGTAATAATGACCAAATATTCCAAGCAAACCCGAATTCTTGTCGCCATAGATTGTATAGTCTTTGGGTTTGATGGTGATATTTTAAAGTTATTGCTTATACAAAGAGGCTTTGAGCCCGAGAAAAACAAATGGAGCCTGATGGGCGGCTTTGTAGATCCGGATGAGAGTACGGATGAAGCCGCCGCCCGGATACTGAAACAGCTTACCGGCCTTGAAGGAATCTACATGGAGCAGATGCAGGTTTTCGGCGAGCCTAAGCGTGACCCTATTGAACGTACCATAAGTATCGCCTATTTCGCATTTATTGATATTCATAAATACGAAAAACAACTGAGTGATGAATATCATGCCGAATGGATCGCTTTAAAAGAAGCACCAAAGCTTATATTCGATCACAACGCAATGGTAGAAAAGGCAAAAGAAATGCTGAGATACAAAGCGGCTTTGCATCCCCTTCTTTTTGAACTTTTGCCCCAAAAGTTCACCATCCCGCAAATACAAACTCTTTATGAGAATGTATATGACACGGTGCTTGATAAACGCAACTTCAGCAGGAAACTTCTGTCGACCGGCTTACTTATCCGCCAAGATGAAAAAGATAAAGAGGGCTCAAAAAAGGGAGCCTATTATTACAAACTCGATCCGGCCATTTACAAAGATAAGTTCCAGGCTTTTCTAAACTTTATACCTAATCCACAGGCTTTTTTAAATTAAAGAAGCACATTTTCCCATCCGCAAAAAATTATTTTTCAGATAATTAACCTAAGTACTTTAATATTTAAAAAAATAAGTGTTATTTAGACACGAATAACCAATTCTATGAATACTACTAATTATGTTATTGGCGTAGATTACGGAACCGACTCTGTTCGCTCTGTATTAGTGGATGCTAAAAATGGCGAGGAAGTTGCGGCGTCGGTATACTATTATCCCAGATGGAAACAGGGATTATTTTGCGATCCTTCAGAAAATCAGTTCAGACAGCATCCTTTAGATTATGTTGAAGGATTAGAAAAAACGATAAAAGAATGCCTTACACAAGTTGGCCCGGAAAAAGCATCGGCAGTTAAGGCAATCTCTGTGGATACTACCGGCTCTACCCCAGTAGCTGTAAACGAAAACGGGGTCCCGCTTTCCCTGTTGCCCGAATTTGAAAATAATCCAAACGCTATGTTTGTATTATGGAAAGACCATACTTCGGTAAAGGAAGCAGCTGAAATTAATGCTCACGCCGAGAAGTTTGCCACAAACTATCTGCAGTTTGTAGGCGGTATCTATTCATCCGAATGGTTCTGGGCTAAATTATTGCATATTTTAAGAGTTGATGAAAAAGTACGGAATGCATGCCACTCGTGGGTAGAACATTGCGACTGGATTCCATTTATATTAACCGGCGGACAAAAAGCTTCTGAAATTAAAAGAGGTGTTTGCTCGGCGGGTCACAAATCGTTATGGGCAGAGGAGTTCGGTGGCTTACCTCCCGAAGATTTCTTTAGTTCGCTTGACCCGGTATTAGCGGGATTTACAGCCAGGTTATTCAGTAAAACTTATACTTCCGATCAGCAGGCAGGAACCATAAGTGCCGAATGGGCTCAAAAGCTTGGCCTTTCGACCGATGTGGTGATAGGTGTTGGTGCTTTCGACGCCCACATGGGTGCGGTAGGCGGGCAGATTGAACCGTATTACCTAAGCAAGGTAATGGGAACTTCTACCTGCGATATGCTGGTAGCACCTGCTAATGAAGTGAAAGATACATTGGTAAAGGGAATTTGCGGACAAGTAAATGGCTCGATTATTCCCGGAATGATTGGTATGGAGGCCGGACAGTCGGCATTTGGCGATGCCTATGCCTGGTATAAAAATGTGCTGACCTGGCCGCTAAAAAACATTCTGTCTCAAAGTACTATTATCGATGCGGAAACTTCAAAAAAGCTAATTGATGAAGTGGAAAGCAGGATAATACCCGAATTAAGCAGGCTTGCCGGGCAGCTTCCGCTGGAAGAGGGTGGAGAACTTGCTGTTGATTGGTTAAACGGCCGTCGTACGCCCGATGCCAGTCAGTTGCTTAAAGGCGCATTTCTTGGACTCGACCTGGGTAGCGATGCAGTAAAAATGTTCCGCTCGTTGGTTGAAGCAACCTGTTTCGGAGCAAAGAAGATAGTAGATCGTTTCCTAGATCAGGGAATCCCGGTTAAAGGACTGATCGGAATGGGTGGCGTAGCAAAAAAATCACCTTTCATTATGCAAATGATGGCTGATGTGATGAATATGCCTATCAAGATCCATAAATCAGATCAAACCTGCGCTATTGGCGCCGCCATGTTTGCCGCAACTGCTGCAGGGCTTTATCCAAAAGTTGAAGACGCTATGGCTGCCATGGGCCAGGGTTTCGACGCCGAATATTATCCGAATATTGAGCGAGCGGCGATTTATGCTAAACGCTATCAACAATATACTGAGGCGGGCAATTTTATTGAAAGCTTTACCGAAGCAAAAAACAAGCAAACTATTAATAACTAAGCCAAGCTTACTTTTACTTTTTACTTTTTACTTTTCAAATGTCCCAATATCAACATATAAAACAGGAAGCCTACGAAGCCAATATGCAGCTTCCAAAGCTGGGCCTCGTACTTTTCACTTTCGGAAATGTAAGTGCCGCTGATCGTTCAATGGGAGTTTTCGCGATTAAACCCAGCGGTGTACCGTATGAGGATCTATCCCCAGAAAAGATGGTAATTGTAGATTTTGACGGCAAAACAATTGAAGGTAATCTACGCCCCTCTTCAGATACGCTCACACATGCTGTACTTTATAAGCACTGGACCAATATAGGCGGAGTAGTGCATACCCATTCAACTTACGGAACTGCCTGGGCGCAGAGCCAGCGGGATATCCCCATTTTCGGAACTACGCATGCCGACCATTTAACGGTTGATATTCCATGTGCTGCACCCATGAATGATCAAATGATTCAAGGTGATTACGAATATCAAACCGGTTTCCAGATAATGGATTGTTTTAAAGAAAAAGGATTAAGCTATGAAGAAGTTGAAATGATCCTTGTAGGCAACCACGCTCCATTTACCTGGGGAAAAACAGCAGCCAAAGCGGTTTATAACAGTGCGGTATTAGAAACTGTAGCACAAATGGCGCTTTTAACAGAGCAAATAAATCCACAGGCGCCAAAACTTAAAGACTCGTTAATTAAAAAACATTTTGAACGAAAACACGGTCCGGATTCATACTACGGACAATCTTAATACTCATAAAATTTAACCTATATAATGATTGATTTAAAAAAATTTGAAGTCTGGTTTGTTACAGGAAGCCAGGATCTTTACGGAGAAGAAACCCTGAAGCAAGTTGCCGCCGATTCGCAGGAAATTGCTGCGTCTTTAAATAACGCATCGCAAATGCCGGTGCGTGTTGTATTTAAACCTACCGTAAAAAGCACAGAAGAAATTTACGCTATATGCCAGGAAGCGAACGTTGCGCCCAACTGTATCGGTATAATTACCTGGATGCACACTTTTTCTCCGGCAAAAATGTGGATCAATGGCTTGAAGATTTTAAATAAGCCGGTAGCCCATTTACATACCCAATTTAACAGGGATATTCCATGGAGCACTATCGACATGGATTATATGAACCTGCACCAAAGCGCACATGGCGATAGGGAGTTTGGTTTCATCATGTCGCGGATGCGCATTAACCGCAAAGTGATTGTAGGGCACTGGAAAGATTCTGAAGTATTAGATCAGCTCAATGCCTGGAGCAGAGCCGCAGCTGGCTGGAACGATTGGCAGGGAGCAAGATTTGTTCGCTTTGGCGATAATATGCGCTTTGTAGCGGTTACAGACGGCGATAAGGTTGAGGCCGAGTTAAAATTCGGGTTCTCGGTTAATACGCACGGTATCGGTGATCTTGTAGCTGTAATCAACCAGATCGGTGATTCGGAAGTTGATAAGCTGATTGCCGAATACGAAGAGCGTTATGCCTTAATGGATTCTTTACGCAAGGGAGGTGCTCAATACTCATCGTTAAGAGACGCCGCCAGAATTGAACTTGGAATGAAGTCTTTCCTTGAAGCAGGAAATTACAAAGGATTCTCGGATACGTTTGAAGACCTGCATGACATGGCACAATTGCCAGGCATCGCATCGCAACGTTTAATGAATGCGGGTTACGGTTTTGCCGGAGAAGGCGACTGGAAAACCGCAGCACTGGTTAGAGCGATGAAAGTAATGGGAAGCGGCCTTGCCGGAGGAAATGCCTTTATGGAAGATTATACCTACCATTTTGACCCATCAAACCCACTGGTACTTGGTTCGCACATGCTCGAAATTTGCGAATCGATTGCAGATGGAAAACCTAAATGCGAGATTCACCCATTAGGAATTGGCGGCAAAGGAGATCCGGTTAGGTTGGTATTTAATGTAGCCGCCGGTCCAGCACTTAACGCCTCGATTGTGGATATGGGAAATCGTTTCCGGATGTTGGTTAACGAAGTTGAAGCCGTTGCTCCGCAGCATGATCTTCCAAAACTTCCTGTGGCCCGCGTGCTTTGGAAACCCTATCCGGATATGAAAACCGGCTGTGCGGCATGGATCTTAGCTGGTGGTGCTCATCATACCGGCTACAGCCAGAACTTAACTTCTGAACACATGCAGGATTTTGCGGAAATGGCAGGAATTGAGTTCGTGAAAATCGGAAAAGAAACGAATTTGTACCAGTTCAAAAATGAACTTCGTTGGAGCGAAGTTTATTACCAGCTGAATAAATCTTAAATCCAAATTAAATCCAAACGAGGGCCGGGCATTTGCCTGGCCTTTGTTGTTTAAGGGAACAGGGGTTCTACTTGCGGGATAAAACCTGGAGTACTTGAGATAGAAATTAGTGCTGTAAATAGCTAAATATCAATTAAATACAAGATAAAAAATGTACTGGTTTTGGTTTGGTAACCGATCAAAATGAGGGCATGAATTTAAGTAATCTAGAATACATATTGCAAATATCGAGCTATTTTAACGACTACATCTACGTACTTTTTTGCCTCCTATTTGGTTTTTAACCCATTTAAAGAAGATAAGCCCAAAAACTGCTACCAAATCAGCTTTGTCCAATCAACTGAGGAATCAGTTGAGGATGACTTAACCACTTCCCCACCTACTTGAATAACCCTCTTGCACCCCAATCGGTAGACACAATATCTTCCAGTCCACGCAGGTCAATTTTATTATCAATATCACTAATATTTATAACAAGACATAGGGATTTCCTTGTGGCGTAATAAAACTACTTCTCTTTTGAAGGTGGTTGGATACCACCATTTCGACGTAGATATCGCCTAATCCAGTTGCATGGTGATATGGGGTCTGAAACGATCGCACCCGTGTTCAGCACGGGATTCTCGTACTTTATATCTCCGTAGCCCTGTATAAATATCGATCGATGTTTACAAGTATTGCTTTTGCGGCTTGATGTAAAGCCGACTCATAGGAAGCGGTGCAGCCTAATTCACTACTTTTATGTCGGAAGTGAGGCGTCATCATTCGGACGTTGATAACGGCAATCAAATCTGCAAGACAATCCTAGTAAAGTAAGGTATCCCAATTAGTGACATCTGATATATATATATATGAGGTTTCGGTTTAGACTTGTTATGGCAAACAAATGTAAATTTTGCTGGCATATCTTATCAACACCAGTAAAAGTAAGTGTTAGTTTGTTCACACATATGTAACGAGGGCAAACAATATAACCTTTCCTCTTTATCTTAGAGGATAATTTAATAACAACCACTGAGCGAATATGAAAAGGACAGATCAGCCACAGGAAAAAAAAGAACATGTACAACCGGGTATTGCTGTTCGGATCTCTGGACAAACAGAACTCCTTGACCATCTGGCTGCGCTCGCTCCGGGGAAGATTATCCGGTATGATAACCAGTCACCTAAGCATGTAAGCCGGGTCAAATCGCATACTTTCACAGGCTACACTTTTACTAAGGACTTATCTCTGCTGTTTCAAAAGTGCAAGTTCCATCACTGCGTTTTCGAAAACATTTGGGCCTTCTTTCTTGATTTACAAAAGTGCGAATTTATCAATTGCGAATTCCGCAACTCGCGATTCTCGCATGCACAGCCGGGTTGGAATGAGCTAATTTTCCGGGATTGCTATTTCAGAAATATCGAGTTCGATGAAGGTTATATGGCCAACACGATTTTCGAGCGATGTTACATTGTTGGACTAGATTTGATTGGCCAAGAACTCTTCAACACACATTTTTTGGATTGTCATATAGAAAACTCTCAATTTCAATCAGTCGTTTATTATCCTCCTGATTATGATATTGCTGACGAAACAGCTGACGACGTAGTCTTCAGCAACTGCGATATCCAATTTTGTTATTTTGCGACAAGTGACTTTCGGAATAGCAGTTTTCATGATAGTACACTTTACCTCTGCGCTTTCATTAATTGCGTATTGGCTAATGAATCAATCATTTCCGAGAATAAAAATCTAGCGCCTAATTATGCGTCGCTGGACTTCCAGACTATCCTAAAAAGTGAGTTAACCGATCCGGTCATTCTCCAAAATTATTTTAACATTCAGTTGCCAGATGTTAAAGCTCAGATTGAGAAAATATCCTCTCGAATCGCTTTCAAAAAAGTGTTTATCTCATACAGTTTCAAGGACAAAGATTTTGCCGTGGCACTTAATAAAATTCTTAATAAAAACGGGATCAAGACTTTCTTATGGGAAAAAGACGCTCCAGGAGGTGCGTACTTGGAAGATATCATGAGCCAAAACGTTCGCGATCATGATACGCTGCTGTTCATCGCGTCGGAAAATTCCATCAAAAGCAAAGCTTGCCAGTTCGAACTCAGCGAAGGCCGAAAAAAGCAAGAAGAAACCTGGAATAATGTATTTTTTCCGATCCATATCGACAATTACATCTTCGAAGTACGTCAAAATCAAATCAGGCCTATTAGCAAGGCATCAGAATACTGGGATAACATCGAGGAACTGAAAAGAATCAATTCCAAAGACTTCACAAATTTTTCAGATGCCGGAGCTGTATACATGTCGACCTTTGAACACGCTGTTCTCAATCAAATTGTCGACCATATCCGCTCTACTTGATCGAAGAGAGGAATTAGCAATCGCAAGCTAAAACTTATAACTATACCCCAGTCTTATAACTTGCGTTTCATAATAATCAGTTGTTATTAACTGAAATCCATTACCTCGAAGCTCTTTGTTAACATTCATCGTGTTGAGCAAATCCGTTGCATTTAAAAAGAGTTCCCCTTTACCTTTTTGAATTTGTTTTTTAAACCCTAAATCAAGTGAATATCTCGAGCCAATCTTTCCTTGGGGGATAATATCGGGGGCTAAATAAATGCTGCTTAGTTGTATTTCAAGTAGGTTTGGTAAATGGAATAAGCCATTGACTTTCCAATTGCCTGATGTCAGTTGGTCGTCTTCTGCGGTAAAAAGAACCGGAACGGGGTACTGATTTATAGCGTTAAAAGCCTTTATCTTATTTTGATAAATATTAATATTTGTATTAAAATCAAGCCATTTAGCCACTTTCTGCTGAAGAACAACTTCTAATCCGGTATTGAAACTGCGCCCTGCATTTTGGAAAACATTATATAATAAAGTATTTCCCGGAACCTGGGTTGCGATGCGTGTTATCGTGCCGTTCGTGCTACGGTGATAAGCGGCGGTGTAGATATTTCCTTTACTCCAGCTGGATTTATAACCCAGCTCCATGCTGTTGGTAAATTGAGGCCGAAGTGCCGGATTACCAACCTTTAACAATTCAGGTTCGTCATACTTCGGGAAGACCCGGATATCTACTTCATTGGGGCGATCTACCCGACGGTTGAAAAACAGCGAAATTTTTTGATTACCAGATAGTTTATAAGCAAGGCGTAGGTTAGGAAAAGGCTGTGTATATGTATAACCGTCGCTTTTATAGGTATTATGGTTGGGATCAACATCATAATTCACTCGTACATACTCTACCCTCAACCCTGCCTCCAGCTCTAGTTTTGCATTTTCAAACACATAATTTCCGTATAATGCCGGAATAGTTTCGCTATACTTTGCAGGCCCACCAGCATCAATATCAATCGGCGAATTTAGGCCGGCAAAAAATTGCATATTAGTTGGAATATTTCTGATTCGAAATTTAATGCCGCCTTCTAATCGCCCATGCCTAAGCGGTTTTTGATAGTCAATATTAAGATCCGACACATGCTCATCAGATAACAAAGCAAAAGAATCTTCTCCGGTAAACGCAGGCATTATATTTGTAAAAAAATACTTTTCATCCTCCCTATGAAAGGTATAATTAAACCCTGCATTTAAAACGTGTCCGGGCTGTTTGTAGCGATGCTGATAAGTTGCTGTTGCTATCGCCGTATATTTTACCTCATCTTCCAAAAATTGCCATAAACGATTCCTTGTAGATAAGCTTTGATTAAAATAAGGAATATCTCCACGGTCAATAATTTTTTCGCGGTTAAATAAGCCCGAAATGCTAAAAATATTTTGGCTATTCATAGTGTAATCTACGCCCGATTTGATTGTGGCATAGCTGGTATTACGGTTACGCTTTACCTGTTGCCTGATATAATCACCGTTATCATAAATCCGGTCGCTAAATTCGTTACGATTAAGGGTTTCGGTATAGAGCCAATCGCCTTGCAAAAAGGTATTCGTTTTGTTTTTCCGATAGTTTAAAGATATAGACGGATTTATTTTAGGTGTATTTTGATATTGAGGTCTGATGGTTGGTAGGTTCTCTTGCTTCTGCCATAATGCGCCTAAGCCAGTAGTAAGACCCACTTTCCCGTTAAATCCTTCCTGTTTATTTTTTTTATAAATAATATTGATAATACCTGCGTTTCCGTTAGCATCATATTTAGCTGAAGGATTATTGATGATTTCTATGCGATCTATCGCCGAAGCAGGAATATTATCCAGCCCCGCCTGACCGTCAAAACCGGTAAGTGCTGTTTGCTTTCCGTCAAGCAGCACCGTTATTTTGTCGCTTCCTCTCAACTGCACTTTTCCATCCTGCGAAGTAGTAACGCCTGGCAGCATACTCATTGCCTGAAGTACAGAGCCGCCTGCCTGACTAATATTACCAGAAATGGAATAAGATTTTTTATCAAGTTGTTCCGAAACGCCGGCTTGCTGCGTACCTGTTACAACAACCTCATTCAAAAGTTTGGAGTCGGTTTCAAGCTCGATTGAACCAACATCCAAAAACTTGCTTAACTCCCCAACCAGTAAAGGTTCAGACTTTGTCAAGTATCCGACATACGAAAATTCGAGCGCATATGTTCCACTACCGATATCCGCAAAGTAAAAACGGCCGTCTTCTGCGCTGATTGTTACAGCTACAGGTTTACTATTAGCAGCACTTTCCAACTTAATTGTAACATAAGGCAAGGGGCTTCCCTTTCCTTTGGCTTTAACCACTCCTGAAATAGTGATTTTGTTAGTCTGTGAAAATAACAGAGCTGGAAGTATTAAAAAAAGAATCGAGAAAGATAGTTTCATTAATGGCTTGTTCAAGTTAAGAAACAAACAAAAATATGATTTTGTTGACTAGCAGTAAACTTAAACAGAGAGGTTGCACGGATAAATATTGTAACCAATTATTTGAGAAGCGAAGGCCTCACGTTTATACGTCAGTCAAGAGATTTCATGGCATGAATTCTTTTTCGTCTTCCGATTTATTCCATGTTCTCGTAACAGGTTTCTTGCAAGAGGAGAAGAGCGGCTTAACAAAGGAATGAAATGGTGTAGGGTTCCTTAAAAGGAAGTATACTACTCCTGAAGAGTTCGTGCAATTACAGGATATCTCCTAGTGTCGAGTCAACGATAAAATGTCGTGTCGGTTGTCACCCTGAGCGGAGTCGAAGGGCAATTCGTATAGGCTTCGATATTAAGATCAGTGATTTTTTAAGGTCAAAATTCTCTTATCTATCAATTACTAAACAAATCTTCGTATTTATTTAGTAATTAATTTCTTCGCAATGTCTTCCCATCGATAGTAATGATATGTTCTGTCATCACTCATTGCCACAAAAATCCCTTTCTTAAAATCCTTATTAAGGGGTACTGAAACGATATCAGATCCATCACTCTGAATAGTTGATGCCATAATCGACCTAATCAAAGGATGATTGTTAGCATTTTTATCTCCCTCTCTTCTATAAAATTTAAA
>JACMJM010000062.1 GCA_014380615.1 Sphingobacteriaceae bacterium
ATCTATAGCTGGAGTAGCTCCGCCACTGGATGTAATTCTGTTGGTTGTACCTGAAACTCCTGTAACTGTTCCGCTCCCTTTAGCATTAAGTTGTGTTTGAATAGCCGAAGTTACCCCACCAACATATCCAAGTTCTGTTGCCGTAACAGACCCTACTGAAGTGGTGGATGGTAATACAACCGTTCCGGTGAAAGTTGGGGCGGCTAGGTTCGCTTTTAAGTCGAGCGCGGTTTGTGTAGCTGTACTTACCGGTTTGCCTGCGTCACTGGTATTGTCAACATTATTTAAGGAAAGGAGTGATTTGGTTGTCGCCGCCGATAATACTTCGGGTACGCCTGCCCCGGCAGTGGTTCTGCCAAGAATAGAGGCTGTAGCCATATTCGCCATTTTTGCGAGCGTGACATTGCCGTCTGCGAGTTTTGCTGAGGTTACGGCATTAGAAGCGATGGTGGTTGCATTACCCGTACTGGTTACATCGCCGGTTAAATTAGCGTTTGTAGTTACTGTTGATGCCGTTGTAGCTGTAGCTGCATTACCGGTAGTGTTTTGATTAAGCGTAGGAAAAGAAGTTAATAAGGCAGCGCTTCCGGTAGGGCTTAAGTAATCCGTATCGGCTGTAGCCGCCGATACAGTACCTGATCCGTTTGCTTTCAGAATTCCTGAAACAGTTCCGGCACCACCTTTGGAGGCACTAATCACATCAGCATTCCACGTTCCGGTAGCCACAGTTCCCAGAGTTGTGATGGAAGTTTGACCAGCATATGTGCCGGCTATATCAATTGCTGGCGTTGCGCCACCGCTCGAAGTAATTCTGTTGGTGGTTCCGGTAACACCTGTTACTGTTCCCGCTCCTTTAGTATTTAATTGTGTTTGAATGGCCGATGTAACGCCGCTCAAATATCCGATTTCTGTTGCCGTAACAGAACCTACAGAAGTGCTGGAGGGTAATACAACAGTTCCGGTGAAAGTAGGAGCGGCAAGATTCGCTTTTAAATCCAGGGCGGTTTGTGTTGAGGTGCTAATTGGTTTACCCGCATCGCTGGTATTATCTACATTGTTTAAGGCGAGTAATGTTTTTGCGGTAGATGTAGACAATACTTCGGGCGCACCTGCCCCTGCAGTGTTTCGTCCCAGAAGCGATGCCGTGCTTACATTTGCCATCTTGGCGAGCGTAACGTTTCCGTCGGCTATTTTCGCTGTAGTAACTGTATTCGCGGCGAGCGAGGTAGCTGTGCTTCCGGCAGTGCTGGTTATATCCCCGCTAAGGGCGGGCATTGCCGCCGCAGGTATTGTGCCGCTGGTTAATTGTGTCGCGTTTAAAGCGGTAAGTCCAGATCCGTTACCTGAAGGAACTAAATAATCTGTACCCGCCGTAGCCGCCGAAACAGTACCCGAACCGTTGGCTTTCAGTAAACCTGTAATGGTTCCGGCTCCGCCTTTTGCGGCGGGAACAACATTATTATAAGTAGTGGTATTGCCAGAGCTCGTAACATCGCCGACCATATTCGCATTTGTAGTTACTGTTGTTGCCAGTGTAGCTGTTGCGGCATTGCCTGTTGTATTTTGATTAAGAATAGGAAATGAGGTGAGCGATGCCGCACTTCCGGTGGGCGTTAAATAATCTATTTCCGCCGTTGCCGCCGAAACCGCACCTAAACCATTAGCTTTCAGAATTCCGTTAGTAGAGCCCGCGCCTCCCTTTGAAGCTGCTATAACATCGGCATTCCAGGTACCGGTGGCCACTGTTCCCAAAGTTGTAATAGAGGGCTGACCGATATAGGTGCCGGCAATATCAATTACCGGATTAGCCCCGCCGCTGGAGGTGATTTTATTCGCGGTACCGGTAACACTATTTACCGAGCTTCCGCCCAGGGCATTTATTTGAGTTTGTATAGGCGATGTTACACCATCAAGATAACCGAGTTCGGTAGCACTTACCGAACCTGCCGATGTAGTAGCGGGTAATGTAACCGTTCCCGTAAAAGTAGGAGAAGCGGTATTGGCTTTTAAATTAAGTGCGGATTGAGTGGCGGTACTAACCGGTTTGTTAGCATCGCTCGTATTGTCAACGTTATCTACAGAAAGCACTGTTCTTGCCGCTGCCGCCGTAAGAACCTCGGGTGAGCCCGCTCCTGCGCTGCTTCGGCCAAGAATAGAGGCGGTGTTAATATTGGCCATTTTTGCTGGTGTAACGGCCCCGTTTGCAATAGAGGGATTAGGATAGCTGCCTGATAAGTCGCCGCCTGCCGCACCCGTTGGCTTGGCACCAAGGGCGTTTATGGCATAAGGTACACTTAAAAGTTTTGAGGCCCCCATATTTAAATACCCCGAGCCTAAATTAATCTCCGTTTGTATATATTTCTGTCCGGGATCACTCCAGTTTATGCCCGCAAACGTTCCGTTAACCGCTGTACCAGCTCCAACATCAATAGTTAGTAGTCCGTATGCGTTGGTTGTTGTAGTATGTGTTTCCTGATATTCGATACTCCCGGCCGCCGAACCCTGCCGTATAGAAATTCTTAGAGCTACGCTTTTATTAATCAGTAATGCTCCGTTTGCTCCCCGGGCAACGGCCTGATATTTAAAAGCAAGAGGTTGCGCGATTGCAGTGCCGCATAGTGCCAATCCGGCGATTAGCATGATAAGTAACAGTTTTTTCATCCGAATATAATTTGTTTTTTAATGGCTATGAAGCTATCACGGGTTTGTCATTGGCTGACCCTATACCTATGATAATTTTATTTATTAATATGTTGGTACGGTTGCCTTGCCTTCTGAAAATCAAACGGAACAAGGGGCAACAGGAGACTAAATTTTGATTAATCTAACCTGTCCTTTAAAGTTGTTGTCGCTTTTGGCCCTAATAAAGTACATGCCTTTTGCCAGGGTGGATACATCCATATTTAAATAGAGTAAATCCTCGGGATTATATACAACGGTTTGCGTTTGCAGAACCCGGCCAAGCGCGTCAATAATTTCTATCTGATAGGTGCCTTTAGGGATTGAATTAAAAGCAAGTTTGATAAGCCCGCTCCTTGTAGGATTCGGAAAAACAACTAACGACGCACTTATGTCGCGGTCGAGGATTTCTTTTATCTCTATATCGGGTTGTAAAAATCCTGCCGTTAAATATCTTTTTTCAGCATCATTCACATATAACTCTCCCACAACTTCCCCCATTATAAAACTCAGGCTGTAATCACCGTTTACCAGGCTTTCTCCCGCCGAACAGTTAGCATCACGATAAATAGTTTGAGATGTTGACCTGAATGCAAAACCTGTGAAGAATAGAAATAAAAGAATTGTCGACAGTTGTTTCATAGACACCTTAAAGTACGATAAAAATATTAATACAAATGAAATTTATTTTACAAAAAATTCATAACCGGCTAAAGTATAACCAGTTCAATTTAATTTTTTAGGGTTATTTTATTATGTACAACGATAAATAATTATATTACAGGAGGTGTAAAGCATTTTTTAACTTGCGGGCATAATCAGGTTATATGCTGAGGCTGGTATTTCTCTTACTATTATTATTGCTCTCTTTGCTTACAGTGTTTAAGGCTTTTACCTATCACTTATGGCTGGCCGCAGTTTTGGTGACGGAATTTCCGGCTGTATTTATCCTGATCTCCGCCATTTTTCTAATTTGGGGATCTCGTGAGGCTAACTATCAGATACCGGGTACTGTTGCCGGGGTTATAGCTATCCTTTTATTTTGCAGCCCTGTTGTAAGATCGTACTATGCTGGAATGAATCTGGAAAATGATCTGGACAAGGCTTTTGGTGCTTCCTCAAAAAAACAAAACTCAGTTTTTAGTGCCGCCAGAATGCTTAGAGGAAGCGGGCAGAAAGAGATTCGGCCACAAACCCATACGTACATCGCATACCCCGAAAAAAATTTAACGCTCGATTTTTATACTTCCGCCCTTAGCGGGAAGAGAGCCTGTGTGGTGGTAGTGCATGGTGGTTCATGGAAAAGCGGCGACAATAAGCAGCTTCCGGAACTGAACACTTACCTTGCCCATGCCGGATACCATGTGGCGGCAATAAATTATCGGCTTGCTCCAAAATACCAAAGCCCTTCGGCGGTTAACGATGTGCGAAAAGCCTTAGATTATCTTCGAAAACATTCAGGGCAACTCCGTATTGATACCAACAACTTTGTTTTACTGGGCCGCTCGGCCGGGGCTCAAATAGCACTTCTGGCGGCGTATACTTTACATGATAGGGGGATAAAAGGAGTAATTGATTTTTACGGCCCGGCAGATATGGTATGGGGATATTCTGTGCCCTCTAATCCATTGGTAATGAATTCCCGGAAGGTGATGGAAGATTACCTCGGCGGCACTTATACGGAAGTGCCCGAAAATTACCGGAATAGTTCCCCCATAGAGTTTGTATCGAAAACCTCCGTTCCAACTTTAATTATTCACGGAGAAAACGATGTGCTGGTAGCGTACGAACATAGCAGAAGATTGCATTCAAAACTTAACCGGCTGGGAGTGAAAAATTATTTTCTAAGCCTGCCCTGGGCCACACATGGTTTCGACTACACTATAAAGGGCCCTGGGGGGCAGTTATCGGCGTTTGCGGTAGTGGTTTTTTTAAAGAAATTATAGTATTTCCTTTTCGGCTTTTTTACGTGCGAATACGGCTTTGTAGGGAAATCGCTTTTTAAATTATAAAGCTTTAACACTGTACATCCATCTTCCGAAATTGGATTAATTGCGAAAAAACTTGCCAAAAGTTTGGAACTTTTGGCAAGTTCGGGGCTTAAAAAAGTTAAAAGCGATTTCCCTGTACGGCTTTGTAAAATTTTTGTTTGAATTAATTAATTATTTATATTCGCCGAACCAAAACCATATCATATGAAAAAAAATTTACCTTTTACCATTCCGATTCCATTCCAAGGCTGATTTAGCTCTAAAAATACAGGTGGAATTTACTTGTGTAGCTACACTATTTTATCTCTCAAATAATAATTCCGGTATCGCCGGTCTTGAATACTGTTTTTTTAAGCCTTAAAGATGTTTCTCCATAGTTGTTGGTTATTGCTAGCCATAATTATTGTTTTAATGAGTTTGTCTGCCAATGCCCAACGTTTGGATGCTATTGGCAAAGCCGACCCATTAAAGATCTCTGGCAGTTTTTCAACCAATCAAATCGCTTATTTTGGGGGTGGGAATGGGAATGGCAGAGATCCTTATACGTTATTTGTAACCGGTAATTTAAATTTAGATATATACGGTTGGGCAGTTCCTCTTGGATTTTCAATTTCTAATCAAAGTAAAGGCAGATTTCAGCAGCCCTTTAATCAATATAGTCTTCATCCATCTTATAAATGGGTAACGGCACATGTTGGTTATACTTCAATGTCGTTTTCGAGCTACACATTAAATAATCATCTATTTTCTGGTGTTGGAGCGGATTTAGCTCCTAAAGGGCCTTTCAAGTTCAATTTAATGTATGGCAGACTACAGAAGGCGGTAGTAACAGATAGTTCGACCGTGAACGGAAGTATTGACCCTGCATTCAAAAGAATGGGATATGGCTTGAAAGGAACTTACTCCCGCAAGCGCGATTTTTTAAGTTTGATTCTTTTTAAGGCGAAAGACGATGTCAATTCCAATCTGGCTATCAACCGGAACTCTCTCATTACACCCCAGGAAAACTTTGTTTCCGGCATCAACATCAGCAAGATCTTTCTTAAGAAGTTTATTATCACAGGCGAACTTGGTTTAAGTGCACTTACTCGTAATCAATGGTCGCAACAGGATAGTGGACGGCAAGCGGCAAGCGTATTTGCGCCCGTACTTAACCTAAACCGTTCAACAGCCTTGTATACAGCCTACAAAGGAAATCTTGCATATGGAGGCAAGAAGTATACCGTGGGGCTTGGATATGAGCGGGTTGCCCCAGAGTACAAAACTCTAGGTGCCTATTATTTTACTAACGACTTCGAAAACATTACTGTGAATGTGTCAACCAAAATGCTTAAGGATAAGCTGTCACTGGCTGCAACATCCGGAATCCAACATGATGATCTCAGAAAGGATAAGCAAAGCGCAACGAGCCGGTTTGTGGGTTCATTAAACATGGCCTACCAGTTTAATAAGAAACTGAGTATCACTACAACCTATTCAAGTTTTCAATCTTTCGTAAATATACGGCCAGCCTTTAATCAGATTAATGCCTTAACTCCCTACGACAATCTGGATACGCTAAACTATACCCAGATCTCCCAGAACATTAACGTAAATGCCAACTATGTTCTCCGCCAGGATAAGGAGAAAACTGGTGTTTTGAACGCCAACTTTTCGCTGATGACTTCAGCAGATAAGCAAGGTGGCAATACCCAGAATTCAGGAGGGGCCTTCTATAATTTCAACGCATCTTACTCCATCAGTCTGGTCCCAAAAAATCTTTCTATAAATTATAGCTTGAATGCAAGTACCAGTAAGGGAGGGCCTATGCGAACCACCACTCTTGGACCTACCATTGGGGCGAACAGAACTTTCTTTGATAAAAAGGTTCGATCAGGGCTTAGTACTTCCTGGAATGGGAGCTTCAACGAAGGAAAGCCAGGCAGCAGTGTTTTGAATCTTCGGATAAATAGCAGCTATGTTGTAAAGAAGAAACATAACCTCAACCTGAGTATGGTGGCTTTAAGCCGGGGGGCTCAGAAAACCAGCACTAGAGCGAACAGTCGAAGTTTCAGAGAATTTACTACCACATTGGGGTATAACTATAATTTTTAAATATAATTAACAGCTTTTAACATAATAAACCCTTTACTATCGGTGAATTTTTACAAAAGGTTTTTATCAGTCATTCTAACAGTTTTAGGCTGTTTCGCTGCAGGCTCATCAAACGCGCAGCAGGTTTATCCGGTTCAGGCAAATTTGAGGCTAACCCCTCCTTATAGTCTGTATTTAAGCGACTATACCGCTCCCGGTGCTCAGAAATTACAACTAGACCTTTTTCTTAAAGATCTGACGAAGAATAATTATCCGTTCAGACTTCGTGTAAGGATTGAAGGTTTCGGTATTACGATTTCAAGCAAACCCGATTTCTCTGTTACGCCTCTCTATCTTAACTCGGGAGAAATGAGGGTGATCTATGGCGACGAACTTTCCATATACCTCGATCCGGCTAACCTTGTATTTCAGGGCTTGGACCTGAATTCCTTCCAGGCGGCAGGTGGAAAATTGCCCGAAGGTGTTTATCGGATCACCTTTGAAGTACAAGATTTTTACAACAAAAAAGTCGTATCGAATGCAGGGACTACCGTATTAGCGGCTTATCTCAGCTATCCTCCCATCATCAATATGCCGTTCAATAATACCATTGTTACGGCGCTTAACCCTCAGAACGTTTTATTTCAATGGACACCACGACATACGGGTTCCATTAACGCTGCCTATAATGTGGCTTATAAGTTTTCATTGGTAGAACTCAATCCACCAAACCGCGACCCAAACGATGCGATAAACACTTCGGTACCCTTGTTCCAAACCTTTACCGACCAAACCTTTCTGGCTTACGGTGCGGCGGAACCTCAATTAACTAAGGGAAATAACTATGCCGTTAGAGTACAGGCAGTTGAGGCCACTGGGAGAGACATCTTTGTAAATAACGGATACAGCGAGGTTGTTAAATTTACTTACGGCACACCTTGCGAAACCCCAAATTATGTATTTGCAGAGGTAGCAGGTTCAAACAGCATTAAAGTAAGCTGGGGGCAATTACCTAATCAGGTATCTTTTGCTATTCGCTACAGAGAAGCCAATAATGCGAGCGCTGCATGGTTCGAACAAGTAACTAATGAAACTTCTTACATTATCTCCGGCTTGCGCTCGGGCAGAGTATACGAATACCAGGTTAAAGCCGAGTGCTCTGGTCTTTACGGAGACTATACCCCGGTTCAAACCTTCCAGGTGCCAGACGAAAGTATGTTGCAGGGAGATTTGGTCTGCGGACAAACTCAGAGCACATCAACCCTTGCCAACGATGCACTTAATATCTTAACCCCCGGCATGTTCTTTATGGCTGGTAGCTTCCCGGTAACGGTAACAGAAGTGAGTGGAGGTAATGGCGTATTTAGCGGGACAGGCACGATCGGAATACCCTTACTAAACAAGCTTAACTTTCTGGTTACGTTCAGTAGCATCAGTATTAATGCCGATCTGAAGCTTATTAATGGTAAAGTAAGCGTAGCGAGGCAAACGCTTGAACAATCGCAAGACCAGCTAGTTGCCGATCTAACTATAACGCCGGATGCAACCGGGCATGCGACTGCTATAGTAAAAGATAATCTTCCAAATATTATCAATGTAACGATACCCTCGCCAACAGTACTGCCTGTTTATGTTCCTGCTTCTAACACAATCACCTTCGAGGCAATTATTGAGGACGGGAATGACGAAACCAATACTCCGCAAACTATTACCATACAGCTTCAGGAGGGACAACCTCCTTATGTATTCCAGGATAAAAATGGCCAAACCTATGAGGTGGCTAAAGACGGGACAGTAACAAATAGAGGGAAAATTAATGCCTCCGAGTTAACCGCGGGAAGCACACTTACCGCTAAAGCGATCAGCACAGAAAAGGGCAAGGTTATTTTTAGCGCTCCAGGGCAGAAATATGGCTTTGATACCTTCAATTCAACCCTGAAGGGTAATGCAAAGTATAATGTTCACTACACGCTGGCAAATGACGGCACGGCAGACAATCGCATCAGCTGGAAGTCTGTGGAGGCCGGTAAAGGCGACCAACTAGTAGCCAGACTTGAAAAGACCGACCAATCTCTCGACCCTAATAAGCTTGAGTTTAGAAACGGTAGGGGTGAGCCTGTTGACTTTAAGCATGATCTGGGTTCGTTAACCTACACCATTAATATTGTTGGAGCACCTGGGGGCACGGAGAGAGAGATCTATGCTTTCTATTTAACAGGTTCGGCAAAAGATGCCGGTATTAACCTGGGAAAGGTAAACGTCAGCAGCTTTAATCCGATTGCGAAAAAGGTTGTGATTGTTCCGGTGAATGGAGCGGGAGCGGGACTAAGTGCATCCAGTATTCAAGCTTCATTAAATGAAATTTACCAGCAGGCAGTTGTAAGCTGGGATGTGCGGGTAGCAGATGATTTTTCTGATATCACCTTGAGTTCAGACAATGACGGGCTGGATGTAGGCAACAGTAATGAACTGAGCGCTTATACCGGCGAGCAAAAAGCTTTGACATTATCTTATAAGGCTGGGCATTCTTTAGAAAATGGCACTTATTACATTTTCATAGTTGACAGATTCTCCGATGCCGCACAGGATGGTTATATGGTTCGTGGCGGTCAGGTAGGATTTGTTAAAGCCGGTTCTGGTGTTTCTCGCGCAATAGCACATGAACTTGGGCACGGTGCTTTTAGTCTCTCGCATACTTGGGAGGAAATAGGCGGCGCGAAGGGTGCAACAGCTAACTTGATGGATTATGATGGGGGCACCGAATTGTGGTATTCTCAATGGAAATACTTGCGTAACCCGGATGTGATCTTTAGACCGTTTTTAAGTGACGACGAGGGGGCTGTTATTTCACAGTCGTACTTCCTTGATCCCAGCGGAAAGCCGTTTCGGTTAAAATCTCGTGATGGTCAGGGGCTTTACGACAAAATAATAGAGCCGAAGACCCGCACTCAGCCTAATGGATGCTTGTTAGGATTCAGGGTTAATGATATTGAGTATGAGGCAAGTTTTTCAGGCAATGTATTCACTGGATATCACCCAAAACTAGGGGGGGCGAAATATCAGAACGCCTATGATATTACGAAGGAGACTGTAAAGAAGGTACGAGTAATACATAATTTTGGAGATTGCACAGTCGCATATCTCGATGTTCCCTACACTGCAATTTCAAACACAACCAATACCGTAGTTACTGTTGCTTACAAATTGCCGCTTAACCCAGTGCATCTTCCGATAGCCGGCTGTGCTGATGGTAAGGGTACCGTGCCTTTCAAAGTCGAAGAAGTAACGCCAATTACCGATTATTACGATTACTTGAGTAAACTGGGTGCATACTCTGGTGCTGGATATAGACAAGACGATACCCCGGTTAATGGTAGCAAAACACACGTGTATAATTACACCCGGTGTTTTACGGATGCAGAGATGGCTGCGTTACTAAAGACGTTCCAAGCTGTAGGAAGTGCTACCGCAACAGTGGGCAAACTATTTGTGACAGACGTTGGAACTCCTCAGGCAAAAAAGGATGAGATAAGAGATTACATCAACGGCTTAAATGGGAAGACAGTCGCTATTTGGGTTAACTATAACGAGCAGAAGATTGCTGACATTGTTGAAGTAAAATTTGGTTCCGGCATACCGGGAGCCACCTCTGAGGCTAGCAACGCATTTATCGCCGGATGTAAGAATATTTTGAAGGCAGCGGATTGGGCCCCCGCATTCAATCCCTTTGCAGCAATCTTCGATGGATTAGCAGGATTGATCTCCGAACTAAAAGTTCCGGAAAGGTTCTATGATCCGGACTATAACCAAGGTGGCTTAGTTTATAACGAAGTACCTGCACGAATTTACGGACTAGCAAGTGGCATCTCGCTGAGTGAAGAACTTTCTCGCCTAGTGACCGGAACAACAGAAAAGTATTCAGCGAGCAGAGTAAGTTTTGCTATGTTTTGCGGCGTGTCGAACGGGGTGGTGGACATGGTTAAAGGGGTGACCGAATCCGCTTCAATTGCTTCAAAGGCGCCAGGCTTCGTGTATGACATGATCACGAATGCGGCTGAGCGTGCAAAGATGAAGGCAATGCTGGATAAGATCTCTTTCAGCCAGATTCAGCAATTAGCGGGTAATGCCATAACCCAGTGCAGCACTAACCCGTGCATGAAGGCGTACTGTACTTCTTATGGAGTGCTCAACGTAGCTACCATTGTTATTCCATTCACTTCTGTGGGTAAGGTTGGCGCCGTAGCTGGAGCACTTAAGACGCTTGATGCTTTAGATGCTGTGGGCGCAGGGATGAGCGTAATGTTCAAGGCTTGTGGGACAATTATCAAGCCCACCTATAGACTAGCAGCAACAGCTGTAAAGACTGGCGGAAAAGCTTTAAGCTTTACATTAGAAGTGGGGCAAGCGTTCATTAAACCGGGCATTAAGGTCTCCTTTCCGTCGGGAGTCGCATATAGCTGTATAATACCATTGCCAATAAGGATAGATCTTACTCAGAATGTTAAGAATGCCTACAATAAGATCAAAGAGCTAAGCGAAACAGAACTTAAATCTAAAATAGAGCAAGCTTTAGCCGGTAAGAACGTCGATGATTTGCCAGTTGATGCTGATGGTAATACAATAGTTGAAGTCCCAATTGAGGTAGATGGCGAGACTGTTTCAGTACCTGTTGTGGCTGGAACAGATGAGGGTTTAGAGAAAGTAGGCGGAAAGCTCGAGAAGGCTTTAGCCGCTAGGTTAGCCGACTTCCTTGCCCTGTCTCCTGCGGAAAAGATTGAAGATATAGCGAGAGCTTGGCGGATTTATTATCCTGAAATTTTCTTTGAGAGACGAGTTTTCGAGGAAATGATGGGGCACTATCGTTATAAACTTTCTACAGGTTGGAGTCATACATCAGCGATCTCACTTAACTTCAAAGGTGTCGATTTCTACAAAGGCTCAGCTCAAGGGAGCAATATCTTTGCCGAAACGGCTGTATCCATGAAAACCACTCTGACTACAAACGTAGATAATTGGCTATCGTCGGAGGCTATTCAGAAAAACATTGAGTTCATAAGACAGGGGTTAAGCGCAACTGGTATGCCAGATCCTAGTTTGCTTAATAACGGAAGAATGTTTATTAATCAAGCCGAGATTCACATTTATATGCCCAAAGCAAACATCACCGAATCTTTGAAAAGTGCTTGGATTGAAAAACTAAATGCAGAAGTCACGAGACTAGAGCTTGCTCCTAATCAACTTAAGTTCGAAATTAAAGCGTTGGAAGACTTTATTGAATAGTACGAGTATGAAGTTTAAAAAAGACACCCATTTCTGGATTGCTAAAAATACAATTGACTCCACATCATCTCGCGATGAACGAATGAATTATGATAAGTGGGTCGACTTTGTTGACAGGTATCCAGACCAGTTTATTTGGAACGAAAACACACAACAGGGAATCGAGACTTTGGCCAGTATTGACAAAGTACCGGAAGGTTTTAAACATCGTGTTTTAGCCAGCTTAAATAAAGTTACCTGTTTCAGTGATTTTGACGGACGGAAAAGTTTATATAATATCTCATGTTCATTTGTTCTGGAGGCTAATTCGGTAAGCATAAGTTTTAAACGAACTCCTAGAATAGAGGACTTGAAAATTTTCCTTGAGATGGCCAAGCAACTGGACGCCTTGTTGTTAATGGATGGCAAAAAGATATTAGACGAAAAGTTGCTTGGCGAATTCTAAACGTCTTATGCTAGCGTACGCGTGCATATGTGCATACGAAGATATTACACTTATTAGGATAGATACGCAATAACACGGCAAAGAAGCTGAACGAAAGAAGGAGACCGATGATGAGCAGCGCCGAACAGAACTAAAGAAATACAAGAAGACATAACCTACATTTTATCACAAGTTAATGAACAAACTTCTACGCAGTCTTATCGTATTCGGGATATTGATAGGAAATATCCTGAATGCTCAGGCGCAAACTACCAACCCCTTAATAAAGCATATTCAGGATCTGCAGGCCACGGTGCAAAACCGGCGGTCATACCTCACAGACCTGCGGCCCGATGGTAATTACATGCTGCCCATTGGCTTATTAAAAGCCGGAGATGCAAGCAGTAAGCCTGCCATTCTCATCGATGAAATAGCGCTGTATAAAGATTATGCAGAGATGAAGGCTTATGTTGCCCTATTACTTCCGGGCAGCAGCAACCCGGTTTATTTCGCAACGGTACAGCCGGTAAGAATTGGCTACAACGGCGGTATTTTGGGTACAGCCCGTATGGAGCTGGTGGAAGACCGTAAGGTGAATGTTTTTGGTGATGACACCTATCTTAAGATAAAGAGCGGCGACGGCTCGGGCAACTCGGGCAGTTACATTGAGTTCGATTGTAAGGGATTTTCGAGAGCAAGTCTGGATGTGGAGGCTCTGCTCTCTAGCAAGCTGGTAAAAGAAAATGCCGACGGAACCCAGAACCTGGGTAAAACCGAGGCGGACAGGGTGAAAGCACGCTTCAGGATGGAGTTCGCTGATTTGAACGATATCATTGCCAGTGCTACCATAGAGCCCTTCCAGGTTCGCGGGATGCAGCGCATTACTTTCGAGATAAACGATGCGGTGTTTGATATGAGTGATCTCAGCAATGCCTCATCAGTGGCTTTCCCTGCTGGTTATCTCGAAGATTACTATACGGGTGTGAGTCCGAACCTCTGGAGAGGGTTTTTCCTGAAAAGCTTATCAGTAAAGCTCCCGCAGGAAATTGAAGATCGTTCGGCTAATGGCAGGAAGCAAATTCTTGTTGAGAATCTTCTGATCGATAATCATGGCGTTAGTGGCACGGCTGCAGCCTTAGATCTTATCCATTTAGAAAATGGAAATCTCGGTGGCTGGTCGTATTCAATTAGTCGGATAGCCCTATCTTTTAAAGCTAACCAGCTCATCTCGGGCTCTATGGGAGGGGGGATTGTTCTTCCCATTCAGAAGGAAGCTACCTCCTTAAGTTATGATGCAGTTATTGATCGCGATCTGAATTTCGGGTTCACTGTAAGAACGGATGAGACGCTAGAGTTCGACGTGTTTAGAGCAACTCAAGTTGAGCTTGAAACCGGCTCGGCTATTAATGTTACTTTAATCGACAAGAAGTTTAAAGCATCTGCCCTTTTGCATGGCCGTATGGCTATTGGTGCTAGTTTAACAGACGATGAGCCGGTTCCTTCGAAAGAAAATGGCTTTCATTTAGGGAATATCCGGTTCGAAAATTTCAACATTTCTACTACTTCTCCCTATATACATAGCGGAATATTTTCAACCTCGGCAAGTGCTACGCTCGGAAATTTCAGCGTAACCTTCAATACCATTAAGCTTGCTGTAACGCCTGAAAATATAGGATTACGCTTTGATATGTGGATGAGTTTCGCCAATAGTGAGGATGCTGAGAACGGGTTTTCTGCGGGGGCTGACCTGAGTATCTTGAGTAAAGTTGATGTATTAACAGGAAAGCACATTTATAAATATCATAAAACACAGCTCAATAGAGTATTTCTGGATATTAACCACGGGGCATTCTCATTATATGGAGATTTGCATTTCTTTAGAAAAGATCAGGTGTTCGGTAGCGGCTTTAAAGGGGCGCTAACGGTTAAGATGCCGATGAAAATCACTGTGAGCGCTACCGCTTTATTTGGGAATGTCGACGGATTTAAGTATTGGTACACCGATGCCATGGCAAATTTCGAGAATGGCTTAAAGGTTACTCCAGCCGTTCAGATCACAGGCTTTTCGGGTGGCTTATACTACAGGGTTAAGCAAAAGCCAACTGGGTCTGTCTCTGCAATAGCAGTAGTCAACTCGCAAACGGGCCTAGCATATCTGCCTGATCCCGGAGCCGGAATAGGCATCAGAGCAGGTGTTTTCTTTAGTCTGATAGGTAATCCTAAAGCCTTTAACGGAAACGTTGGACTCGAAGTGTCATTTAACAAAGGTGGCGGTTTGAACAGGGCAGCGTTAAGGGGTTTTGCCGCATTTATGAAAGAGCCAGCGCCAGATGCGGCAACGCATGCTAACAGGGCTGCAGCAGTTTTGGCGGGTACTGAACCGGGGTCTGTGAATGACGCTGTTTTCGCAGCACTTAGCACCGGTGGCGGATCGCTTACTGCTAATGCCATAATCGAATACGTTGAGGACGATCCTGCATTATCTACATCAGGATTCCTGAACATTGAGTTTATTTCAAAACTGAATGTTGCCAATGGGTTATTACATGGCGACTTTAGGGGGCAGGCTTATTTTAGCTCAAGCACCTGGCATATATTTTTAGGTACACCGCTTGTGCCAAATCAAGTCTCAATTGCGGGGATGCTTAATGCCCAAGCCTATTTTATGGTAGGGAAAAACCTGCCTCCCACCAGGGAAGTGCCTGCCCATGTACAACAGAGCATAGGGATTTATAAAGGAATTTCCAGAAATACAGGCTCTTTGGGGCGTGGAGATGGATTCGCTTTCGGCGCTAGCTTAGACGCAAACACTGGAAACCTAAACTTTTTAATTTTTTACGGAAGTTTCTCGGCCGGAATGGGCTTTGATGTCGCGTTGAAAAATTACGGCGCAGTAAGTTGCGCGGGCCGCGACGGACTGTTGGGTGTAAACGGGTGGTACGCTAACGGAAGTGCCTATGCATATGTAGCAGGAGAGGTTGGAATTAGAGTGAAGATCTTCGGAAAAAGGAAGCAGCTACCAATATTAGCTCTCAAAGCCGGAGCTATGATGCAGGCAAAACTTCCTAATCCAAATTGGTTCCAGGGAGCTGTGGGAGGAAGTTATAGGATTCTAGGGGGGCTTATAAAAGGTAAATGTAGATTCCAGGTTACAATAGGCCAGCAATGTGAAATGGTGGGTGCTCCGGAGGAGCAAGAGTCAAACCTTAGGGTGATATCAGAAATTATTCCGGGAAATAAAGAAGAGGAGATTAGTGTTACAAGTGATATAAAGGTGGTGTTTGATGTGCCGATGGGGGTGATACACGGAGAGGACGTAGACGGCGCTGCAGTTACGTTTTACATTGATGCACCTGTCTTTACCATTAAGGTTGATGGTGTGGATATTCCCGGCTCAAAAAGCTGGAACAACGAATATACAACGTTAACTTTTACCCCTACTCAAATTTTGCCAGCTCATAAAACTGTTGACGTTGTTGTTGAAGTTACTTTTGAACAGCAGCAGGGCGTGATTCAGGTATGGGATGAGGAAACGGAAACTTTCTACGAGAGGCCGAATATGGTAAAATACACGGAAAATGGAGTTTTGCATGTTGACAGAATGGTAAGTTCTTTTAAAACCAGTGATCGTCCGATGAGGATTATGCCAGAAAACGTTCTGTACAGTTATCCGATCAATAACCAACAAAATTATTATCAAAATGAGTCGAAGAATGGTTACCTGGTGATTAATCAGCGTCAGGATTATCACTTTGACCCTGCCAATAACATTAATCCGGTGGGTGTATTAATCCAACCTGATGGAAGCGAAATTCCAGTTCCGCTCACTCTGAACCAGGCAGAGAGGAAATATAGCTATACATTCCCTGATTTAGCTAATAATTCTAAATATCAGTTCGTGATACGTTCAGCGAATACTGTTGTGTCTGCTAATCCGGATGATGAAGCGGAGGTAGATGACAAAATGATTATTTATACGTTGGACTTCAGAACCAGTAAATATTCAACGCTTGCAGAAAAGCTTGCGGCCGCAACTAAAATTCACATACCTGGACGTATGGGTGGTCTTACTTTGCAAACAGATGAAAACTTTGAGGCTACCGAAGTTGGATCCTCGAATAGTCTAATAAAGGCAGCTACAGATATGTCTTATGTGAGTAAAGCCTCGACATTGAATATCTTTAAAGATTATCCGCTTATACCCCTTAGTGGAGGATATACCATTCCTGCAGAACGCTTCGCTGCTTTCTTAAAAGGGACTTTCCTTTCATACGACAGTGCTAATGATTATGGTAAGTTGAGTCCTGGAGACGGCTCGTCAGTTTCACTGGTGCAGGTATCTTCGTTGACGTATGATTTTAGTTATATCGCGGGGGAGTATAAAAGCTATTACTATCGATACGCAGGCACTAATCCCGCAATGTACGCTACTTTCGTGCATCCAACAGAATATTGGAATCGATTGGAACCTAATGAGAGCTATCCTAATGGTTATCCCTACTATGGAGCAAGCGGGCCTAGAAGCCATTTGAACTATTGGTCGTATGAAGGTACAGCAGACTCATATTACGATCGTAACAGAACCCAATTTCCAGGATATCTAAAGCCAATTTATACTGATAGTAATGGTAATGAACTAAGCGAACCAGAACACGTGTGGGTTAGCAGTCTTGGGCAGTTCCAGGAGTATTACTCGACAAAATATTTCTATTCTAGTGAACCCACTGAGGAGGATAAGGTAAGTTTATCCAAGATTCTTCCGTTCATAGACAAGAAATTCGAAGACTCAGATCTCTCCACGGTGCAAGAAGATACGTATATCGTAAAATATATCTTGCCAGGAACTAATATTACGACCAGCACTAATAGAGTAAATAAATAATGTTAAAATATCAACTATCTTTTTTCTTCGTAGTTGGGCTACTATTTGCTGCTAACGAAGGGGCTGTAGGGCAAACACGGCAGAGGATAAAACCCCGGAAGGCAAAGATAATGACTATTGCCCGTCCTTACAGAGATTCTATTTTGTTGCGTTGGGCGCCCGACGATCAGAGTGCCTGGCAATTTTTAAATAAGGAAGGATATGTTGTTAAACGCCAAACTCTTACAAGGGATGGGAAATTAGTAAGTTCATCGGTGTTTAAAGTTTTAACAGCCAAGCCTATAGTTCCGGCACCTAAGGCCTCATGGCAGGCTTTGGTCGAAGCGGATGATAAATATGGAACTATTGCTGCACAGGCTCTGTATGGTGACGACTTTGAGGTAACTCAAGAAGTTAAAGGAAATCCGGCCCAGGTAATTAATATGGTTAAGCAAAATGAGCAACGTTTTTCCATGGCCCTGTTTAGTGCCGATCAATCGTTTAGAATTGCCAAAGCAATGGGATTGGCTTTTACTGATACGACTGCGAAAAGTAACGAAAGCTATCGGTACGTGATCATACCTAATCCAAAAAGGAGGATCAGGGACATTGACTCTGGTATGGTTGATGCAAGTTTTTTAGCGGCAAAACCACTTCCTAAAGTGACAGATCTAAAAGCTTTTGCGATGGAAAACGGAGTTCTGGTGAGTTGGCTCTCGAAACCCTTGCTTGGCCAGTACACTTATTATGAAGTGGAGCGTTCTGAGGATGAGGGTCAGACCTTCGTTAAAATAAATAGTATTCCTACCGTAAATACCCAGGCAAATGACGATATCCCTAATGCGGAGCGGGCTTTCGACATGGATAGCGTTTCGGCATTAGGTAGGGTGTTGGTCTATCGAGTGAAGGGTATTTCTCCTTTCGGTGAAGTGGGGCCATCCTCTGATACGATTCATGTTACTGCATACCACCAACTTAAAGAACAGCCGATTATAAAAGAGGCTAAAGTTCATAATGGAACCGTACAAATAGATTGGACCCTTCCCAAAACTGAGGCCGAAGTTACAGGTTTCGACATCGAGCGATCAAGCTCTAAGGAAAAAGGATTTCTGAAGATAAACTCTCAGCTGATCCCTCTATTAGATTCCAGTTTCATAGACTTAAAACCAAATAATATAAACTTTTACCGGGTAAAAGCTTACGCAAGAAACAGTCCTTCTCTATCATCATTAGATGTGTTAGTTCAGATGCCCGATAGCATTCCTCCGGCACCTCCAAAAGGGATGAGCGGAGAAATCAATAAAAAAGGTATTGTTAAATTAAAGTGGGAAGCTAATGCAGAGCCTGACTTGTTTGGTTACCGTGTGTTTAGGGCCAACAGTGAAGACGGAGAATATGCGCAGGTTACAAAGACTACGCGGTTGTTAAATAGTTTTATTGATACGGTCGATCTGAAAACTTTGACGAAATATGTTTTCTATAAATTCGTCGCTATTGATAAACGCTACAATCCTTCAGGTTTTTCGGAAGTATTAAAGCTGAAGCGACCCGATATAGTTCCTCCGGCGTCTGCAGTAATTACGGCAATTAAAGCACTTCCTAATGGAATTTATCTTTCCTGGTATAGGAGTGTTAGTGAAGATGTTGTAAAACATGAACTATTGAGAACTCCTGTGGGGAAAGAAGATTGGAAAACCGTTATCTCTTTCACAGATACTACAAAAAGCTATGTTGACCAGAGCGCGGAGTTAAATCAACCATATAGTTATAAGATTCGCGCTGTAGACGATAGTTATTTATCTTCCGAGTCTAAAGCATTCACTTCTAAACGCCTTGACCTTGGGTTACAGCCAGATGTGACCATTTTCAGGGGTACTGCCGATCGTGAAAACCAGCAGATCATTTTAAAGTGGGACTATAAGCGTCTGGGCGTTAGTAAATACTTGTTGTATAAAGCTGAGGTGAGCAAGCCGCTGCGACTTTACAAGGCTGTTGATGCAAATCTCAACACTTTCAAAGACGATCAATTATTTATTAATACATCATACGAATACCGAATCAAGGCAGTGTTTGCCGACGGGACGGAGTCCAGGTTTTCAGATCGGATAGTCGTTGAGTACTAAGAAGATGCAGATGAACAAAGTAATAAAAATGCTATATATGAAATTCCTTCCAAGCGCAGTGTTTTTTACGGTTTACCTGACTGTAAGTTATTGTCAGGCTCAAAATATCAGCAGTGCCAGTGCTATATCGTTGCCCAAGGTTGCAGGAACAACATACACGGTGGAAACAGCAAGCAAAGCCGTGATCATGAGTGGACAATCCATCACCTTGCTCCCGGGTTCGGTGTTGCAGAGCGGTAGTGATGCATTGTTAAGGATCAATGCCGATGGTCAGGGGCCACGTTTGCCGTTTGTATTTGCTCAACCGTCGGCGAAGGTGAATATCGACTATTCTCCATGGATAAACGACGATTTTAATGACAAGGTAATTATCCCTGATGCGAATGTCCTGGATGCGTATAGCGACGTCGTTTTGCACTTTCAAGGAAAAGCACTTGTAACGAAACTTTCATTATTCGATGACCTTGGTTCGATGGCAAACCCCGCGCAGATATATGCGATAAACGGAACCGAGCGAACCTTATTGGGAACGTTTAATGGTAGCGGAAATTTTGTGTTTACTGACTATAAATTCTCACCGGGAATAGTTGCCGACGCTATAGTGATACATAAATATGGCGACAATATTCCAACAAAGGTACAAGCTTACGGTCAGCTGATAAATGCAGAGGCTTCAAGTTCGCTGGTCTTGAATTTGCTTAGCAAGAAAGACCTGCCTTGTCTCTCGATACCGAATGGCTCGGTTGAAGTAGCGGCCAGCGGAGGGTATAGCCCGTATAAACCACTTTTCGAAGGTGAATCGTCTACCCGGGGGAATAAGGTTTATCAATATTCTATAGACGGGGTTAACTATCAGAAAACCGGACTTTTTAACTCACTCTCAGCAGGCAACCATACCATCTATGTTAAAGATGCATTTAGCTTCGAAAGTCAACTAGCTGTAAATTTGACACAGCCAGCGCCTTTCTTAGCAGAATATCTTGTATCGACGGTGGTTAATGTGGGAGATACCGTACATCTTATCGATATAACCAAAGCTGCACATACTGTAGAAAACTGGGCCCTTCCTCTTAATACACGCGAAATCGCTACTAATACTAATAAAACCATAACGCAAGTAGTGTTTGATGCGGCCGGTACCCATACTGTAAATATGATTGTTGGACATGGAGAGGGATGTCAGACGGTAGTGAGCAAGTCGATTACTGTGTTCCCGAAAACTGCTAAGCAAGAAGCAAACAATGCTTTGGGTTATAAAGAAGAACTTCTCAAAAGCATTAAAATCTTCCCGAATCCAACAACCGGCCAATTTACAGTTGCCATAGATCTATCTGAAACACAAAATGTCAAGCTGAGACTTCATGGATTTTATTATAACGAGCTTATAGACATTAAAGAAGAGACGGGGAAGTCTTATTATGAAGTTCCTTTTAACCAACCGGGTATTAACCCAGGCATTTATTTCCTCACCGTTGAAACAGGAACCATTGTTAAGACCCTAAAACTTATAAAAATTTAATTTAGAAATATCATCGCTAAGGCGACAAAATATATCAACCAAAATAACATATCACAATGAAACAATTTTACCTTCTGTTATCACTTTTATTACTGGCAGGTGTTGGTCTTGCACAAACTATAACGCCACGTACCGACGATACTACCACTCCACTTGATGAGCGGCTGGCTGTTGGGAAAACATTGTCTATCCCTTATGGGCCAACTCCGACATTAAATGGTGGTTTGGATCGAATGGGTTCTCTTTTTTTTAATACAACAGATAGTTTGCTTTATATCTACAAAGGCGCTGCGGGCTGGAAGCCAGTAGGTGGTGGTAAAGCTAAGCTATTTACATATACCGCATCAGGGAATGGAATTACTGATGAATTTACAGTTCCGCATGGTCTAGGTTTCACACCTTCAATGGTTATGGTTACACCTGGCTCTACCGATGCGGTTACCGGAGGGTTTGATGAAAATAACTTAACTTCAATTAATGCTCTTCGAATGTATGCGTACGTAAATGGTGCGAATATTAAGATTAAATACCGCGAAGCGCCTGTTACCGGTACCAATAACCTTACCTGGACAATCTTGGTAGCTGATCCCCGCATCACCGAAGGCAGTAATATAATCACCGGGTCTGCGTCAGATAGTACAACATATCGTACTGTTGCAAACTCCTTTACTAAAGCAGAGACAAATACGCTTTTATCTGGGGCAACAGGCGCTTTTACAATAGTCGCAGATTCTGTAGAACGTAATGCTATTGCTCAGGTAAAAAGAAAATCTGATATGGTGGTTATCCAACAGAACAACCATAAACTTTACAGGCTTAACGGTGCTATTACAGGGAATGACTGGAAGGAGATATTTGCCGGGGGAGCCACTGAAGCAGGTGCAGGAGGAAGTAAAGTTAAAATGTTTAAATACACTACTTCGGGTAATGGAAGCACCTATGAATTTACTGTCCCGCATGGATTAGGGTTTACTCCAGCAATGGTTACCGCTACGCCCAGTTCTACCGATGCTGTGACCGGCGGGTTTTATGAAGATAATGCGGCTCAAATAGATGCCCTTAGAATGTATGCGTACGTTGATGGCTTGAATATTAAGATTAGATATCCTTCAGGTAATCCTCCAAAATCAGGCTTTAATAATCTCACCTGGACAATATTAGTTGCTGATCCTCGCATTACTGATGAAGGGAGTGATATAATCACCGAAGCTATTTCAGACAGTACACTATTTAGAACTGTTGCCAACTCCTTTACTAAAGCAGAGACAAATACGCTTTTATCAGGCAAGCAAAGTGCATTAGTAAGTGGAACAAACATTAAAACTATAAATGGGACATCTATTTTAGGAAGTGGTAATATAACTATCTCTGTTCCTAATTTAAATTCTTATGTTCCTTACTCTGGGGCTACTAATAATTTGGCTTTAAATAGCAGAAGTCTATCTTTTTTAACTGGCACGTATAGTAATACAATCGGTCCCGGTCATTATCATTTGGATGAGTTAGGCTCAGGGAATACCACCACTATTAAACCGGGAGAAGTTTATACCAGAAATACAGGCTCAATCATGATTTTATCACCACAAGGGCTTCAAAAAACTAACACGGTTGCAGATGCTACTAATACACTAGTGTTTACGACACCCCAAACTACAAATAAAACCATAGTTATTCCCGATAAAGACGGGACCCTAGCCTTAACATCAGATTTAGATAATAAGCAAAATAGTTTAATAAGTGGCAGTAACATCAAAACTATAAATGGTACGTCTATTTTGGGAAGTGGTGATATCTCCATTTTGGCAGGTGGAGATGAATCAAATCTTGTACATAAAACAGGTGACGAAGCCATTTCTGGCAGCAAAACTTTCACAAGTGGACTAAGTACAACCGGACTGCAAACCTTAGGTTATGTCAATTTTGGCGATAAAATAGGCTATAATGCCATGAGTGCCGCAGTAAGCCTATATGCTGAAAACCCTTCCGGGAACCGGAATAATTGGACATTTAGGACAGTAACCCCCCAACAGGAAAACGGCAATGCTCAATACGCATTAGACTTACCTGCCTCTTCTGGTACTATCGCAGTGATAGATGGTTATGGCTCGGCAGGTACCTTATCAAAGTGGGTAAACCCTTATAAGTTAGCGAATGCAGTACCGGGCACAGATTATTTAATACCATCAGGGTTAAAAACAATTAATGGTAATTCCATTTTGGGCAGTGGTGATATAACAACTTCTTTAGGGTACACAGCAGCAAATGACGCTGACGTAATTCATAAAACTGGTTACGAAAATATTGATGGGGTTAAAGTATTTACAAACAATAACGGGCTTACGTATTCGAAAATAAATGGAACGAGTATATCTCAGCTCGACAATGTTGGAAATTATTCAGATATATCAGCCACGGCGATAGAAATAAACGGCCCATATCCGGGGGGGTATCGTGTTGGATTTAACCCAAATGGCTTTTTCAAGCGGCTTTCTACTGATCGATCAACTGACATTAATTTTGCTCAACCAACTGCAAACAATAGTATTACAATACCTGATGCTTCGGGCACGGTTGCCTTAATATCTGATTTAAATGCCAAACAAAACAATTTAATCAGCGGCACAAACATTAAAACCATAAACGGCAATTCTATTATTGGGTCCGGTGATTTAAGCGTGGCAATTGATGAATCCACACTCGTTCACAAGACCGGAACTGAAACCATATCTGGCAGCAAAACTTTCACAAGTGGCCTAAGTACAACCGGACTGCAAACCTTAGGTTATGTCAATTTTGGCGATAAAATAGGCTATAATGCCATGAGTGCCGCAGTAAGCCTATATGCTGAAAACCCTTCCGGCAATCGTAATAACTGGACATTTAGGACAGCAACTCCTCTACAGGAAAACGGAAATGCTCAATACGCATTAGACTTACCTGCCTCTTCTGGTACTATCGCAGTGATAGATGGTTATGGCTCTGCGGGTACCCTATCAAAGTGGGTAAACCCTTATAAGTTAGCGAATGCAGTACCGGGAACAGATTATTTAATACCTTCTGGTTTAAAAACTATAAATGGCAAGTCTATTTTGGGAAGCGGTGATATATCGGTTACAGATGGTTATGTTCCTTATACTGGAGCAACTTCTAATTTATCAATGGGGAGTAATTCCATTAATTTTTCCGCTTTTTCCGCTACAAATAATATAAACGCGGGACAAAGTATATTAACCGATAGTTTCGGAAATGAGGGGTCTTTATACGCCTCTAATCTAACATTTAAACCATCGGCAGGGAGTGCAAACGCTATGATATTTAATTATGCAGGATTTGAAAAAAGACTGGGCGGATTTACAACAACATTAACATTTACCACCCCAACAGCCGGGCGGAATTTAGTTTTTCCAGATGCCAGTGGAATGCTTGTTACAACTGACAATTTAGGTTCTTATTTACCTTTAGCGGGGGGGACTTTAACAGGAGCGTTAAACGGTACGACTGGTATGTTTTCAGGTTCAATTACAGGAGCATCTATTGTAAAAGCAGGAGGTACTTCCTCAGAGTTTTTGAAAGCAAATGGAAGTGTCGATAACACTGTTTATCAGCCCTCTTTAGTGAGTGGTACCAATATTAAAACTATAAACGGAAATTCCATCATCGGTGGCGGAGACCTAACAGTTACGCCAACTTACGGGACTATTGCGGGCACCGTTGCACAAGGTAACGACAGTAGAATAAGTAACGGGCAAACTGCTTTTGGTTGGGGCAATCATGCCGATGCTGGTTATGCTACAAGTTTGGGTGTTGTTCACAAAGTAGGCGCTGAGACAATTGGCGGTATAAAAACATTTACGGATCAAACTGTTTTAAACAATACACTAACCGGCACATCTGCCAGCTTCAGCGGCAAAGTGGGTATAGGCACAACCAGCCCAGACATGACACTAACTGTTAAAGGTAAAATTCATGCCGAGGAAGTTAAGGTCGATTTGAATGTACCTGGACCTGATTATGTGTTCGAAAAGAACTATGATTTAAAATCCCTGGATGAAGTAGAGAAGTATATTTCGGCAAATAAGCATCTTCCCGAAATTCCTTCTGCCAAAACCATGGAAAAGGAAGGGATAAGTATGGGGGACATGCAAATGAAATTGTTGCAAAAAGTAGAGGAGCTTACCCTGTATATCATTGATCAGAACAAAAGGGCCAATCAGCAGGACAAAGTGATTGCAAAACAACAAGAAGAGATCAATAATTTAAAAGCAAAAGTCAAGTAGCGTCAGTTTGCTAAACCGGAAGAAGTTGCGCCCTCTTTTCTTTTCCTTGCCTCGGAGGATTCGAGTTATATTACCGGACAAGTGCTTCACCCCAATGGCGGCGAAATAATAAACGGCTGATTAATCTCGTTTCTTAGCCTTAATTTTTGATTTAGGACGATAAAATGACAATTGTACCGTGATTTTATCGTCCTGAGTTTTACTTACAGTTTAATCCTGCTATTTTTGTGCGCCCAACGCCGTAAGCATACAAATGAAATTAAGTCAGAAAGAAGCACTTTTCGCCAGTGAAGTAGTAACAAGGTTCGAACTCTATAACAGTTTATTTTTAACTCTGCCTTTTTACCGCATAAAGCATACCGGAACCCTATTGCCGTTTTTTACCTCGCATTGCGAGGAGGGAGTGAAAAATCATCTGGCTCCGCAGGATATTATTGAAAGTTTTTTCGGGCAGTATGAGCAGTACGTTCAGGCAGAAGACCGCTTTGATTTGTTGTTCAGGTTTATTCAATACATCGAAAGGCAGGTTGTTCTTTTTGATGCTATCGAAGATTCGGCTTTTAATAAAACAAGCAAAAATGAAGATGCCGGAAGTTTGCCTATTTTATTACAACAGGCGGCTTCTAATCCTTCTATGAAGGCCCAGATTCAAAAAAAACTGCACGATTTTTCGTTGCGGCTGGTATTAACAGCTCATCCAACTCAATTTTATCCGGGTACGGTACTGGCTATTATTACCGATTTAACCAATGCCTTAAAAGAAAATAATATAAGTTCTATTCACGAGCTTTTACAGCAATTAGGTAAAACCCCGTTTTTTAATAAAAGTAAGCCAACTCCGGTCGACGAGGCGGTAAGCCTGGCCTGGTTTTTAGAAAACGTATTTTATCATGTAGTTTCAAACCTTCAAAAGCAAATAGAGAATGAATTTGATGGCCCGGTATTTATTAACCCTCAGCTTATTGAACTAGGGTTTTGGCCGGGTGGCGACAGGGATGGAAACCCGAATGTTACTTCTCAAAGTACAAAAGATGTTTCTGAGATTTTGAGAGAAATTCTTTTCCGTTGCTACTATCGCGATTTCAGAACCTTAAAACGCAGAATTACTTTCCGCGGTGTGGAGGTGTATATGAACCGCCTTCAGGAACTGTTTTATCAAAATAGTTTTATGCGGGTTGAAGAACCTCTGGATCTGCAGCCGGAAATACTGGAAAACCTCGAAGCAATCAAAAATGTGCTTGTGCAAAGCCACGACAGTCTGTTTCTGAATCCGGTAGATGATCTGATCCGTAAAGTAAGATTATTCGGGTGCTATTTCGCGTCACTTGATATTCGCCAGGATAGCAGGGTACTAAGAAAAACCCACCAGGCTTGCCGGAGCTATTTAAAATCGCCCTTTCCCGGTGGTTACGATGAGCTTACCGAAGCTGAAAAACTTAAAGTACTGCCTTTCGAACAGGCCGATTGCCCTAGCGATACTCTGGACGATTTGAGCAATGATACGTTGCAAACTATCAGGTTGATGAAGAGAATGCAGTATGCGGGTGGCGAAAAAGCTTCGCATCGGTTTATTATCAGCAATTGCCAGCAGGCTTCAGACATTCTTCAGTTGATGAACCTCTTTATGTGGAGCGATTGGAAGAAAGAAGACATTCACGTTGATTTCGTTCCCTTGTTTGAAACGGTACAGGATCTTTCTGCAGCGGGCCAGGTAATGGAAACGCTTTATACGCATCCATTCTATAAAGAACATATAAAGCATCGGGGCAACAAGCAGGTAATTATGCTTGGATTCTCTGATAGTACAAAAGACGGTGGTTACCTGATGGCTAACTGGTCTATTTATAAAGCTAAAATTGAGCTTACCACCATAGCTCGAAATTACGGAATCGATTTAGCGTTTTTTGACGGCCGTGGAGGTCCCCCAGCACGCGGCGGTGGCAAAACCCACAAGTTTTACGCAACAATGGGACAGGAAATCGCGAATGACCATATTCAGTTAACCATTCAGGGGCAAACCATCAGTAGCCAGTATGGCTCTTTTGATACCGCTCATTATAATATTGAACAGCTGATTAATGCCGGTGTGGTTTCATCGCTCGATTCTCATAACGATAAGGATACTTTGAACTTTACAGAGAAGACATTGATCGACATGATGGCCAACGAAAGTCACCATGCTTTTGTTTCCCTGCGCGAAGACCCTTTGTTTTTGAAATACCTGGAGCGTTTTAGCCCTCTTAAGCTATTATCCCAAATCAATATCAGCAGTCGGCCCGTTAAACGGAATTCGGGTGCCGAATTAAAACTGGAAGATTTGCGTGCCATTAGTTTTGTGACTGCATGGAGCCAGTTAAAGCAAAATATTCCCGGATTCTATGGCGTTGGCTCTGCTTTGAAAAAAGTAAAAGAAAACGGCCATTGGGACGAAGTAAAACGGTTATACATCTCATCCGGACAGTTTAAAACGATGGTGGATAACTGTATGATGTCGATGTCTAAATCAGACTTTAGAATAACGGCTTATCTCGAAAAGGATGCGGAATTCGGAGTGTTTTTAAAGCAGTTGAGGGATGAATACGAACTTACCCGCGACCTGATTCTCGACCTTACCGGCACAAAGGTGATTATGGAGCAGTATCCGGTAGAACGCAGGTCTATCGCTTTACGCGAGAAAATTATTCTTCCTCTGGTAACCGTACAGCATTATGCTTTGCAAAAATTGCAGAACGAAAAACTGGACGAAGCCCAGATAAAGATTTATAATAAGCTGATTATCCGTACCGTTTACGGCATTGTAAACGCCGGGCGGAATTTAGCTTAACTATTGAATACATTCTTTTGCTAAAGCCCTAAGTTTCATAACTTAGGGCTTTCTTGTAAACTTCGCATTATGAAAAAGCTCTTATTTCTGATCTTTCCCGCATTGTTTTGTCTGGCTCTCATTTATGCCACAACCAATTCTAAAAAACCTTCCAAGGTCCTGATTTTTTCAAAAACGCTGGGCTATCGTCATAAAAGCATTTCGGACGGGATAGTAGCGATTAAGAAGTTGGGCGGCCAGAATGGGTTCATTGTCGACACGACAGAAAATCCGGCCTTGTTTACCAAAGCAAGTCTTAAACCCTACCAGGCTATTATTTTTCTTAGCCCTACGGGCGAATTTTTTAACGAAGATCAAAAAGCAGCCTTTCGCGATTATATCCGTAGTGGAGGAGGTTTCGTAGGCATTCACGCCGCAACGGATTGTTTGTATAAATGGGAATGGTACGGTAAAATGATCGGAGGATATTTTATTAATCACCCGGCAACACAGGAAGCGGTTATAACTATTACTGATACTAAACACCTTGCCACCAAGCCGCTTACATCACCCTGGAAACGTAAAGACGAATGGTATAATTTCAGATATACAAACCCTGACATAAAAGTGCTGCTAACTCTCGATGAAACATCCTACACCGGCGGTAAAAACGGAGCCAATCATCCCATCTCATGGTATCATAAATTTGAAGGTGGCAGAGTTTTTTATACCGGATTGGGCCATACGCCAGAATCTTATACATCTGATGAATACTTTTTAAAGCATTTGCTTGGCGGAATTAAGTATGCGCTGAATATTAAATAATTGTTTAAACCAATTTTCGTAAAAAGTATTATAGAGAAAATAGGAATGAAAGATCAGATAGTTTCAGGAATCTTGTCGTACGGAATGTCGGGCAGGCTTTTTCATGCCCCTTTTGTTGATACGCACCAAGGATTTGATTTTTATGCAGTTACCGAACGGAATGAAAAGAAAGCAAGCGGACGTTACCCCCATTTAATCAGCTATAATTCTGTGGATGAGCTTTTAAATGATCCCAAGATTGAACTGGTTATAATCAATACCCCCAACAATACTCATTACGAATATTCGAAGAAAGCCCTCGAGGCCGGTAAGCACATTCTGGTTGAAAAGCCTTTTGCTTCAACAACTGCCGAAGCCAAAGAAATTTTCGATTTAGCTAAACGGGTAAACCGGACCGTGATGGTGTATCATAACAGGCGCTGGGATACAGATTTTCAATCGGTTAAAACAGCTATTGATAGCGGGAAATTGGGTAAATTGATTGAGGTGCATTTCCGCTTCGACCGTTATCGGCGAGAGATCAGCAAAAAAGCTTTTAAAGAGAATCCGCTTCCCGCAAGCGGACTAAGCTTTGATTTAGGCCCTCATTTACTCGATCAGGTTATTAGCTTGTTTGGTAAGCCTTTAAAATGGGTTAAAACCTTAGGCACTTTCAGGCCCGAGTCATTAGTGGACGATTATATAAATCTGCATTTGATTTATCCCGAAGGCTTAAATGTGTTTTTAACCGCAAGCCTGCTAACCGCAAATCCGTTACCCGCGTTTGTGCTGCACGGAACCCAGGGGAGCTTCATAAAAGAGCGCACAGATATCCAGGAGGCCCAACTCGACAAGGAAATTTCTCCTTTAGATACGTTATACGGCGTAGAGCCCGACGGCTCTGAAGGCGTATTAGTTACTATCGATTCGGAAGGAAATAAAACCAGTACACACCATACTGCTTTGAAAGGAAATTACAGCCGCCTGTTTGATGCTGTTTATTGGCAGATCAGAAAAGGAGAGCCGTATCCCATAAAGGAAGAAGAGATTCTTTGGCAGTTAGAAATACTCGAGGGCGATAGTATTAATTCTTAGCCATATCCTTAACCAAGGTTCCCAAAATTTTCAGGCATTGGTCGATTTCCTTGTTAAAGGGGATTCCAAAGCTTATCCGGATGCAGTTTCTAAATCGTCCGTCGGTACTGAATATTTGTCCCGGTGCGATGCTGATATTAAACTTTAACGCGGCCTGATAAAGCTTAAACGCATCTACTTTCTTATTCATCTCGATCCACAGCACATAACCGCCCTTAGGTTCGGTAACTTGGGTATCCGTAGGAAAATATTCTGTAATAGCCTGTATGTACCTCAAGCATTGAGTGTATAAGGCTTTACGCAGATTTCGCAGATGTAAGTCAAATCGCCCTGTTTCAAAAAACAAGCCTATAGCCGTTTGTGTTGGAGTAGCCGAAGAAATACTGTGGGTTAGTTTTAGGTTAACAACCTGTGAAGTGAATTTGCCCGGAACGCACCAGCCAACCCGGTAGCCTGGCGCCAGCGACTTTGAAACTGAAGAACAAAGTAATACCAACCCATTTTTATCATAGCTTTTGCATGTTCTGGGGCGCGTTTTTCCAAAGTATAGATCGCCATAAATGTCATCTTCTATGAGGGGGATCTCGCGTTGGGCGAGTAAGGCAACTAAAGCCTTTTTATGTTCATCGGGCATAATAGAACCAAGCGGGTTTGTAAAGTTGGTTACAAACAAGCAAGCTGTGATGGCTACTTTATTGATGGCTTCTTTAAGATAGTCGAGGCTTATTCCCGTTTCCGGATCGCTGGGTATTTCTAATACTTTTAATCCGAGGCTCTTTAACAATTTGAAGGTTCCGAAATATGCCGGGCTTTCAATCGCGATGGTATCACCTGGTTGGGTAACTGCTTTTAAGCAAAGGAAAAGAGCCTCGATACAGCCCTGAGTGGTCACGATATCCTGTTCGGTAATAGTTCCGCCCCAATTGAATGCTTGCCGGGCTAGTTGCTTTCTGAGCGGCAGGTTACCCTGGATATCTTCATAATTTATACAGCTGGCCGCACTTTTGCGAACAGCTTCCGCCAGGGCCTTATTGAGTTTGCTTTGTGGAAGTAGTTCAAGCGCGGGGGCGGCCCTCGACAATTTGATAACACCTTCCTGATTTACATTTTGAAACACCATGGCAATCATTTCGTCTACGCTTACATGCTCGGGTTTTTTTTGCGGCGAAAGGGGAATGTTTGCAGGAAAATGGTTTCTTGGCCGAAAGCGTACATAATAGCCAGACTTGGGACGTGCTTCGATTAACCCTTTGATCTCTAGTTGGGTATATGCCTTAAAAGCGGTACTAATGCTTATTCCCTGCTCCTTGCTGAGGGTTCTAACCGAGAGAAGTTTATCCCCGGTTTTTAATATTCCCTGAGCGATATTCTTCTCCAGCTTTTCCGCTATCTGGATGTAAAGGAACTCTTCTTCAATTATCATATAAACTGTTATGCACAAAAATATAGAAACTGAATCTGTTTTGTGTGTTTATTTCTTATCAATTTTGGATTATGGATTTCAACATCGAAGAGTATAAGCCAGAGTATAAAATCTATTTCGAAAAATTTAATAAAGCATGGCTGGATGAGTTTTTTACGGTGGAGCCTATAGACAAATGGGTATTAGAGAATCCGGAGGAAGCTATTTTAAAAGATGAAGGCTATATTTATTTTGTTAGCTATCAGGGCAATATCATCGGAACCGTAGCTTTAAAAAGAATGGAGGCGGGTGTTTATGAAATGACAAAGATGGCCGTCGAAAAAAAGCATCGGGGTATTGGAGCCGGAAAGTTTATTTGTTCTGTAGCTATTCAAAAAGCCAGAGAACTTAAAGCGGAGAAATTGATCTTATACTCGCAAACTAGTCTTGCTCCGGCAATCGCAATTTACAGAAAGCTTGGTTTCAGGGAGATCGCGCTTGACGACAGATATAAACGGGCGGATATAAAAATGGAAATTAAACTTAATTGATAACATGAAAAGAATCAAACTATTCCAGGTAGATGCGTTTACCAATACTCAATTTAAAGGAAACCCGGCTGGTGTGTGCCTGCTGGATGAACACCTGCCCGAGGACAGCATGCAGGCAATTGCCGCCGAAATGAACTTGTCGGAAACTGCCTTTCTTGTAAGAAGGGAAGATGATGGCTTCGATTTGCGATGGTTTACCCCAACAGTAGAAGTTAAGCTTTGCGGACATGGTACTTTGGCAAGTGCCCATATCCTGTGGCAGGAGGGAGTGTTGGAGCCCGGAGAAACCGCAAGGTTTTTCACGCAAAGCGGATGGCTTTCCGCTGTGCAGAAAGGAGATTGGATAGAACTTGATTTCCCTGCTTCTTTCGACTCAAATCGATCTCTGCCCGGGGAGGCGGTGTCGGCATTAAACGTTAGGCCCGTAAATATAGTTTTTTCGGAAACCCGGTTTATCGTTGAACTTGCCACTGAGGATGAAGTGATTAGCTGCAAGCCCGACTTTAAGGTTTTAAAAAATCATGAAATGATAGTGATAACCAGCAAGGGCGGTGCCTCTTCTGCTTATGATTTTGTATCGAGGACTTTCGGCCCATCACATGGTATCGATGAAGATCCGGTGACCGGTTCTTCGCATTGCTGTCTTACCACCTATTGGTCTAAACGTTTGGGAAAGACTGAGATGTTTGCTTACCAGGCTTCCGCACGGGGTGGTGAAGTTAAAGTGAAGCTGGCGGGCGAAAGGGTGTTGTTTTCGGGGCAAGCTGTTACCGTGGTTGAAGGGTACTTTCTTTTACATTTTGCGGGTTAAATTTCACGCAAAGGCCGCGATTTAGAATACGCAAAGATCGCAAAGGCCCTGCATGTGCTATAATGATCTTTTCAACCGGTATTTCTTTGCGTTCTTTGCGTGTTTTTTTCTTATTCTGCTTTGCGTGAACCTCTTTTAATTTTCACGCAAAGAACGCGATTTAGAATACGCAAAGATCGCAAAGGCCCTGCATGTGCTATAATGATCTTTACAGCCAGAATTCTTTGCGCTCTTTGCGTGTTTTCCCCTTATTTTGCTTTGCGTGAACCTCTTTTAAAATTTCACGCAAAGAACGGGATTTAGAATACGCAAAGATCGCAAAGGCCCCGCATGTGCTATAATGATCTTTTCAAACAGATTTCTTTGCGCTCTTTGCGTGTTTTTCCTTTATCTGCTTTGCGTGAACCTCTTTAAAATTTCATCCAAAGGCCGCGAGTCAGAATTTCTTCGCTCCTTAAAACGGATCCTCTAACCAAAACTATTTTAAACCTTGTGCCTTTCCTCGTTGTTCTATGTTTAGTTAAAAACTAACGTGCCAACCTATGGAAATTGTGAAGAATACAAAATATACTCCGATAAAGAGTTCTGGATTGGAGTATTACAAAGTTGCCCCCGGAGTATGGGGCATGAAAATAGTATTTGTAAATATCTATATTATAGCCGCTGGCGAAAATTCGGGTAATAACTGGGTTTTAGTAGATGCTGGGTTAAAAGGATCGGGCGAAAAGATAATACGTATGGCTGAAGATCTTTTTGGCGAAGGCACCAAACCATCGGCTGTTATTATTACTCACGGCCATTTCGATCATGTGGGTGCCCTCGAAGAACTTCTCGAAGTTTGGGATGTTCCGGTTTACGCCCATTACCTGGAACTTCCTTATTTAAAAGGAATTTCGTCTTATCCACCTCCCGATCCTATGGTAGGCGGCGGATTAATGAGCCTTATGTCCTGGACATTTCCTAAAAAGCCTAAAGACCTTGGAACTAAAGTGCATAGGCTGGCGGCCAATAGTTATGATTTGCCCGAGCTACCCGATTGGCAGTTTATTCATACACCAGGGCATTCTCCTGGTCAGATTTCCCTTTTCAGAGAACTCGACCGCACATTAATTTCTGCTGATGCTTTTGTTACCACAAAGCAGGAATCAGCATTCTCTGTAATGACACAGAAACATGTGCTTTCGGGCCCGCCCAAGTATTTTACTATCGACTGGATTGCCGCTAAGGAATCAGTTGAGAAATTATTGGATCTACGGCCACATGCCGCCGCTACCGGACATGGTTATCCCATGTATGGGGATGAGTTATTGAATTCTTTAACTAACCTGGTCGAAAACTTCGAAGATGAAGCAGTGCCTAAGTATGGACGATATGTTAAAGAGCCTGCTCGCGCTAATAAAAATGGCGTACAGTACGTGCCCGAGCGTGTAAACAATCCGGAACTTTTAGCAACAGTGGCAGTAATAGGTGCAATTATAGCTTTCGCTGTGGTTTGGAAATTAACCAGTAAGAAGAAAGTGACTGACGATTTTTCGATGTCTGATCTGTTTTCGAAAGGATTTAGCAGTTAACCAGAATACATTTAATTAATCAATAGGCCGTCTTAAGTTTGTTTAAATTATAAGACGGCCTATTTTTTTATAAAGAATATCGCATAAAGGCTGCTATGGGCGTATCTGCCGGCATCTTCTCTTTATCCAGCATATGCACTTCGCCACCATTCATTAATGTTTTTATAATCGCTTTATTAATCAGGCATTCATCATCGATTTGCTTTTCTTTATGAATCGTAATTTCATTACTGATTTCATCGAAATTTCCCCAGATTCGCTGATCCTTTACAACAAAAAGGTCAGAAACCTGGGCAAAATAAGCTGCGGGAATAACCTCTTCAGGAATAGAAGTGGTAAGTTCCTTAGCCGAATTATTATAGTAGTTTTTTAGGGCCTCATTACTGTATTCCCTGAAATAAGGAGCCAGTTTCTCCTTTACTTTCAAATACAGGCTTTGTCTGTCTTCATGCTCGAAATTTCCGGTTAAATTTACATCAGAGATATGCTTGTAATTAGAAATTTGCTTGTAGTAGGCTATTTCATAATCAACAGAGGCAATAACCAGCGGCACATGCTGATTGTGTAATACTTCTGACCAGAGAGTTTGATCTACTTCTTTGAGGTATTGAAGCAGGTATTCATCTTCATCCGAAAGGCCCGAGCCATGTCCATGGAAGTTTGCGCCAACGGTAGCACCCTGGCCAGCAGCGGCACCAGCCCTTCTGTGAATCTGCCGTGCTTCTTTCAACTCAAAAGGTACCACATCGTCCATCCCGGTAGGTAATTCCTCTAACTCAAGTTTTTTCATTTCGAACTGGTCGCCTTCGTAAAACTTACAGGCATGCTTACTTAGAACCAGTAAATAAAAGCGATGTCTTCGTTCCATCACCGGAAGGATAGGAGTAAGTAGAAATGAGCTGTTTACCAGGATTTCTTCCTTCACTGTAAGGGGTAGCTGATACAGTTTAAAGAAGTTATCAGCCAGAAATACAGCTAATCCCTCCGATTGCTTGTTCCAGAATTCTTCATCCTTAACCAGATCAAACGCGGGGGCCAGAATAGAATCTACTTTTCGCTGATCCAGGCCCTTTGCCGCTAACTGAAGTTTGGCTTTTTGAACGTTATTTTTAAAAACCAAGGTATCATACTTTTCATTCACCTCCATACCCGAGGAGTGAGTGGGTATATAAATGCTCACGCAGCCATCAGCCTGATAGTTGGCAAGCTCTTTGAATTCATCTTTTGATAGTACATCCATAGTTAAGCTTTTAAACTGTTATCATTATTATCTTCACCTTTGTGAAGGTTTCGGTTCTTGTGTCTTAAAGTTACATTCGCTGATGGTTCGTCTTCTCCGTCAGTATATTTATCCGCTAACTCATTATCAGTTTCCAAATCATTTACTGCAAATGCGTTTTTTAATCCGTGAGTTTCACGCCCGCTGCCTGTAGGTTTCCCTTTAGGAGGAACATATCCTGTTTTTGTTTTAGCCATAATAGTAGAGATTTAATTAGTAGATATTTAAGGTTATTTTTATTGGTCTTCTTCCATGTATTTACGAGCCATCTTTGATACCAGCGCATTAGGCATTACAGTACTCATCGCAACCTGAACCCCTGTTTTTGCTGTGCCCACTACATGATTTTCCCCTTTCATTAATGCCTCATAGCCCTCTTTAGCCACTTTTTCCGCATCATCGGCCATTGATGCAGCAACGGTGTTTTCCATGTCAGCCTTGTTAAAGAAATCGGTTTCCGTTGGTCCGGGAATTAGGGAAGTTAAGGTGATGTTTGTATCCTTTAACTCGTTAATTAACGCATCGCCAAAAGAAAGCACAAATGCCTTTGATGCGGCATAAACCGCTAGCATTGGTGTAGGTTGATAAGCTGCGATTGAGGCAAGATTTAATATGCGGCCTTCATTTAGTTTACGCATATCCTGTAAGTAGAGCTGAGTTAATTGAACTACAGCCAGAATGTTAAGATTGATGATTTCCTGGTACTTGCCGAACTCAATATCCCAAAAGAAACCTCGTTGACCGATACCTGCATCGTTTACTAAGATATTTACTTCAATGCCTTGCTTTTGAGTCTCGGCATATACTTCTGCCGCCGCGTCGGGTATAGAAAGGTCTTTTGGAATGATAGTTACTTTTTCGGTGCCGAATTCAGCAATAATTTTATCTGATACCCTCCATAAATCTTCTTCAGTTCTCGATACCAATACCAGATTGTATCCGTCTTTGGCAAACAGCCTGGTGAGATGATATCCAATACCACTACTGGCCCCTGTAATAAGTGCCGTCTTTTTGTTTCCCGATTCCATACATACTTAATTTAGTAAGTAGAATTTTATCTCATAGGGTGAATTTAGGATGAAGTGTATGTTACTAATTTAACCTCGAAGGATGGAAAGAGTTTTGTTAAAATTGATAAACTCGAACCTTTATTGCTGTTGCGCTTTTTAAATTAAAATGCAAGGAAAAGAAGGAGCAGCAGATATAATGTTAAGGTTGTTTCGAAATGCCTGGTTACGATGGCTGTGGGGTTATAATAATCAGAGCCTGCGGCAAAATTTCGACCGTGATTTCTTTTGTCTTACCTATTATTTCCCCGTCTACCTGCAGGGTGGTTTTTTTTGAAGTCTGCACCACCGCTTTTCTACAACTAAATACTTCTACAAATTCTGAAGTTTGCAAACGCCCGATAAACATTTTCCAGGTAATGGATAGCAGATGTATTTTGGGAAAAGGCTTAATAATTACAAGTTCAAATTTGCCGTCGTCAATTTGTCCCAATGGATTAATGATGGCACCGGTGCCATATTTTGAGGCATTGGCAAATGTTACTGATACAGCTTTTCTCTTTAGCGGTTCATTGTCAAGTGTGATGTTGAACTTATAGTCGTGTATTAGAAACAGTTCTTTATAAAGGTGTTTAGCATACGTCCACAAACCCCGCTTGGGGTCATTGTCAAATCGCTGCACGATGCTGGCGTTTAAGCCTACATCGCCCAGATGTATGCAGATGTTTCCATTGATAGTTAACAGATCTATTTTTTTTCTTGCCCCCTCGGTAATAAGGCGTAGGGCACTATCGGTTCGGTTTCCAATCCCGATCTCTTTTGCCATGCCGTTTGCTGAACCAAGTGGAATTATCAGTAAAGGAATTTCTTTTCCGTTTAATATCTTCGATAAGAGGTTAACTGTTCCATCGCCCCCCGCAACAGCCACTACATCGGGTAAAAAATCTGAAATCTCTTTTTTTATGTTTTCCTCCTCGCTATTGCTTTGTAACCTGTAAATCAGGTATTCAAATCCCTGTTCGCGAGATTCCTCCGAAATAAGAAGTTCGAGGCGTCCACCTTCACGATTTCCTGCACGGGGATTAATAACAAAGAGAACTTTGAGCATAGTTTATAAAGAAAAAAATCTTAAAGTTGTTCTTTAACCTCTAAAAGAAATTGCTTTAAACGTTCAAGTGAATCAATTACTTTTTGATTTTCCTTCACCTCAGATTTGTTGTTTTTTAGGTATTCTCTGGCTCCCTGGAGAGTAAAGCCCTTATCTTTTACAAGGTGAAAAATGATTTTCAGGTTTTCAACATCTTCGGGGTTGAAGAGCCGATTGCCTTTTTTGTTTTTTTTAGGCTGCAGAATTTCGAACTCCTTCTCATAAAAACGAATCTGAGAAGCATTAACATTAAACATTTCTGTTACTTCACCCATAGTGTAGTAACGCTTAGTTATGTCGCGTTCTTTGTAAGGCATGAAACAAAGATAACAGGAATTACGATTTTAGGATTGATTTTGTTAAAAAGTAAATAATCGTATTTCTTTTAAATTAAACTGGTAGAGGTATATTATAAGGATTGGTGAATGAAAAAAGACAGCCCATCGAAATTGAGCTGCCTTTTAATTACGTCTGTTTTTAGGCAGCGTGCTTATTATTATTATGAAGAAAGGTTAAAAAGGAAAAATACTCGGCGTCTATCGCTTTCCACAAAGCTTCCGCTTCATTCAAAAGGTCCTCTCTTTCAAAATCGTCGCCTTGCAGTGCCTTGGCAATTTTCAAATCGAGGTAAATGGTTTCTATATATAGAGTTTCTTCTCCCAGTAATCGAAGGTGTTCAGTGGTTTCCATAGCATTATCAATTGATATTAAGCTATTTGCAATTTCTGTGCCATTTGAATTGAGAGTCTCATTCCTCTTTTTTGAAACTAGATTATGCCAAATAAAGAATTTTTGATAGCATTGTACCTGATTAATAGTGTCAAGAATTATATCATGAAATTAGCTAAGAAAGTATTTCTACTTGTGCCTGTTCTAACTATAGTATTTGCGTGTTTTACTGCCAGCGTTTTTGCTGTTGGTAATCCGGTTGATAGTGATTTAAGCAATACTGCAGGCACTAACTCGGGTAAGAGCCACCTTGATATTTATCTGTTTATCGTTGCATTGCTGGTTATTTGCATGATTGTTCCGTTTTTTGAAAACAGAAATAAAAAGGCCTCTTAGCGGCAAACTAAGCCTCAACAAGCAATAATACAGAGAAAAAGGTATGATAGATTTTTCTCAGCATCGCAGGGTCGTTAATCGCTTTCTCTATCTTCAATTCCAGGAAAGGAACTTTGCCGTCGGCTTCTTCTAAAGTATATTCCACTATTCCCAACGACAGATTAGGAAGCGATATTAACGTATCTCTTACATTCATATCTGCAAACAGACTCGAAAGCTTCTGCTCATTATTGGTTTTGATTATAAACCGTTGGTCAAAATTCCGGTAGCCAAGTAAAAAGTCCTGCATCCCGAAAAACTTACCTATTTCCTCTGTAAATCCTTCATTGTAAATGGAAAATCGAAAGTTATCCCTTCCGTATAGATACGCGGAAAAGGTAACGTAAGCTACTGCTTCGAATCCTACCGCATGGTTGTTAAATATATCAAGAATTATCCTTCTGTCATTTTGTTCTAGTACTGCATGATATTCAAGCGGATCGGGGTCGGCCTTAAAATCAGCTATTACTTTTTCCCACAATTGATCTTCATCTGTGGCGGAGATGATTTTTTCTTCTTCTTCCATTGCGTTTAATTTTAAGTAGAACTAACAGTTCGTAGGTTTAGTTTGGGGCTGCATAGATTAAACACGCATATGGTCGGGCAGCCAGTTTTTAATCGATTTCCGGATAGTGTCTGGCAAGAGATTTTCGTCAATGCTTCGTTTTATCAACATCGGCAGTTCTTCATCTGATGCGAAGCGCAAAGCCGCAAGCTGCGAAAAGGAGAGCTTTTCTTCTATTGGCTCTAATCGCTGATTTGTAAGCTGAAAATATCGCAATCGTAGTTCAAGCCTGATAATTCTATCCTGGCCCTTAAGCGCATAATGCTGGCGCGTCATAAAAGAAAGCCAGGTGATAAGCAAAATGATAAGGCTTAACAGGGCATATATGTATTTAAGTTCTGATTCGGTTGAGGCGGTTTGGTAAATACATATCCCGCAGAGTATTAAGCATAAAGGATAAAATATCAAATGGTGCGGATAATAATATTGCCTAAAGTTAGAATGGTTTTGATTCTTCATCCGGCAAAGTAAACATATAAGTGTCATGAAAATTATTATAGTGAAATAAATACTGAGTTTCGATTTATTAGCTTACCTTTATAACTTATACATAAAATAATTAAGTAATGCAACAAGGAACAGTAAAATTTTTTAATGAAACTAAAGGTTTCGGATTCATCACACCAAGTAATGGTGGTAGCGAAATCTTCGTTCATTCTTCAGGCCTGATTGATAACATTCGTGAGAATGATACCGTAAGCTACGATGTAGAACAAGGTAGAAAAGGCTTAAACGCGGTAAATGTAAAAGTTAGCTAAACAGCACTAGTATATAAATCGTAAAGCATCCGCCACAAGCGGATGCTTTTTTTTTAAATGCTTTTTGCAAGAACAAAAACATGGTTACGGGTATTTAAAACTTATGGAAGCTTTTAACATTATTTTAAATGGTAACGAATACCACGTCGAACCGGGTTTACATCAGGGTTTTTATTCGGTTAACTGCGGCAGCAGGGCGGGGATGCTTGGTAAAAGTGAAAATGAGCAGTGGGAACTTACCCTGCAAACATCAGATGCTTTGGATATTTCAGCGGCCGAGCTGGGAGAGGTAGTAGAGAAATATATGGCCAATAATTAAGGAATTATAATAGCTGCTTTTTAACTCCGTCTGTTAATACGAGTTCCAGAGGGCTTCCAAATCCTAGTCTGGCTCTAAACCGGTCAAACCAACTTTTAGATTCAATTATTTTAAGCTCATATAATTCTTGCCCCGCCAGGTTTGCGGGCCACATTACATTGCTTTTAAAGTCGGTAGCCAAACTAAGTGTTGCCCGAATGCCGGTACCAACTATTTCTGAAATCTCAGCCAGTAGACCTTGCATCCCCTGCGCATAGGCAGATACCTGATAAGTTTCTTCCCCCTTCAATAAAAAAACTATAAACCAGTCATTTCTATAAACGGCGTGCATGGTAGTATATTCGCCTATTACCTGTACATCAGCAATGTTAATTTCTAAAAGCGTATTGTCGGCGATGGTCCAAAAAAGAATATTGTTTTTAATAAATACTTTACCGGTATCATCGCGGGGAATAATGGTTTGATCGTTCATGTCGGCGCAATATCTCAATTATTATTTGGATTGCTCCAGATGGGTTTTTAATTCATCCCCCGCCTTAATCCACTCTTCTTTTGCGGTAAGATATTCGGCACTCTCGGATGCGTCTGTGCCCGATAAGCTTAACTCTTCCTGTAATTGAAGGAGGGTGGCGAATTTCGACTGGTAATTTGTTTGAAGGGTTTTAAGTGTAGTTAAGTCTTTCATGAAAATTCCAAAAAAAATCTAAGATAGTATTTAAGCGGAACATATGAGCTGAATTTCTGCCCGAGGGATTCAATCTTAATCGCCGATTTTTCAGCCTCAGCTAATAAATAATAATTTGTGCTTTACACCCGGGAGGTGGGGCTTGTTATTCTTTTAATTACCCTTAGCGAGATGGATTGTAAAAATCATTACGGCTCATGCGCGGGTTTCAAAACAGTTTTTCGATGTTTACTTTTTCAAGATAAGGTTCGAGAATACGTACCGCTTTAAAAGGTTTAACCCGCGTGATTTTATTTTTCAATTCATCATAAAATATCTCCGCATAAAAATTTTCTATGTTAAACAAAAAGATAAGGTATGGTTTGGCTTCCCTTTCTCCTAAAAAGTCGCCTTTCGACACAGTTTCAACCTGCTCATCTACAGAGAGTTTAAAGAAATCGTTAAGCTTCATAGAGTGGTAGTTTTTTCTTATTAGAAATAACTTTCAATTCTTTAAAAAGTTCTAAAAAAATCATTGAACCTTTTAACGTAAAATAAAGTATAAATACGCATGAAACACGGGCTTATAGCTATTATCGATGACGATGAACTTGACAGGCATATTTATAAAAAAATTATCCTGCTAACTTGCCCGTCGTATAAGATAGTAGATTTTTCTAACGGACTGGAGGCATTAAATTATATGCGTAAGCACGCTAATGATCCGCTTTTGTTGCCCGACCTTTTGTTGTTAGACGTGCGCATGCCGTATTTAAACGGCTGGCAGTACCTGGAGCAGTATTGTAAACTAAAACCGAAATTATCTAAGGTTACCCGCCATTATGTATGTTCATCTTCTATCGAGCGTTTTGATATGGAGTTTAAAAACTGCGATTTGCACGGGTATTATATGAAGCCGGTAGCACCAAAAGATATTAAGAAAATCGTTTTTGATACCGAGCAGTATAATCAGGCGAGTTAGTTAAATTAAGTACACATATTCGTAACATCCCGCTTTTTTTATTTTTAAAAGCAGTTCTTTGGGGCTTTCTCATGCAGCCTCCGGCCGCTTTAAGTTTTCCGGATTCTCACCCGGTAATTTTTCAAATCGACGCGATATGAGGCTGTAACATCTTAATTACCCATCAATTACTTTAAAACATATGGCTTAGCTTCGCAGTACAATAGTACCGATGAAAAAAAATATTACAGTTCTGATCCTTGTTTTTTGTTTACACACGATTGCGGCGAATGCTCAGCTTTTGGTAAAGGGTACAGTTCAAGATTCGAGTGGCCTGCCACTGCCGGGTGCTATTATAAGGTTAAAGTTTCAGTCGGATAGTATAGCTACAAATGCCGATGTTAACGGGGCCTTTACCTTCAGGAATGTAAAATCCTCCGAGTTTACCTTATCCGCATCTTTTATAAGTTTTAAGACTTTTATTAAGCAATATACTTTTGATAAGGTAACGAATGAGATTATTCTACCTCCTGTAAAGTTAAAAGCCGGCATTAACAACCTAAATGCTGTAATAATAACGGCGGTAACACCTGTAAAAGTAAAAGAAGATACATTAGAGTTTAACGCAAAATCTTTCGCGGTGCGCGAGGGTGCTTCGGTTGACGCGGTGTTAAAGAAATTGCCTGGGGTTACAGTAGACAAGAATGGTAATGTAACTACTCAGGGGAAGCCTATCACGAAAGTTAGGGTTAACGGAAAAGACTTTTTCGGAACCGATGTGGCTACCGCCATTCAAAACTTACCGGCCGATATTGTTAAAAATCTTCAGGTTATTGATGATTACGGAGATCAGGCCAAATTAACCGGTATCAAAACTGGCGAGCCGGAGAAAATTTTGAATATCAATATTCAGGAAGATAAGAAGAAAGGATACTTCGCAAGGGGCACCGGGGGAATGGGTAATGAAGAAAGATACATTGCCAGTATGCGGTCGAATTTTTTTAATGGCGAACGCCAGGTTTCTGTAGACGGATCTATGAATAATACTAACCTGCGCGGCGGTGGGGGAGACGGCGTTACCAATGTGAAGAACATGGGTGTTAACTATCGTAACAAGTTTGGCAAAACGATAGCTGTTGATGGGGGTTATAGTATCAGAAACCGTCATAATAATACTCTTGGTACCAGTAATAGTCAGAGTTTAGGCGGCTTCAGCCGTTTAGAAAACCAGATAAGCAATAATACCAGTAAAGGTACAAGTCATAATTTTTGGGGAAACATAGAATATAGTATCGACACTTTAAATTACCTCAAAATATCGCCTTACGGTTCTTTCGAAAACTCAATTAATCGCAACATCGGCACTTCCGATATCATTCAGGGAAATCTTTCCAATTTTAACAGATACTTTGCCAATAATACTTCGGCCGGAGCCAACTTTGGTACCAGTGTATTCGTTAACCACAAATTTTTGAAACGTGGCCGGAATATTAGCCTGTTTGCGAATATGAATTGGAATAAAGGCGACAGTTACAGAGATGAAGATAATAACTATTTAACCGATAGTCTGGGGAAACAAGATTCCCTTAATCAGCATATTCTCGTTGATAACGATAATCGAAACTTCCGCACAAATGCTAATCTTTCATACATGGAACCGCTAGGAAAGCAATCTTTTTTGGAACTTAGTTATAACTGGAGCCGGTCTCAAACCGGGTCGTTCAGGGATGCCCGGGATTTGAAGGCGGGGGTAGAGATTACTAATTTAAATTCAAGCAATAACTTCGAATATAAATTCAGTACCAATAGAATAAGCTTAAACTATCGATATATCCATCAAAAATTTAATTATACATTGGGCATTGGCGGGCAGCAAGCTATACTTGAGGGGCAAAATAATTTAAAAAAGGCTGCCGATACGTATAATAAATCTCTAAACATTGTTCCGGCAGCCCGGTTGGTTTATCGGATGTCAAAGCAGGAATCCCTGTCATTTAACTATAATGGCAGAAATAATCAGCCCGGTTTTAATCAATTGCAGCCCATTACAGACAGCACTAATAGAAATAATATCCTAATAGGGAATCCGGATTTGAAACCTGAATTTACACACGGTTTAAACCTCGAGTATAATCAGTCTGACTGGAAGAAGGGGCATACCTTTTACGCTAATATTTCGTATAACCAAACCCAAAACAAAATTGTAACCACCAGAAGTCAGACCTCAGGGGATACAAGGCAGGTTACCAGCTATACCAATACCGACGGTTTTTACAATATACGAGGGAACTATTCCTACTCCAAGCCATTTTCTGAAAGGAAATATACCTTAACCTGGGACGGAGGGGCGAATATGAATAATAACCTGGCTTTTGTAAGTCGAGACGGGGTAAGGGCCCGTAACATAGCTAAAAATTTTATAGTTAACCAGGGTATCGAATTTGAGATAGACCTTGATGAGATTATCGAACTGGAGTTTAAAACTTCGTATTCGATTAACAATACCCGCTTTTCTCAGGCAAACTCGCCCGATAGAAAAACTAATACCTTAGAGTTTCAGCTCGAGGGAGAGAATTATTTCTTTAAGGACCTGACTTTGGGATATAATATCTCAAAACGAATAAATAGGGGCTTTAATAATTCTGCGGTTCAGAATCCCACAATTGCGAATCTGTTTATGGAATACCGGTTTCTCAAGGGTAACGCAGGCACTATACGGGTTCAGGGGTTCGATTTGCTTAATCAAAACACCGGATTACTTATCGACTCTTCATTTGATTACATTGTAGAAAGGCAAACCAACAGGCTCGGAAGGTATTTTCTTATGTCGTTTGGTTTGCGCCTTAGCAAGTTTGGCGGCGGTAAATAATTATCTGGCCTCAATTCTCGTCCATGTTTCAGTTTTGCCCAAAATATTTAGTCCAAAGAAGGCTCGTATATTAAGCTTATTTCCATTATTAATGGTCATTTGGCAATTATAAGTGTTGCCGGTTTTGGGGTCGTATATTTCCCCATTGGCCCAAATACCCTTGTCTTTATAGATAAAGTCCCGAAGAATCTCAAGTCCTAGTATTGGCCTCGACGTAAGGTTTTTCGAAGGATTATTTACATCGCGTTTTGGCTTTCCAGTTTCATCATTGGGTTGGTTAAGCCAGACGATTTTTCCGTAATAAAGATCTCCGCGCTTATAAATTTCAATTTGCCCGTTTCCGTGTGCACTTTGCCATTTTCCTAATATATCATTGGCCGATTGTGCCGCCGCTATATTAGCGATACACACGAGTAAAATATAAATTGTCGATAGCTTGTTCATTAAAATATAATTGTTCGTTAATTGTGATTTCTTTTGTCCCAAAGAGGTTCCTTCAGAATGAGTACATTCTCCTTATGGTTTCATAGTGGTTTTTATCCAAAACGCATTTTCATGCTCTTATCGCATAATAATTACTACTTACTTGCGATTTTGTTTTCAGAAAAGCCAGAGTTGTAATTTGTAAATGTTGGCGGGCCTGGTTAATCAAGCTTTACTAATGGCTGCTATTACAATAATCTTAATGTTTAATTTCATGAAAAATGCAAGCTGCGGTTATATTTTTTAGTCGTATTTGCTACTGGGAACCCACTAAGGGCATATTGACAGAATTTATCATATTTAAAGGCACATATTAATAGTTAAGCAGGAAACTATACTGAGAAATTGATTCGCTGTTTGTATATTGCTTTTGTTTGGATCATGTTTAACAATGGACGGCAGCCTCAATAAAGAAAAACCTGTTGTAATACTTAGAGCTTTTAGGGCTATAGACGACCCCGAGGCGTGCAGGTTATTTTTAGAAGGCCATGCTCATGTTTTAACAAGTATCGGAATAACAAAAGTTACATCTTCTAAAGACGAATGGACAACCAATCCGGCCGCTTTTGTCCTTATTGTCGAATCACTGGATCGAACGAAAGTATATGGAGGGGCAAGGGTACATGTTGCCGGGGGAAATGCGCCACTTCCAATTGAAGATGCTACGGGTGCTATAGATTCTTCGATTTACGATATTATTTGGGAATACGCACGGCAAGGTACAGGTGAGCTTTGCGGTTTGTGGAATTCGAGAGAGATAGCTGGTTATGGCATCGGGAGTATTTTTCTGATAAGGGCGGCTGTCGCTATTTCTTACCAGATCGGTTTGCAATCGCTGTTCGCTTTATGCGCCCCGTATACCATAAAACCCGGCGAATGCGTTGGCATGGAACTAGAGGGGAGGGTTGGGAACCAGGGCACATTTTATTACCCAAAGCTTGATTTATTGGCTACTACTATGGTGGTGAAGGATGTTCCGGTTTTGAGTAAAGCGCATCCTGAGGATAAAGAGGCGATATTCAAAATCAGAGAGAATTTGAATATTATCCGCCTGGAAGAACTCCGCAGAAAAGAAATCACTATACACTATGAAACTAAGATAGAAAATCTCGACAAGTGGGATTTGCAGGACGCTATAGCAAACGCAAAAGAAAATCTTCTTAAATTTAAAGGGAAACCAGATGAGACTGATATAAATTTTCTTTAATAACATACAACATCATGCCTGATAAACATTATGACAGTGCCTATCTGGAAGACACCGGCAGGGCTTTAAAAAACATTAAGGAACAATCGTATACTGCCTTTAAACAAATAGAACAAGGTGTAATTATTGATTTAGGTTGCGGTACGGGTTTAGATGCCCATCGATTAACCGAGATCACACCCGAAAGCGTAAAGGTTGTAGGAATAGATCATGATGCCGATATGCTGAATAAAGCAAAACTCGATGCTGCTGATACAGAAAGGCTGGAGTTTATACTTTCTGAAGCCTGTCCTTTAGATTTTGATAATAATTCTATTTCGGGATTACGTTCCGAGAGAATGATTCAACATCTTGCCGAACCCGAAAAGGTGGTAGAAGAAATTTACCGGGTGCTTCATGAAAATGCTCCCCTTGTTATTGTCGAAACAGATTGGCGTAGCTTGTCTTTTTATACCGGCCATCCTTCGATTGAGAAAAAAGTAAATGACTATTTAACAGAAGTAAAAGTTAAGAACGGGACGGCAGCACGCAACCTAACAACTTACTTAAATAGAATAAAGTTTAGTAATATTACGCTCGAAGTATGCCCCGTTGTATTAAGATCCATTAAAGAAGCAAACGATTATTTATGGTTTGAAAAAATACTGAATGAAGCTGCACATTTAGGATACGTTACTGAACAAGAAAGAGATAAGTTTTATGATAACTTAAAGCTTGCAGATCATTTAAAGTACTTTGTTTGCGCTATCAATTTAGTAATTGTTACCTGTAATAAATAATAAATATGAGCAAAAACTTCAATCTTTTATTTGTCATTTTACTATGCTTTCTGAATGTTGAGGGCAATACCATCATAGCAGATTCTAAAAAGACAAAATTATTTGGGAAAGATTTATGGATATTAAAAAGCCAGGGGGAGATAACTTTTGATCAGGTTCTAAAATCAAAAGATTTTAAACAAAATACACAAGAAGTGCCCAATCTGGGGATATCTGCATCAAGTGTTTGGCTGAGGTTTGAACTAACTAATCACAATGCAAAATCTAACCTTTTGTTGCATGTTGCTTACCCCATCTTAGATGAGGTAGAGTTATATATTCCGGGAAAAAACGGAGGCTATAAAAGCATGTTGTTAGGAGAGATTAAGAAGTTTGAAGAACGGAAATTTCAGCACCCTGACTATATTTTTAATTTAGACATCAGCGAAAATGAAACTAAAACATACTACCTGCGAGTCAAAAGTGCCGAGCATCTAATTCTCCCGATTTCTATAAGTCAGTCAACTTATCTCTGGGAGGGATTAAGTAAAGAAAATGTTATTACGGGGATTTTTTTAGGGGCGGTAGTGATAATGTTTTTATACAACCTGTTTATCTTTTTTTCTGTTAAAGACAAAAGTTATTTTTATTATGTAATTTACGTTGCATCAGTAGGGTTTACCCAAATAGGAATCAAGGGCTTTACATTTCAGTATTTATGGCCAAACAGTCCGGCATTCGAGCTTAAAAGTGTGATTCTTTTCGCCTGTATTAGTGGTATCGCAGCCCTGTTATTTACACAAAACTTCCTTCATACAAAACAAACGGCTAAAAAGTCGCATATTTTCATGCATGTCATTATAGCCTTGTTAGTAATTTCATTTGTAGCCACAAGTTTTGGCTTTGAGCAATTTGGTTTTCAATTAATGCAAGTCACAACCAGTATTTTTGCCATAACTATTTTGGTTGTTTCTTTCTTAGTTATGCGTGATGGATACGCACCCGCCCGATTTGTTTTTTCTTCCTGGTCTGTTTTGTTATTTGGAGCTATAATTTTTGCTCTTAAAGATTATAGTATTTTGCCTTATAATACATTCACCAGTTATTCTATGCAGGGAGCCTCGGTAATCGAAATGGCTTTACTATCCTTCGGTCTTGCAGACAGGATAAACATTCTTAAAAAGGAAAAAGAAGCTTCACAGGCCCAGGCACTGGCGGTAGCAAAAGAAAACGAGCGCATTATCAGGGAGCAAAATGTGGTGTTAGAATCTAAAGTTAAAGAGCGGACAGTAGAGCTGGAAGCTTCAAATAGTGAATTAAGCACAACTTTAGACGATCTTAAACAGGCACAAATGCAGTTAGTCGAGTCAGAAAAAATGGCTTCCCTCGGACAGCTTACTGCTGGTATTGCGCATGAAATAAATAACCCCATAAACTTTGTAACCTCCAATGTCGCCCCGCTTCAGCGAGATGTTAATATTTTGATTGACGCGATTTCTACTATGGAAAATTTCAGTACTTCGGGCGATTCGGTGGAAGAGAAGCAAAAACAAATTGAGGATTATAAAGAGGAAATCGACTATGATTATTTGAAAATTGAGATTTCACATCTTCTAAAGGGAATTAACGAAGGTGCGTCGCGTACGGCCGAAATAGTAAAAGGACTAAGGGTGTTTTCAAGATTAGATGAAGATGATTTGAAAGTGGCCGATATTCACGAAGGACTTGAGTCGACGCTGGTTATAGCGAATAACCTTTTGAACGGAATTAAAGTTACTAAAGATTACTCGGAGCTTCCGATGATAGAATCTTATCCTGGAAAATTGAATCAGGTATTCCTGAATATATTGTCGAACGCAACTCATGCAATTAATAAAAGGTACGGTGAAGGCTCGGGCCAGGGCGAACTGATTATTAAAACTATGCGTAACGAGAACCATCTTTTAATTAGTATTGCTGATAACGGGACTGGCATGGACGAGAATACCCAAAAGAAAATATTTGAGCCTTTTTTTACAACTAAGGATGTTGGTGAAGGCACAGGTTTAGGGATGTCTATAGCCTATAATACAATTAAAAGGCATAACGGAACTCTCGTTGTAAAATCTCAGGCGGGCAAAGGTTCAGAATTTATTATAGATTTACCCATCACAAAGAAAATAAGTGAAACTTAATTATTTTCTTTGTGGTATAAACCGCTTACATCTGTCTGTTACTTATGGGATTAAAAAAATAATTATAATGGATGAAATTAGTGAAAGCCATTGTTAAGCCAGTTTAGAAATGTCCGAAAAAATTAAGATTTTATATGTTGACGATGAGGTGAATAACCTTGTGGGCTTTAAGGCGTCATTCAGGCTTGACTACGATATACTTGTAGCCGAAAATACTTCCCTGGCTGTAGAAATACTTACTAAGCATTCGGATATTAGAATAATCTTTTGCGATCAGCGGATGCCTGATAAAACCGGCGTTGAGTTTTTCGAAGAAATCCGAAGCTGGTTCCCTCATCCCATACGGATTCTTATAACGGGATATACCGATATTGAGGCTGTAATTAGTGCTATAAACCGGGGCCATATTTTTCGTTATGTAAAAAAGCCTTGGGCAGATGCTGATATTATTTCGGCGATAGAAGAGGCGCACAAGTTTTTTACAGCCAATACTCTGCTTGCGATTAAAAACGAAGAATTGCAAAAGGCTTACAATGAACTGGATAAATTCGCCTACAGTGTAAGTCATGATATCAGGGGCCCTTTATCGGGATTAATGGGAGCTATAAAAGTGGTGAAGCATTTAGATAGTGTTTCTGAAATTAAAGAGATGCTTTCACTTATGGAGAACTCGGTAAAAAAACTGGATACTTTTATTTTGAGTATGCACGATTATTATACTTTACAGCGGGGAGAGCTTCGAATTAAAGAGATTGATATAGAACAGGTTCTGGCAGATTTAAAAGATATTCATCATGCTAATATAGCGGCTAATAACGTAGATTTTACTGTCAATATAAACCAGCTTGAGCCTTTCTGGTGTGATGAAATTACCTTAAAACTTATCCTCAACAATCTCATCTCCAATGCTATAAAGTATCAGAAGCAAGGTAATGAGAATAAGTGGATCGAGCTAAATATCGAGATAGGGAAGGGGCAGGCCACTATTTATGTTAAAGATAACGGGATAGGAATTCCGGAGAATTATCTCAGTGAAATATTTAACCTCTTTTTCAGAGCCAGCACACAGGATGCCGGATCAGGATTTGGCTTATATAATGTTAAGGATGCTTTGTTGAAACTGAATGGTGGTATAAAAGTAAGTTCTGTTTTGGGCGAGGGTGCGGTATTTAAGGTTACAATTCCTAATAAATAATGAAAATAAAGCAGGCTAATTTTATAATTGTTGACGATAGTGAGCTGGATTGTTTTATCGCCGAAAAACTGGTGAAACATTCTGGAATGAGCAACAAAGTTATAAGTTTCTTAAGGGCTGAAGACGCTCTGGATTTTGTTAAGGGAAACCCGTTTCCGACAGACCAGATGCTTACCGTTATATTGCTCGATATTTTGATGCCGATTATGAGTGGGATAGATTTTGTTGAAGAATTTGAAAAATTACCCGCCGATGTACAGAAAAAATATATAATCGTAGCCTTTACTTCCTCGATGAATAAAAAAGACATGGCTACTATGCAAAGTTTTAAATCAGTAAAGTGCCTTTACGACAAGCCTCTTAGCCCGGAGGTGTTATCAACTTTATTAGATGATACCGTTTTGTTTCCTGAATAATCTCAGGAAAGTAATTTTTGCCTCAAAAGAAATTCAAACTGGTCGTTAGAAACAACTAGTTTTTCGTTCATCTCTTTGATTTTAATTCTTTCTTCATAAACGTCAAACGCCCTCAGGATAGTCATATCTAACTCCTCCTCGTTCCAGGGTTTCGAAAGGTAGTGAAATATCTTCCCTTTATTAACGGCATCAACTACCGCACTCATGTCAGCATATCCTGTTAAAAGAATACGCATAGGGTCGGGATTTTTTTCCAAAACCTTTTCCAAAAATTCCACCCCGGTCATGTTTGGCATACGCTGGTCGGTAATAATAATGTCAACGTGTTTGCTTTCTATTATTTTCATTGCCTCATCACCGCTCAATGCTATTAACACATTGTACTTAATACGGAAGTTAGCTTTAAACGAAACCAGATTGTTTTCCTCATCGTCAACATAAAGTATGGTAATCTTTTTTTCTGGCATGATTTTATATATAAGTAATAATCCGCTCTTTGTACGTTAATATATACATTTTGTTGGCATAAATAAATATATTTTTAGGTTTTAACATAAATCAGACAATTAAAAAGGACGGTTTTTTGAAATGAACAAAAAATTTAGTGCCTTTTCCCGGCTCGCTTTCAAACCCAATACGGCCGTTTTGTATCTCAGTAAATTCTTTGCATAATACCAAACCTAAGCCCGCGCCTTTTTCATTTTTGGTGCCATAACTGGATTTTCCTTTTAAAGAAAATATTTCACCTTGTTGTGATTTAGAAATCCCCTTTCCGTTATCGCATACAGTAATTACGATATCAGTTCCGTCGTCAATTGCTGATATGCTGATTTCTCCGCCTGGCTGGGTGAATTTTATGGAGTTGTTTAGAATATTACGAATAATTATTTCCAGCATATCCACATCGGCCCGTACTTCTAAGGCCCCAGAAATGTCGTTTTTTAGAATAATTCCTTTTTTCATTGCCGTTTCCTCCTGAATTTGAATTGTTGCCTTCAGGGAGTCAGCCAGGTTCAACGTTTTTAGGTTTACGGCTACACCTTCCATTTGTGCTCTGGTCCACGAAAGTAAATTGGAGAGCATTTGCCCGGTGTTTTGGGTTTTTTTAAGAAGGTCTGTTTCAATAAGCTTCTTTTCTTCCTGGGTTAATTTAGCATCCGATAAAACTTCAAGATAGCTTTGTATAGAATTTAAAGGCGATCGCAAATCATGGGCTATAATTGAAAGTAACTTGTTCTTTGTTTCATTTGATTTTTCCAGTTCAAAAGCCTTTTGCTCTACTGCCCGTTTCTCCAAATTGTAATGGTGGCGGATGTATTTAGTTATCGCGTAGATTAATAATACCACCATTGCATAGGTAATAAACAGGTCGGCATGTCGGCCTTCGGCCGAGGCATAGGTGTATGTTATGAGTTCAGGATACTTAAATTGAACTAAAAGCAGCATCAATACCAACACGATATTCAAAGTGATCCAGGATGTGTATTGCCTTGGCGGAACCACGGCCATTATCAAAAACAGGGAGGCGATAAAGATCATCAGGGTAGGCCCGTCAATCCCAGAATTATAATAGAAGTTAACAGCAAACAACAGGTTACTCAATATCCCGTAAAGTGTAATATTTAAGTGCGACTTCTTTTTATAGCGTGAATAGTAATAAGAAATTAATACCAGAAGGCAAACCACCAACATTATGAATGCCAGTTCTTTGAGTTGAATAAGGAGATTAAACGGTACGGAGAATGCAAGTGCTGCAACCGACAGAATGCAAACCGCATGAAAAATTCGTGCTTCAAGAGGCTGTTCGCTGTCTTTGCCAACCAGCCGATCCCATAATGTGGTATTTTTTTGCGGGTTCAAATCCTTCAATCATGAGTGCTGATGAATTGTACGGATATTAATTTTTAAAGTTGTACTTCTGTTTTAGACGTGATACAGAAAAACAATTTGCATTCAGGTACACTTTTATTAATTCCAGCGTTAATATTTAATCTCTAAAACACACAACGATGAAAAGAATAACTTTGTTAGCGTTGGCCATACTCCCGTTTCTGGGTTGTGGAGGCTTAAACAAGCAGACCAATCAATTAAAGGCACTCGAAGATTGTAAATATGAAATCACCTCTGCGGATAGTATTTCTGTTGCCAACATAAACGTTAAAGACCTTATCGGAAAAGATAAATTGGATTTGGTGAAAATGCCGCGGCTGGCCTTGGCCTTATTAAGAAAAAATGTGCCTCTCAAAGCCCGGGTAAATTTGGTAATTAATAACCCCACCAATCAGTTAGCGGCAATCAATCAATTCGAATACAAAGTGCTAATTAAAAACCGCGAACTGGCTGGTGGATTCGTCAATCAGAAAATTGTGGTAAGCCCTCATGGTGGTACCACAAGCGTTCCGATACATATCAACTCGAATATATACGAGGTTTTATCTGATGATAAAGCTATGGATGCCATCTACGACTTTCTTATAGGTGCGGGTGATAACACGAAAGAGCGTAAGGGTAACCTCACTATAAAAATTAAACCAACGCTAACCTTAGGGAACAAACAGATCCAATATCCGGGTTATATCACCATTGATAAGGAAGTAAGCAGTAAGATTTTATTGTAAATTCTAAATCAAGGTTAGAGAAGGGTGTCTCAAATTCGTCAAAAAATATATTTTTGAGGCTACGAAGACACAAAGCCACGAAGGTGTCCTCCACGCCTACAAATTCTGCGATATACCTTCCCTTCTTTGCGTGTTTTATCTTTGCGTTCTTTGCGTGAAAAAAAAAGTGGGGTCACCAGGAAACGCCTCTGAACTACCAATAGGAAGTTTTAACTTGTGCCTTCGAGCCTTCGTGGCCATACTAATATTTTGAGGCCACAAAGTCACAAAGATTTACTGAAAAGACAACAAATTTGAAACACCCTGTTTAGGGTAAAAAAGTATCCAGATTTTTTATTACCAGATATTTATTCCACTAACCCAAAAATCTTTTTCAGTGATTTCCCTAACGTAATTGGCAAATCTTTAAAAAATTATCTTTTTTTTTCGAAAAAATCAAAGATTATTCTAATTTCGTGCATTAATCATTGAATATTTTAATTCTTTAACGCAAATTTGCAACCTGATTACCCAAACAATTAAAAATGGCAGCAAAACTAGAGTACATTTGGCTTGACGGTTATAAACCAACACAAAGCCTACGTAGCAAAACAAAAATTGAAAAAGATTTTAGCGGAAAATTGGAAGATTGCCCAATGTGGAGCTTTGATGGTTCATCAACAGAACAAGCACTTGGTGGTTCTTCAGATTGCCTGTTAAAACCAGTATTTATTTGTCCTGATCCTCAAAGAAAAGAAGGATATTTAGTAATGTGTGAAGTATTAACCGCTGATGGTAAACCTCACGAAACTAACGGACGCGCGTTAATTGAAGACGACGATAATGATTTTTGGTTCGGTTTTGAGCAGGAATATTTCCTTTGGGACGATGAATTAAATAAGCCTCTTGGTTTTCCGGCAAACGGTTACCCCGCTCCTCAAGGACCTTACTATTGCTCTGTAGGTGCAAAAAATGCTTTCGGTCGTGAAATTATTGAAGAGCACTTAGACGTATGTCTGGAAGCAGGATTAAATGTAGAAGGTATAAATGCAGAAGTTGCTGCTGGCCAGTGGGAGTTCCAGATATTCGCTAAAGGCGCAAAAGAAGCCGGTGATCAAATTTGGATCGGACGTTATTTGCTTGAGAGAATCGGTGAAAAACACGGAGTGTCAATCAACTGGCATTGCAAACCATTAGGTACTTTAGACTGGAATGGTTCTGGTATGCACGCAAACTTCTCTAATACTTTATTAAGAACAGCTGGCAGCGAGGATACTTTCAAAAAAGTATGCGAAGCTTTCCGCCCGGTTATAAAAGAGCATATTGATGTATATGGTGCAGATAATCACCTGCGTTTAACAGGTAAACATGAAACAGCTTCGATTCACGATTTCTCTTATGGAGTATCAGATCGTGGTGCTTCAATCCGTATCCCTGTTCAAGTACCTAAATGGGGCTGGAAAGGTTATTTAGAAGATCGTCGTCCAAACTCTGCTGCAGATCCGTACAAAGTTGCCGCACGTATTATCAAAACTGTAAAAACTGTAACTGCTTAGGCAGAAATACATTCATAATTTGAAAATCCTCTGATTAATTTCAGGGGATTTTTTTTTCTCACTCTGCCAGAAAGTCTATATAATTCCCCTTAGTTATTTCCTGGAATTGATTAACCGGTAAATTATAGAGATATACCCAACATTTCATAAAACCTGTATCGGTTTCAATATCTAAGGTCTGCCTTATGAATTCATTTGGCTGAGTATGTTTATCGCCATAGCCCTCATATTCATCCATTACCTTCAACGTTTCCTCGGGCTCATTCAGCAAAACTATAGATCCAAAAACAAAAGAGTCTCCGGGTAAGTAGATGGCGCCAGGGTATTCGCCTATATTATACAGCTTACCCCTGAAATGTCCTTTTCCCAGATATTTGCTGTTGTTTTTCAAATGCCTGCCGAAGGTGTTGTCTGATTGTAAAAGGGTTCCGTAAATAAATAAGCGCTCCATCAAAATAAATAATTCTGCAAATATCAAAATTGCTGGCTTATCTAAAGCAATAAAGCATTGATATCGTTTTTTATCGGCGAAGTTTAAGTTATATTTAACTCGTTACTATTCTTAAATACCAGTATGGATAAAGTTCAGATTATTAAATATTTGGATGATAATAAGATTGAAAGGATCAAATTTGCTTTCGCTGATATTGATGGAGTTTTACGTGGCAAAGTAATTCACCGGAAAAAGTTTTTAGACGGACTGGAAAGCGGATACGGATTTTGCGATGTTGTTTTTGGCTGGGATAGTGCCGACGCGCTTTATGATAATGTTGATATTACCGGGTGGCAAACCGGCTATCCCGACCAGCTGTGCAGAATTGATCTTTCAACTTTCAGAACCATTCCCTGGCAAGATAAAATTCCGTTCTTTCTGGCTGATTTTAGTAAGAAGGAGGGGCCAGGTTTGGCTGTTTGCCCGCGAACACTATTGAAGAAAATCGCATCCGAATGTGAAAGCATGGGTTATCTGCCCGAATTTGCCCAGGAATTTGAATGGTTCAATTTTAGGGAAACACCTCAATCGCTTAATGATAAAGAGTTTACCAAAATTGAGCCTATTACACCGGGAATGTTCGGGTATTCGATTATAAGGCCTTCGCTTTATGCGGAGTACAATAATGATATTTTTACCTTGTTAGCGGAGTTTGATATCCCCCTTGAGGGCCTTCATACAGAAACGGGCCCGGGTGTGTATGAGGCGGCCATTCTATACGATGATGTGCTTAAATCCGCCGACAAAGCGGTTTTATTAAAATCCGCCATTAAGGAAATCGCTTATCGACATGGAATTATGGCCTCCTTTATGGCTAAATGGAACGGGGTTCTTCCGGGCTGCAGCGGGCATATTCATCAGAGTTTGTGGGACAAAAAGGACGGAGCTAACTTGTTTTATAATTCGGCCGATGCTGACAAGATGAGTGATATTATGAAACATTATCTCGCAGGGCAGCTGCATTGCCTTCCGCATATTTTGCCCATGTATGCTCCAACGGTAAATAGCTATAAACGGTTGGTAGATGGAGCATGGGCTCCTACCACGATAACCTGGGGTATTGAGAACAGAACAACTGCTATAAGGGTAATAAACTCACGTGAGAAGTATACAAGGATTGAAACCCGTGTGCCGGGGGCGGATACGAACCCGTATATTGCTATGGCTGCGGCTTTGGCGTCGGGACTTTACGGTATAAAAAATAAACTTTCGCTCGATAATCCGGTTACTGTTGGAAACGCTTACGCGAATAAGGAACATGAAAAACTGCCTTCTAATTTGTATGAAGCCGCAAAAGCTATGAAAGATTCGGAATTGGCGAACGAGTTGTTTGGCCAGGAATTTGTAAATCATTTCACCCAGACACGGTTATGGGAGTGGCGACAGTTTTCTAAGCACGTAAGCGATTGGGAGCTTAAGCGGTATTTCGAAATTATCTAAACCGAATTGCGATAAAGTATTTAATTTACATTTTACGAAAATTTTCGACTTAAATGGATTTTTCCGCGATAATAAAAAAGGCATGGGAGGGATATGATGGATCTAAAATTATCAGCAAGATTGAAGATATCAGTGCGCAGGTTTCAACCAACCATGTTTACCGCATTACATTTGAGGATGAAGATATAATCATCGCCAAGCTTTCTAACTTCGGCAAGTTTGAGCATTTCAGGGAAGATCACCGCATCATCCAATCTTTGTCTAATAACCTTCTTTACCCGTTCGAGAATCTTTTAGCCAAATCTCTGCTAAAAAATAACAGGGTTTATACCTATCGTTACAGGCAAGGTAAAACCGATGCCTGGATTGTGTTTTACAATCCATCGCGGGTAATGGAGCGTTTTCAGCCCAGGCTTGAAGAGTATCAAATCGAAAAGTTCGGGCAGCAAATAGGACGTTTTCATAGGGCTTGTTCCAGGCTTAAAAATGTACTTCCGAAATCGTCTAAAACCCTGCGTACAGATATACAAACCTTAATGCGACAGATAGGCAAGAACGAAAATCAATTCGGAAGTCGTTTACACGCCGATTATTTAAAATATCATTGCGAGCTGTTTTTGAAAAACAGGTCTAAATGCAATACCAGTTCTTTTGATATCATTCCGGTATTTATCGACTGGAATATCGGGAACTTTTCTATCACCAAAGATCTTGAATTATATTCTCGCTGGGATTATGACTGGTTCAGGATGAGTTACCGCATGCTGGACTTTTACTTTTTCAGCAGGGTGGTATCCGATGTAGGCGACCGTACGGTATTTAGTTATGTTATTGATACGCTTAATGAGGATAGGTTCATACTGTTTTTGAAAGAATATCATAAGGTAAATCCTTTGTTAAAAAATGAGATCCTCTTTTTAAGAGAAGCTTACCGATTCTTTATACTTAACTATGTAATTAAAGACGGAAAATTCTTTTTTAGCGAACAATACGCGAAAAAACTTCAGGCAGAAGCTTTCGAGATCTATTTACCGTCTGTTGATCGCGATTTTGACCCGGATAAGATTTTAGATGCCCTCCAGATTGTTAAATAGGCCAAAATCTGGCAGCAAAAACCTACATTAGTACCCGTAGAATTAAAAATGCTGAAAATCGACAACTTTAAATCAATCATTGACAAGTATGAAGTTATTTTTTTTGATGCCTTCGGGGTTTTAAAAAATTATAAGGGCTTACTGCCGGATATTGGTAATACTTTCGCTTATATCGAGGCGCAGAATAAGGAATATTATATTGTTACCAATGATGCTTCCCGTAGTCCACTTCAGCTGGCTGAGTCGTATCATAAATTGGGATTGCATGCCATCACGTCCGACAGGATCGTCTCATCCGGAATGCTGGCTAAAGAATATCTCGATCTTAAAGTGCATGACGGCATAGTAGCTTACCTTGGAACCGAAAATTCTGCGCATTATATAGATAGTTCGGGCTTGCACACTTTGCCTGTAGGTGCTATTGATGAAAGTAATATTGAGCGGGTAAACGCATTAGTTTTTTTAGATGATGAAGGCTTTGACTGGTTTAAAGATCTTAATAAGGTGGTAAATCTATTGCGAAAAAGGCCTATACCCGTTATTGTGGCCAACACCGATTATGCCTATCCGGTAAATAAGCATGAGGTTTCTATAGCTGTAGGCGGAGTGGCTAAAATGATAGAAAATATTGTGGAGAGGGATTTTATCCGCTTCGGTAAGCCCGATTCGCAGATGTTTATGTTTGCTTACGACCTGATTCGCGAATACCGGCCAATTACAAAAAAAGAGATTGTGATGGTAGGCGATACCCTTTATACAGATATTTTGGGAGGTAATAAATTCGGTTTAGATACCGTATTAGTTTTTTCGGGAAATACATTGCCCGACGCCGCTGAAACTCAAATGAAAACTACCGGTATTGTGCCTACTTACATCTGCGAATCAGCGGTTATAGACAGCGGCCTGTTTTAAAGCCCGTCTGAAGAATGCGGCGCAAGATTTAGCATGGTAATTTGGTAGATCAGATCTTCCATAATTCGTTCCAGCTTGTGTTTTGCGTTTAGAAAATGTTCCGAACGGTACTCCTCTGTTATTTCGACCTCTTCCGAACCTTCGTTTAGTTGGTTAATTTCGGTTGCCACCTCCATCCTTGCATCTGCTTTATAATCAATATCCTCACGTTTTCTGCTATGGTGATAAACAGTTAAAAAAAGTTTGAATTTTTGATAGGCCAGTCGCAAATCATGCGCATTGTCATTCGTGAAGAGAGTAAGTGTTTTAAGCTCCTTTTCCAATTGCTTACATAAGCTGATAAATGTTTTATCGTCGAAATAAAACATTTCGAATTCTTTAGTTACCATAGTATAAATACAAATAATAAAGCTCTTGAGTTTTTAGAACAGATGGCCTTGTATAGGCGGCCCGATTTGTTTGCGTCCTGCTCTTCATAGCTTCCTTTTGTGAACATCCACTTACCATCTTTTTGTTTAATTACCGCAGCTATGCTGTCAGATTAAATGAGTGTGAAAGCGTCGTTTTCAAACACCACTTTAAAAGATTTCTTCACGGAAAAAATTCCGTATTAATTTCAAATACTTCGTCCATAAACTTTACTATCAATGCAAATGGGAGAACATTTGTTTGAGCGGCCAGGTTGAGAAAAGGCAAACTTTATCGTGCTAACGCTTGTTATACAGATACCTATTTAAAACAATTTTATGGCAGAACTGCATGTACAACGCAAAAGGAGAAGCTCCTGGTTGCTTTGGTTAATCCTCATTTTAATACTAGCGGCAGCTTTATACTATCTCTATGTTAATTATTATCAGGGCGTTAACACCATTACAAGTGTTTACCCTACAGCGGGATTTTTCTTTAGGGCTTAATAATTAATTAAAAAAGATCAACTATGTCTAATCATCAAACCTCCGATCATATCAGGCTAAAAGAGCTGGGAAACAGCAAGTTTGAAGTAGCTAAAAACGAATACGACATTAGGGGCTGGACCGTAAAAAACAGTCAGGGCAGAATTATCGGAAAAGTGAACGACCTTCTTTTTGATAAGGAATCTGAAAAAGTACTCTATATGGTTTTAGACCTCGAGGGGAACGAAATGCACCTTAGAGATAGAAAAGTACTTGCGCCTTTGCATATTGCGGAGATTAATGAAGCTTATCATAACGTTACTTTCCCAGGAGTAATGGCTAATGAACTTACAGAATTACCTACTTACGAAAAAGGAAAAGTGAGCACCCGGGTAGAAGACCTGGTGCAGCATGCTTTTGTGAACACTGTGGGTATGAATGCCAGATCTGAAAGAAGAGGCGATTATTCTGGTTCATCATTGCCGATGGGCGATACTTCGGGGAGCCAGGCTTCGGAACACATTACTGATGTCAGGCGGCCCCAAACGGTAGTTGGTGTATTTGAACATACTAATCAGGGCCAATTGGCTGTCGATTATTTATTAGATCAGGGCTTTAAAAGAAATCAGATTGAGGTAAGCAGTAGAGCTTCTGATTATCGGGAGGGTGCTACTAACGACGAAGGACAGGGTGTAACCAACTGGTTTAAATCGGTATTCGGCAATGAGAGCGATGCTAAAACTTATTCTGAAGCCGCCAGGTCGGGAAGTGTAATTACCGTTCAAACCACATCTATGGAAGAAGCCGAGCGAGTGGCCGAAATTTTGGATAATCACGGTGCTTTAAATATCGACAAGAGCTTTGTTTCGAGGACGTATAAAAGCCGAATACTCGACCGGCGCGACATTAACTCGAAGTGGGAAAAATAAATCTTCAAAGCTGAATAAGCTAACATTAGTATTACATTTTGCTAAGCGCAGAATCGTACCTTTGTGGAAATTTTAATAGCATTAATGAAGATATTTATAAAGGGGCTCCCTACAAAGGTAGAAGAGTCGGAATTAAAAGAGGTTTTTGGCGATTTTGGTTATGTGAAATCTATAAGAATTATTAAGGATCGTGAAACGGGAGAGAGCCGGGGTTTTGGCTTTGTAGAAATGCCTAACGACGCGGAAGCTAAGGAAGCTATAGCCAATATGAACGGTGGTGATTATTACGGTCAAAGAATTTTAGTATCAGAAGCAAAAGAAGATCCTGGTTTCGGAAACAATCGCGGAACTGGCGGAGGTGCGAGCCGAAGCAGAACAGGAAGTTATAATCGTTAAACATAAAAAAACCGGCTCGAGCCGGTTTTTTTATGTTTAATATGCCCGGCCCTCCGGAAGCTTGGAGTAAAGCAAAGCTTCCTGAATGTAACTACTAACATTTACCCCTTTACTCTCTAATGATTTTAAGGTATTAATAAAGTACGACATATCGCGACTGGGAAGCCGGTTAGAGGTGTATGCCGCACGCCATAAATTGAGATGACGTTCAACAGACTCGATTTGCGAACCCATTTTTTTTACTTCTTTATCTGTGCTTTGCGAAAACTTTTTTAGTGTTTCTTTAGGTGTGCGCAAAACATAATTGCTTGTGTCGCCTTCTTGTAATGGCTCTAGTTTGCCGTATTGCGCAAATCCTGAAAAAGAGATGCTGAGGAAGATGAATAAGAAAAATAGTTTTTTCATGGCTTAAATGAAGTGCAAAAATAAAAATGTTTCTTTTAAATATTAACTAATTAAGTAACAATTTAGTACAGAGCTATTCTAAGAATAATTATTTAAAAATACAATGATGGACATCTATGAAAAACAGGCATTGTTTGAGCTTCAGGTTTGGAAAAAAGGGATGCTCAAAGAGCCGTCTTTCGGCGACCTGCTTTCAAAAAAAATCCAAACAAAGATTAACAACGTTATTCCAGATAAGGTACACCATGCCATTACAGTTACTATCCAAAAAATGGTTCAGGCGGTTTTATTTGGCTCATCTTATACCAGTTCAAAGCCCTTAACCGATGCTTCGCTGCAATATCGTGAAGCTTTTGTAAAGCGGCAAATTGATATTTATAAAAAAACCGCTTCGGCAGAAGGTGCCGTTACTGGTGCGGGAGGGATATTGCTGGGCCTTGCCGATTTTCCCTTACTGTTGGGCATAAAACTTAAATTGCTTTTTGAAATTTCTGCTTTATATGGTTTCGACGCTAAAGATTATCGCGAGCGTTTGTATATTCTTTACATTTTTCAACTGGCGTTTTCGAGCCGGAAAAGGCAAAAGGAGGTTTTCGAATATTTATCGGATTGGAATGCCCATATAAAAAATTTGCCCGAGGATGTAGATCTGTTTGACTGGCGTACCTTCCAGCAGGAATATCGTGATTATATCGATTTGGCAAAAATGGCACAGCTTATACCTGTGATTGGAGCGGCGGTTGGGGCGATAGCTAATTACAGGCTTATCGATAAGCTTGGCACCACGGCGATAAATTGCTATAGGATGAGGATGGAAATTTCCGAGAATAATTTATGAATGTAGGCTTCGCGTTAGGGAAGTTCTGCCGGCTGGGCCGGAAAGTTTAATGAGGGACAAGTAACTTTGCAAGACTTTAAATGGAAGTAACAGCACTACAAATTAGTGTTTAACTACCTGTCAGGGAATCTTGTTCTAGCTGTTTAATGAAGAGTTTATTGGTGATGCCTTTTGGTATTCCCGTGCAGGATGCTATCGATCTTAATAAACAGCTGGCCTTTAAAGTTTTTTAAATAACAGAAAGAATGGCAAAAACATTAGAAATTATGCACCCCAATGCCTGCGGAATAGATATTGGGAGCAAGAACTTTTTTGTAGATCCAGGAGAAGATACAATCAAAGTATTTTCGACTTTTATCACAGACTGTCATGCTATCCGGGATTATTTGAAGTCTATGGATATTACTACCGTAGCCATGGAATCTATCGGAGTTTACTGGGTGATTTTGTATGCGGTACTTGAAGAGGCTGGCATTGATGTTTTTTTGGTAAACGGGCGAGACGTGAAGAACGTTCCCGGGCGCAAAAGCGACGTAAAAGATTGCCAGTGGCTACGTCAACTTCATAGCTACGGCCTGTTACGAAAGAGCTTTATACCGGGCAGCGAAATTCGTAAAATTCGGAGTTATCTGCGCTTACGTCAAGACCATATCCGTGCTGCCGCTACCCAGGTTCACCTGATGCAGAAATCCCTCACACAGATGAATATCCGGCTCACCGAAGTAATCAACGATATAACCGGAGTTAGTGGTCTGGCCATCATCAAAGCGATTCTGGCTGGCGAAAGAAACCCGGAAGTTCTTACTTCACTCTGCGTAAGCAGGATATTGAAAACCAAGAAAGAAGAAGTGTTAAAATCACTGGAAGGCTTTTATGCCCAGGAGCACCTGTTTTCATTAACTCATGCTTTTAAGACATGGGAGTATTATAACTCCCTGATTAAAGAGTGTGATGCCGAAGTGGAGCAGCAGCTCTTGTTGATGACTAAAGATAAGGATACAACTGGCACACCGGGCAAGCGCAAGCCGATACGGTACCATAAGCCAGAAATAAAAGACCTTCATGAGCCACTACTAAAGTTAAGCGGAGGTAAAGACCCTATAGGCATTGCCGGGATCACTGATTACAGTTTTTACAGATTGTGAGCGAAGTGGGAACAGATATGAGTCTATGGCCTACAGAAAAGCATTTTACGAGTTGGCTTAAAGTAGCACCATTGAGGGCAAGTTCGGGCAAGATGAGTAAACGGATAAGTATGAAACGGCATAATAATGCAGGGCTAATATTTCGGAACCTGGCGCAAGGGATTTTGACCAGCAAGCATCTGGCCCTGGGGTCTTTTGGAAGAAGCATACGGTCCAGACGAGGCAGTGGGGTAGCTATAAAAGCGATAGCAAGAAAAATCGCATGCTACTATTATCGGGTAATGACGCAAGGCGGAGAGTTTGTAGAAAAAGGCATTCAGGTATACGAAGAACACTTAAAGGAGAAACAGAGGAAATATCTTGAAAAAATGGCTTTTAAGTTAGATCTTCAACTCGTGCCTGTATGAGTTGTCCTCAGGATAGGAGTGAAAAACCCGGATCCCGATTCTTCATCGGGTGAGGATTTGTAACGGATAGCCCGGCCAACGCCCTTATTTTTCTATAAATTGACATTGTGTTGTCAATCCCGTTATAGGCATCTGTTATTTTTACCCTTCATTAAGTAATATTTGCTGCTCTTGAAAAAAGATAGTTCGGTATCAACCATAAATGTGATAATTGCGTTTGCGATAGTTTATATTGTATGGGGCTCTACTTATCTGTTTATACAAAAGGCGGTGCATAGCTTTCCTCCTTTTATTCTTGGCGGGCTTCGTTTTTTTTCAGCCGGTTTTATTATGCTTATTTGGTGTATTTATACCAGGGAGAAGGTGTTTTCGGGTAAAAATATTAAGCATGCGGTTGTTAGCGGATTGTTGTTGCTGTTTACAGGCAATGGAGCGGTTATATGGGTTGAGCAGTATATTCCAAGTGCGGTTGTCGCCATTATGGTTTCTTCGTCGCCATTATGGTTTGTTTTATTGGATAAACCCAAATGGTCTGAAAATTTAAGAAGCAGGCCTACCATAGCGGGTCTAATTATTGGTTTTGCGGGTGTTATGCTCTTGTTTTATAGAAGTATTTCTTCTTTATTTTCGGGCGATACCACTCTTGAAGCAGGAGGGATGCTACTGCTAACCATTGCCGCCATAGCATGGGCGGGCGGTTCTTTGTATTCGAAATATTATAATTCGGGGAGTTCTGCGGTGGTGAATTCTACCTGGCAAATGTTTTCGGCCGGGATTGCTTTTAGTATAGGAAGCCTGTTGATGGGGGAACAAGAAGGTTTCGTTATACAATCGGTTACTGCCGAAGCATGGTGGGCGGTTGCGTACCTGGTTATTTTTGGTTCTATTGCCGGATTTAGTGCTTATGTATGGTTGTTGAAAGTTCGCCCCGCAACCCAGGTGAGTACGTACGCCTATGTAAACCCGGTTGTGGCGGTTTTACTGGGTGTTGTATTCGCAGATGAGAAGATTACATGGATGCAAATTGCGGGCTTAACGGTTATTTTAATCAGTGTAATGATGATAAACCTTTCAAAATATCGTCAGGATAAGTTGCGGTTGAAGGAAGTGAATTAATCTTTAATGTATTGGGCCTTTAAACTTTCTTTAATTTCTTGATACCAGGCTCGCTTTTGTGGATTAAGGCTTTTGTGGGATAACTTCCTGCACCTCGTATCTGAAGGCTTCTTTTACCGGCCTTATCGGAAGGCCGAGATCGTCGCTCATCGCTTTAATAAAGCAACCTCCGTAGTAAAAAATAAGAGCCGAATAGAACACAAACAACAAAATAAGGACGATAGAGCCTGACGCACCATAGATATTACTGATATTGCTTAGCGATAGCGCCCATTTGAGAATTACTTTTCCGAATGAGAAAAGTACTGCGGTGAAAAATCCTCCCGCTAGTGCCGCCCTCCATTTTGGACGGCCATCTGTAAGGAAACGGAAAATGATAGAAAACCAAATAGTGACGATACCTATAAACAGCATCTCACTTACAACACCATTTAAAAAGTTTCCTGCCCTGGGGCCCAGGTACGTAATGTATTCACCTAAAATCGCCTGAATTCCTTCAACGAAGATGAGTATGATAAAGAGTAAACCAGCAAGCAGTATTATTATTAGCGAACGGCCCCTCAATTTGAGATAGAACCATAAACCGGGATGTGCTTTTACCCTGATCTTCCAGATTTGATCGAGGGAGTTTTTAATCACCGAAAATAAAGTGGTAGCAACAAAAACGAGAAACAGGAAACCCAGAGAAAGCGCAAACAAATTCTCGGGCAGCGAATCAAAATGAGCTAATACCCCCTGGACCTGTAAGGCGCTGTTTTTTCCGAGAAGATTTGCCAGGCGATTTATTAATTGTGTGCTTAGTTCGTTGCGGTTTAAGAATAAGCCAAACAACTGAATTAAAATGATAAGTATTGGCGGCAGGGCAAAAGTTGAAAAGAATGCCGTTGCTCCAGCCAATCGTAAAGGGTCGTTTCGCTTCAATTCACCGAAAGATCGTTTCATCCACCTTGCGATAAGCCGTATAATCATTGATACAGATGTAGGTTGTAATGGCTTTGATCGCGGCAAAATTTTCGAGTTCTAATAGGTTAAACTCGAAATAAAGATAGTAATTCAAAACATATCGGATAGAAATAAACTTATCGCTTATTTAGAGTTTAATAAATAAGCGATAACTATTGATTAAAAACTGTACTGATATTAAAGTCAAAATTGTATTTTTACTTCATCACTTATAGTATTACACAAATACAAAAAAGCCAATTATTGGAGTTTGATTAGAGACAAGCGGTTTAGTTAATATATGAAATGCTACATTCTGGATGATACAACCAGTATTAAAATTATATCCAAATACATATCAAATTACAAGGATCTTAAAATTATTGGTAGCTCTAATAGTACCTTAAACGCATATAGCGATATCATGAATCTGATGCCTGATATTGTTTTTATCAGTAGCAGCCTTCCTAAATTAAATATCGAAAATCTGGATTTTGTAACCTCATTTATTTATACTGCTGATGCTCCTCATTTTGCGGCACAGGCATTTGAGAATAATGCGGTAGATTACCTGATGAAGCCTTTTACTCTGGAAAGGTTTTCTAAGTGCATTGATAAGGCTCGCCAAAAACAAATTGAATCCAACTCGAAGATTATACATGATAAGGATCGCAATACGGATTATTTTTTTGTTAAAAATGAAGCTCGCGGCAACAAGGTTATCAGGGTAAAATATGACGAAATAGTTTACATTGAAGCCTCTCAAAACTACGTCAACATACATTTAACTAAGAACAAAAGCCACCTCGTTTATCTAACCTTAAAGGAAGTGGAAGACTTTTTACCCTCCGATAAATTTATCAGGGTTCATAAATCTTATCTTATTAATGAGGAGAAGATAACTTGTATTGACGGCAATCAAATTGTTTTAGACGATACGTATACTATTATTTATAGTGGATCTTATAAAAAGGAACTCTTCAATAAGGTTCATCCAAAGCTAATAACTTCCAAACGCAGGCCCGATAAGCCTTATAATGATGTTTTGGAAGATTTTAAAACTCAGTTTTAGCCTTCTCCGGCAATTAGCCGCCTAAACAAATCGTTTTAATATTTCGCGATAAAATCCAACTAAGGTCTGTTTCTTTTAACCTATAAAACATGGTTATGGATATAATCCGCCGGGAGCGGAGCAGGCTGCTTTGATGCGGAAATAATGGCGTCGCATTGCCGAATTGTTTAAGTATGATTAGGAAAATCTTGTTGAAGGCTTCCGCGAAAACCTGGATAAAACCGAAAGCCAAATCAAGCTCGATAAGAAATTAAAGAAGAATCAGGAAGAATAGCACTAAAAATGCCTCTGAATTTTCTCCGAAAAGGGCAAAATTCGCCAACTTTTTTGTGTCGAAAATATCATTTCGTCACGGCAACTGACCATTTCGTCACGGCAACTGACCATTTCGTGTAATAATCAAAAAAGTTAATTAAATTTTATTCAACTTGCATACATGGATCAGATGGAAGCGCCATCTGGTAATTTTAAAGGCCCTACGTCTACCAACACACATAAAGCCTGTAAAAAATATCCTACCATAAAAACATCAAAAAACACTAAAAAGGAAAGGTAACTTTCCTTTTTGTGTTTATAGAATAATTCACAAAATCTGATTTTTCCACAATCCCGTAATATACTTCTCAATAGCATAATTTAGCTGGTTGTAAACGAATCAATCAATTGGCTAAGAACGATCTTAAAGAAACTCCCTTAATGCAGCAATATAATAGCATTAAGACGAAATATCCTGGTGCCTTACTGTTGTTCAGGGTAGGAGATTTTTATGAAACCTTTGGTGAGGATGCGGTTAAAGCGTCGGCAATTCTGGGAATCGTTCTTACCAAACGAGCGAATGGTTCCGCCTCTCATATCGAACTTGCAGGTTTTCCTCACCATTCTTTAGAAACGTATCTGCCTAAATTGGTTCGTGCCGGCCAACGGGTAGCTATATGCGATCAACTCGAGGATCCGAAAACAACGAAAACGATTGTTAAGCGGGGAGTAACGGAACTCGTTACTCCGGGTGTTTCATACAGCGATAATATTCTTCAGCAAAAAACTAATAACTACCTGGCTTCACTATATTTTGAAAAGAATACCGTTGGGATCGCTTTTTTAGATATATCAACGGGAGAGTTTTTGGTAGCGCAGGGGAATAATGACTATATCGATAAGTTGTTGCAGAGCTTTAAACCCAGCGAAGTAATTTTCCCCAAGAACCGCAAGCGTGATTTTGTTGAAACATTCGGGGATCGTTTTTACACGTATACGTTAGATGAATGGCCCTATTCTGGAGATTATGCTGTAGAATCACTTTTGAAGCATTTTGAGGTGAAATCGCTCAAAGGTTTCGGAATAGACCGTTTGCCTGTGGCTATTATTGCAGCGGGAGTTGCCTTGCATTATCTCAACGAAACCGAGCATCGCAACCTTCAGCATATATCTTCTATATCTAGAATAGAAGAAGAACGCTACATGTGGCTCGACCGTTTCACCATCCGTAACCTGGAACTTGTAGGTTCGGCAAACGAAAATGCGGTTAGCCTGGTAGATATCCTCGACCAAACAAGCTCGCCCATGGGCGCAAGGATGCTAAGGCGCTGGATTATCATGCCGCTTAAAGAAAAAAAGCCTATTGAAGACCGGTTAAATGTGGTTGAATACCTCATTAAGGAAGAAAGTATCAGAGAAACATTACTTCATGAAATAAAGCAAATCGGCGATCTGGAGCGGATGATTTCAAAGATTGGATTATTAAAGGCCAACCCGAGAGAAGTTTGCCAGTTAAAACGTGCTTTATGTGCTATCGAATCAATTAAAAAAAGTTGCGGCGATACAGATAATCTTGCTTTGAGAACCATTGCGGAGCAATTGAACCCTTGTGCTTTAATTCGCGAGAAAATTGAACGTGAATTAAATCCGGAGCCGCCTGTATTGCTGATAAAGGGCGGAGTTATAGCCGACGGAGTAGACGAAGATTTGGACCGCTTGAGAAAAATAGCTTTTGGCGGAAAAGGTTACCTGGTAGAAATACAAAAACGGGAGGCCGAAGCAACGGGAATCCCCTCTTTAAAAGTAGCTTTTAATAATGTTTTCGGCTATTACCTCGAAGTTACCAATTCGCACAAAGACAAGGTGCCGACTGAATGGATTCGTAAACAAACACTTGTAAATGCCGAGCGATATATCACCCCCGAATTAAAAGAATACGAAGAACAGATTCTGGGTGCAGAAGAAAAAATCCATGTAATAGAGAACAGGCTTTATAATGAATTGGTGCTCGCTCTCTCGGAATACATAAAGCCTATCCAGCTAAATGCTCAATTGGTTGCACAATTAGACGTACTGCTCTGCTTTGCTACCCTCGCTATCAAGAATTATTACGTAAAGCCCGAGATTGATACCAGCAACGTTCTCGACATAAAGGGTGGGCGGCATCCGGTTATTGAAAAAAAGCTTCCGGTTGGCGAGTCGTATATCACTAACGATGTTTTTCTGGATAGCGAAACCCAACAGATTATTATTATCACCGGACCGAACATGGCCGGTAAATCGGCTTTGCTGAGGCAAACAGGATTAATTGTATTAATGGCCCAGATGGGATGCTTTGTGCCTGCCAAAGAAGCTAAGATAGGCCTGGTAGATAAAATTTTTACCCGGGTGGGAGCCTCTGATAATTTATCTTCAGGCGAATCAACTTTTATGGTTGAGATGAACGAGACCGCCAGCATTCTGAACAACTTATCAGATAAGAGCTTAATTTTACTAGACGAGATAGGGCGGGGTACTTCTACTTACGACGGTATTTCTATAGCCTGGGCCATAGCCGAGTTTCTTCATACAAATCCGGCAGCTAAAGCAAAAACCTTATTCGCAACCCATTACCATGAATTAAACGAGCTTACCAATTCATTTAACCGCATAAAAAACTATAATATCTCTGTAAAGGAGGTTGGCAACAAGGTTATATTCCTGCGGAAATTGGTGCCTGGAGGGAGTGAGCACAGCTTTGGGATCCATGTAGCAAAGATGGCGGGTATGCCACCCAAGCTTATTAATCGGGCTAACGAAATTCTAAGAAGGCTTGAGCAAGAGCGTACCGGCGGCGAACATATTAAGGATAGCATCAAAAAGGTTCAGCAACAGGCTTATCAACTGCAAATGTTTTCTATTGACGATCCGGTGCTGGTGAAGATCCGTGACCTACTGAATAACCTTGATGTAAACACCCTTACACCCGTAGAGGCGCTGATGAAGCTGGATGAGATTCAGCGGGTGTTGAAAGCTTAGATACTTATCCACCACTGTTAAAAACTTCCGGACTTTTCTGTAATGCGGTTTAATGATATTGGTAGAATCATGAGTGTTTGTAAACGACAATCTTGCTTTCTGGGCTTGTTTTTTTTAGCTGCCCTGCTCCTTTCATCCTGCAAGAGCACAAAAGTTTTAACAGATGTTGCCGCAGCAAGAAATAAAGAATTTAAAGGGAGTGTAAAGGAACGTTACTCGGCTTTGCTGAATGTTTCTGAAAAAGAAATCAGGAATGAGAAACTTTACCGATTTATTGATGAGTGGATGGGAGTGCCGAATGTTTCGGGGGGCTTAGATAAAAAAGGAGTTGATTGTTCTGGCTTTACCGGGCTATTGCAAAAGGAAATTTATCAGCGCCAGGTTCTACGCACAGCCAGGCAAATGGCGGAGAACGTAAAGAGAAAGTTTGAAGAGGAATTAAAAGAGGGCGATTTAGTGTTTTTCGACTTTAACGGTCAAAAGTTTAGCCATGTGGGTGTTTACCTTCAAAATAATCGTTTTGTACATGTATCTACCAGCAAAGGAGTAATAGTGAGTAATCTAAAAGATGCCTGGTATTATAAATATTTCTCCCGCTGCGGTGCTGTGAAAGAGAATCTAGCCCTTCAACCCTGAGGGATCTCGAAGTTTGAGCCCGGTATTATCTCCAATTGCTTTATAATAAGAAATTTACAATTCAAACGGTCTTTCTTCGTTTACTTGTTTTAGATTTGATTTATGGGAAGTGTTTACGCCGTTAAACAATCGAAACTGATAGTGCTGTTGGTATTTATGTTGTTCAGTGGTTCGCTAAAGGCTCAAAATGTAAAGCTTTTAAGTGTCGACCAGCTTGAGGAACGTGTGAGTAAGGGAGGTGATACCGTTTATGTGGTGAACTTTTGGGCCACATGGTGTGCGCCCTGTATTGCAGAGCTTCCGTATTTCGAAAAACTTCAGGCTACATACAAAAATCAGCCATTAAAAGTACTGCTGCTGAGCCTCGATTTTAAATCGAAGCTTGAAAAAGCGGTTATCCCCTTTGTGAGAAATAAAAAGCTTGCCAATGAAGTGTTTTTGCTGAATGAGGTTAACGCACAGGTTTATATCGATAGGATAAGTAAAGAATGGTCGGGAGCGATACCGGCAACTTTGATTTATAATAAGAATAAGGGCATTCGTAAATTCTATGAAAAGGAGTTTACCTATGCAGAACTCGAAACAACATATCAATCCTCTAAATAAATTATTATGAAGAAACTACTTACATTATGCCTTGTATGCCTAGGGTTTTTGGCAAAGGCTCAGACCGCAGGTTACCAAATTGGCGATGTGGCCGCAGATTTTAGCCTGAAAAACATTAACGGTAAAACCGTGTCGCTGGCCGATATGAAATCGGCGAAGGGATACATCGTGGTTTTTACTTGTAACACTTGTCCCTATGCGGTAGCGTATGAGGATCGTATCATTGCGCTAAACAAAAAATACTCTGCAATGGGCTATACCGTAGTAGCCATAAATCCAAACGATCCGGTTGCCCAACCCGCTGATACTCATGAGAAGATGCAGCAAAAGGCTAAAGACAAAGGATTTGATTTTCCGTATTTGATGGATCCCGATCATATAATTACTAAACAGTTTGGTGCCAGTCGTACGCCTCATGTTTTTATTTTAGAGAAAACGGCTAAAGGCAATGTTGTGCAGTATATAGGTGCTATCGATAGCGATACAGAAGGAAACAATCCTGATAAGATCAATTATGTAGAGGCGGCAATCAATGCTATTTCGACCGGCAAAAAGCCTGCTGTAACTACTACAAAAGCAATTGGCTGTACCATTAAATGGAAAAAACAAGGTGCCTGATCAGTTGCATAAAATTTTGACTACTTTTTGAAAGTTGTCAAAGCTGAAATGTTTTATAATTTAGAGCCGGAGTAATTCCGGCTTTTTTATGTCAAAACAGAAATCAGACTATTCCTTTTGGACGAAATACAAGCGATTTGCCGCAACAGAGATTTTGCTGTATGTAATAATGATTGCAGGTATTTTACTTGGGCTGCTACTGTTTTCTTGACGAATAGTTGAGCGGTTTATAAAAGCTTTTTCCCACCTTTGTTTTCAATAAATATGAAACTAAATCTCACTCGTCCGCTGGCATTTTTTGATCTGGAAGCCACTGGTTTAAATCTTGGTTCAGACAGGATTGTAGAAATCGCGATACTGAAAGTACTGCCAGACGGTTCACAGGAAATTAAATGCATGCGGATCAATCCGGAGATGCCTATTCCTTACGAGACCTCGATGATCCATAATATTTTTGATAAGGATGTGGTTGACTCACCAAAGTTTAAGGAAGTGGCACAAGAACTCGCCGACTTTTTTGGTGAATCTGATCTTGCGGGATATAATTCCAATAAGTTTGATATTCCTTTGCTTATGGAAGAATTCCTGAGGGCAAATATTGACTTTGATATCGAGACAAGGCGTTTTGTAGACGTTCAGAATATATTTCATCAAATGGAGCAGCGTACTCTTAAAGCTGCTTACAAGTTTTATTGCGGGAAAGATATCGAGAACGCACATTCTGCGGAAGCAGATATAAGAGCAACATACGAAGTGCTGCTTGCGCAACTTGACAAGTATCAAGACGAGGAGTGGGAGGACCGTAAGGGAAACAAATCTAAGCCGGTTCAAAACGATGTAGATGCCTTGCATAAATTCACCAATCTGAGCCGTCCCGTTGATTTTGCGGGCAGGCTTGTTTTTAACGATGATGGTATTGAAGTGTTTAACTTCGGAAAGCACAAAGGAAAATGTGTAGAAGAAGTTTTTACGGCAGAGCCAAGCTATTATGCCTGGATGCAGCAAGGTGATTTTCCTTTATATACCAAGAGATGCCTGGAGAAGATCTGGGTAAGATGGAACAATAATAAAAAAGTTATTATCAGGCAGCATACCGAGAAAACGATAAGCGTTGAGGTGCAGGAAAAGAAATCTTCTGAGCCTGTCCAGCCGCGGATTGAGTATCTGAAGAGAGAAAATGTTCAACGGCCGCAAAAAGAGCAGAAGGCCGAGCCCGTAACAAATGATATGCTGGAGCAGTTAAAGCTTAAGTTCGGTAAATAGATTAAAGAAATTATGAGAGAAGCATTCGCCCCGGCGGATGCTTTTTGCATTTTATATAAATCGATTAAAATATTAATCGCTAAAAAGAAGCCTTTCGTATCATTTCTCCCATAGAAGGTATCATTTATATTTTTAAGGTTTTTACAATCATTATAATTGTCTATCCAACGTTTAAATACTATGGCAACAAAACACTTTACAAGAATTTTTATCAGCAGTTTATTCATCGCCGGGCTCAGTAATTTCGCCTTTGCCCAGAGATCGCAAAATGTTCAGGAAAATGCTTTATGGGCCCCCGTTCCGGTAAAAGTAGACGGAAAGACTAATGAAGTGGCATTTCAGGCATCAAATAAAAGTACACTGCTATCTTATACACTGTCTAACGACGATAAAAACTTGTATCTGGTAATGAAGTCGGCCGATAATATGAATAATAATAAAATTATGATGGGTGGAATTACTCTCACGATTAATATGGAGGGTAAAAAGAAGGAAAAAGAGGGCTATACGATAACGTATCCTGTAATAGCCAGACAGCAGAGGGGACAGGGCGGTAACCGCAGCCAGGGCGGAGGTTTTGGAGGGGGCCAGGGTGGCGGACAAAGAACAGCGGGTTTAAATGTAGATTCTGCAACGGCGGCAAGGCGCAAGCAGCAATTAGCAACAGCGAAAGAAATTAAAATTTCGGGCTTTAAAGATATAACAGATAGCCTTATTTCGATTTATAATGAATATGAAATAAGTGCCGCGGCAAATTTTGATGAAAAGGGAGCTTTTGTTTATGAACTTGCAATCCCTTTAAAATCATTGGGTCTTTCACCCAATAGTAAAGATTTTGCATACAATATTAAAATAAACGGACGCCAGTTTGGCGGCGGCGGAAATGTGGTTAGAGTTAACGATGGCGGAGGCGGCTTTGGTGGCGGGCTGGGCGGGGGCAGAGGCGGGTTCGACCCATCCATGTTTCTGCCGACCGATTTCTGGGGTAAATACACACTGGCTAAAAAATAGCAGTTAAAGAATAATATTAGAATGAAAAAGATCTTTCTTATCCTGATTGTGGCCTTATTAACAGGTAAAATCTATGGGCAAACACCCGATGCGCCGGGGCGCGAAATAAGCGGCATTGTTAAAGACAGTGCCGATAATGCCGTAATAGGTGCCATTGTGGTTCTCAAATATGGTGCTGATTCTGCACGTTTATTAACTAATACTAATGGCGTCTTCGTATTTAAGAATGTTAAGGCGGGGGAGTTTCTCATCACCGTAAGGAGTATTGGCTTTGCGAATTTTAATAAGCGTTTTTTATTTAATGCCGGCAGTAACAGGCTGATTCTGGATCCTATAATTATGCGTGAATCATCCAACATGCTGAACGCGGTTGTAATTAACGGAACACCGGCGATAACCTACAAGGAAGATACGGTGGAGTATAGGGCCAGTGATTATGTGGTAAAGCCAAACGCAACCGTAGACGAGCTTATCAAAAAAATGGAAGGAGTAGAGGTTGGTGCCGATGGAACTGTTACTCATCAGGGTACGCAAGTACAAAAATTCCGGCTAAATGGAAAGGACTATTCTGGTGGTGACGTTGCCACGGCAATTCAAAGTTTACCGGCCGAGATAGTTGAAAAAGTTCAATTTGTTGATGATTTTGGTAATGAGGCTGCCCGTACCGGGATAAAGGACGGCGAACCTACCAAAGTAATGAATGTTACTACCCGTAGGGATCGGTCGGTGGGCAATAACGGGCGACTGAATGTAGGAGTGGGTAATAATGAGCGTTATGGTACTTCAATATTAGGGAATAGAATTAACGGTAATCAACAAATAAATCTTAATCTTAATTTCAACAATACCGTTACCGGTGTGGCTGGTGGTAGCGGTAACAGTGGGTTTACCGGAGGTGGGCAAGGAGGAGGATTTACTGGTGGCCAGGGCGGGCAGCGTGGTAATGGCGGTGGCGGCTTAGGTGGCGGTGCGCAGCAAAGCGGAGGAAACAATGGCGGCAGCAGTAGCGGCGGAACAAATCAGTCGGGTGGCGGTTCGGTAGGATTCAGAGATCAGTTTGGTAAGAAAATAGGTCTGAATACAAGTTACTCCTATAGATTTAATGATAACAATTCTATTAACAACAGTAATTCTGAACGATATACAGCTTTAACAGATCCCACAACAGGAAAAATACTTATTGATCCGGTAACCAAAACACGAGCGGACACAACTACATTTATTACTACATCGAATACCTCAAGACAAAATGCTAAAACCAATACTTTCAATTTTGATCTGGAATATGAAATTGATAGTGCGAATTTTTTGAGGTTTTCTCCAAATATCAGCTACGTAACATCATTAAATAATTCGTCTACAAACGAATCTAAACTTGGCTACCAGCACAGAAATGATATTGGGAGTAACGATCGAAAAAATACCACTCCAACTTTTGGAGGGAACTTAATTTTTCAACATCAGTTTGAAAAACGAGGCCGTAGTGCTTCTGTAAATTTAGGATATGATGCTAATAATGCGGAAGCAGAGACGGATGTTGATGCAATTGTTCAATTATTTGAAAAAGATAACACACCTCTGCCGGATTCAATTGTAAGAAGGTTAGTGCTCAGTAAAAATCTACGAAATACAACTTCTGCAAGCTTTACCTTTAGTGAGCCATTAAAGCTGGTTCAAGGAAATACATCACGCCTACAGTTTAATGTAAGTGTGAACCGCCGCCAGTATGATAACACCCGTTTTACAGATAATATGCGTACGGGCCAGCCGGTTAGGGTAGATTCACTGAGCAATATCTTCAATTACAGTTTTACTACTACCAGACTGGGGCTTAATTATAATGTGCGAAAGACGAAGTATAACAGCTCATTAGGAGTTACAGTTGTACCAAGCGTTTTGGAAGGTACTAAAGAGCATCTTGGAGTAACTTTGCGCAGAGCCAATTTAACATTAATACCGATAGCAAATTATGAGTATCAGCTTTCACGTACAAACCGACTTGGAGTAAGGTATAGTGGCTCTCCGCAGGAACCAACTTTTGATCAGATTCAGCCAGTAAGAGATGATACGGATCCTAATAACCCAAAAGTGGGTAACGAAAAACTAAAGGTGGCGTTCAATCACAATATTACTGCTAACTACAACAATTTTATTGCGAACCGGAATTTGAATATCTACGCAAATATAACAGGTACCACAAACCCCAATAGGGTAACTACAAATGTTGTGGAGTATTTTAAACCCGCGGATTTGGACAGTGCCGATCTTATACGCGAAACCCGTTACATAAACTTAGACGGAGCTCACAGTTTAGGCGGAAACTATGGAATATCAAAGAGTTTAAATAAACGCAAATATCGAATTGATTTTACAGGTTCCGTAAGATATAATAAGTCGGTATCGATGAGTAATAATGTATTAAATAATGGAAAGTCCTGGACTTTTACAGATCAGTTAGGTCTGCAAATAAATCCCAACTCCTGGTTAGAATTAAACCCCACAGCAAGTTATAATTTAACTAAGGCAAATTATACGATCTCTACACGCGATAACCTCACTAAAACCTTCGCTTTAAGTGCAAACGGGCGGGTGTATATGTTGAAAAGAAACGTTCTTAATTTTAATGTCCGCAAAAACTTTGTGAGCGGGATTAACGCCAATGTAACCAACAACCCTTTTGTAATTAATACTTCAATTGAACGGCAGTTTTTCAAAAGAAATAACGGTTCTTTGGGCATTCAGGCCTTCGATTTACTAAATCAAAATAACTTTATCAGCCGAAGTCTGAGCGAGAATGGGTTCACCGATACTAAATCCAATGCCTTGAGCAGGTACTTTATGATAAACTTTAGATGGACACCACAGAAATGGACCGGTGCTCCAACAAACAGAAACGGCAGGCCGGTTAACCGTCGCGGTGATGGAAGTTTTATAGAAAATTAGGTTGAATTTGGGATCATAATAATCTCTTTGACAACCTCTGTTTTAGCTTTCATCGTCGTGTTGATACTATTGAATATAACTCACTCTAGCCGAACATCAGCTAATAATCGAATTTAGGGAAAGTGTTTGACACCTTTGAGGTGTCTGACACTTAAATGGGGCTGGATCTAATACTTGAACCTGTACTTAATGCATTGGCTGACAACATTCTCTAGCTAAGAAATACCTGCTTGTCGGGAGATTTCTTAACAAGCCGTCCATCCTACAGACTTTTTAAAAACCCTATATTCCTTTTCAACCCCCCATACTTAGCCCTCTTGACTGGCGACTGTTTAAAAACTTTCTGAAACACCTCCTCTGTAATCTCATGCCAGTCCTTAGCATTCATATTCAGAAGATCTGATTGCGGCTGAAAACCTGATTCATTGTGTAATACGGAAAACCGGTTCCATGGGCATACGTCCTGACAAACATCACAACCAAACATCCAGTTATCCATTTTTCCTTTAAATTCGGTTGGGATCTCACTTTTAAGTTCGATAGTTAGGTACGAAATGCAGCGACTTCCGTCCACAACATACGGGCCCACAATCGCTTCGGTAGGGCAGGCATCTATACAGCGGGTGCAGGTTCCGCAATGATCTTTGGTCGACGGGATATCATAATCGAGTTCGAGATCTACTATCAGTTCGGCAAGAAAGAAATACGAACCGGTATTTTTGTTTATCAGGTTAGTGTTTTTTCCAACCCAACCCAAATTGGCTTTTTTGGCCCAGGCTTTATCAAGTACGGGAGCAGAATCTACAAAGGCTCTTCCATGTACCTCGCCAATCTTTTCATTAATACTCTCCAGTAGTTGTTTAAGCTTCTCTTTAATTACTGTATGATAGTCGTTGCCATACGCGTATTTTGAAATTTTCGGAGCATCCGCATCGGTTTGAACGGCATCGGTATAATAGTTAAGACCGAGAGAAATTACCGATTTAGCACCATCCACCAATTTTCTGGGGTCAAGCCGCTTATCAAAATGGTTTTCCATATAAGCCATTTCTCCGTTAAAACCCTGTTTAAGCCAGGCTTCAAGACGGGGGGCCTCTTCTTCCAAAAATTCAGCTTTAGAAATGCCGCAAAATAAAAAGCCGAGCCTCCTGGCCTCGTCTTTAATTATCTGGCTGTATTTATGCTGGTTGGAAAACATGCCGCAAAGATAGGACTATTGATATACACCGAATGGTAAAAGACCTGTAAGGTTTACGAATTTTATAGGGTTTTAACGCTGCGAGCTAAACGAAGGCGCTTATTCCGGTAATATCCTGCCCGGTAATTAACAGATGGATATCATGCGTGCCTTCATAAGTAATCACCGACTCGAGGTTCATCATGTGCCGCATAATCGAATATTCGCCCGTTATTCCCATTGCACCAAGAATTTGCCGTGCTTCCCGGGCTATGGTTAAAGCGGTTTCGACACTGTTTCGTTTTGCCATTGATATTTGTGCATAACTGGCCCGGTTTTCATTTTTTAAAACACCAAGTCGCCAAACCATTAGCTGCGCTTTTGTGATCTCGGTAATCATCTCAGCCAATTTTTTTTGCTGAAGCTGGAAGCCCGCAATAGGTTTATCAAATTGTATCCGTTCTTTAGAATAGCGAAGGGCGGTGTCGTAGCAATCCATTGCGGCACCTAATGCGCCCCATGCAATACCATACCTGGCCTGGTTCAAACAGCTTAAAGGGCCCTTCATTCCGGTAACTCCGGGGAGGATGTTTGCTTGCGGTACTTTCACGTTATCGAATACCAGTTCGCCGGTCGACGATGCCCTCAGGCTCCACTTATTATGCGTCTCCGGGGTGCTGAATCCTTCCATTCCTCGCTCCACAATCAGCCCTTTTACTTCATTGTTTTCATCCTTTGCCCAAACCACGGCAATATCGGCGAAGGGGGCGTTGGAGATCCACATTTTCGCGCCGTTAAGTATCACAAATTCTCCGCCGTCTTTAATACTGGTTTGCATTCCTGCAGGATTAGAACCGAAATCGGGTTCGGTAAGGCCGAAGGCTCCTATTAGCTGTCCGCTGGCAAGTTTTGGCAGGTAGTTTTGCTTTTGTTCTTCAGATCCGAAAGTAAAAATGGGGTACATTACCAGCGATCCCTGAACGGAGGCGGTAGAGCGGATTCCCGAATCGCCGCGCTCAATTTCCTGCATCATAATACCATAAGAAATAGCATCCAAACCCGCCCCCCCATATATTTGCGGAATGGTTGGTCCGAAAGCACCTAACTCTGCCAGCCCGGCCAGGAGCTGTTTCGGGAACTCCGCCCCTTGGGCGTAATCTTCGATTATCGGACTAAGTTCTTTCTTTACCCAGGCTCTTACGGTTTCCCGGATTAACTTATGCTCCTCGCTGAGCAGTTCATCCAAAAGGTAATAATCGGGGGAGGAGTACAAATCATTCTTCATGGGGCAAGAATTGGTATAGTACTAAAGATATGAATTTCTCTACTAAGCAATAACGAAAACCGATAATCAGTTGGTCTTTTTAATCCTGTTTTACTTGCGTTTGAAGGTTTTGGCTACTTTCTTAAACGTGTTTAAATTTGATTGAAAGAAGAGCGGTGATTTAAGGTCTTTTGATTGTTAATTAATACTTAAAATCTTATAAGCCCTTAAAATTCTTGGCCTTCCGATAAAGAAATAAAGAAGTCCGGCTACGGTGGATAATGAAATGAAACCGATGGTCCACATTATTTTTTCGTAGATGGTTATTCTGTTCGATCCATAAATTTCATATAATCCGCTTACCATCCACATAAGGGTGAGAAGTATACCTACCAGGATGAATAATTGCCCTCCGGGTAGGTGCAATATTTTTAGAAGTGCCCCTATCAGGATAGTGATGAGGCTAAGTAAGAAAGCAGGTTTGAAAACGTGAGGATTTAACATTGAGATTCTTTTGATAAACTTAAGTTTAATTAGTCGATAAGGGAGGTTTCAACATCAGGCCATTGTTTGCCAGCACACTAAGGTAGTTAAAAAGCGGAATAATATTTTTAGTGCGATTGAAATTTTTTCACGCAAAGCAACATAAGGGAAGGCGCAAAGATCGCAAAGAAACCGCCTGAATATTTGAATATTTTTGAGGCTCGAAGGCAAAAGGTTGCCTTAAAACCGACAAGTGATACGAAATGCCTTCCCTTTTTTGCGTGTTTTGTCTTTGCGTTCTTTGCGTGAAAAAAACAGTGACATCCCGAAGACCCGCCAATAGTTTATAGTGGAATCAAAACAACCACCTCCTTTTGCCTGCCAAGAGAGCTTATTTCACGCAAAGCAATATGAGGGAAGGCGCAAAGATCGCAAAGAAACTGCTGAACTATTCAAATATTTTGGGGGCCACGAAGAGGCTCGAAGGCAAAAGGTTGCCTTAAAGCCTACAAGTGATACGAAATGCCTTCCCTTCTTTGCGTGTTTTATCTTTGCGTTCTTTGCGTGGAAATAAAGCGCAAGATCGCAAAGAAATCACCCGAACTACTCCATAGAAAATCTGTTTTAACTTTTACCTTCGAGCCTTCGTGGCCATGCTTGCTGTTCGTCATAGGTAGCCGAGTCGACGGATATTATTATTTCTACGTTCTTGCTTTAACGCACTATTATTCGTTATTTTTACTAAAAATATTAGTATTATGATTAGAGTAAAACGCGACCTCCCAACGCGGTTCATTACCGGCTTTCAATCTCCTGCGGAAGATCATGCGGAGCGAAGGCTTGATATTGCTGATAAAATTGTGGTTGATCCGGATAGTACTTTTTATGTTAAAATGGAGACTGATAGCATGGAAGGATTCGGGATCCTTAAAAATAGTATCCTGGTAATAGATCGCTCTCTCAAAGCCGAACAGGGCGCAATTGTTATGGCTTATTTTAATGGCACTTTTTATACCCGTAAATATCTTCTGAAAGGTAAAGAAGAGTGGTTGGTTTCCGGTAATAAGAACTATGAATCTATTCGCATAGATAAAACCCTGGAAGGATTTCAGATATGGGGAGTAGTGACGGTAAATATTAACCCCTTATTACCCGCGCAATTATTGAAAGGACGGTATCGCGATGTTTGCTCTTGTTGATATTAATAATTGTTATGTAAGTTGTCAGCGATTGTTCAGGCCCGAACTCGAAGGGAAGATAATCGTTGTGCTAAGTAACAATGACGGATGCGTAATTTCCCGTTCCGAAGAAGCCAAAGCTATCGGTGTAAAAATGGCTGCGCCCGAGTTTATGACGAGGGAATTGCTTAAAGATAAGGAGGCATATGTTTTTAGCAGTAATTATCCGCTGTATGCTGATATGAGTGCCCGTTTAATGAATCAGCTTGCGGTTTACACACCTGTTTTAGAGGTGTATAGTATTGATGAGGCTTTTTTGCAAATGTCGCATTTGAAAGTATCAGAACTCCAGGGAGAGGCTGAGAAGATTGTTCGTGAAATAAAAGAAAAAACAGGTATTCCCATCACTGTCGGTATCGCAAAGACAAAAACACTGGCAAAACTGGCTAACCGAATGGCGAAGAAGAAAACAGGGAATCATCATTTGGTTCTGGATAACGATGAAAAGATAAACGAGGTGATTTATGATTTCCCTATCGAAGATGTTTGGGGAATTGGAAGGCAGTATGGTAAAAAATTGTATGATGCGGGAGTTCGAAATGCGGGGCAGTTAAGGGAGAAACCGGAAATCTGGGTTCAGCAGAATTTAACAATCCAGGGCTTGCGCTTATGGAAAGAATTATGGGGACAGCCTTGTTTCGCCGTAAAGGAGTTTATGGAACGCCGCAAAGGAGTATCATGTACGCGCAGTTTTAAAACATACTTTTCTGATAAAACAAGCCTTAGTGAAGCCATTGCCCTATATGCGGCTACCGTGGCCTATAAACTCAGAAAAGATAAAAGTGCGGCACTCAATCTGACCATATTTTTAAGAACAAACAAGCATCGTCAGGATCATGATCAAAATTACCCTTCTGTAACATTAAGATTGCCTTCTCCCTCGAATAATACCATAGATATTACTAAAACCGCTTTATTGGGGTTGGATACAATCTATACTAAACGTAACTATGTAAAAGCGGGTGTAATTGCTACGGGCCTTATTCCCGAGAACGAAATTCAATCCAATCTTTTTGAGCCCTCGGATGCGTTTAAGAAGAATACTGTTTCATCGGTTATAGATTTTGTTAATGCCCGATACGGAAGAGGGATGATTCGAATGGCCGCCGAAGGTTATGAAAAAAAATGGAGCATGAAGCAGGAATTTTTAAGCCCCTGTTATACCACACGGTGGAGCGATATCCTGAAATCGCGATAGCCCGCCATCAAACACATTGTAGAATTAATGGTTCTTATTAAACAGTATGGGGTTATGAATGAAGCAAAAGTTATTTCGGGAAATACCAAAGAAGAGATCTGGCAACAAGTTGAGGCCAACCTGGCAGAAAGCCCCGATTTGTTCGAATACAGTGTGATAGTGGAAGAATCAGGGCGAATGGTAGAGCTTGATATCGATATTGATTTAGGCGGCGGTTTTGAAGGTGGATACGCTTTTACCCGATTTGTATCAGCCCTTAAGAACTTCGATGATTTTCGTTTTTCCCTCCATCGCCAGGATTTTTTCGACGGATTGGGGAAATTGTTTGGCATGCAGGATATTGTAGTGGGGTATCCCGAGTTTGATAAGCAAGTTATTGTAAAAACAAATTACCCGGAACGGTTACACGAAATCTTATCCGACAAGGGGCTGCGGGAATTATTGCAATCATTTACTGGTTTTACTTTTCATATAGGCCATCACCATTCGGCTAATACACAGGTAGAATCGGCTTTTCTGGAATTAAGAATTGATGAAGGAATAACAGAGCCTGTTATGCTTCGCGAAATTTATACAGCGTTTGTTCTGGTGCTTAACCGGATTGATCTGGAAGGCGATTCTATTATGAAGTACTTGTAAATTTATCTTTCATTAATTGATTTATGGCAAACGAACAGGCATTTACAGATGCTATTAACGCAGGATATACCTTTAAAGGAGAAACCTTAAAAATCGGCAGGGCAATGCTGGAGGCTAACGTGATAGCCGGGGCCGAGATTTACCTGCCTTTAAAAACAATGAACCGCCATGGTCTCATTGCTGGTGCTACAGGTACCGGAAAGACAAAAACCCTGCAAATGATTAGTGAAGGTTTGAGCGATGCCAGTGTTCCGGTTTTATTGCTCGATATAAAAGGAGATTTAAGCGGTATAGCTATGCCGGGAACCAGTAATCCGAAAGTTGAAGAGCGGAGTCAGTTGCTGGGGCTTAATTATCAGCCTGTACAGCTTCCGGTAGAGCTGCTCTCGTTAAGTAGCCAAAAGGGGGTAAGGCTGCGGGCAACAGTTAGTGAATTCGGGCCGGTACTGCTCTCTAAAATTCTGGGGTTAAATGATACGCAGGGAGGTGTGCTGGCAATGATCTTTAAATATTGCGATGATAACAAGCTGCCCTTGCTTGATCTTAAAGATTTTATAAAGGTTTTGCAATATGCCGCCGAAGAAGGGAAAGATGAACTGGAAAAATCATACGGACGGATCTCTACCACCACTACAGGTACTATTTTAATAAAAGTTATAGAGCTGCAGCAGCAGGGAGCCGATTTGTTCTTTGGTGAGAAAAGTTTCGAAGTGGAAGATTTGATGCGCATTAATCAGGATGGAAGAGGTATGAGTAATGTGTTAAGGGTGACAGACCTAAGTTATTTTCAACTTTTATGCTTCAGCTTTTGGCAGAATTGTATGCTATTAGTCCGGAAGAAGGCGATTTAGAGAAGCCGAAGCTGGTGATGTTTATTGATGAAGCTCATCTTATTTTTTCAGGAGGCAAGCGAAGCACTGTTGCAACAGATTGAAACCGTGATAAAGCTTATCCGCTCGAAAGGCATCGGCATTTTTTTTATCACCCAGAATCCTATGGATGTTCCTGCCAGCGTTTTGGGGCAGTTAGGAATGAAGGTGCAGCATGCGCTTAGAGCTTTTACCGCGGTAGACCGTAAAGTGATAAAACAAACCGCCGAAAATTATCCCGATACGCAGTTTTATCAAACCGATGAGTTAATAACCCAACTCGGAATAGGAGAGGCATTGGTAACGATGCTGAATGAAAAGGCATTCCCACGCCCCTGGTACATGTTATGCTTGCTCCGCCAAGAACCCGGATGGATGTGTTAACCGATTCGGAGATCGACCAGATAGTTAGCAAAAGTAAACTTGCTTCAAAATACAACCACTTAGTAGATTCCCAGAGTGCCTACGAAATATTGCATGCCAAACTTGAAGAAGCCGCACTTAAAACAGAAAAAGAATATGAAGAGCAAGAGAAACCCGCTGCCAAAGAGGAAAGTTTTTTTGATAATCCGATTGTAAGAAATGCCGGTAGAACCGCAGCAACCATTATTACAAGAAGTTTATTGGGAGCGCTGGGACTAGGCGGCCGGAGCCGGAAAAAAAATATTTGGTAAGTGTATTTCAAGCACGGTTTTAGCAGGTAAAAAAAATATGGGGAAAAATTTCTCATTGTGAGAATTTTTTTTCAAATTTACTTAATCATTTTACCGCAGTGGTATAAATCGGATGCGATAGTGTGAGAAAGCTGATTAGAACTTTATCAGTATGAAAATAGCTTTTACTCTCTTCTTTTGTCTGGCTGTCGTAATTGATTTTTTTATGGCGAATAATGAACTGCAGACTGCAGGTGATTTTGCCTGTATGGAAGCCTCCCTTGATAAGCAATTGGCTTATATTATTGTTACCGCAAGTCTTTTGGGAGTAATTAAACTTAAAAAGAATACCGGATAATCAGTTTCTTTTATTCTTCAGCCTCCCGGCCGACCACAGAATTCCTTTAGAAACCATATTAATAAACACCGAATCGGCGAAGGTCTCGTCCGAATGGCCGTATGATGTTCCGAAAACCCGGGCCTTTCCATATTTATTAGTCCAGATAACGGGGTGGGTTGTACCGTCTTCCTCACTTACAGATGTAGCCAGTGCCCTTGCGTTTGGCCATAACTTTTCTATAATATACAACTCATCTTTGGGGGTAATCCAATTATCCGGCATATCTTTTATAGCAGGGTGGTTTACGTCGGTCTTTTTAACCGGATAATTGCTTTGATGATCGTGACGGCGGCTTGTAACCCCTAAAAACTCCCGCCAGTCGTCAATCTCAGCGGCTCTGTAGGTATGCATGGCGCAGTGGATCACCACTGCCGGAACACCGGCGTAATGCGTTTTGGTTATTTTGCGCATATATTCCGGAGATTTCGTGTCGGCAAAGCATTCGTTATGTACCACTACGTCGTAGCCTTCGCTCCATTTGGGGTTGTCGTAGAAACTCAACATCGCTTCTGTGCCGTTACCACCTTCGTTAACCACCGTCCATTCCGCTTCAGCTAGTGCGGCAAGTCCGTCTTTTAATTTCTGCGTTTGCAGGGAATAATTATGGCAGCATCCGCCGGTTATCAGCAATATGCGTAAGGGTTTTTTAGCTACAGCGGAGGTAGGTTGGGCGGTAAGTGCTATAAAACAGAAAATTAATCCGAAAAAGACTTTCATGTAAAATGGTGGTTTATTCGATTCTAAAAATAGCCAATAACTTGGAGTATTTGGATATGTAACAGAAAAATCTAACAGGTTTCCTGGAGCTTATTTCCTTAACCGGCGGCAAAAAAAAGGCCGGGCAATGTTGCCCGGCCCGGATCTTGAATTCTTTCGCTTAGTTTATCACAGGTAAAAACGCATATTTCTTACCATATTCCATCATTTGTTGATAAAACGATGTGGGGTAAGTAACTTTTACATCTGTAATTTCTGTTCCGTTCATTACCGGAACCAGTTTTGGTTGGATAAAGCCTTTGTAAGGTTTTACATTTAGTTTCGCGTATCGGGCCAAAACCTCTTTTAACAAGTTCTGATCGACCTTTACTCCATAAGTTTCTACAAGATTTTTACCTGCTTCAAAATCTCCTTCAGATTTAACTCTTTGTATTTCACGAAGCAGTTGTCCGAAAAGAGTGCGTAGTTTGTTGTAGTCGTTAACTTTTGTGTATGTTTTGCCGTTCTGTTTCACAAATTCGATCACGTTATCGGCTTTGCCTTTTTCGTAAACCCACATAGCATTTAGCTGACGGTTGCGCATGTGCGCTTCCTCCAGATTGTCGCCCGGTTTTAATCGCGTTAGCTGAGTAATCAAACCGTTCATGATGTAGCTGTCGTATTCTGCCTTTCCAACTTCAAGAGAAGGCATTACGCCAATCTCTATTAGTTTCGGGTCTATCACATAGTAAAGGGCCACAAGATCGGCACGAGCCTCTTCTAGTGTTGAAGCATAATTTTTAAGTGTTTTATCTGGGGTTGCTACACCTGGATTAATCTGTCCGGATGCATGACCGATACATTCGTGCATATCTGTATGAAGATCTGAGGATAAGGCCCCGTACTGGCGGATGCGTGCTTTCACAGCCGGATCAAAAGTAAACTCGTCTAAAACACCGCTGTTTGCACTGCTAAGGTTATAGGCCTGAACGATATTGCTCAAAGACACAGATTTAGAGCCGTGATCTCTCCGAATCCAGTCGGCGTTGGGAAGGTTGATCCCGATAGGAGTGGAAGGAGAGGCATCACCGGATTCCATAATTACCGTAATTGCCTTCGCAGTAATGCCTTTAACGGTTTTCTTTTTATGATCGGGCATTAAGGGCGAGTTATCTTCAAACCATTGTGCTTCTCTTGCTATCGCTTCAAGGCGTTTAGTGGCTTCCATGTCTTTTAGCGAAACCACGCTTTCGAAGCTTCCCTTTTTACCGATAGCATCTTTATACACTTCGATAAATCCGTTTACAACATCCAGGCGAGATTCGGTATCATTAACCCATGCGATGCTGTAATCGTCGAAATCTTTAAGATTGCCCGAACGATAATATTTTACAAGTTTTTGCAGGGCGTCTTTTTGTTTAGCATTTTCGGCTACCGGAACAGCTTTTTCCAGCCAATAAACAATTCGTTCGATTGCCGGGCTGTACATGCCTCCAACTTTCCATGTTTTTTCAATCACCTTTCCGTTTTGTTTAAGTACTTTGGTATTTAGGCCCCAGGATGGTGCGTTGCCTTTTGTATCGAATTGCGCGTAATAGTTCTCTACCTCTTTCTGCGTAACACCTTCGTAAAAATTATTAGACGAAGCCACCACATTATCGATGTTTGGCGAAGAATCAGTAATTTTCGGCTGAAACTTAGGATCAAATATTACCGGCCTGATCCGGTTAAGAAAAGCAGCTACACTTTCACCTTTGTTTACCGGGAAGGCCTTAAGATTGGAATTAAGAACCAGTTTGCTGAAATAAGCATAAGAATGTTCGGGTACGAACTTTTCATTGCCATAATGGTGGTGCATGCCGTTGCTGAACCAAAAACGGCCTGCGTAGGTAAGAAACTTTTGCCAGTCGGCCGATTTTCTATCGCCTTTGTAAGTGCTGTAAATATTTTCTATTGTTTTCCTTACCAGCAGATTGTGTTTTCCGCTCTGATCGTAAATAATATCTCTCCCCGACAGGGCGGCTTCGGCCAGATAATAAGCCAGTTTTTTTTGCTGCAGGCTTAGTTCATCAAAGCCGGGAACCTGGTAGCGTAGTATCTGCAGGTCGGCAAATGATTCTGCCAATACTTTAAAATTTTTGTCTTCTGGTTTTGTCTGCGCTACAGCAGTTAAGCGGCCAAAACTCAAGCATCCAATGCTTAGTGCCGAAGCAAGTAAATATCTATATCTCATATTCAATTTATACAAACGCAATAAGGTACTGAAAAATTACAGATCGGAAAAATCCGGCGATTCAGTATTTTGCGTTACAAATCAACACAAGTGCCTGCGATTTGTTATTGAGCAGAATCATGAAAGTTCCAGAATCTTTTTATCAGAGCGGCGATGTGGTAACCTTATCGGCACAACTTTTAGGAAAGCATCTTTTTACATTAGTGGAGGGAGAGCTTACCGGAGGGGTTATTGTTGAAACCGAAGCTTACCGGGGGCCGGAGGATATGGGTTCGCACGCATTTAATCATCGCCGTACAGCAAGAAATGAAACTATGTATACTAAAGGCGGTGTGGTGTATATGTACATCTGTTACGGCATTCACGATATGCTGAATATTGTGACAGGGGAGGAGGGGGAGTCGCACGCAATTCTTATCAGGGCGATAGAACCTACCGTTGGCCTGGATATTATGCGTTTGCGCCGTGGTTTTGAGAATGATGACAGAAGGCTTTGTAAAGGCCCCGGTGCTTTGGCTAAGGCTTTAGGGTTAAAAAAAATCCATAACGGGATCTCGCTTCAAAGCAATCAAATCTGGATTGAAGACCGGGGAGATTTGATTGCTCCGGAGAATATTGTTGCCTGCCCCAGGATCGGTTTAAATATTGAAGAGCCTTATAGAAGTATCCCATGGAGGTTTTATATCAAGGGGAATAAATATATCAGTCGTTCTTAAGCTTAGCGGTAATTGGAACAAAACCATAGCACTCTTTATCTGTTCCATAGAAAAACAACTCAAATGGAAACTGCCCACAATACTTCATTAAACAAACTGAAAAGCTTAATCGACAACGGCGATATAGCCATGCTTTGCACCTTGCGCGACGATCATATTCACAGTCGGCCCATGGCTACTTCTGATATCGACGTCGATGGAAATATCTGGTTCTTTACCAACGAGTATTCGCCTAAGGTGGATGAAGTGGAGAATAATAAGAATATCACGTTGTGTTATACAGATCATACCAATAACAAATACGTGTGTATTAACGGTATTGCTTCTGTTGTTTCCGACCGTTCGAAAATGGAAGAGCTGTTTAATTCATCGGTGAAAAATTTCTTTCCGGAAGGTATGGATGATCCCAGGTTGGCGTTACTTAAAGTGCGACCTAAACACGCTGAGTATTGGGACAGTCACTCCAACTCAATGGTCCATTTTATGGGGATATTAGGATCGTCATTAACAAACCAACAGAGTTTAGGCGGCGAGCATGGTGAGATTGATCTGTAAGGGCTTTTGGCGATTGTAGCACTCTAGTCGTTCTCAGTGCAAGAAGTTGGTGCCCCGCCAACTCTTGAGTTTTTGGTACATTATTGGTTTTTCACCGAAGTAAATGCCCTGTCAACTGTATTCCTGAGATGCGGCGCCGGTTCTTTAACTCGCACTTATTACTATAGTTTTCACCGAAGTTGTGGTGTCCCGGCAACTTTATTACGGCAAGTAGTGCCGATTCTTCAAACTCAAACTTATTACCTTAGTTCAAATCGTTTTATACTTTTACTGAACAATTCTTTTTATATGAAATTCGGAACCAAAGCAATTCACGCAGGGCAGGAGCCCGACCCCAGTACCGGTGCGGTAATGACCCCCATATATCAAACATCAACATACTGGCAAAAGTCGCCAGGCGATCATAAAGGTTTTGAATATTCACGAGGAACCAACCCTACAAGAAAAGCTCTCGAAGCTTGTTTAGCTTCCCTTGAAAATGCCCGTTACGGATTAGCTTTTTCCAGCGGGATGGGGGCGACGGATGCGGTGATGAAGCTGCTCCAACCCGGTGATGAAGTAATTACAGGCAACGACTTGTATGGCGGATCATTTAGAATGTTTACCAAGATTTTTGCCAATTACGGCATTAAATTCCATTTTACGAATTTCGCAATTGTGGATGACATTGAGCTGTTAATCAGTGATAAAACTAAGCTTATCTGGATAGAAACTCCAACTAACCCGACTATGCAGATAGTTGACATTGCCGCGGTAGCGCAGCTTGCTAAATCGAAAAATATCATGCTTGCTGTCGACAATACCTTCGCTTCGCCCTATCTGCAAAACCCGATCGACCTGGGAGCCGACCTGGTAATGCATTCGGTGACGAAATATTTGGGCGGACACTCGGACGTAGTGATGGGCGCATTAATGCTGAACGATGAGGAGCTGTATAAGAGGCTCTGGTTTATTTATAACGCCTGCGGAGCTACTCCCGGCCCGATGGATAGTTTTCTTGTTTTAAGGGGCATTAAAACGCTGCATTTAAGGATGAAGGCGCATTGTGAAAACGGCCGACAAATAGCTCAATTTTTAAAGGTGCACCCTGCTATAGATAAAATCTATTGGCCCGGTTTTGAAGACCATCCCAACCATGCCGTCGCTAAAAAGCAAATGCGCGATTTCGGCGGAATGATCTCATTTACATTGAAAGGAGCCGACCTGAAACAGACTTTCGAGATAGCTTCCAGGTTCAAGGTGTTCACCCTTGCGGAGTCGTTGGGCGGTGTAGAATCGTTGGTTAATCACCCCGTAACTATGACCCATGCCTCTATTCCTAAAGAGGCCCGTGATGCGGTAGGTGTTACCGATAACTTGTTAAGGCTGAGTGTTGGAGTGGAAGATGTTGAAGATTTACTTGAGGACTTAAAGCAGGCCTTGGCTGATTGAGGCGAAAGTTTTTGTTAGATAAGAGATGATCGAAAACCTGAAAGCCTTCCTTGATTCTAAAGTGGAGCAATTCAATCGCCCTGATTTTATAAACAATGATCCGATTGTGATTCCGCATCAATATTCTGTTAAACAGGATATTGAGATTATGGGATTTTTCGCGGCGATGCTTGCCTGGGGACAACGGAAAACGATAATCAATAAGTGTAACGAGTTGGCGGCAAGGATGGATAATCGCCCTTACGAATTTATCCTCAATCACGGCGAAAAGGAATTAAGGCAACTCCTTGGTTTCAAACATCGAACCTTTAATGATACTGATCTTCTTTATTTTATTCGTTTTTTTCGAAATCATTACTTGATCTCGGATACCCTTGAAGATGCTTTTATTCCAGCGAATAAACAGAGTGTTTTCAGGGAGGAATTTTTAGATCATACAAGCCCCGCATCATCCAATACCGAACTTAACTCTCCGGCATGTTACGCCGGAGAGTTAAGCAATCATCCGGTTGTGCCGGATGTTGAAACATGCCTCAATCATTTCCGGAAGTATTTCTTTTCCCTGCCTGATTTTCCTCATCGAACTATTAAACACGTTAGTTCACCGGCCCAAAAATCAACCTGCAAGCGTCTTAATATGTTTCTTCGCTGGATGGTGCGCAAAGATTCTAAGGGAGTGGATTTCGGAATCTGGAACAAGATAAATCCCTCACAGCTTATTTGTCCCTGCGATGTGCATGTAGACCGGGTAGCCCGTAAGCTAAACTTAATAAAGAGAAAACAAACCGATTGGTTAACAGCCCTTGAACTTACCCGGCATCTACGCGAATTTGACCCCTCAGATCCTGTTAAGTATGATTTTGCGCTTTTTGGGCTAGGAATCGAAGAACAGTTCTGAGGTTGAAAACGAACAATTTCTGCAAAATTGTGTTAAGCATGTAAATTAGAAATGAATTATGAAAAACACACTTATACTCTTTTTATTAGCTAGTATCCCGTTTGGAGCTTTTGCCCAAACAGATTCATCAACAACCCGCAATGAATCGCCTTATACTACACGTTTCGCGGTAGACGGGCCGATAATTGGTGCCGGTTTAGGCTTAACCTTTTTAGGGTTTAAAGGAATACAAAATAAAGATCCCTTAACTGACGCGGAGCTAAACGCGCTGTCTAAAAATGATGTAAATGGTTTTGACCGCTTTAGTGCCGGTTGGTATTCACCTGCTGCGGATGATGCGAGTTATATTCCCTTTTACGCTTCGTTTGCTTACCCCGTTATCGGATTGTTGAACAAAAATACCAGAAATAAAACGGGGCAAGTAATGGTGCTTTATCTGGAGACCATGGCAACCACCGGAGCCTTGTTTACCTTGGCGGCGGGCTATGTGGTGAGACATCGCCCTTTGGTTTATGATACCCGCCCGGAAGCAGATGGGGGCGCAAGCGCGGGCAAAAAGAAAAGCAAAAATTCGCAACGTTCTTTTTTCGCCGGCCATACTGCGGCAACAGCGGCAGCTAGTTTTTTCGCTGCTAAAGTATTCGCCGATTTCAATCCTAATTCTAAGTTAAAACCCTATGTATGGGGAGCGGCAGCCCTTACTTCGGCAAGTGTGGGTTATATGCGTTTAAAAGCCGGGCAGCATTTTTTAAGCGATAACTTATTGGGTTTCGGAGTAGGTATGGCAGCAGGGATACTTGTTCCTCACTTCCATAAAACTAAAAACCGGGTAGATGGACTCACTGTTCAACCTTATTCTGGCAATGGGGTTAACGGAATGGCGATGACCTACCGTCTGAAATAAAAATTTCTGAATAACAGATGCGCCCTTTTATCCAAGCGCATCACAGAAATTCAATGTTTATACAAAAACAGCAAACTCCCTTCTTGAAACGAGGGAGTTTGGCGTTTTGAACACGTATAGGCACCTGGTTTCTCAAGCTAGCATGTCAAGATCATGGTGTTCCCTTTTTAATCAAATTGCGCCCTGCGGCACCTTCACATCCTTATTAAAATCTTACCTTTGCCCTATTGTGAAAATAAATACCAATCCCGACACCATTGTAGCACTAGCAACGCCATCTGGCACCGGCGCAATCGGCGTTATCCGCTTATCTGGTCCACAGGCTATCAGTATAATAAGCAGGGTGTTTAAAGGAAAAGATCTTAGTAAACAAGCCAGCCATACCATACATTTCGGTACTATCCGCGACGGCGAGATTATTCTTGATGAAGTATTGGTGTCGTTGTTTATAGCCCCCAAATCTTATACTAAGGAAAATGTAGTCGAGATTTCCACACATGGCTCGGCTTATATTATCGAAAATATTATCAGGCTGTTGATAAGGGAAGGAGCGAGGGCGGCACAGCCGGGCGAATTTACCTTAAGAGCATTTCTAAATGGTGGGCTCGATCTTTCGCAAGCCGAAGCAGTGGCCGATTTAATCGCGTCCAATTCGTCTGCCTCACACCAGGTAGCTATGCAGCAAATGCGGGGAGGTTTTTCTAACGAGTTGAAAGCACTGAGGGAGCAGCTCATCAATTTCGCCTCACTTATAGAGCTCGAACTTGATTTTGCCGAAGAGGATGTTGAGTTTGCCAACCGTGATCAATTAAAGCAGCTTATTCTGCAAATAACCAGAGTTATCGCCAGGTTAATCCAATCATTTGAGCAAGGTAATGTGATGAAGAACGGGGTGCCGGTAGTTATTGCCGGAAAGCCTAACGTTGGGAAGTCTACTTTACTAAACGCCCTTCTTAATGAGGAGCGAGCCATCGTATCAGACATAGCCGGAACTACCCGGGATACTATCGAAGACGAAATGACCATTGGAGGCGTGCTTTTCCGCTTTATCGACACCGCCGGTATTCGCGAAACTGAAGACGTAGTAGAGGCGCAGGGGGTAGAGCGCACCCACGAAAAAATGCGTCAGGCTAAACTTATTATTTACCTGGTAGACCCGCTTCAAAGTATTGGCACTATACAAGAGCAAATAGCGAGTTTAGGTCAACTGAATATCCCCCAGCTTACTGTAGTGAACAAAAGCGATTTGCTGAGCCCACAACAGCAACACGAGTTCGCCGCACTTAATCCCAGCTTTATTTCGGCCCGGAATAAAGAAGGAATTGAAGAGCTTAAAGACGAAATACTGCGCCGCATCAACCTGCATCAAATTAGCAACGACGATGTGCTGGTTACCAATATCCGCCACGTAGAGGCCCTTCAACATACGCTCGAAGCATTAGAACGGGTGCTCTATGGTATCGATAACCCCGTTACCTCCGATTTTCTTTCAATGGATATTAAGCAGGCGCTGTATTATCTTGGCGAAATTACGGGTACGGTGACTACGGATGACTTGCTGGAAAATATTTTTTCTAAGTTTTGTATCGGGAAGTAAGTAAAATCCCTTAATTGTTCTACATCTTTGTTTATATATTTACTTCCTGTGTAACGATAAGCCCCATTTTTTAGGTCCTTTGATTACAATAAAGGTATCGGCAGACAGCGTATACATATCTCAGAATTTAACTTAGCAGCAACTGGAATTTATGAAATTGCTTGAAGGGTATGAAATAGATATATTTATTGGCACTAATTAACTCATCATTGCTAATTTATTATTTAAAAAATCGGTTTACGACCATTTCGCTAACATCAGCTTTTTTAGGTGAATTGCCCATTAGAAATGTTAATGATAGTTTTCAAAAGGTATTCAGCGCATATGTTGATAATATTTTCTCAGCAAAAGCAGAGGCGAAGAAACGATTGAACTAGAGAGAGAAATTGATTTGGTAGTATATAGACTGTATGAATTAAGCCATACTGAAGTTAAAATTATTGATAAGGATTTTTGGCTGAGCGAGCAGAAGTACGAAAATGTAACGGTAGCAAACTAGTATCTCATATGGACAATGATTTGACGCCTCAGTATTCAGATATCATCTTTTACAGCTCTCCTGAAGGAGACGTAAAAGTAGAGGTCATTTTTAATGACGAGACTTTCTGGCTAACTCAAAAACGTATGGCCGAGCTATTTGGAGTTGAAGTGAATACAATTAACTATCATCTAAAGGAAGTATTTAAAAGCGGTGAACTGCATGAAGAATCAGTTATTCGAAAAATTCGAATAACTGCTGAAGACGGGAAAAGCTATCTCACCAATTTTTATAATCTTGATGCAATTATAGCAGTAGGATATCGGGTTAATAGCTTTCAGGCCACCCAGTTTCGGATATGGGCTACTAAAACATTACGGGAGTATATAGTAAAGGGTTTTGTATTAGATGACGAAAGGTTAAAGCAGGGAAAACGCTTCGGCAAAGATTACTTTGATGAGCTATTAGAACGTATCCGGGAAATCCGGGCGAGTGAACGAAGGTTTTATCTTAAAATAACAGATATTTACGAGCAGTGCAGTATCGACTATAACAAAGACGCAGAGATTACTCAAACTTTTTTCAAGACGGTACAGAACAAACTGCATTATGCTATATCCGGGAAAACTGCCGCACAGCTAATAGCTGAAAGAGCAAATGCCGATAAACCCAATATGGGCTTGCAAACGTTCAAGAATGCACCCCATGGGAAAGTGTTGAAAGGCGATATAATAGTCGCGAAAAATTATCTTATTGAAAAAGAGATAAAGGACCTGGAACGCATTGTGTCAATGTATCTCGATTATGCTGAAAATCAAGCGGCTAGGGCGATTCCCATGAAAATGGCCGACTGGATTCAAAAGCTAGATGCCTTTTTGCAGTTTAATGAATACCAAATATTGAAAGATGCTGGTAAGGTGCGTCATGATGTAGCAGTAAAGCTTGTAGAGAATGAATATGAAAAGTTTAGAGTAGTTCAGGATAAAAACTTTGAGAGTGATTTTGATAAGGCGATGAAGAAAATTAAAGGATATAACAGTAATGAAGGGGATGGATAAAGTAGTTGTGGAAATGCCGGTGCGATTTGTCGCAGATCATTTTGCCGATGTCGGGAAAATGATAGAACTGGCTAAAGGGGTTCAACGCAAAATTGACGATATTGCTCTTACCCGTCATGCATGTTATCTTATTGCCCAAAACGGTGATGCGGCAAAATTCCAAATTAACCATTTGCTACCAAAGGAATAGGTTTTTTACTTTTAGTTCCGAGAATCTCACTAATATCCTCAGGTTTTAACGGCTTGGAAATATAGCCCGAAACTTCGGGTATTGAGGCGGCTTTATTTATAACGTCTGCATTTTGCGATGAAGAAAGAACATAGATTTTCGCTTGTTTTTTTAGGCCGGTTTTAATCAGGGCATACTGCTGTAAAAATTGCCAGCCGTTTACAATCGGCATATTTAAATCAAGAAATATAACATCAGGCAGTAAATCCAGGTCTTTCGGGTGATTCCTGAAAAAGTTTATTGCATTTTCTCCGTCGAAGAACTTTATACACTGCTTCGAAATTCCCTGTAATTCGAGCGATTTTTCAAAGCAATACTGCTGGATCTCGTCATCGTCAATCATCCAGATTATAGGGGCACTGTTTATCTTGATATCCATTGTTCATAATTGGTTTAGAGCCAAACAGGTGCAGGTTGAACAATAAAGGTACCCCCGGGAGATGAAGATAGAATGAAGATCTGAAATTGATTTTTAACGACTAGATTTATACGGATTAGAGCGTGTTGCGAATGCTTTTGTGTTGATATATACAGAAGGTTTTTATCCAACGTACCTTGACGAACCCAATATGAGGGAAGGTGCGGGAGAGGGTTCCGATAGAAGAGGATACACCAGATTCCGGGGAGCGGATCAGGGTTAAAGCCTTTACAACATAGCGGATAGTCCGCCCCGCTCCGAAACGGGAACGGCCTATACCCAAATTAATTTTTCATTCTGTTCGCTTCAGATTCAAGGCCGGTAGATCGCCTTCTTTCGGGTTTAACATCATTACTCCCAAAACGGTAACTTATGCTAAGGTTAACAACCTGGCTCTCCCATTTATTGTTAAAGTTGAAATCCATATTCGAAAATTTGGTTGAACCTCTGTTACGCATGCTGTTGAAGATATCATTAATCCCAAGCTTAAGGTTCAGCTTTTTATTGTCGAAGGATTTTTTGAGGCCGGCATTTAAAAACGGTGAATTTCTGATTTTGAAAATTCCGTATTGCAGGGGCGACATATACCACGCTGACAGTTCGGCTCCCAGCGTTTTTGTGATGGTAAACTGATTGTCGGTGTTAATCTGAAATACGGTTTGGCTGGCTTTTAGCCTGTCGCCCAATACATCGGCTGTAAAGCCCATATTAAATACTTGAGCGTTGTTGTTAACGTTCCACCATTTCGACACCTTTAGCGGGGCGTAAATATTAAAAGAATAAATTGTTTGGTTGTCGAGGTTTCTTTCCATTACAAAGGTTTCTCTTGTAATGTCGTTCTGCTCGGTAATTTGGGTCATTACGTTGGTGGTTTTGCTGTAACTTAAAGTTGCGGTTGTTGATCCTTTATAGGTGTACGATACCTGTGATGAATTGGTAAACTGAGGGTTTAGCAATGGATTTCCCTGTTGAAAAGTGTACTTATCTAACAGGAAGATAAAGGGATTCAAGTTAGCGTAATTCGGTCGATCGATTCTTCGGCTATAAGAAGCGCCTAACTGATGATCTTTACCTAACTTCTGACTTAATGAAACGCTGGGAAACAGTTCGATATAATCGCGTTTAACCTCACGATTTATGGTAACAGAATTTCCGTTCGAATTGGTATGCTCTCCACGCAGCCCCATCTGGATACTGGTATTTTTAAATGTTTTGTTTAAGTTGATGTATGCCGCGTTAATGTTCTCTTTGTAAATAAAGTGATTAGAGCGGTTTTTATCGGGGCTCCAAACTGTGCCGTTTAGGGTAGAAAATCTCAGATCATTATCAGTGGTTACCCAACTGCTTTTCCATCCTGTTTCAAATTTTAATGATTTGCTAAGCGGCTGGGCATAATCCAATTTGGCCGACTTAATTTCAATTTTCGCCGGTGCCAGGTTGTTTATATATTCAACCGGAGTTGAATTGTTGAAATTGAGATAGTAGCTGTCGCGAAACTCATTCATTTTGCCATTGTATTTCGAATAATCCGCATCAATGCTGAGCTCTTTTCCCGATGTATCGAGATTGGTTTTGAAATTAATGTTAAAGGCATTATTTGCGTAATACTGTTTATTTCTGCCATTAACATTAATCGCGCTGTCAACTTTGGCAGGCTGATTGAAAATCATAGTTCCGCTGTTTGATTTTTCATCCACCCAATTATTGTATCCGTTTATTAACAGGCCTATTGTTGTGTTCTTCTTCAGAAAAACGTCAATCCCGGCTTTATATCCATTATTATTTCTTCTGGAGTTCCAGCCATTATCCTGATTGAAATTTGTAACAAAGCCCTTATCGCTTACTTTTCTATCCAGTTCGAAAGAGTTTACATTGCCATTATTGCTGTAGTTATAACTTCCGAAAACATTTACCTTACCCTTACGGAAGTTTAAATTGCTGCTGCCATTATATTTTGAGGTTTTTCCATAGCCCGAGCCCAGGTTTACACTGCCATTAAAGCCCATGTTTTTGTTGCGTTTGGTTTTAATATTTATAATTCCGCCCTGTCCTGCCGCATCATATTTGGCCGATGGATTGGTAATCAGTTCTATCGTTTCTATTTGGCTGCTTTGCATACCCCTTAGCATGTTGGCCAGGTCGGCATTGCTCATATAAGTTGGTTTTCCGTCTACCATTACCAGTACACTATTTTTGCCGTTCATGGATATGTTGTCATCTTTATCAAGCGATACGCCGGGCGCTTTTTTAAGCACATCGAGAGCTGTATTACCAACAGCAACCGCACTGCCCTCCACATTAACAATAAGCTTATCGGCTCTTCTTTCCACAAAGGGCTTTTGAGCGGTAATAATAATTTCGTTTAATTTTTTCGAATCTCTTATTAATACAATCAGGGGAACCGAAATACTGCTCGGTCCGCTGCTAATAACCTGGCTGAATCCTTTTTTATATCCCACAGCCTGCACGGCGATCAGGAAATCCTCTGTTTGACTGATTTCGAAACTATACGCACCGAACGCATCGGTTATTGCCGACTTTACCAGCGCAGAATCTTTAGCTTTAAGTAATGCAACATTAGCAAAATCTAAAGCCTTGTTTTGCTCGTCGCTTACTTTCCCGCTGATGCTTTTTGTTTGGGCCTGCAGGTTGCCCGCCAGGCTAAATGTTATGGAAAGGCAGATGATGGTACGCACAAGATTCTTTATTGGGAATAGGGTATTAGCGACAGTCTGTAACATATTTGGTTTAAAAATATAGGTTAAGACGATGGGATGGGGGATTGGTTACAGGGGGGATGATTTTTATAACTATCCGAAAAATGGGAGGCCAGTAATAGCTCTGATAATATTTAAATGGAAAATATCAGGGTGAATCATCTTATAACACTTATGATGGTCACCTAAAATCGATATAATGGTCTTGTTAAAAGTAATTCTAGAGGAATCTCTTAATGTGTATCAGACTTTAGTCCTTTGATTCGTGTTAAAGCGTTATTCTCCTCATATATTTTAAGAACTGTGGAGAGTAAAGAAGTGATTGGCACCTCAAGAATACCCGCAATTTGGATTAATCTTCTAAGAGTTAAGTCGGTTTGCCCAAGTTCTATTTTTGAATAAGCATTTTGAGAGATTTCCAGTTTATAAGACATATAGCACTGTGAATAACCTTTTAGTAGGCGTTGTTGGCGGATTTCTTTTCCAATCATTGAATGTATAAATAGATACATTAATACGATGATGTAACATTAGGGTTACAACTATGAGTGCTAACTTACAACTATAAGTGGTTGAATGTCGATAATTATCTAGTCATATTTGTTTCGAGTTTTAGAATACGCATCATTTACCTGTGATAATACATTAACCGCAAAGTTAGTCTTTCTGATAAGCTTTTAGTTGATTGTCATCGTGATTTGGTAAAAGAATCTATTGAAAGGTCTTTATAGAGTTTCCTTTGGTGCTTCATCGTTTTTTACTGCTCTTAAACTTGCATTTTCAATTAATGCTATATGATTAAAACGATTGTTATAGTTTTCTTATGTATTGTTGTTTCAACTATATGTCTCCCTGTAAATGCCCAAGACACAACAAGCGTTGAAACTGAGTCCTCCGCAGCCAATTTCACAGGTTCGGTAAAAGTAGCTATTAAGACGATTTCACAAAAAATAAATGATTCTGTTTCTACAGCAGCGAAACTAAATGTTATAAAATGGCAGACTCTTCGCCTCGATACGGTAAAAAATAAAATTGCTCCGAAGGCAAATCAATATAAGTCAACTTTAGAAAGGAAATTAAAGCAACCATCTGATTCTCTTATCAAAGAAAAAGCTGAGGCTTATGCCACTTCAAAATTGAAAGCAGGGAATCTTCCAGGTCTAAAAATAAATAATAGAGGGAATAAGAAGCCGGAAGATCTCTTTAATCTCTCTGTTGAAAATAATACTCTATATCTTTCAGATAGCCCCTTGCAAAAAAAGGCAGGTTTTCTAAACAATATTTCAATTGCCGGTAAATTTACAATAGCCAGAATTCCGGTAAATCTGGATTTATCAAATAATTTTTCCTCGGAGCAAGGTTTCTCAGCGATACAAAGCAATTTGTTCAAATTTAATTTTGATAAAGAGAGCATGTTGAATTCGTTTAAAACTGATGTAGATCGGTTTAAGGATGTTAGAGCCACTTTACTAAAGGGACTTGAGTTGCCTGACTTTACCAGTAGGGCGTTGATGTCTAAGCTCCATCAAATGCCTGAAGCTAAGTTTTTAACCTCTAATCCGGGATTTATTTCCTATTTAAAAAAACCTGAAAATGTAAATTTCTTATTGTCCCTTGAGCCAAAGGAGCTAAAGGTAAAATTGGCAGAAATCATCGAGCAACAAAAGCAACCGCTAAATGAGTATGCATCCGAAAAGATAGGAAATATTAAAAATAAGCAAGCCAGTGCTGCCGAAAGTGAGATCGATAGTATAAAGAAAAGCACTACAGACAGTTATTTAAGGCTAAATAATACATTGAGTAAATCGGGCCAGCAAAAAATAAGTTCGGGTATTACCGATTCGATTGTTTCGGTCATAGCTTCAATAAAGAATAAGCTCGCTGAAAACGGACTTGATTCCAGGAAGGTAGAGCTAGTCCAAAAGTTTATAGCGGGTAAGGGAGGTGTTGATGATCTTGAAGATGAGTTGTTTAATGAATTGAGTAAGAATCCTAACCCCGGTAAATTGCAATCGGCATTTAGGAAGGTGAGGTCGTTACAAACTGGTGCCATTGGGGGGCAATTGCCTGGAAGCTTTTTAAATAGGGACGTATTTGCAAAGGGATTCAATTTATCTTTAAAAACCAGGAGCGGTAATGTTTCTTTTGGTTTGGGTAAACAGAAAGATTTAGGAGCCTCGAAAGATGCCGGGTTTGAAAGTTCCGTTTATGCTTCCCCGCGATTTTATACTTACCTCAGCGTACCTACCAACAAATCGTCTGTGGGCAGCGGTAAACTATCATGGATAGGATCGTTTAGCAGCCAAGACGATCATGCATTTCATTCGGCTGCTGCTGTAGGACGAAACAGTATGACGTTTACCGTTACCCAGGCATTGGTGTTGCCAAAAATGGGCCGCATGACCATGGATATCTCAAAATCAGCCAGTAAATATAATAATAGCCTGGATCCGGGAAGTGATCATTTGATGTTGGATAAAAGCGTGTTGAGTAACTACATCAGCGACGACCTTTTTGAAACCATGTCACTTGGATTGAATCACGACCTTGAGAACAGGCGACTTAATGTAAGCAGTAATTTATATTTTAATTATGCGGGTACAGGCTTCCAGAACCCCGGCTTGGCAGGGGGCAGCCAGATGAAAATGCGTGTGGGTGGAAATGTAAAAAAGGTATTTTATAAGAACAAACTCGCTATGAGCTTGCGAACAGATCTTAGAAATACACCTGTTGGTTTTAGTAATAATTCTCACTGGCAAAATTTACAAATTCAATACGACAGTCGTTTCAAGATAAATAAGAAAGTTAATCTCAGTCTCAAATATTTAGAAAACGGTATGAATAAAGTGGGTGGTGTAAGCACGCCGGTTTATTCATCAACAAAGCTTCAGTTTGGCGGAAACGCAAACTACAAATTAGCGGGTAAATACTCATTTAGTAATATCACCATTGCGCAGCAGCAAGTACAAAATTCACAGCTTTTAGCTTCTGCAAGTAACTTCATCACCGTCAATTACCTGCAAAGTCTGGTTTTGAATAATACCAGTATCACTGCCAATATATTCTATAACAAAGAAACCAGCCCTGTAAAGTTGATAGGCAATATGATCAATGGCGACATCGGCTGCCAGTACTCATTCTTGAAAATGAATATCACTTCCTCAATAACCTATCTGGATAATCAGGATGTAGCCCGACAAGTCGGGATAAAACAAAATTTACAGTTGATGGCAGGGAAACACTTTGATATCAGTGCTTATGCAGATTTTAGAAAAAATCTCATCCAACCCCTATTTCCAGATTTATATACTGCTGGTCGTGGAGAGTTGTCTATTAAATATTACCTAAAGAATAAATTCTAATGTTGAGGCAATTGTTTAGTATTCTGTTGTTTATTATTTCCTTTCCGGTTTTAGGGCAAGTTAGCTTTCAGTTTATTCCCGAATTGAATGGAAGAAACATAGATGCCCTGATGAATATTCGGGTGATTAATATATCCGGGCCTCAAACCGTCACGCTCAGTTTAATCGTTACCGAACGGAAACATGGGAGGGTGGTTAGTTTGAAAACCCAGCCATTTAACTTAAGGAATGGTAGTAACAACATCCCTCCAGCGACTATAAGAAGCTCAAAAGTTCAGTTTTCCGGAAACCGGATTTCAACTACCGTGGAAGAGAATGGTGTGTTTCCGGAAGGGGACTATGAGTATTGCTTTACAATCAACTCTCAACCAAACGGGCCAAATCAGAATGCTCCGGTTGAGCAATGCTTCAGCTATGAGCTGGTACCAACTGCTCCTTTAAGCCTTATAGAACCTTACGATAAAGATAAAATTTGTGAAAAACGCCCTATGTTAAGCTGGCAGCCTTCTTTTCCAAAAATCCCCGGATCTGCTTATCAGCTGGTATTGGTGGAGATTAAAGACCGGCAAAACGCTACTGAAGCCTTAAATTATAATTTGCCCCTTATTAGTCAAACAGGTATTAATTCACCGATACTGCCTTATCCGGCATCAGCTAAAGAATTAATCGTTGGTAAAAGATATGCCTGGCAAGTAAGTATGTATAAGAATCAAACGGTGTTGAATCGCTCGGAAGTGTGGGAGTTTACGATAAATTGTAAAGAGGAGGAAGTGGTTCCTGTTTCTAACGAAAGCTTCAGGCATATTGATGATCTAGCAAAAGGAAATTATTACATAGCAAGGGGATATGTCAGGTTCTATTTCGATAATGCTTACAATGAAAAAAAGCTTATATATTCAATAAAGGGTATCACAGACGCTAAAAAAAAGCTTAAACACCTTCCAAAACTGCAGTTACACAAGGGCAGAAACCAAATAAGCCTGGATCTTAATAAAATTGGAGGCTTTAAAGACGGTAGTTATTATGTCCTTACTGTGCAGTTACCCGACGGGAGCCTGAGGAATTTACGTTTTGTTTATAAAAGCCAGGAATGAGACTAGCGGTATTGTGCTTTATACTTCTGTTCTTAGGAACCGTTGGCTGCAAAGATAAAGGTGAGTTTAGGGAATTATCTAAAGGGGGCATTACTGTTCAGCTAATAAAAAAAGAAGATGGGCAGGGGATACAATACAATGTCAGGATAGTACCAGATGTATCACATTCTATTAATATCCGAAGTAAAAACGAACAGATGTTTTACAAGGCCGACAGCTGTTTTTTTATTAAACAGTCTGCAGGACCGAAGAAAATAATCGCAAAGGCTGTAGAGCCTATCGCTAACGGATTACAGAACCAGTTTGAGTATCTGGTATATTTCGACAATATAAATACGTCCTACAGCCTGATCTATCATGATAAATATCTGAGCGGTGAGATTTTTGAATTTGCTTTTGAAAATTAATATAATAACCTACTTATCCATATATGATGCCTTTTTACACTAAGAGAATACGAATAGCTACAAGTCTTTTAGCAGTTTGGTTTATCAATCTTTTAACACCTGCAGTTTCATTGGCTCTAACTTCAGGACCTTCTCAACCAGAAGCTAAAGCATTCCAGGCGGCTGGAGTTTCAGACATGGTTGACTTGTCGACGGGAGATATGAAGTATAACATTCCACTGATGGATGTAGGTGGTTATCCCATTAATCTTAATTATAAATCTGGTGTAGGGATGGATGATGAAGCTAGCTGGGTTGGTTTGGGCTGGAACATAAATGTTGGAGCAATTAATCGCCAGCTAAGGGGGCTTCCTGATGATTTCGCAGGAGATGAGATTGAAACCGAACATTACACTAAACCTAAAATCACAATTGGCGGTCGGGGCAATGCAAAGATAGAGCTTGCAGGAAGTTCCAAGGTTACACCATCATTATCTTTTACTTTGGGTGTATTTAGTGATAATTACACCGGTATAGGCGCCGAGGTTGGTGCAAATGCAGGTATATCGTATTCATTTGCAAACAGTGGTTTTTTAACGGCAGGCCTTGGGGTTGGAGTATTATCGAGTACCGCGAGCGGTGTGGATGTGACCCCAAACTTCTCGCTCTCACTGCAGTCGGCAAAAACAGCTGGGATGACAACCTCCGCAACAGCGTCGCTGTCGCAGGGTTATAATACGAGATCAGGACTCAAAACCCTGTCGCTGGGTTCAAGTTTTTCGGTTACAGGCCGTGAAACGTTGACCAAGGAGGTTAAAGATGCTAATGGAAATCCGGTTAAAGACAGCGAGGGAAATCCTGTAACCGAAGACATAGAAAAGGTTGGTTCAACTGCTATGTCTCTTACGGGTAGTACAATTTCGTATAATACCGAGCCAATTTCACCTAAGATTGCAATTCCTTATCATACCACTTACGAATCGTATAGTATAGATGCCGGCGGTGCTGCCTGGTTTATTTTTGGGGGCGGGGGCTTAACGGGTTACAAAAGTGTACGCAAGGTTTTGAATAATGCGCCATTTAAGACGAGAGCTTATGGATTCTTGTATGCAGATCTGGCTAAACATAACTTAAATGGCTTAATGGATTTTGTAAGGGAAAAAGATAATCCGATAGTAGAAGGCATTCCGAATCTGGCAGTTCCTGTACATACCCCAGATCTGTTCTCTTATACCAGCCAGGCTGGTGGCGGGCAGTTCAGGCTTTACCGCGATGGTACCGGGGTGTTTGCTGATAACGAAGTTAATGACGTATCTGAAATGCATTCTGACGGTGCCGACTATGGCGGTGGTGCATATTTTCATGGTGGTATAACGGTATTTGATCAGCATACCTCCAATAAATCGGGAAAATGGAACTTAGAAAATGAATACATCAATAAAGCTGATTTTCAATCAGAATCAGCAAGCAATCCTGAGACTGAGAAATCGTATTTCAAATTGGTTGGCGAGCATAGCCTGAGTAATACAGACTGGAAAAAACAGGGGTATTTTAATGGTGAAAAACCTGTTGCAATAAGTGTTAACGGTACCGTTGCAGAGAATAAGTTTCAGGGACAGGAAGCTATTACGAGTTCAATAGCCAGTAATAAAAAGCAAGCCAGGCGAACTTCCATCTCTTATCTTACCGCCAAAGAAGCATCTAACGGCGGTGTGTATAAACATCTCGAGTATTATCCATTCAGCGGCCGAAGTTATGTTCCTGATCCGGGTTTTGTACCCACGCCTGTATCAAGAACAGCGGGTCGTAATGCTGACCATATTTCTGAGATCACGGTAACGGATGAGGGTGGAAAGCGAATGGTTTATGGGATGCCGGTTTATAATAAAACCCAGGAGGAATATTCTTTTGCGGTTAATAGTTCCAATCCCGCTAACATCCATAAAAACCTGATTAAGTTTAACGCTCAGGATATCAGTCGTGAGAATAAGAACGGTCTGGATAATTACTACCATAAAGAGAAGCAGCCTGCTTATGCTTCGAGTTATCTTTTATCGGGAATTCTATCTCCTGATTATGTTGACAAGACGGGCGATGGGATTAGTGATGATGATCTGGGTACTGCAGTAGAATTTCATTATTCGAAGATCGACAATTTTAACTGGCGCTCGCCCATGTGGAAAGGCGGAGGCAGTTACAACTGGGCAACTTTCAATAAAGGCTTGCTGGCAGATGCTGATGACGATAAGGGAAGTGTAGTATATGGTGAAAAGGAACTATGTTACCTTCATTCGATTGAAACTAAAACCCATATCGCTTATTTTATTACTGAAGACAGACTGGATGCACTTGGGGTAAAGTCCGGTACACAGGGGGTAATGGGTGCCCTGGAAACCGGCGTAAAGCAGAAAAAACTGGTAGAGATCCGCCTTTATTCAAAAAATGATCTGAGTCATGCTATCAAAGTGGTTCATTTGGATCATAATTATAGTTTATGTACAAACAGTCCGAATTCGGAAGCTCCTGCCGGGGGCAAACTAACCCTGACGAAGGTATGGTTCGAGTACGGGCAGAGCAGTAACGGCAAGGATCATCCATATGAGTTTTCTTATCATAACCTTATAAATGGCACAGTTCCTGAATACGGGGTTTCGAGTACCGATCGCTGGGGCGTCTATAAAACAGGCACAAATCCGGCTGGTTTGGCTAACGATGAATTTCCTTATACCCGCCAAAATGATAAACCAGGTGCAGATCAGGCTGCGGCTCTCTGGCAGTTAAAACAAATCGTACTCCCCTCGGGCGGTAAGATCAATGTCGATTATGAATCGGACGATTATGCCTACGTTCAGGATAAACGGGCAATGGGGATGGTTCAGGTGAATGCCCTGGTGAAAGAGGCCGGTAACACCACTATCCTGAGCGATGCCAAAGGAATTGAAGTTGAAGTTTCGGCAATACCTTCCACTGTATCAAGTGCTGCAGCGGATGTTCGCACGGCCTACTTCAAGCAGCATTATTTGAACGGTTCGGATTATCTCTACGGACGCTATGAAGTTGAAGTAACTGCAAACAGGGATGTAAGTTCCAAAATGGATAATATACCGTGTTATGCTAAAGTAGTAGATGTGTTTTATCGAACAGAGGGGATAAAAACCTTTGCCCGGATAAAATTTGAGAACCTGGAAGAGAAGGGGGTAAGTGTGAACCCGGTTCTGATGCTGGCATGGCAGCATATCAAAAACAATTATCCTAAATATGCATTTCCGGGTTATTCTGACAGGGCCCAGGATGGAGATACTAAGATGAGCGCAAAGGCTGCGGTTAATGCTATTGGTGCAGCATTTAACAATCTTGACGAATTGAAGCGAAACTTTTATGAAAAAGCCTGGGAGGAAAATTATGCCAGCCAGATCGATCCCGCCCGTTGTTTTGTGAGGCTGGTTAAACAAGATGGCATTAAAACCGGTGGCGGAAGCCGTGTTCGCACCATCAGTATTGATGATAACTGGTCGGCAATGAGCGGTAACGAGAACAGGAGTTACGGTCAGCGCTACCTGTATAAAACTGATTCTGAAAACGGCAGTATAAGCAGTGGCGTTGCCGCTTATGAGCCTTCGGTTGGCGGAGATGAAAATCCTTTGAAGCAGGCAATTCCATATAAGCATAAGATTAAAGGTGGTTTAAGCAATTTTCTGGATCTGGAGGAACCTTTTGGGGAGTCGCTCTTTCCTGCCCCCGAGGTAGTGTATAGCAAAGTGGTGGTAAAGGATTTGGATGCTACTTCAAATCCCGGCGAGGGCTACGTACCTGAAACAGGATACGTATCACATGAATTTTATACGGCTAAAGATTTCCCGGTAAGGGTGTCTTATACTGCTATAAAGCCATATAATTATCGCCCGCATGCCAAGTTTAACTTTCTCAGTGCAAACAGTGAACATAAAATGACGCTGACACAGGGCTATAGCCTGGTGTTAAATGATATGCATGGCAAACCCCGTGCTACCAGGACGTTTAATAAGGCAAAAGAAGAAATTGCTTCTACTGTTTACCATTATAATGTCCGGCCACATGGCGACGGCTCATTCGACTTAAAGAATGAAGTTGATATTGTAAAGCATACAGGTGCGGTATCTAAGGAAATAATGGCCAGAGAGATCGAGTTCTTTACCGATATGCGTGAACAGGAAACGATAAATGAAGGAAAATCGTTGAATCTGGGAGTCGATGTAACTCCAACTCCTATCGGGATCCCTTTCGGACTTCCGCATATTCCATCAAGTGAGAACCGGGATCATATGCTGTTCAGATCTGCCTGCGCGCTTAAAGTAGTTCAGTATTACGGAATCATCTACAAAGTAGTGAAAACGGATAACGGCTCAACTGTAAGTACAGAAAATGTGGCTTATGATTCTGCAACCGGCGAGCCGGTGGTAACACGCACTCAAACCGAAAACGACGATTATGTTTATTCGGTAAATATGCCGGCTTACTGGGCATTTAAAGGGATGGGCGGCGCTTACCAAAATGTGGGTTCTGTCTTTTCTAATCTTAATACTACCGGCCCGGGAAATATGGTTAATATCGGTTATTATATGTTAACCGCGGGGGATGTGATTCTGGGGGTTGATAATTCGGGGGATTCAAAATTATACTGGGTTACCGACTATCACACATTAATTGACGCTTCCGGCTATACTTTTAAGGGCAATTTAAAAACTGCCAAAGTAATCCGATCGGGCTACAGAAATCAAGTATCGAACACTACTTTTAGTATTACCTGTGCAAAAAATCCAATCTCGAATAATACGCTGATTGTTTGTGATCCGAGATTTGCCAAAGATCTGGATGTGTTAAATGCGTCGGCAGTTAAGTATTCTCAGCAATGGGCAAACTCAAGCATGGAAGCTGTTAATAACAAGAGCGACAGGCAGCTTATTAACAACCTGAATATCTATAATTCGCATGGCTATAATTCGAATTCTTACGTATGGCCCAAGAGTCCGCCTTATAGTTCCTCGAGTCCAACGTATTATAATACTGTTCAGCGGCCTCCTTATAATTACTGGTGTAATCCGAATCTCCAGCCTGTAGACGGTCTTTCAAACTGGTGGGGAGTTCTGGTAAACGGATCTAACCTTGGATTTATGAATGCCAATCCATCAGGGCTGGCACTTCGGAGAGCCACAAGTTCATTGTGGTACAACAATCCGGGTAATTTTGTAACTGCCGATGAGGTTGGAATAACTTCATCGTTTACCGCTCCTGCCAGCGGCTATTATGTGATCGGTTATTCGGGGCCTCCTAACCTAGAGATTAAAATAGATAATGCACTCACTCTGGATCAGGACCTTTTTCTGTTCACGAGCAATGACCCTAATCTGATTGAATTAAAATCATTTTACCTGCAGGCGGGACAACATACTATTCAGATCAAAGCCAATAAAGTTTCCAACGATCCTACTTTAAGCGTAGAGATCTTTAACCATCCTTCCTGGTATGAGGTGATGGAGATGTCGCCTAGTGGGCAGAAGCCGACCATATTTTCTACCAGTTCAGACCGTTCTCAATGGGAGGACTATATTGTTGTAAACGGAGTTAAAAAGTACCGGTACAAGTATTACGTTTACAAAAATCCTTTTCTGGTTGGAGCTTTAGGCAACTGGCGCCCATCGGAGAGCAAGGTGTTTTTAGGGAACCGGAAAAACAGCGGCGCCGGACCTGTGAAGAAAACCGGCTATCTGAAGGAGTTTTATCCATTCTGGATCAATACTAATCAGTGGGAATCCTACCAGGAGAATCAAAATACTTACTGGACCACCAGCAATGCTATTACACGATACGATGATTACGGACAGGAGCTGGAAAACCGGGATGCCCTTGGCCGGTACAGTGCGGCAAGTTTTATTTTTAAAGGGGAGCTGCCAGCGGCTGTAGTTTCTAACGCTGAAGCGAGGGAATTTTATTCGCAGAGCTTTGAGGAGAGCGGGGGGGATTATACCGTTGCGGCAGGGAGGTTTGCGCATACCGGAAATTACAGCTTAAATATTCCTTTAGGAGGGTATAGCATTTCTGCTATGATCAATACCCGTGGCAGAAACGACGTTTTTGAATATAATGATGAGTACGGTTATAAGTTCAGGGATGATGTGAATATGATCAATAAAGGTTTTGAACCAACTTCAGGAAAGAAATATGTGATCTCTGCCTGGGTGAGGAATAAATCTGTAAGCAGTGCAGGAACTATTCCAACAGCTTCTGTGCCGGTGAGTGCAGTGGTGAATTCAATTGCAGTTTCGCTTAAGTGTTTGGCGGTGGTAGAGGGCTGGAAGCTTGTAAGCGGGGAGTTTACAGTCTCAGCACCTAACTGGACCCGTTTTTCAATTAATTTCCAGGAGGTTTCTGGCGATGTAATTATGGACGATCTGCGGATACATCCAAAAGACTCTCACATGAAGTCGTTTGCGCACAGCAGCAAGAAATTTAAACTGATGGCAGAAATGGATGAGAATAATTTTGCCACATTTTATGAGTATGACGACGAAGGGTCGCTGGTTAGAGTAAAGAAAGAGACGCAAAGGGGGATAGTTACTTTAAAGGAGAACCACTCATCTCAATTTAAACATTAGTAAGACATTATCGAATCTGCCCTGTGCAGAGAAATTTATTGATTAAAATATTCTCCACAATATGAAAACTTGTATGCGTCTAAGTATTACTTGTATAATTCTTCTTAAGTTATGTTTATTCCAGGTTGTTGCCCAGGAGAGGATCAGTAATTCCTGTGTTGCTAAGGTAAATGAGACATTCACCCTTGCTGATGAGAAGTTTACCGGGCCACTTTGGTCAAGTATGGACTGGCAGTCTTTTAGAATTTACAACAGTTTTACATTGCAATTGCAGGACAATTCACAAATTCCGGCGGGTTTTGCGGCTATTGCTACCATAGAGGTGAAATATTGGAAGCACCCCAGCAGTGTAAATCCGGTTCCTTCAGATCCTGAAACCGGTACCAAAACCTTTCAATTGCGGGTAGATAAGCCGGCGGCAAGCGGAACGGGCAAATTTTCACAGACTTATGAGATGCCTACTGACGAACGCGGAGGCTATGTGGTTGCAAAGGTGCTGAATGTAAGCTATATCAATGGCAATGCCCAGGCGGAGAACTTTGTAAAGCTATCGGGAACCTTATTGATTGACCGGGTATTCAATATGAGCGGTGCTGCTGTAATGTTTGAAGCCTCACTTATTGATAATAATAAGGTACTGTCGGTGGATGTGGATTCGTATGCCGGAGCCGAGGAGTTTGATATTGAGTGGACCCTGATCGATCAGGGAACAGGCAGCCGTTGGAACACTGCAGATGCTATGAACAGCAGTAATCTTTCTCAAAACACTGCTCCCTTAGGCGAGGCCCTTGACGATCTTTTCAGAAATAATGCTACCCGGGTAAGTACCCAGGAAGACTATAAAATTCCGCTGGTTTATAATACTAAATATATCGCAGTACGGGTAAGACCCGTGCAATACCGCGACGGCTTCAGAGTGGAGGGAACATGGCAATATTCCTTGAAACCTAATAACGGGTTTGGTGCATATGCGATCTGGACTGTTACGCCACACCAGACAAACCTGAATTGGCTGATGTCTGCAACTTATGCTGAAGAGGGAAAAAAGAAAAATGTACTGACTTATTTTGATGGGGCTTTGCGGCAAAGGCAGGCCATTACCATCAATAATTCCGATCATGTTACCACAGCGCAGGAAAACATCTACGATCCTTTCGGTCGGCAGGTGGTATCGATTCTTCCGGCGCCTGTTTCCACTGCCGGTTTAAACTATATTCCTAAATTAAATCTGAGCGATACCAGGGTGGATGCCAATAATGTTAAACTGGCATATTCCTACCTTGATGTAAATAATGCGGGATGTGAAGCAGTACCGGCTAAATTATCGAACACCAGCGGCACTGGATTATATTATTCGTCATCGGCCGCAAATACCTTTAAATCCCAGCTGAACGGCGTTTACATTCCCGAGGCCAATGGCTACCCTTTTTCGGTAACCCAGTTTATGCCCGATAACACGGGCAGGGTAAAAGTTCAGGGAGGGGTTGGAGAAAAGTTCCAGCCTGGTGATATGAACAATCATGTTACCAAATATTACTACGCAAAGCCTCAGCAATGGGAGCTCGACCGTATGTTTGGTAGTGACGCAGGACGTGCCGATCATTACAGCAAGAACATTGTACTTGACCCGAACGGGCAGCTAAGTATTAATTACCTGAATGCTGCAGGTAAAACCGTAGCTACAGCGCTTACATCGCATGCACCCGCCAATCTGGAAAGCCTTGCAACCGCCACAATCCCGGCAGATAACAGTCCTGAGGTGAAATTTGAAACCCTGTTCAGGCCGGAAGAATTTGTTTTCAACAATACTAACCTCACACTCTCGGGCAAAGGTACCTACGTTACAACCATCGATAATCAGCTGTTAAAAGTTCAGTTTACAATGGATCAGCTGGTTTCTAATTATTTAAAGAGTGGGCAGTCTTTTTGCAAATCGTGTGAGTACGCCGTAAAGATCAAGGTAACCGATGCCTGCGGTCTGAATGTGAGTTACAGTCCGGCTGCACCGATCATTATTGGGGGAGCCGCCGCCCTTGATTGCATTAATAAAGATCCGCAGCGGATTGATCTTGATGTGCAAACCACTACTGTAGGCGAGTACTATTTTTCGTTCGAATTTGCGCTGAATCGGGAAAATATTGACGCTGCTACCAAAGATTTTGTAACCAACGCACTTGCTGGTAAGCAGTTAACCAACCGTATTGAATACATTCTCCAGGAAATACAGAAGATCAATTTTAGTACAGATTTTAACGACTGTAAAACCTGTACCGAAAAGCTTCTTACTGATGAGGGCCTTAAAGCGGCGTTTGCTGCAAAGTTTCTTGAGCTGCAACTAACAGCTGCCGAGAAATCAGACAGTCGTCTTAATGCATTTATTCAAACGCAATATAACCAGTTAAAACAAAGCTGCACGAACTTGCAAACCAATTGTGTGAGCGATATTTGCAGCCGGGCAGAGCAGTCTATGCTGGCCGATTTAAGCCCCGGCGGTCAGTTCGCCAGCTTCATCTACGACGGAAGTACTAATTCTCCGCTGGATCCTTTAACCAATATTCTTTTTCGTCACTTTAAAACAGCTGTTGGATCTGATCCGGGCGTTTTTAGTTCGCATGCGGATGTAGACGAAACAGCTGATAAGGTTATTTTAGAGGATGGATCTGTGATCTACCCTGATGATGCCGCTTTTGGAATCGATCACCTTATTAAATACTGGAAGCCACGCTGGGGGCAGAAGTTCCTTCAATTTCATCCCGAAATTTGTAAGCTGGACTTTTGCAAAGCAAATGCGGGTTCTAATAACTGGGATTACCAGGTAACCGAACTGGTGAATTCATTAAGTGAGGCAGAGGCCAGGTTTGGCGCGTTTGCGAGTACCGATACCGAGTACCTGTTGCGCCACGACCCGTTTTTTACTGGCCGTACCAGCCTTTACCAGGAGTTTCTCACAAAGCTTAATAATTACAGCCTGGAGGTGAACCCTGCTGCTCCTGTAAAAAGCCTCAGTGCTTATATTGACTTTTCGCTTTATTGCGGCTATACTCCGGGCTCGGGAGCAAATTTAAACGGCTCGGCAGTAGAATCCGGGGATCTCTGGATGTATCAGTGTTCGCCCCTGCAAAGCTGCCGGGTTAAGCAACGCGAGTGGGACCTGTTTAAGCGATATTATTCAGAACTAAAACAAAAGGTTGTTTATAAATACAGAGACGAGGTTGACTGCGCAGGTTCTAATCCATGTAAGATCGGGCCCGACTTTACTATTAACGGCTCAAGTGCTTGTGTAGAGGCTAAAGATTTTGTGCTGGAATACAACAGTGCCCGTACTGGCTGCGGACCTAACCAAAGCGTGGTCCGTTTAAAATATACCAAAGGAAGTATACCTCAGAATATAACGGTTAACCTGGTGTACCCTCCTGCATTTTATCGTTTAAACTATAACAATACATTAACCTATCATAACTTGCCCACCAAAGTTAGTTTTGTGAAAGGGGAGAGCCAGAGGGAGTTTTGTGTATACCATAGTGTATCACGACTTATGGATATTCGTATCAGCCATATTGAGTGTGGCAGCAATTATAGCGGGAAGGCCATGGTGGGTAAATGGAAGAAGACCGGCAAGCGAGAGGTTACTTACAACAGCCAAATGGAAGTAATCACCGACGTGCCTATCTCGGAGCTAAATACCGTGGCGTATGATTATCATTTTTTGGTTGATGCTGCTTTCCGGCAGCCGGCGTTTGTTTATTTCGAAGACCAGCCAAAAAAGGACTGGGATATTGATCAAACTACTAACGAACTGGTTATTGGTGCGGCAGGATCCCAAGAACGTTTTTTCATTATCTCACTTAATGAAAAAGAATTGGTGCTGCTGAAAAAAACAGGTACCTATTCTGATCTGATCATTACCTATAAGCTGCTTCCCTATGATGACATAGGGGCGTATCCTGAAGGCCCTGAGCTTGAAATTACCAATAATACTTCTGGATGGGGGACGGTGATTTATACTCCGAAGCCTGTTACTACCGGCCCTGCCCAGGCCGATATTTGTAATGCCTATAAAAATAAGATTTCCCGTTTTCCGGAACTTATTGCATCGCTGCCAGCCGGTTTTAATCCGCAGGTTTACAAATACGAGCATGAGGTACTATTGAAAGAGCAGATCGCAACGTCCTGCGAGGCAAGTTCCATTTTATGGATGAAACGTTTAGATGCCGGGATAGAAGAGAAGTATGCGAGTTCTACTTTGTCGGAAAGACATGCAATTAAAACCAATATCCGCCAGGCACTTATCAACCTGTGTGCCAATGCAGGCGACGTTGATCATCTGTACGGGGCTAGTACGCTTCCATCTGCAAAGCAAACAACCGGGGGACTTAATTCTTTCGAAGATATACTCAATTCATTTGATAATGGCGGTGGCTTAACGTCAAAGTTTAACCCCTGGCTCATCGAATATCCATTGCCATACGAGACCATAAGCGTTAATAATAACAGGGTAATCTCTAATACAGGCACCGCTATTTGCGACGCTTTAACTGCCCTGATTGCTCAAAAGCCTTCTGCACAGAATGAAAACTCTTTTTTAGAGGAAAAACTGACGCTTGCGAACGCAGAAGTGCTCGATCTTAAAAAATCTTGCAGCAACTGCCGTTACCTGCTTGAACAAGACCAGCTTTTGTCGCCCCTTCTTCAGGGAGCAAACAGCAGCTGCATTACCAGTGCCACTGTAAGCAGTGCCGTAAGTGTGCTAAACGGCAAACTTAGCGGAGGTTTCAGCGCATCATCGCCAAACTACCTTCAGATCTTAACTACCTACCTGAATCAAACCTATGGCAGAAGCCTTTCAGCGAGCTCGATTGCACGCTTAAATTCCGGCAAGATTACAGAGCTGTGCCCGGATATCACCTTCTCGAATATTAAGGCTGATGCTTTTGCCTCTACAAAAGCAGGAATCAATACAGCACTATACAATGCCATTACCGCATATGATACTTATATCACCGAAGAATCAAAAGCTTTCCGCCAAGCCTATATCCAAACCTGCGGAAGTGTCAAAGCATCGGCAAGCTTAAAAGTGGCCCAGGGCATTTACCATTATACCCTTTATTATTATGATGATGGAGGAAATCTGGTAAGAACGGTACCGCCTGCGGGTGTGAACCTGCTGAATGCCGAGCAAACCAAAGCCGTAGAAGCGGCCCGCAAAGCCGGGGCGACTAACGACTGTGTCGAGTTCGCAAATTACAGCGTTACAACCGACGAAGCGACGGCTTTTAACGGATTGAGCACAACGCTGGAGAACCCGGCAGCTGCCGCCGCCGAGTTCTGGCTGTACAACGGAAGCAATCAGAATTCACAAACGCTGATCACCACCAGCGACAAGCAATACATGCTGGATGTATGTATTAATAATGACCATTTAAATGTGGTGGTTTATACGCTAAAAGATGCCTCGGGAAGTATGATTACGATCAGCCGTTCGAACCATATTACGTTTAATATCGCCAGCCGGAAACCACTGAGCGATTGGACTCACCTGGTGATCCAGGCTGCAGACGGCATGTCATCAGGACAGTTAAAAGTATACCTGAACGGCTTACAGCTGAGCGGTGCACTAGGCGGCTCCCCATCAGGCGGCTGCGGATGGGAGATTAGCACATCGGGCGGAGTGCTGAGCGTACCGAAGAATATATCGGCTCTGAAACACCTGCGTACCTATCAGCGGGAGATGAGCAATGCGGAAATTGCCCAGAATGCGGCCAGCGCCTGCTTTATCCCTTTAAATATGCCGGTGCTATGGGCACGTTTTAATGTGCCGGCGCCAGGCAGCAGTACTACAGTAGGAGCAGGCAGTACGGTAGAGCGGAGTATGGGGCCGAATTACCCTGCCCATACCATGATTACCTATTATGCTTATAACAGCCTGAACCAGGTAGACTGGCAGAAAACCCCCGATGGTGGCGAGAGCCGTTTCTGGTACGACGAAAAAGGCCGGCTGATAGCTTCGCAGAACGCCAGGCAATATGCCGGTGCGGCAAAGAAATACAGCTATACCCGCTATGATGATCTGGGCAGGATCATAGAGGTAGGCGAGAAAACACCGGCTACGCAGTTAGATCCGGAAATCAGCTTTTTAACCGAGGGGCAGGTGCAGAGCCTTTTGGCAGATAATTATACAGGCGACAGCCAGATCACCAAAACGTATTATGATGAACCAGCCTCACCGCAGGAGGCGGGGATCGAGATCAGTATTCCGAGTCAGCAGCAGAACCTGGAAAAACGCGTAGCAGCCACCACCTACCGTGCAACCCGTAATGCGCCTACAGTAAGCGGGACCTATTACAGCTATGATATTGCCGGCAACGTAGATAAGCTGTGGCAGAGCGTACCGGGGTTGGGACTCAAAAAGATCCAGTACCAGTACGACTTGGTGAGCGGAAAAGTAAACTTCGTAGCCTACCAGCATGAAACGGGCGGCAGTGACGGGTTTTACTACCGGTATAAATACGATGCGGAAAACAGGTTAACGGAAGCCTACGGCGGCACGGAAGGCGAGCTGAAGCCCGAAGGCGGCAGCTATATTGTAAACGAGCGCCAGCTGGCCAGGTACTATTACTATAAACATGGTCCGCTGGCGAGGGTAGAGCTTGGCGATGAAGTGCAGAAGATCCAGGGAGTGGATTATGCCTATACGCTTCAGGGCTGGTTGAAGGGCGTGAACGGAGCGAAGATCAGCGCGGCAATGGCCGATGTACAGGGAAGCAGTATTCCTAAAGATGTGATGGGGTATTCGCTGGGGTATTATGAAGGGGATTATACGGCGATTGGTGCGGGAGCGACAGCTTTTGACAGCCGGATCGCCACGACTGAGAATCTGGGTAAGAACCTGTATAACGGTAACATCAGCCAGATAGCGGTGTCGCTGAGCAAGTTTAATGATATCAGTTATGCTTACCGGTACGATCAGCTAAACCGGCTGGTAGCGATGAATCCGTTTAACGGAAACACGAAGCAGAATGCCTATGCAGAGAAGATCAGTTATGACGGGAACGGAAACATCAAGACCTACGAGCGGAACGATAAGGACGGTAACGTGATGGATAACCTGAGCTATAGCTACAAGACCGGGAACAACCAGTTGCGGCAGGTGAGCGATGCGGTAACGACAGCAAACATACCAGAGGATCTGGAGAGCGGTCAGGGAGCAGATAATTACCGGTATGATGAAATCGGAAACCTGGTAGCCGATGATCAATCGAACCCCGGAGAGAAGCTGACGGATATTAAGTGGACGGTGTATGGTAAGATAGAAAGTGTGACGAAAGAAGTTAATGGCCAGGTCTCGGTAGTCAATTATAAATACGACCCGAGCGGTAACCGGATCAGTAAGGAAGTAAACGGAAAAACTACGTATTACATTAGGGACGCACAGGGGAATACCCTATCTTTATATAGCCAGGAAAATGGCACCACGAAGTGGGATGAGCAGTATTTGTATGGAAGTTCGAGACTGGGACTGTGGAAGCCGAGTGAGGTAGCGGGAGTTGCTTCAAACGTTCTTTGGAATGATTACAGGGGGGCGGTGAATTATCAAATGAGTAACCACTTAGGGAATGTGCTTGCAGTGGTAAGTGACCGGACTGTTGACGGAAATAATGGCAAGGAAGCAGAGGTATTGAGTGCGACGGATTATGCGCCGTTTGGGATGGAGCTGGTTGGAAGAACGTTTAATAATGGAAATTATCGTTACGGCTTTAACGGGCAAGAGAAGGATGATGAAGTAGCTAAAGGACTTTATACTGCGGAGTATTGGGAGTATGATAGTAGGATTGGGAGAAGATGGAATGTTGACCCAATAGTTAAGCCTTGGGAAAGTCCCTATTTAGCATTTTCTGGTAATCCAATTTATTTCGCTGATCCACATGGAGATAACTCCATAGTAACTGTAAAGAAGGATAAAGAGGGAAAAATCACTGGTATTAATGTCTCCGCTAAGGTCTTTATCAAGGGAAGTGGGGCAAGTAAAGAAAGAGCAACAGCACTAACAAAGTCTGCAAAAGAAACATATAAAACTAAGACTGTGGATGGTGTTGTTGTAAGTTTTGATATTGAATTTATTTATGATCCAAAAAAGAAGGAAGAAAATACAAGCACTTTCAATGGCGAAAATCTTTTAACATTTTCAAAAAAGCCCGAGAACAATAATGTTACTCCTCGAGATGTCTCACACGTTAATGCTTTTACCTATGCAGGGAGTCCGACAAGATATGCAGGTGAAACCGGCACTATTCATAATTCAGGCAAATCTACCAATACTGTTATGCATGAAACCCTCCATTTGTTAGGGTTGTCAGATAGATACGACGAACAAACGGGCAAACCTCATAAAGGGTATGGAAATGATATTATGGGAGCCGCAGGAAAGACTGCAATGAGTGTATCTCATTATAGAAATCTCATCGAACATGTGAAAAGTAATCAGACCCGAATAAGTAAGCAGGGCGTTCTTATTTCAACTGAAACCGTTGATCTTAAGTATGACAAAAAAGGAAAGCCAACACTAAAGCATTAATATGAGACTAATTGTAGTTTTAATCGTAATCAGCTTATCGACTAGCTCTTGTCAAAACTCACCATTAAAGAGAGGCAAGGTAAAAAGAGATATTACTCAATTTGAGGGTAGTGCGTATGTGTTTTTTAACTTAGAAATGACGCGAGATCGCGTGTATATAATTCCATCAAATGCAATAGATAAAAAAAAAATCATTAAAGAGGAATTCATGATCGCAAATAATCCTTCAAGTATTCAAGTCAATCTTGGGAGGAACTATCTGTTAAAGTTAGAATATGATAAAAATAAACAGTTGTTGAGAGAGAAAATATGTTGTATTCCTTACGACTCGATGTATTATTCCAAAGTTTATATAAAGTATGCCAATTATAAGAAGGTGAACATGGACCACCTTGACCAAAACAATAGAATGATAAGAGCAACGGAGTTGGATAGTTGTAATACTTGGTATATCAATGAAACAGACTCATCCAGCTTTACGCTGTTCAAGGTTTATTAAGCATCTGTAGATAGTGTATCGTCCTAAAATAAGTTTACACGAAAAACCACCCAAAGCTGGTGCGAGCGAGTGCTGGTGCGAGCTTGTAGCTCGTACCTTAAATGGAGCGCAATTGAGTCGCAAATACAAATTTTATAATAAAGAAGGGCTGTACTTTGTAAGCTTTGCTACGGTATACTGGATAGATGTATTTGTACGGGAACTTTATTTTGAAAAGCTGGTAGAGAGCTTAAATTTCTGCAGAAAAGAAAGGGGATGGAGATTTATTGTTGGTGCATTATGCCGAGTCATGTTCATTTAATATTCAGAGCAAAGAATGGAGATCCGGGAGAAGTATTAAAAAGCTTTAAAACGTTTACGTCAAAAGCATTGCAAAAGCAGATAGAAGAAAATATTCAGGAAAGCAGAAAAGACTGGATGTTATCATTGATGGAACAGGCCGGTGCAACGAATAGTAATGTGAAAAACCGACAGTTCTGGCAGCAGAATAATAAGCCGATAGAATTGTGGAGTGCGGATGTGATCGATCAGAAGGTAGAGTATATACATAATAATCCGGTGGCATCTGGCTTTATAACAGAGGCACATCATTGGAAGTATAGTAGTGCGGCAGATTATAGTGGTGGAAAGGGAGTTATGGATATTGATCTTGTGTGATGTGCTTGGGTGGAAAGGTACGAGCTACAAGCTCGCACCAGCAAGGGAGGAAAGGTGATTCTATCCCAAAACGATGATGAGTAACTGGATTTTAAATCCAGATATAAAAAGACAATAAAAAAATAATAATGAAGAAAATCAGTGTACTTCTATTCGCAGCACTACTGGCAGTTAGTGCTTTTTCACAAACAAATACGTTTCCTTCAAGCGGAAGTACAGGTGTAGGTACAACCACGCCAGCTACAACATTGGAGGTTAAGGACGGGGCGCCAATCATAACACTTACCCCCCAAAATTATAATGGCTTGTACCGTTCGTATTTTGGCACGCATGGAAATGCTATTCCCTTTTTGGTTTTTGGTAATAATGGCCAAAACGAAATCAGAGCAGGAAATACCGCTGCAGGTGGGTTTTTGGATTTCATAACCAATAATAGTAACGGCTATGACCTTCCTTCAAACGGGATACATGCAATGCGTCTGGCAGCCAATGGATACCTTGGTATTGGCAATATTAACCCACAGCATAAGCTTGATGTTAGTGGAAGTGGGCATTTCTCCGGTGATCTTAAAGCATCAGGTAAACTCGTTGTAGCCAGCGGTACGTACGAGGGTACAATGATCTTCAATAATAATACAGGCTGGAGGTCGGGTATATCAACCCGCGACGGGGGAGTAGCAGAGATGCGGATCTGGACAAAGAACTATGGTTCGATTTATTTAGCAAATAATCACGACGGGGAACTTCCCGCTACTGCCGTACCTACTGATGGAATGAAATTAATGAGTAACAACCTTGGGATCGGGAGTTTTACAGCAACAGAAGCGATTGGCTATAAGTTCCATGTAAAAGGGACGTCAAAGTTTACCGAGGATGCAATCTTTGATAGCAGGCTCACGGCAAACAATCTTATCGCAAGTAATGCCTTCTTTGTTGGATACACCTCGGATCCTGCTTCCTCCCTTGAAAACAAATTTGCGGTAAATGGCAATAGCTATTTTAACGGAAACAGCAAGGTTACCGGAGATATTACTGCCTTGAAGCTGATCTTAACCAACGGCCAATACGACGGAACCTTAGTTTTCAATAATAACGAGGGCTGGAAATCCGGAATCTCGTCCCGGGATGCTGGGAATGCAGAAATGCGGATCTGGACAAGGAATGCTAACTCGATGTATTTCGCAAATGGGTATGATGGCTCTCAAGTAGGATCAACATTGCCAACCGATGGAATGAAGCTGGCTGATAATAAGCTAGGCATTGGCGGCTTTACCGTAAATGAGGCCATTGGGTATAAGCTTCATGTAAAAGGTACATCGAATTTTACGGACAAATTAAGTGGTACCTCAGCTTCATTTACGGGCAATGTAGGTATTGGCACCATTACCGATGATGGAATAAACAAATTGCAAGTTAATGGAAGAATAAAAACCACTGCTCTTGTCATCTCAGGCGAACTCGCTACTTCTCCGAGTGCTTCGGAAGTTCTGACACTTAATCCGACAACCAGAGAGGTAGAAAAAGTGTCGCTTAATAATGTATCTGGCGCTCCTGTGAGCGGTAGTACTAATTATATTCAAAATCAATCCGCGGTTTCCCAGCCGGCATCTATTAACATCAGTGGAAATGCCGCGTTCGGTGGTACACGTATTACATCAAATTTTACAACGAATTTGCAATCTTCAGTTATTTCAGACTGGTATAATAATGGTAGTGCAAGAAGTAAGATTTTTGCGAACGGTGGCCAGGAATGGAACTTAAATGCAGGTCCCGAAGTAGGGAGAGTTTTAGTAAGTACACCCGGAGGTAAACCTGGCATTACAATGTTTACTGCAGGGGATACAAACAGATCAGACTTTTATTATCTTGATAATACAACTCTTCAAATTGGGTTTGTTGCCGATTATAACAATGGCGGTGGTCTTAGTATAAAAGCCGGTGGAAATTTAGGCGTAGGCGTATTGGTACCTACTGCCAGACTGCATCTAAAAGCTGGAACAGATGCAATAGCGCCATTCAAATTTACCGCAGGATCCAATTTAAGCACCCCACAATCAGGAGCTATGGAATGGGATGGCAGCAAGTTGTATCAAACTGATAATGCGGGCAACCGCAATACAATCGCTTACCTGTCCGACCTATCGGCTACAACAATAAACGAATCAAATCTTGTTCATAGAACCCTCGACGAATCTATTGCGGGTACAAAAACATTTAGCGGGAACGTAGGCATAGGTACCACAAATCCGGGCACCTACCAATTGGCAGTAAAAGGTACTATAAAAACGCAAGCTATTAAAGTAGATCCAAGCAACTGGTCTGATTATGTCTTTTACGACTCTTACAAGCTGCCATCATTAAAGGATGTTGAGAAATACATTAAAGAAAAACAGCACCTTCCTGATATTCCTTCTGAAGCCGATGTGAAAAAGAACGGTATTGAACTGGGAGAGATGAATTCTTTATTACTGAAGAAGATTGAAGAATTGACGCTTTACATGATTGAGAAAGATAAACAGCTTGAAAGAGCTAATGAAAAAATTGATGCTTTAGCTAAGAAAGTTGATGCATTATCAAATAAAATTAAGAAATAGCAAAGGAAATTGCCCCGTAATGCATAAGAAACTAAAACCTAATCGTATACAAATGAAGAAATTATTACACCGCTGTTCGAGATATGCTATCTCGAAGCCCTATCATAGGTTCTGCGAACCGTTACAAGATATACAGCCTGTCCAATCAGTCATGCTTTTTTAAGGCCATGTCTTGCTTACGGAATGCAGTTAACATACATTATTGCCACTGTTTTTCTGGTCAATAAAGTGTTTACCTGCCCATACTGGTCGTAGTGTCTCGCTACGACTTTTAAGCTTACTTTATTCAGGTACAGCCTTTAGCAATTCCTGTAATTCTTTCGGCGATAAGTTTTCTTTTTCAGACTTATCATAAATAGCCAGAAGATACACGTCGTTTTCAGTAAGGACGATATTGATAATCACCCTTGCACCGCCTGATTTGCCCTTTCCTTTGGAGGCGATAGCCAGGCGTATTTTATAACAACTGCTGCCAATGGGCGTACCGATTTCAGGGTTTTCTTTAAGTTGGCCTACCAGCTCTAAAAGCTCATTTTTTAGCGAAGCATATTTTTTGATAAGCCGTTTAGCCTGCTTTTCAAAAACATCAAGGGTTTTAACACTATAGCTCATTTAAAAAATCATCAGCGTTACGGGCGTTCTTTTTACCAGCCCTAATCAGCTTTATTTCCTCCACCGCTTCCTTGATTTCCTGCATAAGCAAAGCCTTGCTATCGGTTAGAGTAGTGGTTTTTACGTAAGGTAATCCTCTTAATACTTCAAGTAAAGAGAGCGCCTTGTTATCTTTAATATCGAGTAATACTTTCATGGTTTGATTATTTATTAGGTTTCAACAGAGCCTGCATTTTTTGTGTGGACAGGAAAGAATCAAGAAAAGTATAAACCACTTCTTTGTTTTTATCCGAAAGCTTAGAAATTTCTTCAATACGTTTTAGCGTATCATCATCAAACTCTAAATCTGTTTTGCCGATCAAATAGTCCAAAGAAACTTTTAGAACATCAGCCACTTTAGAAGCCATTTCAATAGATGGCTTTACTTCATTGCGCTCGTATCGGCCATAGGCATCTCCATCAATATCCAGGAGTTTTCCTACCTCTGCCTGTGATAGTTTTTTCTTCTTTCTGATTAGCGTTAAACGTTCACCAAACAGCAAATTTGCAGTTTTTCCCATATAAAATTGGCTTATAAGACAAAATTAAGCAAAATATATGTAGGTATAAAATGACAAATGTTTGGACGTTTGCAAAAGATATTATAGTTTTACCACATATTTGTAGGATAAAATATTTTTAATCGATAGAAATCCCCAAAGCTGGTGCGAGCGTATTAGTCGTTTGCTGGTTCGAGCCTGCGGCTCGGATCAATAAAAATCCTGTTTCTTATTGGAGATAGGTTTTTTTTTTATTTGCCAAACCCTAAATCGTGCCATTTTGTAACGAGGAACAGCAACTTTGTAATATTAAAGTGGTCTTGAGTTCAGTGCATCATCTTAAAGATGGCGTCACTTCAAAAAAGCCGTCAAAGCTTGAATCTAAAAATAAATAAAAGAGTATAAGTTGAAAGATTTAAAGAATTCAACGTGCTTTAAATATTGGAATCATCACACGGAAGCCTAACAATTGAAGCGTTCATATCTTATTTTACTTCTTCAACTACTCTATTGCGTGGCTTTCGCCCAGCAGCGGCCGCAGTATACCCAGTACGTTTTCAATAACTATCTTATTAATCCGGCAATTTCCGGAATCGAAGCTTATATAGATCTTAAAGCCAGTCACCGTAACCAATGGACCGGCCTAAACGGTACGCCGGTTACTAATTATATATCAGTTCATGCTCCCATCGGGAAAAGGTTTATTGATGAACACAGAAATAATTATGCCAGTCAGAGTCATCGCAGTTATGCTAAATCTTATCAGGCAGCCCAATCGCACCATGGCATTGGTATGCATGCGGTATTTGATAAGGCAGGTTTGATCAGCCGGAGCGATATAAATATTTCGTACGCCTTTCATTTGGGCTTATCGGATAAAGTTAATATATCAGCGGGAGTGGCGGCTGGCATTTCCCAATTAAGTCTTGATGTTGCCGGGGTTACACTCGAGGATACTTATGATCCCGCTATTTCTATGTCGGCAGGTGAACAGATGAAACCTGATCTTGGCCTTGGTGTATGGCTCTATGGCCCCCAGTACTTTGTGGGGCTATCCGCACAGCAGTTACTGGGACAAACCCTGACTTTCTCTGAGAGCGATACATACAGCCAGGGGAAATTGCTTCCTCACTACTTCTTCACTGCCGGCTATAAATTCTTTCTTGGACCTGATATCGCAACTGTTCCATCGGTTCTGATTAAAAGAGTTTCTTCTGCACCATATACCTGCGATGCCAATCTGAAATTAACGTTTCGGGATAAATTTTGGCTTGGCGGAAGCTATCGCAACGGGGACGCATTTTCTGCCCTGGCAGGATTTAATGTGAGCTATTTATTCAACCTGGGCTATTCATACGATTTTACAACCTCCCATTTGTCTACGGTGAGCAGCGGAACTCACGAGCTTATACTTGGTCTGTTATTGAATAATCGAAATAAGTTTACTTGTCCGCAACGGTATTGGTAATGTTCATTCAGATTAGATAATTATCTCACAAGAGTGATAAAACCTGATAGCTTTGTAGGGGTTCCGGTTAAACCCAGAGTATCTATCACGTAATAATACGTCCCGACCGGAAGCGGCTGCCCCTTATAAGTCCCTTTCCAGTTTTCAAAGATGTTAGTGGAACTAAATACTTGAGCACCGAGTCTATTAAATATTTGAATCTTATAAGAAGATATATTTACGATACTCACTACCAACTCATCGTTAAAACCATCGCCGTTAGGGGTAAACGTATTTGGTATGAATACGGTGTTGTCGGCACGTATTACAAAAGTGCCATGGGTTACAGAACTATTGCAGATGTTGCTTTTAAATGAGGTGAGAGAAACAGAAAAGCTACCTGTACTTTGATAGGTATGTACCGGATTTAATTCAGTAGAAGTAGTGCCATCTCCAAAGTCCCATAAATAGAGATCCGAAGCTTTAGAGTCGTTAATGAAATTTATGGTGGCAGGGAGCGACAATTTAACCGGATATCCCGGTGATGTATGAAAAGCTGCCACAGGATTGGGGTTTATTGTAGGAACGGTGAGATTGGCAGGTGCAGAGGGGCAATCTCCATCAAATGCAATAAGCGTGTACACACCCGAATTTGCATTACTTTTTATGGGGATTTTAACCTCAGGCATTGTAGATGTGAAGTTACCCGGCCCTGCCCATTTATAAGTCAAGCCAGGTAATTCTGAAGCGGAGAGTATGATTGTGTCTTTCATGCAAAAAACCGGTTTGTTCACACTTGCTGTCGGCATAGTCGGAGTCAACCCTACCGAAAAGGTTTGAGTAGCCAGTGTATAACATCCATTGGTTCCGATAGCTTCCAGGCTCACGGTTTTCACCCCCTTTGTGGCGTAAGTTATTGTAAATGGCCCCTCTGTACTTGCCGCCGCCATATTGGCTCCTTCTCCAAAATTCCACTTCAGGCTGGCATGCCCCGTCGACAAACTCTTTAAAATATAGTTTTGACCGGTAGTGCATTCATTATTCGCCTGGAAATCAATCTTAGCCTGCGGGCCAGCAAAAATTCCTGTACCCGCTTTTCCGTTTTGATCTAAAAACTCAAGGACAAAGCCGTTTCCCTGTTGATGGGGGCTATTTATAAGTAGAGCATAAATGTGATTTTGCTGCATGTCCACAAACTTTACTTTCCCGTCTTGCCCTTGCCCGCATCCCTTGGGTTCGCTAAGGTCTGTTGAGTTAAAATCAAGCCCGATCTTGTAATAAACGGGCTCATTCGGACAGCCTCCCCCCTCACTTTTTGAAAGGTTATTTTTTACCCCGCTTCCATTTGTGCACCTTATGGCAACTCCTTTATTTGAGCAGTTGTCGGTTGTGCCCATATCATACAATACCCAATCGAGGTCATCGGTAGAAACAGTAGGGGTTATCGTAAATACTAAGCTGCCGTTATTTGCCGATCTCCATTTATACCAAACTGAATTTGTCTCTGAATTCGGGTGGCTTCCGTCAGCATTGTTATTTTGGAGGCAACTTCCGGCGGCCTCATCGGGGTTGAACCCAGCACCACTGATGTTCGTTTCACGGAGGACATCCATGCTGCATAAAAACTTGGCGGTGCCGCAATCCTGGCCCGGCCTTATTCCTGCGATTTGATTTTGATAGCATAGTTTAAATGAGCCGGTGTTAGAGCCGCTGACACTAAAATAGTATGTGCGTCCGATGCTTAATCCTCCCGCATAAAAAGTTGTTACATTGTTTACAGAATTGGAGGAACCCACTACTGTTAGGCCCGAACTGCAGTCATTAAATAGTTTTACAACAGGATTTTTCAATGTGCCGCCGCTTCCTTCTCCATAGATGGTAATAAAAAGATCGTAACCATTACGTGGTGTAATTGAAAACCAAACGTCGTTTCCCGAACCTGACATGCTGGACGTGGCACCTATAGTAGTATATTGATTGTCGGAGGAACAAAATAATGCCTTGCTGGGGAGACTAACAGACTTATCGCAATCGTCATTAAGCGGCTGGCTATTTGCAATGAAACACCACGCTAAAAACAAAAGGAGAATGGTTGAAGCTTTCAAAAGGTTGATAAACTATATAAACTAATCGGCTAAAATAATTATATAGTTTTATAGTTTTCTCAGAGACGGTAGGGATTTGAAAGTTAAAATTCATTCCCTATGGGCTAAAGCGTGAATTTAGGATTATCCCGGCGTATTCAACTTCTTCAGCAACTCCTCCGAAACATCATCAGAGTAAACCCCATACCCATTCATAAAAGCACCTTTAATATTATATTTAGAAGATTCTATACCATAAACAATGGTATTATCTCCTGGGTCAGACATGCCTTCGAAGCGATGGATTTCTGTTATGCTGAAATCTTCGGGTTGTAAATATATATTCTCAGAACTGCTATGCAGGGTTCCGTTGGCTAGATTAAAATCTAAGGTAAAGCCTCTTTCTTTAAGGCCCTGTAGTGCTTCAGTTACAGTTTGGTAGTTTTCCATACCCTTTAAACAGTGCTGTTCTGAGTTTGTTTACAATAGAAATCCCGTAATTAAAGCAAGCCGGAAGAGTACATAAATTTTTCTAATGAGTCATCTTTAGTCATTAAATGGGTTTGAAAACCCATTTCGCTGGCGGTTTTTAAATGTTGGGGACTATCGTCGATAAATAATGTTTCTTTAACCTCTAAGTTGCTATCGTGCAGCACGTATTCAAAAATATCGCGGTTGGGTTTTCTTTTTCCCATAAGGTGGGAATAATAAACTTTCTCAAAAAACAGGTCGTTCGACTCTACCTGATGCTCCCTTATAAGATAGTCGCTGATATAATCGAGATGAATTTCGTTGATATTGCTGAGAAGGAAAGTGCGGTATTTCTTTTTCGCTTCAAGCAAAATATGATGGTTTACAGGCGGAATTCCTATCAAAAGAGAGTTCCATGTATCATTAATTTGCTTGTCTGTCAAATCTTGCCTGCCGGTTATTCGCCTTATTCCATCGCGGAACCCGGCGGCTGAAATTTCTCCCTTCTCAAATTCGTTAAACAAGGGATCGTGTCCAGCATGGCCGAAAAATGTTTCTACATTTTCGATTCCCAGTTCTGTAAATGAGTGTTGTGTTTTCAGAAAGTCGATCATGAAAATTACATTGCCATAATCGAAGATTATATTCTTAATGTTCTCCATACTTGAAAGCTGCAAAGATGTAAAATAGGGGGATAAGCAGGCGGATTATTTAAAAATTCTGATGATTTTTACAAAGCGGCCCTGGTAGTATTTATTAAGAGGGGTAATGGTAACGCCGTAAGCTTTACCTGATGTGGAATGTATAAAGCGGGTAGAATCGGTGTTATTTACTATAATTCCCATGTGGCCAACTACTCGTATGGTGCTGTCGGTTCCGGTGAATAAAATTAAATCTCCGGCTTTAGATTTGTTTACAGGAATCTCCCGGCCAACATTGGTGAAATCTACAGAGCTTCGCGGTACGGCAATTTGAAAATGATTAAATACGTATGTGATGAATCCCGAACAGTCGAAACCTTGTTGTGGCTCTATCGACCCGTATTTATAGGGTGTGCCGATTAGGGTTTGTGCAAACTCCACCAGCTCTGCGGGATCTACCTCTTTAGTGTCGACTGTGGCGCTGGCGGGCAGTGGGGTAGCTATTTCTGCGGCATCGGTTTCAACTTCAGTATGATCGGTTGTATCTGTTAACTGCTCGTTTTGCAAGCTAACTTCAGCACCACAAGCATAGAGTAAAATAATTAGTGTGCAAATCCCGAAAGCTGTAATTCGCCTCATACAAAAGGAACAGATACTCTTCACTTATGTTTGGCAGCACCACAGCGGTTTGGGCTTTAATAAAATACTTTTCCGAAAGGATAATGAATTTCAGAATTCTGAGTTATTTTAGAAGATATGAAACGGATACACACACTTTTAATATTGCTTCTTGGTTTCGGCTTTGCCAGCCATGCTCAAACAATAGATTATAACTTTATTAAATCTATTATTTCTCAGCCAGATAGCCTGGCCATGAAATCATTAAAGGATCAGGGATACACGGCAAATAAGGAGGGAGATTATCGCTTTATAGCCGAGAACCGGATAAAAGCATTTGTAAGTTACGCTAAGCCGATGCCGCGTGCCGGACAAAACTCTTCGTATTGGGCTTTTCAGCTAAGAGGGAAAAAAGAGTATAAGCCTGTTTTTAAAGAAATTAAAAAAGGCGCGGCTGTAACAACCGGTACGCATTATGATAAGACAAGAACAGAATATAAATCACCCGAGGGAATTTATTATTATCCTTTCGAGGATAGTAAGTTCGACGGGTTGTACTGGGTGTATGCTTCTAAAGAATCACTTTTGGCGAAATAATTGATTAGAAAATAGCTTTAATATAAAAAGAGGCTGTATCATAAGTAATTTCAGCCTCTTTTTTGTTGATGTTTTCTTAATGTTTCCATCCTAAAATTGATAATAATTTATCATGACAGAACACCGGTTAACAATATTTCAACGATTTTTTTCGGAAGCCGACTTATG
>JACMJM010000063.1 GCA_014380615.1 Sphingobacteriaceae bacterium
ATACAACCTTGTTGACGAAGATTGGGGCTATTGGAAAGACGGCGATCGCGATCATTGGGATCTGATGAAGGAACTGGTTGATTACTCGGCTAAAAAAGGCGTAAAAATCTGGGTATGGAAAGCCTATCCCGACAGAAAAGGTATTGATGGATTACATGATCCCGCAAAGCGAGAAGCGTTTTTTAAAAAGTGCAAAGAGATCGGGATTGCAGGGATGAAATTAGATTTCTTTGATAGTGAAGATCAGAAGATTATTCAATTTTATCAGGCCGCTTTACGCGATGCGGCAAAATACCAGCTCATGATTAACTTTCATGGTGCCAATAAGCCCACCGGCGAAACACGTACGTGGCCCAATGAAATGACGAGAGAGGCAGTGAGAGGATTGGAAAATAACCCGCCCTGGGCACTGGCAAATACCATTCTGCCCTTTACACGTTACCTTGCCGGTCACGCCGACTTTACGCCGGTTCATTTTGGCAAGCGGATAGGGGAGGTTACATGGTCGCACCATATAGCTACCATGGTTATTTATACCTCGCCGTTTTTTTGCATCGGTGCCGAACCTCAGGATATTTTAGACAATCCCGCAAAAGATCTGATAAAAAGTATTCCGGCAGTTTGGGATGAAACCATTGTTCTGTCGCAAAGCAAAATAGGCGAGGTAGCTGTTTACGCACGCCGTAAGGGTGATGCCTGGTTTCTGGCAGTAGTAAATGGCTTGAAAGAGCCAAGATCTTTGACGGTCGATCTGTCTTTTTTGAAAAAGGGGAGTTATAAATTCTCTCAAATGAAAGATGATCAGTCTAAGCAAGCAGCTGCGATAGTGTTAAATAGTGAAGTAACATCCAATACAATGCTTAATATTCAATTAAATCCTGCAGGAGGATTTGTTGGCAGATTTGACAAAAAATAATTACCACTTATTAGCATGGCAAAGTTTTCTTTTTACCTTTTGATTATAATTATGTCCGGCCTAACATCGCTGGCAAAAGATGTTAACATCACCTCATATGGTGCAGTAGATGATGGTAAAACGGTCAACTCTGTGGCTATTCAAAAGGCTATTGACGAGTGCAGTAGCACTGGTGGGGGCAAAGTGAAAGTTCCTGCTGGTAAATGGCTATGCGGAACAATTCTTCTTAAAAATAATGTGGTTTTATCGATGGAAGAAAACGCCGTTTTACTGGGAAGTACAAATATTGCGGATTATAGCATTGTAGATGGATTTACCGACGGCACCGGGCAAATTATGGGCTATTGCTTTGTAGGCGCAGTTGACGCAAACAATACAGGCATAGAGGGCAAGGGTATTATTGATGGACAAGGAAAACAGGTTTTGGCTGCAAATGGAAAATCGAAACGCCCTTTTCTAATCCGTTTTGTTCGATGCAATAACATCAGTATTACGGGTTTAAATTTACGAGCTTCATGTGCTTGGACTATGCACATCTTTCGGTGTAAGAATGTAAAAGTGCAGGGTGTGACTATTTTTAGCCGCGGGCTTGCTAATAATGATGGGATTGATATTGATTGCTGCGAAGGTGTATCGATCAAGTCCTGCAACATTACCAGCGATGACGATGCAATTTGCTTTAAAACAACCAGCCCATATCCATGCAAAAACATTGAAGTAAGCGATATAAAAATACGAACCAGGTGTGCGGCTGTTAAATTTGGCACAGAATCAATTGGCGATTTTTTGGATATCAAGGTTAAAGATGTGTATGTAAGCTATGCTGGCTTGGGTATTGTGAAAATTCTTTCGGTAGACGGGGCCCAGATAAGGAACATTGATATTAGAAATATTAATGCCGACACTGCCAATGTACCGCTGATGATTAGATTGGGGGCACGGTTAAAAACCTTCCGAAAAGGTGACGTGAAAAAGCCTGTAGGGAGTATCAGTAATGTGAGCATTAAAAATGTAAACGTTAAGAATGCTACATCAGTAACAGGAATGCTGTTTACAGGTGTTCCTAGCCACTTAATTCAAAATATTTCGCTCGAAAATATTGCTATTAATTCTGCCGGAGGAGGAACGGTTGAAGATTCAAAGGTTATACTTGCCGAAAACGAAGCGGCGTATCCTGAAGTGAGGATGTTCGGGAAAAGCATTCCTTCATATGGGCTATACCTGCGGCATGCTCAAAAGGTGAGCTTTAAGAACGTTTCATTTACAGCGAACAAAGCTGATGCCCGTTATGCAATAGTAGCCGATGATGTGAACGGCTTGGAGATCAGGGGATGGAAACTGCCTGCAGGCTGGCCAAAGGCAACTGTTGGGAGCTTTACTAATGTTAAAGATGTCGATATTAGCAACTCATCCTTTGATAAAAATGCAGTAGTTTCCCGCTAAGTTGATGCAGGATGAAATAGAATGAAAAGACTTATAGTATCGTACTTCGACTAAAGGAATTCAGTAAAATCTAAATCCGTTATCGGAGCCGGCGCTGGGTACCATACCGGAGTAACTCGAATTTTTCGATTTTACTCCGTTTTTTTATGACCTAATTTATTGTTTTGTGCTAACATGCTAAACGCCCAGCAACCTTCCAATTAGCACCAACTTATCCTACGAAGCCGTGCCTTCTGTCAGTGCCGGAACAGCTTAACCATCAGCAGGCCCTGTGCAGAGAAAGGGGTATTGACTTGGCTTTTTGAGCCAGAGCACTTATGGAAGGTCTGTGCAAAATAGTTCTATCGTCCCGTTCATTGCCGCGGGAGAGCTAGTCGTTATTGATAAGTTTTTATTGTTTTAATGGCATTAATGAGGGCTTCGCCGTATTGGCTTGGGCCCAAAAGTACCAAAAGCCCAAGGCAACAACGAATGCTCAGCCGCCGTTCTTGCCATCCCATCCCACCGCTCGCACTTTGGTCACTTACGAAAAGTTTGAACAGTCACTTTCTTATGGGTACTGCGGTTTCCTGCTAAGCGTTCATAAGCGTCCAGCACCAGAAAAATTCATCAGTATCCTAACCTACGAAGCCGAGCCTTCCGTCGGTGCCGGAACAGCTTAGTCATCAGCAGGCCCTGTGAAGGAGAAGGATATTTGGCTTGATGTCCGAGCCAGAACATTTATGGAAGGGTCTCTGCAAGACGGTTCTTTCGTTCGCCCTCATAGCCGGGCGGGGGCCTAGTCCTTTTGGCTTGGGCCCAAAAGTACCAAAAGCCCAAGGCAACAACGAATGCTCAGCCGCCGTTCTTGCCATCCCACCGCGCGCACTTCGGTCACTAACGAAAAGTTTGAACAGTCACTTTCTTATGGGTACTGCGGTTTCCTGCTAAGCGCCCAGCAACCCGACATTTAATTAGTTAAGAACCTACGAAGACCTGCCGTCCCGTAAGTGCCGGAAAAATTTCACCAGCAGCAGGCCTGAGCTAGGGTAGGGCATTGGCTGGTTTTCCGAAGCCCGGCCAAACGCATAGGCGAAAAGCAGACGCAGCCCCGAGCGCTGCTGGTGGAATGCGCGTTCGCCTCGAGCCCAAGGCACCTTCGGGGCTGCATTGATTTTTGGTCCTTTTCATCAAGGAAAAGGACTAGGCCCCGCCGCGGCTATGAGCGGCAACGACAATCATGTTCTCACCTCATCCTAACCAACTATCTCTTTATCTTTACACCCAACTATGGCCACCACCTTCAACCCACATCACCACAACCTCCCAATAACCCAAACCATCCCCGATGTCCAAAAACATCTAAACAATACCAACACCCTTATCCTCACAGCTCCTCCAGGAGCAGGAAAAAGCACAATCCTCCCATTGGCTCTCTTAAACGAGCCCTGGCTAAACAACAAAAAAATAATCCTCCTAGAACCACGCCGCCTCGCAGCTTCCACCATCGCACACCGCATGGCCGACTTACTAGGAGAAACCCCCGGCCATACCATCGGCTACCGCATCCGCTTCGAAAACAAAACCTCCAAAAACACCAAAATCGAAGTCGTTACCGAAGGCATCCTCACCCGCATGCTCCACACCGACAACGCCCTCGAAGACATCGCCCTCATCATCTTCGACGAGTTCCACGAACGCAGCATCCATGCCGACATCGCCCTCGCCCTCAGCCGCGAAGTACAACAAATCCTGCGCCCCGACCTGCGCCTACTCATCATGTCCGCCACCCTCGACGTACCCCAGCTCGCCGAAATGCTCAAAGCACCTATTGTAGAAAGCAAAGGCAAGATGTACCCCGTCGATATTATATACACCAACGAACAAGACATTCAGCAGCTCCCCGATCTCACAGCCCGCACCATCGCCAAAGCCGTAAAAGAGCAGGAGGGAGACCTGCTCGCCTTTCTCCCCGGCCAGGCCGAGATCCGCAAAACCGCCGAGATCCTCAGCCGAACCCTCAGCAGCTTCGCCATACACAGCCTCTACGGACAACTATCACACGCCGAGCAGCAAGCCGCCCTCATGCCCGACCCGCAGGGCCGACGCAAAATCGTCCTCGCCACCTCCATCGCCGAAACCTCCCTCACCATCGAAGGAATCAAAATCGTGGTCGACAGCGGCTACACCCGCAAACAAGCTTTCAACCCCGGCAACGGACTCTCCCTTCTAAAAACCCTGCAGGTCTCCATCGACTCGGCCGATCAGCGCGCGGGCCGCGCAGGCCGCCTCAGTCCCGGAACCTGCTACCGCATGTGGTCCGCCGCCACCCAGCAGCGCCTCGCGCCATACCGAACCCCCGAAATCCTCGACAGCGACCTCACCCCGCTGCTCCTCGACCTCCTCGAGTGGGGCATCACCGATCCAAACTCGCTTTGCTGGCTCAACAACCCACCCGCCAATGCCATCAGCAGCGCCAAAGAACTCCTCCTGGCCCTCGGCGCCATCCGCGACGGCAAAATCACCGACCACGGCAAACAGATCCACCGTCTGTCGTGCCACCCGCGCCTCGCCAACATGCTCCTCACCGCCCAGCAATCCGGTAAACTCGGCTTGGCAACCGACATTGCCGCCCTGCTCGAAGAACGCGACCCCCTCGACCGCCAAGCCGCCGGCGCCGACCTCAACCACCGCATCGAACAACTCCGCCGGTACCGCTCCCAGGGCCAGCGCGACCGCAAATGGGAGAAAGTAGAGAAAACCGCCGCCGCCTACCGCAAACTCTTCAGCATAGCGCCCCACAACACATCCGCCGACCATTTCGTTACCGGCCTCCTGCTCGCCTATGCCTATCCCGAACGCATCGCCTCCGCAAAGGATGCCACAAACGGCCTCTTCCAGCTCGCCAACGGCCAAACCGCCAGTCTCAATAAAGAAGACGACCTCGCCCACGAACCCTGGCTCGCCATCGCCCAGCTCGATGCACAAAAAGGGCAGGGCAAAATCTTCCTCGCCGCCCCGCTCAACCCTAAGGACCTCATACACCTGGCAACAGAAACCCAAAACATCCGTTGGGACAGCCGCAAACAACAGCTCCTCGCCAGCACCGATCTCCGCATCGGCAGTATCGTCCTCCAGTCCAAAACCCTGGCCAAGCCCGATCCGCAGCAGCTCGAACACATCATCTCCGAAACCATCAAAACCGAGGGCCAGCAACTCCTCAACTTCACGCCCCAGGTAGAGCAATGGCAAAACCGCGTCCTCAGCCTCCGCATCTGGAACCCCGAACAAAACTGGCCCGATGGATGCACCCAAAGCCTCCTTGCCCACAATAAAGAGATGCTTGCTTCAACCCTCTTAGCCCAAGCTCTGGCCAGGGCAGCTTCAGGAAATTCAGTACTCCTCAAAGCCGACGATTTCAAAAAGATAGACCTCGCCCACATCCTGCAGCACGCACTCCCGTACGATCAACAAATCCAGCTCAACCAGCTCGCCCCGCCAGCCATCACCGTCCCCAGCGGCTCCAGCATCCCGCTCAGCTATTCGGCCCATGGCGATGCACCCATACTCGCCGTCCGTTTGCAAGAACTCTTCGGCATGCTCCATACACCCAGCGTAAACCACGCAATCAATAACCCGCCCCTCAGCGCACTCAAGTTAGCCTCCGAAAAACAATCAACTTCTACAGTAAACGTCGTCATACACCTGCTCTCACCCGGCTACAAGCCCGTGCAAGTCACCACCGATCTTCGCAGCTTCTGGCAAAACACCTATTTCGAGGTCCGCAAAGAACTCAAGCGCCGATACCCCAAGCATTCATGGCCCGAAAACCCGCTCGAAGCAGAGGCGGTAAGAGGGGTGAAGAGGAAGGGGTAGGGAAGTGTCATCCCGAGCGCTGTGTCATCCTGAGCGGAGTCGAAGGAGAGCGTTGGCCTGGGAATGATAGATTTTTGAAGGTTTAGAAAACGAACGTGAACGTCTTCGTGGGTGCTGTGGTCCTGCTTTACGTTACAAGTCCTCATGCAGCGCACAGGCTGATGCTTCATTGCGGGCTTTTCACTGCAATCAGGTTTAGAATTGAAGAGGTACGTTATTTGATAAACGCCTGAATACGCCAAACCTCTTCAAACTATAATTAAGTCAATCTAGCTCATTTTAAAAGCTGTTATATTAATAGTAAATTGTCGCAGAATACCTAATACATAAGCCTACAAGTTATCATGAGAGACGAATTCGAACACTTTCTTTTCAAAAATAAACAAGAAGGAGTCGTTGCATTTAAACAGAAAACCCGGTACTCTGGAGGAGATAAAGATAAACCAGTTGAAGCAGATAATGTAAACTACGATATTAAGCAGCAAACATTCAAGGCCTGTCGATCTGAATTTATAATGCAACAGTGACAAAGATTAGAAAAAAGGGATGTAAGCCTTAAAATACCAGCATATCAAGAATATGTGCAAGTGCAATTTCACGATACCTTTGATTCTTCCTATTTCACAAACAGATATAAGGAGAACTTTGGCTTATCTCCAATTAGTTTTTCGGAATTTAATACTGTTGTACGTTTTGCAATTATTGATATTAAGAAGTTTTCAAGCTTTGAACAAGAGATTGATAAATTCATCGCTAATTCTAATCCCTCAATTAATGTGAATTACAATACAGATATAAAATTCATTAAAAGGTTTGATTTTGTGTCAACTGATAAGATTGTAAAATACCAAGATTTTTATGAACATGTAATCATTAACCTAGTAGAGAGCATTGATATTTTCAATTATGTGATTAATCCGGTTGAGCAACGGTTATTAGAATATTTAACAGAACGAGGTTATAACTTTTACTCCGATTTGAATATTGGATGCATAGAAATCCTAAATGCAAGTCAAGATATAGTCATTCAAATTGCAGACAATTTTGACATTATACAATCAATAAATTCATTATTAGCAGGGATAGTTAGGCCAAATCGATTTAATATACCCGAACGAACTTTTGGTTTTAACATAGCCAATCCGGACGAGAACCTTCCAATAATTGGGATAATTGACACAGGTATAAGTAATCAAAATCCATTAGCGCCTTTGATTATAAGTGATCCTAATTTTGATCTTACAAGGACATCCACCGTAATAGATAATGCTAATCATGGCACAGCAGTAGGAGCCTTAGCGGCATTAGGTACCAGGCTAATCCCCAGCCATCTAGGAGATTTTGTGGCTGACGCAAGGCTTTTACCAATAAAAATATTAGACTCTGGTATTGGAGCAATATCTGAATTAGAAATAATCAGATTGATACGTGATGCTTATGAAATGTATGGGGTTCAGATTTATACTTTGACCATTTGCTATACAGGTTATAAAAAATATAATGACATTATTTCTGAGTATGCTTATGCGTTAGATGTTTTAAGCTATGAATTGAATATATTAATATTTATTTCTGTCGCGAATAATAAAGAACTAATGACTTCTGTTGGCCTTACGGGAGGAGTTGTTACATACCCCAACCATTTTGAAGATGAAAACTCTAATTTGTGCTCTCCATCTGAAAGTATGAATAACATAACCATAGGAGCCGTAGCTGATAATCTCGAAAATAATACTTTAAACCGAGTTTCACCTCCTGGTGTTGTTCCTGCTATCTATAGTAGAACATTTCACATAGATTGGAATCATCCATCAATGAATAAAACTAGAGTTAATAAAAAGTTATTCAAGCCTGATGTTTGCAACTATGGGGGAGATTATAACCCACGTTTAGATCCTTCAAACACTGGAATGAAAATCATTTCCTCTACACTTGGGACATTTTATGATCGCGATGCCGGTACTAGTCTTTCAACTCCGCTAACGGCAAATCTTGCAGCTAAATTAATAAAACGCTATCCTTCGCTTGCTGATAACATGCAAACTATCAAAGCTTTAATAATTAATTCAGCTTATTGTCCAAACAGAGAGGACTTGTTTAATCTGCCAATAACTAAACAGTCTCATGTTTTAGGCAATGGAGTTCCTAATGAAGAGGAATGTGAAGTATCCTCATCTGATCGCATTACTTTTATTTTGGAAGATGAAATTAGTCCTGGGTATATTAAGTCTTTCCCTATCCATTTCCCAGAATACTTACTGGACCTGAATCGAAAAGGTGTTTTAACTGTTCAGGCGACAATGTGTTTCAAATTCAAACCCGTTAAAAACGATCAATTGACATATTGCCCAATTCAAATTGCGTTCGGACTGTTTAAAAATAAGCCATTAGAAGAATATGAACTTGATGAAAATGGAGCTCATAAATTGGAGAATGAAAAGCCGATTTCCATTGGAATAAACAATAACAAAGCTGAATACTTTACTTTTGGTCAATCTTGGTCACAAGATTATTATTTCAAAGCGAAAATGCTTAGTAACAGCCAAAAGATTAATTTTACTTTATCAAAAGATATCCTAAGGCAAGAAGGTGGCACCTTAAAAATTGCATTAAACTGTAAACTTCACAAAATGTTGACACCAGTTGAGGCCCAACATCAAAATATTCCTCATAAATTCTCTTTGGTAATAACGTTCAAAGAGAATTCTGTAAAAAACATAAACACTGGCCGCCTATTACAACGAAATGCTGAATATTAATAACTTAAAGGCAATAAATGAAATTGAGGGTCTAGAGGGAGAAGCTATTGGAGAAGCTGGGAATTAAAGGGATGATCTTAAAGCTTCTTTTTCAGCATTAATTAATTCAGACCAGAGTTGTGTTTGGATTACAATAGATATGGATCGTGTTTTCTTTCCTTGGCTTTCAAATAAGCTTCTTTTAATAGCAGTTATTATAGTTTTCTGAATACTATAGTAAGATAATCCGAGCGAATCCTTCACTACGCGAGATAGCTCATTGGGTTTATCAAACCGATATTTGCCATTTTTTAAGGTCAATTTAATCAATGCAAGAATTTGCTCCTCATTTGGCAAATTAAACTTAAGATTTACATCAAACCGTCTTAACAATGCACTGTCAATCATATCTATTTGATTTGAAGCAGCGATAAGCATTGATGATTGTGGTAAATAATCAAATAATTGTAAAATGGTATTCACAACACGTTTCATCTCTCCATGGTCCTGGCTGTAATCGCGAATCTTACCAAGAGAATCAAATTCGTCAATAAAAATTATACAGTCTTCACTTGACGCTTTTTTAAAAATTTTTGCTAGGTTTTTGCTAGTCTCCCCTAACTTAGAAGAAACAATAGCTCCAAGATTGACGACGATCATCATCTTTTGTAGCTCTCCCGCGATCACATATGAGGCTAACGTCTTTCCACAACCTGACGGCCCATGTAGAAATACTTTATTAGCTATAGGGAGCTCATACTTCCTGAGTAATTCAGATGATGCGTGTTCCTGAATGAAAAAACTTAATTCTGACTTTATTATATTATCACCAATAATATTTTCTAATGTATAATCTGAGGTGATTTTCTCCAAGATTAAATCATCAGTCTCTATATCATTGATGCGTTGAAGATGGTGAGGGGAACCTACTTTTACAAGATGCTTGTTTTGCTCTTGCCTAATTGAATCCTTTAAAATTGATTGTAATTGAATAGCTAGGTTTAGCTTTTTTGTGTTTTTTGAATGTTCTATTAACTCATTTAAAGAAGCTAATAACTTCTCTCGATCATTTTCTAAGCCGTATTTTGCAATATCCTTTATGTAATCGAACTGGCTCATATTGATGCAAGTTTAACGATTAAAGTTGAAAATAGATTCAATAAATATACTAATATTTTTAGAGTTAGCTTTATTTGTCAAACTAAATATGAGCCGCTTTAATATTTTGCCTTAGATAAATGTTAATCCACCCTCGCTGGCTTTAGTTTGATGTTTCTGGCTTAAGTTTTAGGTGCTGCCCAAGCAGAGGTAACTTAAGCTTTGACAATAAAAGAAAGTTTGTAACTTTCATGCACAAAGTCTTATAACGTCTTGGCACTTATTCTTCAGAAAACCGACAAATTAGAGTTTCATACAGATTTAAGAGCCTTGATTGCGCCTATAAAATCTGAGTTTGCCTCATGTAATTGGTTGTTAACCAACCAGGACTATATGGTTTTAGACTATAAGGAAAAAGGCTTAATTGAAAAGCTGGACCATGAGTCTCCTAAGATTCAATTTACTGGCACGGAACTGTTGAAAATAGTAGAGACACGAAGCATCCAATTCATCTGGGGAGTGTTTTGTGGCATCAAAGGCCAAATCCCCGAACTCGCACAAGATCAACTTCCTTTTGCAGATTGTAATCCGAATGTTTGGTCAGAACCTGACACTTTTTTTCTACAGGAGTCAGAGATAGAAATAATTTGTTTCGACGGCACCTCAACAATCCTAAAATTCCGAAATAAGGAAGTAGAAGAAAAGTTTAGAGTCCATTTTGAGGAAGCAAAGATACTGGTGCAATAAGGTATGTATCTCACCCTCCGAATCTTTTAATTACGAAATGACTTTTACGACTATATTCTACCTTTGTATACATGAGCCGATTTCAAGATCAAAATTTATTGCTAAGCTCTTTTGAAGAGGAAGTGTTCGTAGAATGCCCAAAGTGTGCACTGAGAGCCAGTATCACAAAAGAGGAACCTACTTATTATTCAGTTAGAAAGTTGAAATGTCCTAACTGCTTCTACAGTCAGCCCGGCAAAAAAGAATCTTACCACGTGGAGTTTAGCTGCCATTGTGCAAATTGCGTGTCAGAAATCAAAGTGGATATCCCAAGCGTGAATGAGAAAGTTGAGACAATCGCATTAAAATGTCCCGGTTGTGGTCAAACAGAGGATTACAAGCCTAGGAATATAAAATTGGAGTGGGTATATGAACCCAATGGCAGGCCGGCAGACAAGTACTTCAATCTACCTCTTTGGTTAACAGAAAATGTTAAAGGTGAAGTTCTGTGGGCCATTAACTATAAGCACCTTGATTATTTGAAGCAATACATACAAGCCGATTTAAGAGAACGAAATGGGCGTCTCGGCTGGACGATGGTTGAGAAACTGCCAGAATGGATGAAGTCAGCTAAAAACAGAGAATCGGTAATAAAAGCAATTGAGAAGCTAGAAAAGAAATGATCACCTCATTGACTTAAGTGTTCAGTCTTGCTAATAAAAAGATCTAAATTCACATCCTATGCAGCAATTGACCTATGCCAGCTTTGTCGAATCATGTATCGAAGAACTGAAAGCTTTGCAAGAAGAATTCAAAAATAAATACAATGTAAATTCTTACGAAAACTGGTTCTATAATCAAGTCAAGGGCTTATTGACCTTCAACACTGGACAGAACGAGATTAACTTTAGGTATGAAGAAGTGGGGACCTTTTCAACGACCAGTAACACATGGAAATGGGCTTGGGATAATGAAAATACTTTACCAGAAGTAAAAGAAAATATTGGGCGTGTTAAGGATTTCGGCACAGAATCAAACTTCAATAAGCTAACAAACGGATATTTCGAGAGTAGCGAAGAAGAAGCATGGGAGTTCACCGCAATAGCAACGAAACTACTAAACGGCATAGGTGTTTACCGGCCTGTTTCAGATCATTTGATGATATTCATGGTCATACTGGACCATTTGGACAATCAAGAAGCGCAGGATATCAAGGACAGGTATGTTGAATGTGCGGATCATGAATATAGGAGAAGGGCATTTGTCTGTAAACATCTTAATCGTCAACATAAAGTTGGATTTGAAGAAGCTTTTGAAACTGTAGAGAATATGGAACTATCGGACGATGACGATTTGCAAGCATGGTGCGCTGAATGTGAGCTGGTAAGAGAAAGAGAAGGTGAGTGGAGTGATAACTCGATGGCGTTCGCAGAGATAAAATTGGTTTGTGAACTATGTTATTTCGAGATGAAAGAACTTAATCTCGGACACCGATAAAACATATGGATTCGAAAGAGCTTTACAATGCCACAGCTTATTTAACTCGGGTTGTCGATTGGGACAAGAACTGGATACCGTTCGGCACTGGGAGTGAGATAAGAAATGATTTAATAGTTGAGCTCATAGATGTTTTTTTGTCCGATGACAATCTTTATTTCGTTTATGAACGGCAAAACTCAGGAGGCTATAAGAATTCGGAGATCATGAATGTAATCAAAGAGTTCTTGGGAAAAGAAAGTTTTCAACTATGGAATTCTAAATTAGATCGGGTGATTGCCTTTAATAGAATTGGTGTCTTGCAGAAAGGAAGAAAATAAATAATCATGACTTCAATGCTATCTACTAATGAAATAGAAAGACGTAAACCCGTTTGGCTTGCCATTTCGGAATTCTATTTGGACACCGAGCTTGATAATGATGATCTATCCAGAATAAGCAACATCTTTAAGGAAAGCGGTTACAGTATCAATGAATTAAAAGATATAGATTTTTTTGAAGTATCGCCAATTGTAGGAGCCAATCTTATGAGCATAGCGGGTATTTGGGATGGTTTCGATCAACAATGGTTATGGAACGAAATCATCTCGACAAGATTGGTCAGAAAAAGAAGTAAGCATTTTTTAGCTAGGTTGAAAAAGAAGTGGTTTCTATTCAACTGCTCTGGATATTGGAAGAAAATATCTATTTAAACCTCGCTTTTGATCAAGCTCTAAGGCGTGACTATACCTAAAAGCTACCTAATAAGTAGGATAAACGTAGGATGGCTACACCTACACTATACCTACAACGAAGCAATACTCATGCTGGCGCACGCGTGTCGCGTGTGCATTCTGCTGAGGTCAGCGAATCTTTTCGCTTTTTTTAAAGATGCCTTTATTAGGCTTCAACTAAAGCTAAAAGTATTTAATATCTTAGAATATTCTCGCTGTTCAAGATGTTAGCAAACGCATCTCGTACCTGAGAAAGCAGATTTACAATCGATCGGCGGCGGTAGTGACAATTCATTTTGCACCTTATGAAAGAGTTCCGAGACACGATTTTTATTAGTGAAATTTTACTGCAATCAAAGATTGCTCAAAGAGCTTTTGAAAGATTACAGGCTACACATGAAAATTTTGATCGATTAGAAGTTTGGTGTTCAATTCAATCAATTCTTGTCTCAACAGCAAATGTTTCTAAGATTCTTTGGCCAAGCAAGGATCGACTACGCGGTGAAAGATTGCGCGAGATGCTGAAAGTGGAAGTAGACACCCCGCTGCCGCGAGCATAAGCGTTCTGCATAAGGCACTTGCTGGTTCGAGCTTGCAGCTCGGACCTTTTATTTAGACGACAGTTTCTTATCTTGGCTCATATCTACAGATGAGTCGTAATTATAAATTTTACAATAAAGAAGGCCTATACTTTGTCAGCTTCGCTACTATCAACTGGATAGACGTATTTGTACGTGACGAATATTTTATGGCCTTAGTCGGCAGCCTTGCATGGTGCCGTAAAGAAAAAGGCATGGAAATATATTCGTGGTGTATAATGCCTAGTCATGTACATTTGGTGTTCAGAGCAAAAGACGCTAATCCGGGTGAATTGCTGAAAAGCTTCAAAACATATACTTCAAAGGCTTTGCAAAAAATGATTAAAGAGCATCCTCAGGAAAGCAGGAGAGAATGGATTTTATGGATGATGGAAAGGGCAGGGTTAAAGAACAGTAACGTGAAGAAAATGCAGTTTTGGCAACAGCACAATAAGCCGATTGAGCTATGGAGCGCAGAAGTAACTGATCAAAAAGTTGATTATATTCATAATAATCCAGTTATAGCTGCTTTTGTAGGCGAAGCCCATCATTGGAAATACAGCAGTGCAATTGATTACTGTGGCGGCAAAGGGCTGCTGAAAATTGATTTTGTATAATAAGGTCCGAGCTGCAAGCTCGAACCAGCATGTGCCACCTACCATGTGCTTTAAGCTCGCGGTAGCTAGGGGATGTTGGAAATTGACTATGTGTAACTTAGGTCCGAGCTGCAAGCTCGAACCAGCCAACGCCACTTAACAGGCACATATAGCTCGCGGTAGCTGGGGATGCTTTTGCCAAGTCACCCAACTTCATCCTCACCTAAACCATCCTGCTATTCCAATGATATTTCGTAAGAAAATTAGCCGAATGTCGGGAAAATTATAAAAAATGAGGAATTACAAATTCCAAAGTAGAGATGTAAATTAAACTGTGCCAGTTTGATGTTTTCGCTCTTAACCTTCTAACTATAATAAATCAAATAATACCATTTCCAAAGGGCCACTCCGCCTGTATGGTTTAACGCATTGTCGTAACCGGTTGAATTATGCAGCGATTTCAAAACCAATTGCATGGTTCCCTCACCACTTACCGGGTCCCAATCATCTAAATGGTGCCAAACATATAGATCTTCAATTTTTTTGATATCATCCGTACTCATTCCTAATTTTTCATATGCAAGCCTAAAATCTATATCTCTTACACTTGAATATTTAATTTTCAGGATGCCATAGGCGTCTTTAAATTTATAAATTACAGGGTTTCCTTTAAATAAAATGTCTTTGATGGTATCATAATCAGGAGCCAAACCCCTGAAGCTTGCAGGAATATCAATATTTACAGCCTGTTTTGCTTTTTTTGGATTAAAAATACAATCCTTATCCTGTAGTAGGAATTCAATTATCTCGTCAATACGGGCAGTTTTTTCAGAATCACTTAATTTTAAAAATTTAATGAAATTATCTACGTCTTCAGAATTTCTAATGCGGAGAAGCATTGTCTTGGTACGTTCATCAATCATATCAATACAGGCGCCCAAATTCATGATATCTTCTTTTCTATACATATAGAAATCAAGATAGATCTCCCCCGATTCCAAAAAAGCCATTGATTTAGCCTGAACAGCACTAAAAAGATCGTTCAAGTATTTATCATAACCCTTGCTGTAATAAATAATCACATCAACAAGTATATTGATATCGGTTTTGAGAGGTATGTTTTTGAAAAATATTCTGAGTGTTTTATCAGCGTTTTTGATGAATTTAAAACAACCAAACATATCAATTAGTAGTTATTCTGCATAAGCTGCATACAGTTTCTGCTGCATCATCTACATAGGTTACAAAATCCAGCCCGGTTTTTTTCAATTGCTCTATTTGTTCGGCTGTAAAATTGAATATATCTTCAATTTTTTTAAGAATATCATTCCCTAGTTTAGCCGCCATTTCCAGCAGTTCAAAAAACTCATCAATCCATTTTAGCACTTCTTCCTTGCCTTTGCCAACCAGATCAATAAAAAATTGAATACACCTGGTTATTGATTCAATAGAAATGCCCGTTCCGGAACCAAACAGTTTTTTGGCATTAGTCATTATAACTTGTAAAATATCTTCCCCTACCGTTCCGAATTTTTTAAATAAATCTACCACACTCTTTGTGCCACCAGATACAAAAGCACCGATAATTAATTCGACAATAAAACCCGCGATATTGCCTAAAAAATAGGCAACACGTTCTATGCTTACAGAGTTGGTAAGGCTGTATAAATTGAATGATAGTACTTTTTCCATTATTTTCTCTAAAGCAGAAAAAATAATGTTTATAATGTCTGTTTTCAAAATCATTTGTACAAACTCATCCAGCAATTCGAGCATTTGGGGCACTAATGATTGTGCGTTTGCAGCAGCTTCGCCAATTTTTGCAAGAGCTAAAAAAACGTAGGCTACCAAATCAATCAGTCCTAAAAATATTTCAACTATAGCATTCCACAAACCGCAATAAAAAGCGTTTAAGGCATTCAGCCATTTCTCTCCTATATAGGCAAAAACTGAAACTATGGTATCAATTCCATTATACAAGTTTGCTTTTAGTTCACTGATGTAATTCAAACACTTTTCTACAAATTGATTTAATGAATCTGGCCCAACATAGTCTTTTACTGCCGGGTTTAACAAGATGCTTAGCTTCGCTTTTAAGGTCGCCTCTTGCTCGTCAATACCTTTTTTTATTGCTCCTGTTACATCATTTACCGCTTCAATACCTAATTCCTGCAAATTACTTAGCGTTGAAAACAGTACGGGCTTAAAATTGGCGCCTCCTGAATCGCTTGCCTCCGGGTCCCAATGCTTATCTTTAAATTCGATGTATTCTCTCGCCGTAGCTGTAATCCAAAGTAATCCATCCGATAAAATAGAATACACAGGAGCCAGAATTATATTTTGCAGATTTAATAACTGATATAATCCGATCACTACAGACATGGCCGGATTTGAGATTTTACCGGTTTGGATTAGTTCTGTAATTTCTTTTTCAGAAAAATCAAGGGTATAACTTTCTCCGTTTATATCGGAGCTTTTATACCGCCCAAAAAAATCGCTTTTAGTTTCGATCAGCGCGATTGTTTTCCTGTCTTTTAAATTTGATTGAAATAGAGTCCCGATTTTTATATAGGCTGTTCTGTCGCTAAAAATATCGGTACTATTATCTTCAAGAAAAAAACAAACATCACTGGGATCCGCATTGAATTTATCAAACGCTTCTTTTAAATAACTGGCCTCACGTGATATAAAAATTTTGATTTTATAGGTGAATAATTGGCCTTCTCCGGTTTCTAATATCCCGTTAGAATTACTATCCCAAAACGCCACCATATCCTGCACAAATTGTGGCGATACGTTATTTTCATAAATAACTTTTGTCTGACTTATCTCCGTGCTATCGGCACTGGGGAAATAACCATCTTCAATATTGCAGGCATCCATTAAAAACGGGCTCTCTGTAAACGGGCTCGTTGTTCTATACAGATCAAAGCCGCTCGAAAAACACTGATTTCCAGGGAAACCAGGAAATTTATTATCTAAAGCCATGGTTATTCAGTTGTCGCTGTGCTGCCTAAAATGGCTGTACTGCTCCGCAATAAAGTATCCGCTCCACTATCTTCAATTTTATGGCAGCAGGGCAATCCTTCGTCTTCTAAATACACCGAGTTACCCTGAATAATAGTAAGCGTAGTTGGTACACGTGATGACCATACCTTTTCTACAAAACCAAGGGGTTCCATCAATTCTTGGTCGATAGAAATATATAAATCATCGTCCATATCTATCACCAAACCGCCGCCATTCCAGATATCACCGGTCTCCATGTAAAAATCTACAGCTTCTTCAAATCCCAACCGTACCGGAATTACAACCCTTGCCATTCCGCTTTTTAAAAACCCTTCAAATATCGAATCTCCATTTCCTGATATCTGTGACAGTTCGGCCCAATCGCATTTTTTTGCCCAGTAATAGGGATAAAATAAATAGGACATCAGACTCCAATCAAAAGCCTGCTCAAAGAATTTAACATGCGATGAATACCTTTCCCACTGCTCGTTTTGTTTAACTAAAGGAACATCGCATGGACCGTTATAATAGAAATATCGCCCCTGAGGGAGGTTAAAAGGCTTAGTCAGCATTTCTATAGCAATTCTTTCAATTTCGCGTTGTTCTATACTGCGGCAAGTATCTGTAGATAATGTAATATCGGCTTCTTCCTCTGCCGCTGCTTTAGCCGCGGTTTCAACTTCATCCAAGGCACTTTCGTATTCTTCAAGCTGAGTGTTATATTCATCGAAAATATCCTGATATACGGCTTTCTGCCATCTCACTATTTCTTCTTCATTTGCTTCTACAGTAACTTCAAGTTCAATATTAAAATCATATACATTATTGATGTTTACTGATACATCCAACGAATTTTTTAAACCCGGCAATGTAATGGTAGTAGATCCTTCTTTTATTTTGCTTTCTTTTTCGCTTGTACCTTCAGAGTCAGATAAATCATCCTGATCGTGTACGACGCTGTCATTGTACACAAACAATTTAAAATAGGTTCCCCATTCTGTTCCTTTAAGGTGATAATCAAAGGTGTAATTCACTTTTACTTTAGTGGCGCTGTATAAGGAGTAATCACCAAATGTTAAAAAGTTCATATTGAAATTGTAGCTCAATTCCTTTGCGTCCGGATCGGCAGAACTGGAAGGATCATCTGCCGGGCCGAAACCCATGGTCAATATATCTGTAAGAGGAGAAAGGGGGTCATCAACTGAAATGCCATAATAATTGGCAATTTCCAAATAATTGTCTTCTTCGATATCCTCATACGAATTAATTCCATATTCACTCGGATGAGCCGGTGCTGTTAGATTTGAACTCGCAGAGGTTTCTGCAGCATCTGCTTCGGCTTTCTGTTCCACGGCCATTTTATAAAACCTGGCAGGCTCGGGTATCAAAAACTCAATCATTAATCTGTTGCCGTAGTTTATTAAGCGGTTAGTGTAGATAATATCTATCCAGCGGTAAACTCCGGTTACATGTTCGGTACCTTCACGATTATCAAAGCCATGACGATTATTTTCTTCATATTCTTCCAGAATTTTACTGGTTCTTTTTACCGAAGTTTTTTGCAAAATCCGTTCGGTAGCAGTATCTGTAATTTCCTGCGCATACGTTTGTGCTTCGGCATCAGATTCAGAAGTAGAATTGGTATTGGCATAATCGAAATATCCGTCTGCCGAAACAGTAACACCCATATACGTGCCGCTTACCCCTACAGAAGCTCCCGCAGCGATGCTCGTATCTTTGTTTAGCAGGTTTGAAATTTCAGATTGCAATTCATACCGTGAAGTAGATACGGTATCTTTTTGATCTTCTATTTCTAATTCAGTAGTTTCTTCTTCTGTTGTTTCTGAACTGGTAAGACTGCGGGTATGCCTTTCTTTATATTCTCTGGCCATTATATTCTCTATATGAGATACTTCGCCGGGGACATAACAACATACTTCCTGCTCCACTTTACGGTAAACACCAATCCCTAAACGATTTACCCCGAATAACTCGGGAGTTGGAGGTGGCGGAGGGAGAAATGATGTAACTGGAGAAATGGGGTCTTTGAATTCCAGATTTCCAAAAACCGGTGGTTTATCAAAATGGATATTCGTATTTCCCTGCCAGGTACTTCCGTCGTTCAATGTAAAGTTTCCGTTAAAACTAAATTTGCCTTCACCAGGTTTTAAACCGTCGCTAAGAGGAAGGAAGTATGAATTGTTTCCATTTTGTGACGTAGAAACAGATTCAAAGTCAGAACCTTTAACTGCTTTACCATTTTCTGGTTTTATTTCATATTCTGCATTTACAATAAACCGGTCTTTACCAACAGAAGCGCTTATATAAATGCCGGGAATGCCCTGCTGTTTTTGTGCGGATATAGCAAACCGATTTTCTGCTTTATTACTTGTCTTTTTATTCTCTTTTCGTTGAATCTGAGTTTGTCTTTTCTGATTCTTGAACTTAATAATATGAGTATTTATTTGTTGTTGTAAGGCGCTTATATTAGAATTTGAATCAAAAGATAATTGGGTAGCTATTAAGTCGCTGGTGGTTTTGGCTAACCTCGAGGCGGATGAAGAATTTGTTTTAATTTGCTTTAACCCCGAATTAGATTGTAAATTTTGCCTTTTCTTGATTAAACTTAAATCTGTTTGCGCGGTTTTTAACAGCACTAAATTATGATCAATAAGCCCGGCCTGATGGTCTAAATACAAATTTTTATCACCTGCAATATTTTTATTATCTGAATTAAAATCAGTTTGCTTACCCGCACTTACACATTTAGATAAAACAATTTTACTTTTTGCCAGTCGGGTTAATATATTAAATACTTTTTCAGAATCGGTCAGATCCGGGCGCTTTACAAGGTAAGTTGTGGCCAGGTCTTCTATATTCTGCGATTGAAAAAATGTTACAAAATAATTAGCTCTGATTAATTGAATACAAGCCTGCCGTACTGATGGCTTTGAACGGACAATAACCTGATAAAGTAAATTGTCCCATAGCAACAATTGATCTGCAAGCTCCAGCGGCACAAGGGTGCTGAGTTTGGATTCAACAACTAATTTGTCGAGTGCATTTTTTTGAAAAAATAACCATTGCGAGAATTCATACATCTGCGCAAATTTTTCTTTAACTTCTGTGGGTGTTTTGAAAGCAGAGTGATAAGCTGCGGCAGCTTTTATAGCATTTGATCTGCACTTTTCAATACTTTCTGTCTGAGAATTTTTCAAAATCTGGCTTTTATTTTCATCAGGATGAAAAATATACCATAATGATTTTTGTGTGCTATTTAATAGCTGTGGTGTTCTGATGGTAACAAACCTAAACAGATCTGTTTTGATGGGTTGAATCTGTGCTTCCATAGTAATGTATTGTTCATAAAATTTTGTCACAATATAAAAAATTTAACCCAAAAGAAATAGTTAAGTGATTTATGTTAATAACTTTTATTCTAAAGCGCAAAATCAATGTTTTTTTAATAAATCTCTGCGGATAAGGGCTGTATTTCATAGGCTGGAGACCTCTCTCTGTCTGCCCGTCAGTCAGGCGGGCGTTCGAGGCGATGGACTCATAAATACAAAGGAGCTTCAAAATTCAGGATTTGCCACGAAGATTCAAAGACACGAAGTTTGCTTAGCGCCTTCGCGTCTTTGTGGCAATTTTTACCTTTATGGCGACAGACTTTGAAAGAAGATTAACTATAAGCAAGCCATTCCCATAACCCCAGCTCAGCCCCCTTTTTCTAAACCTCCCCACCTTCCTCATACACCATCCCCATCTGCTTAGCTCCCGGCAGCCAGATCATCAGATCCGCCAGTAAAGTATCCCGCTTAATACCGCTATTTTCTGCGGCTATGCCAACCGCTTCGGTGTAATTGCTTTCACTAAGCGCGGTTAAGAAATACCATTGCCAGTCTTCCAGCTCGTACATGGCAATTGCATAATTTTTACGGCAAATCGCCATAAAGTTGTTCCGCTTTTCGGGTGTTGCAGCATGTTCCTTGCTCTCCGCTGATCTGATAAAACTGATGAGCGGGTAAGAAAGCTTCAGAAGGCGAAGACAGGGCGATATGCGAAGAGATATCTGGAGCAATTCAAACATAAAGCTCTCGCTTGCTCCGGCCGACTGAATCTGCTCCAGCCCTTTGCTGCGTAACACTTCAGATCTCGCACGTTCGGCCATGGCCAGCTCTACCGGCAGATCGAACATACTGTGCCCGGTTTCGGTATCGGCAACAGGCGGCTGCGAAACTTTGATAAAATCCGGGAAGCTTTTACCCAGATCAAACAGGCTGGGCGAATGGGAGGGCAAACTGCTGAGATAGGCTTGTGCGAAGGTATCGAACAAGGCAGGCCCAAGAAGCGCCTGCAAGGCGGGATAGTCTGCACGCATGCATTCCATTAGCCTAAGCACATAGCCCCGGGCGTAGACATGAATCCGGTCGGTGGCCGTAATGTGCGACGATTTGATGAGGCGTGTATAATCTACCTGGTAAGTCCGGTCGGCAGCGTTGATCTTATCCTGAAGCTTGCCCGGACGAACAATAATAGAAGTTAACCATTTCTGGACGGTGCTTAGATCACTCATACGTTACTTTCATTTGGTGGTCCACCGGGTTCGACACCACCTCCGCCTGCTGCGACTGGTATACAGGCACATCTGGAATATAGCCTTTCATTACCTCCCTGGCTTTAAGTACCTCGGCCACCAGTTCGGGGTATTCCGGAATATTGGCATCCCATTCCAAAAGAGTAGATACACCACCGGTTAGCTCTTGCGCAAGGCGATACAGTTGCCAAACACGAGTAGGAACTGGCTGGTCGTGGGTGTCTATTAAGATTTGTCCGCAATCTGTTGGCCCGGCAACATGGATTTGCACCACGTGATTGTGTGGAATATTACGAATATAAAATTCAGGATCGAAGTTATGGTTGGTCGCTGATACAAATACGTTGTTTACATCGAGCAGTAAACCACAGCCGGTTTGCGTTGCCAGTTCAGAGAGGAACTCCCATTCATGCAGTGTAGAATGTTCAAATTCTAAATAGGTAGATGGATTTTCTAGCACGAGCGGCCGCTTAAGAATGTCCTGCACCTGGTTTACTCTTGCAACCACGTGTTTCAGGCTCTCCAGGGTTAAAGGTAAAGGCAGCAGATCGTGGGTGTTAATGCTGGCTACGCCTGTCCAGCAAAGATGGTCCGAGATCCAAACGGGATTTACAAGTTCGGCAAGTTCTTTCAGCTGAGCAAGATAGGCTAAGTTTAAGGGGTCAGTGCTGCCAATAGACATCGAAACGCCATGCATCACAATGGGGCGCAGAGCGGCAATATGCTCCAGTATATGGCGGGCGTACCCCCAGTTATCCAGGTAGTTTTCGCTGATGATTTCGAACCAGTCCACTACCGGATCATTCTTTAGCAGGTAACTGTAATGCTGACTGCGTAAACCAACGCCCAGGCCTAAATTTGGCAGGCCCAGGCGGTTTTTGCTAATATCATTCATGTAATATTGCTTCTAGGTGGAAGGCGGAAAAGCCAGGCGAATATCGCTGGTAGGCGGTTTTACCGGCTCGGGTGCGTTAGGGTCTCTACTCTCGATCACCCGTTTATAAGCCTCCCATGCAATATCGTGCACAAAATCGCCCGATTTAAAGATGATCTGTCCGGGGATCTTAGTAGTAGCATGCCGAGGGGCCGGAAAATCATTCAACTCCATAGAGCCTACGTTCTGCTGTCCGCTGGTATTGGTAAAATCGGGGAAGATCTGCGATGCCGAGATTGGAACTGCACAGCCTCCAAAGCTTTTGCACATGTTATCGCCCGGTGCGCTGTAGGCCGGTGCTGGTAAACCGCAGCCTGCCTGCACCGCTTTAAGGCTTCCGCCGCAGCTTTTAGACTGGCCAACCTGCTGCACAAATCCGCAACCGCCCTCTGCTTTGCAGGTGTTTGAACCACGGCAGTTATGGTATACCTCAGGCGAACCGCACGTCAGGTCAGTTGAAGCCGGTTCGTTAAGGTCCAGTCCCTGGCAGGCATGGTACAGCGTTTTCGCTTTGCGAGGTTGTACACCTACAGAAAGATCTGGTAACTGTCCGAATACCGCCCAGCACATCATCAGCCTATCGCCCGAGCCGCCCATAGAAGGGAAGGGGAAGCCAACCGCAGGGTTTTCCCAGTATTGATCCAATACCGTTGTAATGCCCGAAATAGCGCCTGTAGCAATCTGGCAAAACTGCTTGTAATTGGCTGCGCGTTTTGCCGTATCCGGCGTACCATCGGCATTCAGCGGATTGCCTAAGCGGTTAAGGGCGGCGGCAACGTCTTCAGCGGGAGGCAGGTTATACGTGTTTTTATCGTAGTCGGGAGCCATCAGGTCTTTTGCCGTCCAGCGTTCTGGCTGCCCAATACGCCATTTATCCCAGGTTACAATTTTACCCGAGATCAGGTCTTCTTTGATTTCGCCAAAGCGCTCAAAGTGATCTTTTTCTCCGTTATCATAACGGGCATAGGCATGGGTAGAGGGAGCAGGGTTTCCGCTGTCGGTATAAGATGGATAATCTGCCTTAAGCGCAGCATCTGATGCCTGGTTTACCGGGCTCACTGCCATTAAACCTTTCGCCGGACGTATGTTTTTCTTGATCCCGTTTCCTTCACCCTGATCGGTAATGGCACAGATCAGTTTAAACACCACTTCTTTTGCCTTTTCGGGCAACCAGCCCGATACGGTGGTTTCAAGCTCCTGGTATTCTTTATAAGGATGACCGGAGGATACCGTATTAAACAGGTCACGCTGTAAAGCTGCTGGGTCGTAAAGTTTCTCCCAAAGCGTAAATTCTGTGCCATCGGCATTTTTGTAAACAATATCCAGGTAATCCCAAAGCGATTGGTACATCTGCCCAATACTGCCGAAGAGTGGCAGCGCGTCTCCTGCTTTCCAGTTTTGTAATGGAATAGCCGGGAAGTATTTAGAACGGCATTCTTCGCGGATCCGCTCCTTAGCCGTTTCCTCGGGTTCTTCGATAGCCAGAAAAAGCTCGTTTTGTTCCAAATCCAGCGTGCCCAGTTTAACTTTGATGCTGGCGTATTTCGGGATACAATCTTTAAAATCAAGAATGTAGGGTATGAGAGTACTTTCCGGGCTGTAGCACGACCATGCAAAATTAGCCGCTTCCGGCGAAAGCTGGGTGAACACTGGCGTTACACCCATAACAGTTGCCAGGTTAGAAGCCAGCTGCAGGTGCAACATCTCTTCTACAAACACACTAAAAATGGTGTTAAAGGCTTTAGAGTTTTCGGCAATATTGCCCATACTGTCCATCCCGGGGCGGAAACTTGGCGCCAGCCCGGGCCAGTACCTGCCCTGGTAAAGCGTGCTTTTTTGTCCGGTAATTTGATGAACACCTTGCAACGAATACAAGGAGCACATGTAAAGCGGAATGGTAAAAAGCTCCACGTTTACTGCCGCCTGAATCATGGCAGCCACTGCGGCTTTGTCGGTTTCTAAATAGCTGGGATCGCGGTTAAAGAGGGCGGATTTGTCTTGTGAATTGTACATAAAAGTTATAGGTTAATGGATGATTTAAGGTGACGTTAGATTAATGAGTTTCTAAAGTAGCGATTTATTATAAACTTTAGATTAATATTTTATCTCCTGATTGTTAAGTACTAATTGGGGCTTCGATTCAAAGGCAGGGGGTTGAATTATTACCTAAAACATAAGAAGAGCTTAATTTACTACCGAAGCGAGAATTTAACCGCAAGCATTTTTCTAATGTTACCGTAACCGCAAATACGCTTTATTATTGGAAGGTAATAAGCAAGGATTCTAAAGGGAATACTTCAGACTCTGGCTTGTATGAGTTTATGGTGAATTGAGGGGGAAGGAAGGAATTGATTATAAGTGTGAGTTGGAATGCTATTTATACCCTTTACATTGTAGGGTATCCTATTTGGAATAGCGAAATATCTAAAGCAATATTTTTCTGGGCGTTCGGGCGGGTTTTCCGCTCATACTGCACATGGCATTAAGCTCTTTGCCGGTATCCGCTGCAACCCCTCCTAACGCAAATCCGGGTGAATTCAAATTTATCTTTCAAAGAATGTTTAACGGAATCTGAGACTCTTCTTTTTAGTTTTAATATTACCCATGCTCAAAGCTTCCCCATAAATTACGGACAGAGAGGGAAAGTATATACAATTCATTCTATGCTATTAAAGTCTACGTAAGTTCGAATCTACAGTGGGCGACGCAGTCGCTAACCTCGCTGCATCCTCGTTATGCAAACGAGGACGATTCAGAGTTCTGTTATTGCTTCTTCATTTAACTCATCTATGTCAATCAATAGCTTTCCTGAGTTTTCATAGCGCAACCATGTCAAGATGAACTGTAATAAGGCAGGTACTAAGCCGAGATAATAGTATTTCAGCTCTTTCGGCAATAAGAGGTCAACTTCAACATTGAGGGTTTTTGCCTCACTCAACCTAGTGAAGTAAGTTTCAATATTTTCAATTTTTGTATTTTTCTCAATAGTGATGGCAAACATGAAATGCTGTTGATAAGTGGATGAAGTTAAAAGTATTAATAAGAAAATAAAAATCGAGGGCGTGGTGTACGAAATACGCAACAATAATAAGTATCAGTCTTTTGTTAAGTCCGATACATCTGTTGAATAGACATCATCTAATACAACCGTGTGTTGCGTTAGAGTAATGGAAATGTTGCTTTTAATATAAAAGTAGCCGCGGTGTTTCAATCCGTGGGTGTAGACAACCGCTTTTGCTTTGCTTTCAACTTCGCAAGCGATTGAAGCGAAGTCAGTTAGCTGGTAGGCTGTGTAATTTAAGACTTTCAAGCTGTCCCACTCGAAGCTGAATTCGAAGTATATGCCATTATCAATGGTGAAGTAGGTTGAAGGCGACATCTTGTCAATAGACCTTTTTATTCTTTGGTGTACCGTTTCGCAAATCTCACCTTTAAGGTATTTTTCAATTTGTTTGTTGTCAAGTTGGAGATTGTTAAACCATGTCGAAAACTTCTTTTCTGTAGAAATCTTCAAAATAACCTTCTCTAAGGTGCATAACTCTTGAAAGTTTGAGTAAAGCTTTATGTTAGGTAAGTCATTCTTCAACTCGGGGTGTAGATCCTTCTTATCTGAGTCCCAAAAATCATCCTTATTGTTGGATATGAAAAAGAAATTGCCTATTTCTAACTTCTTAATTGTGTCCTTATATGAAAGCCAAATGATTGCGTCCCGAAATTCTTGCTTTCTTTCCGTAAATGGTTTTATACGGTTTATAGACATCTTAACTAACTCGGGAAGAATTTCGTTGCTATATAAAACTTCGGTCAGGACTTCGTCTGTTATTAATGAAGTATAAAATGATGATATTTCTTCTCTTAAAGTTTTGGGGTTCGGAAGCTCTATTGAAGTGGCAACTTGAAGAAGCTTGTTTACTTTCTCAAGTTCAGTCCTAATTGCTTGGAAGTGCTTGCCAATGATCTTTTCGTAATTATTGGAAATCTCATCAATGACTATGGAAGAAATAAACAGCTTTACTTTACCTTCTCTAGCGTATTCCAGCAGTAAGGCTCCGAACGAACTTTTGAAAAGAGGATCAGAAAACAGTGCATTACTATCTAAGAAAATGCTTACCATGAGAAGATTGTAATTAATTCGTGTCCACCAAAGTTGCTAATCTACAACTTTGTAAAGCGAAGTGCCTTAAATACCCCTCAAGTAACTACTTGAGGGGTATAACTATCCTTTTGGAGGATGTGGGTCATTCCCATAGCTGTTTCGCTCACGAATGCGTCCGTCAGGTCTATGAACGATCATTTCAGAGCCTTGATTTTGTGCGATGCTTCTCGCGATCTCTCTTGCTTCGGCCTGCGTATCTGCCGTTCTTGTTACGCGCTCGTTTCCGGCTCCTCTTACTGCCCATCCATCGTTGTGAGGAACTACATGCTGATTTTTTCCCATTGTGCTATTGGTTTTAGTTTTAATATACTTTAAATATACCAAAAAGTAACAATATTAGCAATTCGAATTTTGCAATTTTATCAACATTCTGCTCTCATTGTGGATAAGTAATTTGCTTAGGAACAGCGTGTTGAAAAAAAACAAGTCGTTAAGTGGTATATTTGTAAAGTAGTAAAACTACTATTTCGCCTTTTGTAGTAGTGTTGAAAAGGCAATAGCATAGCGGTTGATCCGAATCAAAAACAGCACTTTAAATGGTTATCTAAACTGTCTTTTTCGCAAGTGTGTGCAATGTCCAACAAGCTGACAACATATGACCTGCAAGGCGAAAATTTTAGACGGGCCGAAATAAAAGTTGATGAGTTTATACGCTTAGTCATGCCTGGGAAAGTTCAGGTGCAGGGGTTTCGGATTGATGGCTTAAGGCAGCTCCAAAATTTTGTCGTCGACTTTGCCGTTTTTAATTTTGCTTAAAATAGAGGTTAAAAATGAACCAATTTCGCACATATTTTTAGAGTTCCTTGACCCATTCATGTATTTATAAGGATAGTTGAAGATCTGTCTTATATACTTGCAGGGATTTGGGCTTGCTGTGTGCTTAAGCGACAGTTTCGCACCTGTTTTATATTCCGCAGGCCATGTCGAATTCCAGATAACAGGGGATTTGCAATCCCTTAACCCACCACCATCACTATAGTCAGGTACTACCTAATACGTAAGAAATACGTAGGATAAACGTAGGATGGATACAACTATACTACAGCTAAGACGTAGCTAAGCACCATCACGCTTTAAGAATTCCTGCAAAGCAGCATTATATACCCGCTTCCCCTTAGGCAGCTTCTTTTGGTATTCCGCTTTCTTTATCGGGTCGTGTATAATAGAACGGGCATAAGCAACAGCCTCAGCAAAACGGCTCTGTTCCTGTTTTTGGAGGTCGTTGTACTTAACGCCGCTCATATCAGGGTATTTGCTGATTACAGTCTTCTTGCCATATTTCTTAATTACTATTTCTTTGCCAATGCTTCCTTTGGCGTTTTTCAGGATGAGGTTGTCGGTAGTTGCCATAGTTAAAGATATAAATTTCTCTATATCAGGTTCGTTCTGAATTACACTTACATTTTGTATGTTTATAAACCTAATCTTATTCTATGCGCTACTTTCTCTGTATTCTATTTCCACCAATTGCTGTATTGACTACTGGCAAAATGGGTGCCTTCATCCTTAGCATCGTCTTAACACTCTGTTTTTGGATACCAGGAATAATCCATGCTGTTCTTGTGGTGAACAATTATTATGCTGAGCGAAGACATAAAGAACTTCTATCAAGCTCAAGGCGGGACTAACATTTAAATCTGTCCTATGAGAAAATTTGCTATTCTGTTACTAACATTAATTCTTTCACCTCTTATCGCTGGAGTATTTGGAATCATTCACGACCAACTTACATATAGCATAAGTGAAGAATATTATACCAAGTTCAAGTTTTATCAATTCGCATTAGTAGGCGATAACGGCCGGTTATATATTGGAAATGCCCGAATAGCTGCGATATATGTTGGATTCATGGCGACGTGGTGGGTTGGGATTATAATTGGCTTAGGACATGGGTTGACCGGATTAATTCAACGTGATCATACAGTGATGAAGAAGGTTATTTCGAAAGCGATATTGATTACACTTGTAACCACACTTGTAGTCGGGCTGATTGGCTTGGCTTATGGAAAACTATATTTAGCACATACTGGAGTTTCCTGGCCTATTCCTGAAAATGTAATTGATAAAAGTAATTACATCGCTGTGGGATCAATGCATAACTTTAGTTATTTAGGTGGCTTGATAGGATTAATCGCTGGGATGACCTATCAAATCAGAGTAGCAAGGCTTAATCGCAAATCTGCGAATATTAAATCTGCTGCCCTGGTTCGTGTCCCCACGAAACAGCAGATCTAATTTTTAAGGCCGTGGAGACACGAACAAAGGCTTAGGTGAAAAGATTTCCTGGAGACACCAATTAGCCCGGCACGAATTGAATTACAAGATTGCTTTAGGAATAACTTTCCTTGTCCAGGTGTTAGCCCTTTTCTTCATGCTGGCTTTATAGTCAGGGTTCCATGCAAAAGTAGTTTCCCATGAATTTTCTGGCTTAAATTCCTCTTCAAATCCTTTTAAAACGCCACGGGTGATCTCTTCGGAATAGATCACGCTGATACACTCGGTATTTAGATTGGCGCTCCGAGGGTCGAGATTGAAGGTGCCTATCACCGTTAACTTTCCGTCGACGATCATGGATTTGGCATGGAGGCCAAAAATGGGTGCATACTTTAGTTTCTCCTGCAAATTGCGGGTCATTACTTTGTAGCGCACGGCTGCGTCGGGTCTGTATTCGAATATTCTTGCACCCGTTGCAAGTATTTTCTTCCGGTTGCGCTGATAGCCGCTGAATGCTTCGATGTTATCTGTAGAAGTAAGGCTGTTGGTGAGTATCCGGATCTTTACGCCACGCTTAACCGCATCTCTGAACAACTGATGACTCAAGTCGGAAGTAACCAGGTACGGCGACTGGATATCAATTGATGTTTTGGCTTGCCGGATCAGATTAACCAGGGCCTCTGTAGATTTTCCGCCGCCTCCAAGGCCTTTCGTGCCATCGTTTTTTCCGGGAATATCAGACACAAAGCTTACACTGTCTATCCATTTAAACTCATCAGAGCGCTTTAAAGAATCAAAAGTATTAGGAAGGTTTTTTATCGATTCTCTTACCTGCGGCCAAAAGTTTTCGGGATTGCAGGCGTATTGGTGAAGTTTATGAAATTTTACCGAATCGTTAGCTGGTTCCTCTTTTTCTCTTACCAGACGAGTGACGGGTACGCTTAAAGAACTCTCCCAAAAATCATTGAATGACAACTGTACAGATCTTGTTACTTTGCCTAACAACAGCACATCCCTGTCGCGGAAGTTGTATTGGTGATCATAATCGAAGTACTCGTCCGCAACGTTCCTTCCTCCGGTAATCACCACCTTTCCATCTACAATGAACGTTTTGTTATGCATCCGCTGGTTCACACTTCTGAAGTTTGTTACCAGATTGTATGCCTTATTGCCAAGGTTCTTTCCGATGTTGGTAGTCGGGTTATAAATCTTTATAGAAATGTTCTTGTGCGAGTCGAGGGTAAGTAATTCGTGTGCACCTGCTTCCACCATCACATCGTCGACAAGGATTCGTACTTTAACCCCCCGGTCTGCTGCACGTACCAAATAGTCGCAGGCTATCAACCCTACATTGTCGGCAGAAAATATAAAATACTGCACATCAATAGACCTTTCCGCGTTTTCACTTAACCAGCCACGCACCACAAGGGAATTACCCCCGTCTTCGAGCACACATACGCCCGACTTTACTTTCGCTATTTCTGTAAACGGCTGGAGGTGCTTAGAAAGACTTGCCGGCCCTGCGGGCATCGACATACAATGACTTTCATCTGCTTCCGGAAAGAGGGGCTTGTTATTGCCGCAACCTACTATCAAAATAAATGTAAACAGGATTAAAACTCTCATGCGATAATTGGTGGTTAAAGTTAATTGAATTCGGGCGGATTTGAAAGCCGTACGAGTGGCATCTTGCGACGGCCGGTTCGTGTACTCAGGAAACATACAAGATAAGGTGATCGTTCATGGAGACACGAGCCGAGGCGAAATTGAAAGGAGACGGAGGAGACGATGGGTGAAAGGAGCTTACGTGACATAGGTACGGTTGTAAGTGATGGGCTCAAAAGCTGGGTTTTCCTACCCTCGTCTAGCGGCAGTTTATGTTGGATTCATGGCTACATGGTGGGTATGAATTATTATCGGTATTTGCCACGGCTTCCGCATGTTATTCACACCTGCCCTCTGATGCCCTTCACACCATTGACAATTAAACTATAGACTCAAGGCTATGCGCCTAATCTTCTAAGGGCGAGGTCAGTGGTAAATCCCTATATCCTTTTGTTAGCAAAATAACAACAGAGAACAGTCCAAAAATTAAATAGGGTAAGGTCGACATACTAGTAATGACAATCTTTGTTACCTCCCAAATCGTTTCTTTAGGATAACGCCCCTCGATGTCTAAATAAATCAAAGAAATGGATAAAAGAGCTAAGCCGCTAAACCGGGTTAGTATAAATTTTGATTTGGTAAAGGTGCTCAATGACCATGCTATTATGCAAATGCCAAGTAGTGCTACAGCAAAGTAGTTAGCTTTAAATGCAGCAAACATCATCCCAAAAAATATTAACATGCTGTAGCCGAGCACGAATACGATGGTAATTATGAGATCTGCAATGCGTGCTATAGTACGTGCTATATTATTAGACTCATAATAAATACGCCCAATATTTATTATCGAGGTTATTATCTTTTTCAACATCCCCCAAAATATTAAAATGATGGAGGCGAGCACGATTATGAGGGTAATCATCAGCTCTGAAATGCGTGCTGCTATAGTACGTGCCATGTAATTAAATTATAAGAAATAGTGAAATAAGCCATACGCCCAAAATTTATTATCAACGTTATTATCTCTTTCAATCTGGTGTACCCAGGCATCCAAAACCGGTCCGTTCGGATAAACAGTAGAAGTGTCTATATTATTTTCGGTATGGCGATTAACTGTAAATCTGAGAGTATCGTTGTTTATAATTTCTATAAAGTTGAAACCGTCTTTAACTTTCTTTTCTATTTTTAGGTTTGGGTTAGTGGTTATTGGATCGCCATTTCCAGTAAACATAATTCCATAGGTCTTTATATACCTACCATCGATTTTGCGGCTGGACACCCAAATAGCATATGCTGTATCTGTTAGCTGTTTATAAAATTTCTTTTCTGCGGCTACAATTTTTTCCAAGTTAGGAGGATGTCGGTCTAAGAAATAGTCGTTAAGGGATATTGGAACGTAACCATTCTCAATGGCGCGCATCCGTTTAATCACGAACGCCGGTTTATTATCTTCGTCAGAAACAAATAGGCCTATGCTAAAAAGAAGAATGAAGATCGAACCAAATATCTGAAAAAAGACTGTTCTATGATTGCCTTTTTTCAGCCTCTTATGAATGAAAGTTAAAATAACGCTGACAATGGCTATAAAAGGAATGGTGAAAAGGGCGGCGATAACATCTGAACTGCTAGCAGCTGGGAAGCTTTTATATAAAATATAGTTAAAGACAAAGGCAATTATTGGATAACTCCACGAAGACCATGACGGCGAGGGTTTTTTAACAAAGGACATTTTTATTATTGAAAGTATTTTTAGTAAAAGTAAATTTAATTTAAATATATTATATAAAATTTAAACTTGCCCCATGCTGGCGCACGCGTGTCGTGGCTGTTGCACAACTGAGCAGATCCATTAATGTCTTATAAAACTGATGCCAAAGCCGTTTACAATTAGATAAAACAGAAGACGATTTTTCAATCTTCAAAATATCGGAAGAGAACTAATAACCCAAACCCAAATTCACCCAATACCAGGAAATCAACCCTGAATATTACAGCACCAGCGAAACACTACAAACCACATCCAAGACTTCAAAATGCTCTGCGCCCTGTTCCAAACCAGCCCCAAACAAATCCTCAGCGATTTTAAGTGGACAAACCCTCATGCCCGATTACGGCAGCCCCAAGCAGCGCAAAGCAGCAATAGCCTACTTCATGCATCGCGGCTACGCACAACCACACTATCCCGAAAAAAGACATAACACAAATCTTCCACGAACTCGGAGCCAAA